>NZ_JANQKD010000013.1 GCF_028281305.1 Pelagibius sp. | reverse complement strand
GGGGCTCACCCGGCGCCCAGGATTGCTCCACACCCAGGATTATCCCACGCCCCGGATTACCCGGCGCCCAGACTCACCCGACCCCGCGTCCCTCCAGATAGCCGCCCAGGTGCTTGTCGCTTTCGATGATGTGGCTGATGAGCCAGCGCTTCAGGAACTCGGTGATTTCCGGGCCGATGTCGGTGCCGGCCAGGTGGTCGCTGCGGAACTGGCGGATCTCGTCCAGCAGAGCTTCGTGGACGCGGGCGTGGTGGCCGGCCTCCGGGTAGTGCTCGCGCGCCATGATCTCCTCCTCGCTGCGGAAGTGGGCCTCGGTGCGCGCGATCAGCTCGTCCAGCTTCAGGGTGATATCACCATGGCCGCCGGCCCCGGCCACCGCGGCAGCGAGCGCGTTCAGGAGGTCGATGAGCGCGCGGTGGTCGCCGTCGATCGCCGCCACCCCGACGCTGAGATTCGGGCTCCAGTGGATGGTGACGGAGTCGGAGGAGTCGGTGGCTGATTTCTCGGTCGCGGGCATAAGGCAGCCCTCCCTTGCGCGATACGGACAGGTCGGAAGAGACCAGCCTAGCGCGGGCCGCGGCCGGGGGATTTGATCCGGGTCAAGAGGACGCGCGGTGGCAGGCGGCGGTGCTCTCCCCTCACCCTCCCGCTCCCACCAGGGGAGAGGGTGAAGAAGCAGGGACGAGGCATCTGTTGTTCCCCCTCCCCCTTCTTGAGTTCCCTCTCCCCCCAGGGGAGAGGGAACTCAAGAAGGGGGAGGGTGAGGGGCCCCCGCACGCCCGGAACGATTCAGCCCCGCTTCTTCAGGTGATAGGTGAGCGCGCTGCGGATCAGCAGAGTCAGTTCCTCCCGCGGCAGGGCGGCACCGGCGTCGAAGCGGACAGCGCGGTTGCCGTCATAGGCGAAGGCGTCGGGAAAGAAGCTGCGGAAGTCGGAGATGATCGTGGTCTGGCAGTGGACGTAGAGGGCGAAGCCGCCGTTCTTCGGCAGTCCCAGGCGGAGCGTCGAGCCGGACCTGGTCTCCGGCGTCAGGTAGGCGGGCTGACCCCACTTCAGGGTTTCTTCCAACGTGCCGACGCCGGGGGTCGCCGCCGCAGTCTCGAAGATCAGCGCGCGCAGCGTCATCAGGCCCCGGCGCGCAGGCTGCGGGAAGGCCGCGAAGGCAGCCTCTACAGCACGATCCTTAAAGGGCGGTTTGGCTGCAGTCTTAGGGGGGACGGGCATGGCGGTGTTGCGGCTCGGCTCTTCGCTGGCTCCAGGCCCCTTTCTACTCCAGCGGCACCGCCGCGGCGACCGCAAAGGCCATGCCGCCTTTGCCACGGCGCCCAAGTCCCGCCCCCTGGCAGGGCCGCTTGGGGGTAGAGGCTCATTGAGGGTAGGGACTCACGGGGCCCCTCGCCCGGCGGCGCGCGATGGTGTAAACCCATTCTACGTCTTGGCCCAGGGGTGGGACCAGCGATGACGGGGGCCGGATGACGGGGGACCGGCAGCGGTGCCCCGGATCTTGTCAGGAGTTCCCTCCCCATGCCCAGCCTGAGAGACCTTGCCTTCCTGGGGTGCCGCCTGCTGGCGCTCCTCGCCCTGTTTCGCATTCTCGACACCTTCGACGTCTCGATCTCCGAGGTTCTGCGCGTGCGCGCCGACCCGCTGGCCGGCCAGTACCTGGGGCCCGGCTACCTGCTCTGGCCGATCGCAGTCGCCTTGGCCAACATCGCCGTCTTCCTGTTCCTCTGGTTTGGGGCGGCGTCCCTCTCGGGCCGCATGGTGGGCGGGCGCCTGACCGGCACGCCCTCGGGCGAAAACAAACATCCGGTCTGGTCCCGCGACGGCCTGCTGGCGCTGGCGGTCACGCTGCTTGGCCTGGTGCTGCTGGCGCTCGCGCTGCCAGACGCCGTGATGCTGGTCTATGCCGCCCTCTTCCAGGGCTTCACCGATGTCCGCGGGTTCCTCGGGTTGGCCGCCAGCCTGGGCATCGGCACGCTCTGCCTGCTGGGCAGCGGCCGCGTCATCGCCCTCCTCGACCGCTACCGGATCGACGGGACGATAACCGCGAGATCCACCGACGACGCAGACGGAAGCGGGTGACAGGGGGCGGCGGGCCGGTCCCGCACCGCTGGTCCAGAGCCGCCACTGGGTAGCGGCATCGAGCAAAGGGACTGGATAGTGGGACCGGGTAACGGGGCTGGGGCTGGGGCTGCAGTAGGCATCACTTGCGAGCCCGCACATAAACCCAGGGTATCGCGAGGTAGAACGCCCCACGGCGATCGAGGGCATCAAGGTCCCCGAGCCAACGATCAACATCGGCTTCGGCAAGCCCCGATCGAACCGCCGTTTTCGCTGCATCGATGCAGTAAGCACGCGCCGAGGTTCCCTCGGCGAAGCTCAGGCCGACAAGCTGCCGGGTTTCTGTTGTCATTTCTGCGAAGTCCGCGGAACCCATCAAACCGGGCAGCTTCCTTCCGACCTCCCCATCCGCGGCATCCATCCAGTCTTGCGCGCTGTCTGCGTAGCGGACGACGATATCTCGCGTAAGCGCTGTGTCGGCGCTGTTCAGCATGACACCGCCGAAGTCATGATGTGAGAGCAGAAACACGCCACCGGGTTTCAGGGCCCGGCAGCATGCGGCGATCAGCGCCGGCTTGTCCCGAATACACTCCAGCACGTTCTGGCAGATGATGCTATCGAAGCTCTCTTCGGCAAAGGGCAGCGGCCCCTGATTCAGGTCGACGGTCGCGAGTTCCAAACGCCCGTCGTCAAGAGCCGCAGCCAGGGACTGCCGTGCCCGTCCAAGAAACCTCTCGTTGTTGTCTATGCCGACCGTACGCCGCGCGATCCGGACGGCCTCGTTCAGTGTCCTGCCGACGCCGCAGCCCACATCGAGCACCTGCGAGGTGGCCGTCACGCCGGCAAGCTGCACCAACAGCTTATGGAATTCGACCTGATCGTAAGGCTGGTTCGCACAGTTCAGCATCCTGCCCTCTCTTCCGCCGACGTCGCTTGCCGAAGGAAGGGTCAGCCTACTCCAGCTCCCGCTAACCGAGAACCGCCCTAGTCCAGCATTGCCACTGCGTCGACCTCGAAGAGCATGCCGTCGAGCGCGAGGCGCGGCACCGGCACCAGGGTCTGGGCGGGAAGCTGCCGCCCGAAGGTCTGCTTCACGTGATAGGTCATCACCGCGAGCATGGCGGGGTCGTAGTCCACGACGTAGGTCGTGATCTTGGTGACCCGGTCCGGCTGCGCCCCGACCGCCTCCAGCGCACGGCGCAGGTTGGCGTAGGCCTGGGCGACCTGGGCGGCGAAGTCGGGCGCCAGCGCGCCGGCGGCGTCCTCCCCGCCCTGTCCGGCGATGAAGGCCAGGCGTGAGCCGCCGGCGGCCACCACCGCATGACTGAACCCGTTGGGCGCCGGGTCGAACAGGCCCTTGGGGTTGACGATCGTCAGCGCAACGCCTCCGGTCGGATTTGTGCTGGCGGGCTTCGCGGCGTCGGCAAGGGCCGGACTTGACGTGGGAAGGGTCATGGCTGCGAACACTCCTGCAAGGAGATGGGGGGTGAGAAGAAGACGCGGGCGCGACGGCGGCATCGGGTGTGAACCTTCTTGTCTGAGTGCGGGGTCATCACCCTTCGAGACGCTTGCTGCGCAAGCTCCTCAGGGTGAGGAAGGAAGCTCGGCCTCATCCTGAGGAGGCCCCCTTCAATCGAATCTGGGGCCGTCTCGAAGGATGCGTTCAGGTGACCGGCCCTACTGGCCGGCCCCAACTGAATGGTCACGGCCCTACTGGATCGTCACCGGGCGCAGGGCGGCGAGCTTGTCCGGGTTGCGCAGGATGAAGACGCCGGTCGCGCGGCCCTCGGGGTCGTAGGCGAAGGTCACGGCGGCGACGGTGCGGTGGTCCCGCTCCATCAGGAAGGCACGGGTGCCGTTGAGGATCACCGGGCGCCAGCGCTGGCCGGCCCAGAGGCGCGGCAGCGCCCTGCCGACGAACCGCATGACCGCCTCCCTGCCCTGCAGAATCCGGCCCAGAGTCGGGACCTTGCCACCGCCGTCGGCGGAGAGGCGGATGTCGTCGGCCAAGAGGGCGGCGAGCGGGGCGGTCGCCCCCTCCTCCACCGCCGCACGGAAGGCGGCGAGCAGGCGGTCCTGCCGCTCGGCCGGGGTGCGGTGGCGCACCTGCGCCCGCTCGACGTGGTCTTTTGCGCGGGACACCAGCTTGCGGCAGGCGGCCTCCTTCAGGTCCAGGGCTGCGGCGATCTCCCCGTAGGGCCGGTCGAAGACCTCGCGCAGCAGGAAGGCCGCCCGCTCCTTCGGCGTCAGGCGCTCCAGCATCAGCAGGAAGGCGGTGGTGAGGGAAACAGCAAGCTCCGGCCCCTCCCCGACCTCGCCCTCCCCGATTGCACTTTCTGCCGGCAGCCCCGTCTGCACCGGCTCCGGCAGCCAGGCGCCGACGTAGCTGACCCGGGTCCTCTGGGCGGCGCGCAGCAGGTCGAGGCAACGCCGGGTGCAGACCGTGGTGAGCCAGGCGGCCGGGGTGTCGATGTCCGCCCGCTCCGCGTCAGCCCACTTTACAAAGGTGTCCTGCACCGCGTCCTCGGCATCGGCCAGCGAACCCAGGATGCGGTAGGCGAGGCCCAGCAGGCGCGGGCGCGCCTGCTCGAAGACGGCCGCCGCCGCAGGCTCTATGCTGGGTTCCTTCGTCATCGTGTCACTGTGCACCATGAATCGGTCCTGGAGTTACCTTGGTTTTTCGGCACCGGTCCGCTCCCCCTCCCGGCCACCCAATTCCATTATCCTCGTCGGTGGCCGGGAGGGGGCGCGGGCCGGAACCGTCTCGACGAAAGTCGAACACATCAGTGTCGGGAAATGTTGATGCGGTTCCAGAGATTGATCATGGCAACGGCGGCGGTCAGCACGCCGATCTCCGGATCGGTGAAGACCTTGCGCAGGCGCGCGCGCAAGGGGGCCAGGTCGGCCTTGGGATCGAGCTCCGTCAGCGCCTCGGTCCAGGCGAAGGCCGCCTTCTCGCGTTCGCTGAAGTCGTCCACCTGATCCCAGACCACGACCCGGTCCAGCCGTTCGCCGGTCTCGCCGTCCTGCCGGGCCTCGCGGGTGTGCATCTCTACGCAGAAGCCGCAGCGGTTGATCTGCGAGGCGCGGAGCTGCACGAGGTGGTGCAGGCTGCGCTCCAGCCCGGTCCCTGAGATGACCGTGTTCAGGCCGACCATGGTCTTCAGGATTTCGGGGATGTCCTTTTGGTAGTCGAGAAGGGTCTCGCCCTGCGCTGCGTCTTTCGGGTGGCTGGCGCCGTCCATTGCTGAGTCCTTTCGTTCCGGGGGGCGTTGGTCTGACACTTCCTAGACGAACGGCACCGGCGGATTGTGACAGGGACTCGAAAAAAACTTGGAGACTCTGCCCGGCGCCGAAGAATTCAGCGCATGGGATCGGCGGCGCCGTAGCTGAGCAGCAGGGCCGCCGGCGTCTCGGCAAACTGCGCCGCGCGGCAGGCCTGCCCGATCCTGCCTTCGAGCCGCGGGCAGGCGGCCACCAGGTCTTCGAGGCTCTCAGCATCGGCTAGGCGCGGCCGTGCGAGACAGAGGGCGCCGTCAGGACCCCAGAGCCCTTCGAAGACCGCATCGGGGGCTTCGGCGGCGTCGAGAAGGCCGAGGCGGTCGCCGATGCGGATGGGCGTGCCGTCGCGGGTATGGCTTGTGCCGTCGCCGCAGTAGTCGGCCCGCATCGCCCGTGTGCAGGCCTGATGGAACAGGTGCAGCGGCGTGCCGTCGGCGGCCTCGCCCCAGAGCCGGTAGCCCATGCGCAGGCACTTGCCGATGGCGCCGGATGCGCAGACCAGGGTGATGTCGTCGGCCCCGGACCGGTAGCGCCCGCCCGCGTCCCAGGCGCCCCGAAGTGCAAAACCCACCGGCAGGCCGTCCGGGGCCGGCGGACAGAGCGGGCGCCAGACACCGTCCGCCGGATCTTCGCGCAGGAAGCGGTAGAGCAGGATCTCGCCCCTCGGGTCCTGCGGATCGCGGATGACGGTATCGATGCGGAGCCTCACGGCCTGCCCGCCGGGCAGATCGAAAGACAGGGTCCTGCCCGCAAGCTCCGCGCCGGCCAGGACCGATCCATCCGCCTGGGTCAGCCGCAGTTCGGTTCCGAACACGCGTAGGCTCCCGGCGGCGGCGGAGCCGCCTTCGCAACCCAGGCCGCAACAGACGACCGCGGCGGCGAGCGCAGAGGAAAACCTCGTCCCCATGGGAAGTCCCGCGAAGGTCCCGCGGGCGCAGTGGCCCGCGGGAACACCTGCGCTTCAAGACGCTACTGCGCGCCTGTCCGCACCGTCGTCGGACCGCTTGGCGAAGCAGACTCGCCACGAGACCCTTCCAGGCCGGTTAGGGTCGTGCCGTTGGAAATCCAACCGCCACCGGGATCGGCCTTGCCGCTCTGCGGCAGGACAAAGAGTGAGAACGTCACGGCCAGCGCCGCGGCAAGCATCCATGGTTTCATGTCATGTCTTCCAATTCGAACCGATACAACGAGGTTAAAGGAGAGCCGGTGGCCGACTACTTCGTGCCCGGCAGCTTCACAGAGCGCAGAGGGCCATTGGCCGCTTCAGGATCGCCAGTGCGCTCAAGGCCGGTCAGAGCGGTGCCATTGGCCACCCAGCCGCCTCCGCCGCCTTTACCGTCGCCACCGTCGGCGTGACCGCTCTGCGGCAAAGCAACAAGGCTGAGCGTTGCGGCCAGCGTCGTGGCAAGCATCCATACTTTCATCCTATGTCTCCCAGTTCGGGTTGATGTGAACGCGGCCGCAGGAACGGCGCCGCCTGCCCCGGCTCCAGACACAGCTCTCCTGTTCCCGGCTGCTCATGCAGTCGGGCAGAACGCAGAGTCTGTTCGTAAAACCGGGACCGCGCCGCCGGCCTGAGACCGCGGCCTTCCGTCCGAGCGTCAACGTGCTACGGCAAGAAGGCCACTTCCCCGGGCGAGGTCTCGCCCGGAGTCCGGTCTACCGGCAGCGCAGAGCTAGAGTACGCCGGGTAGTACGAGAATTCCTCTGATTGCTGGACAAACCGAGGGCGCAAATCTGCGACCGTCGGCCTGCATATAGTCCGCCCGGTCCATCCTGCTGGAGACCGAGGACCTTTCACCGGCGCTAAGGGCGATGCCGGCTTTGTTGGTCTGGGGCGGGATCACCGAGGTCAGCGCCACGGCTTCCACCGCAGCAAACATCCAACCTGTCATCACGTTGCTCCCAACTGAAGTTGCACCTGTTCAGTTGTGCGGTGATCCGTCTGTCTCCCACAAAGCAAGGACCGAACAACACAAGACCCTGCTACAGACCACAACTGTGACTACAATAGCAGTCTTCAACACACTTCATCAACGACTGAAACATAAAGGTTCGAAGACAGCGCCGAAAAGGCCCGAATCACCCTTGCCGTTCCTGCCTATCCTCCGCATTCTTTTCTCAGAAGATCAGGAACCGGAGGGAAGACCATGATCCCTGACAAAGCGTTCTGCATCTTTCTCCTGTCCGGCAACCTCGCGCTTGGCGCCTTCGCGCTCACCGGACCTGCGCAAGCCGCGGCACAAAAGCCGCCCGAAGAAACCGGTCCGCCGGCGCACATGCAGACCGGCAGCGCCATTTACATGGAGAAGGCCTTCAAGGCCTTCGACGCCCATTTGGCGGCCTGCAGCGCCAGCTCCGGTTACGATCCGGACAAGGCCGCCGATCTGGGCACCTACCAGCTCGCCTCCGGGGAGGCTGCCTGGGCGACCTGCGCCTACGAGGGCGTCGACAAGATCCTGGTTCCGGAAAGCCGCACGCCGGAGCTCTACCGCGACCTCGTCGCACGCCACAAGGAGCTGACGGCGCAGGTCCGCGACCAGAAAGTCACCCGCGCCGAACGCCGCGCGCTGATGGAAACCATGGTCCTGAAGATCCAGTTCCTTGAAGCGCGCGTGTTGAGCGACGCGGAGTTGGAAGCTCTGCGGGAAAGCGCCACAGAGAATGACGACTGGGTGCGCCGCCAGGTCGACAGCCTGCGCGGCTTCAAGTAGCGGCAGGACGCGGGCTCCCCTTCAGAGGGATTGAGCCCGTTCCTTCGCTGCTCTGGCGCGCGCAAGGCTCTCCGCCGGCCAGGTCTCCCGCGCGCGGTAGTACTCCGCGAACGCCGGCACGCCGTCCGGCAAGATCACCCAGGGCTGCTTGGAGTCCGTGTAGATGTGCACGTCCGGCGGAACCTGCTTCGGATCGTCCAGCGTGCCGGCGCGGATGAAGCGGATGGCTTTGCCCGCGCCGCTGTAATGGCTCCAAAGCGCGACCTGACAGGTCGGACAGCGGCAGATCTCCTGACTGCGGCCGCTTTCCGAAGGTACGGACACGGCTTCCACCCGGCCCTTCAGAAGCTCCACCTGCTCGGACTCTATGAGCGCATTCAGCACAAAGGCGGACCCGGTCTCCCGCTGGCACCAGCGACAGTGGCAGCAGTGCACGAAGAGAGGTCTGGCGGTCATGCGGTAGCGTACAGCACCGCAGACGCAGCCGCCATCGAGCACAAAATCATCCGCTGCGGCCATGTCCGGTTTCCCTCCCCAAGGCGCGACCGCGGCAAGGATGCCACCGATGACCCCGGACGTCACCCACTGCGCGGGGCGGCGGTTTCCCCTCACCCTCCCGCTGCGCGGGCCCCTCCCTCTCCCACAAAGGGGAGAGGGAAAGCAATCACATGCCGCCTGAAAAACCCTCTCCCCTGGTGGGAGAGGGTTGCGCAGGCTTGGTGAGCGCAGCGAACCTAGCCGAAGCTGGGTGAGGGGGAAACGGCAAAGGCCGCTCCCCTCTCCGCTCGACCCGATCAGGCGCTGCGGTACGGCGGTCCGGCCTTGCGCATCAGGGCGTTGTAGTCGCGCAGGATCTGCACGACGCGGGCGTTGCGCTCGCTCTCCGCGGCGACCTCGTCCCAGAACTCGACGGCTGCGTCCTCCACCGTCTTCCACTCCTCATCGGGGATGGAGGTCAGCTTCATCTTGTCACCCTGCACGCGCAGCTTCGCTTCGCCACCCCAGTACCAGTGCTGGCGGTAGTAGTGCGAGGAGTCCATGCAGAGACGGAAGAGTTCCTGCAGATGGGCGGGCAGCTCGTTCCAGCGTTCCTCGTTGGCGAAGTAGGAACCACACCAGGCGCCGGAGATGTTGTTGGTGAGGAAATAGTTGGTCACATCGGCCCAGCCAACGGTGTAGTCCTCGGTGATGCCCGACCAGGCGATGCCGTCCAGTTCGCCGGTCTGCACGGCAACCTCGATGTCCTCCCAGGGCAGGGTCACCGGGACGACGCCGAAGCGCGCGAGGAAGCGCCCGGCCGTGGGGAAGGTGAAGACCCGCTTGCCCCTCAGATCGTCCAGGCTGCTGATCGGATCGACAGTGGCGAAGTGGCAGGGGTCCCAGGCGCCGGCCGAGAGCCACTTAACGTTCTCCACCTCGCCGTAGGCCTCTTCCCAGATCTCCCGCAGGCCCCACTCGTTGAACAGAACCGGCACGTCCAGCGAGTAGCGCGTGGCGAAGGGGAAGTAGCCGCCGAAGACCGAAATGTCGACCGGCGCGGCAATGGAATCGTCGTCGCTCTGCACGGCATCGACGGTGCCGCGCTGCATGGCACGAAACAGCTCGCCGGTCGGCACAAGCTGGTCGGCGAAGTAGAGCTCGATCTCCATCTCGCCGTTGGCGACCTTGTTGAAGGCATCGATGGAGGGCTTGATCACGTGCTCGGCCAGAGCCGGGCCGGCATAGGTCTGCAGGCGCCAGGTGATCTTGCTCTGCGCTTTGACGTAAGGCGCGGCAAGGGTGCCCGCGCCGACTGCCGCCGTGGTGGCGACGCCGGCATTTTTCAGGAACTCACGTCTGTTCTTTTTCATCGCAACGCACTCCCTTGTTCTTCAGTTCGGATTGGCTGTTATGGGTTTGCTCTTCGTTGATCGCGCTGCCTTCGGTTATCCCCTCAGTCTGTAAAGCTCCGGCAGCCAGAGCGCGATCTGCGGAAAGGCCATGACGATAATCAGCCCGAGAATCATCACGGCAACGAAGGGGATGATGGAGCGGTAGATGTCCATCAGCGACACCTCCGGCGGCGCCATGGCGCGCATCAGGAAGAGGTTGTAGCCGAAGGGCGGCGTCATATAGGCGATCTGACAGGTGATGGTGTAGAGCACGCCGTACCAGATGAGATCGAAACCCAGCGCCCCGACCAGCGGCACGTAGAGCGGCGCGACGATCACCAGCATCGCCGTGTCGTCGAGGAAGGTTCCCATGATCAGGTAGGAGAGCTGCATCATGATCAGGATCTCCCAGGGGCTGAGCCCCAGGCGGTCGAGGAAGAAGCCCTCGATCGCCTTGACCGCGCCAAGCCCGTCGAAGACGGCGCCGAAGCAGAGCGCGGCCAGGATGATCCACATGAACATGCAGGAGATGGCCAGGGTCTTGCGCAGCGTCTCGGTCATGACGCGGCGGTTCAGGCGGCCCTTGAAAAGCGCGGCCAGGGTTGCCGCCAGCGCGCCGACGGCCGAGCTTTCCGTCAGATTGGTGACACCCATCAGGAACAGACCGGTCATCGAGAAAAAGATGAACAGTGGCAGCAGACCGGCCCGCAGCAGGGCGAGCTTCTCGCGCAGGGGCACCGCGCGCTCGTCTTCCGACAGGGCCGGTCCCAGGTGCGGCTGCAGGCGGCAGCGAATGACGATGTAGAGAATGAAGAGCCCCGCCATCATCAGGCCCGGCAGGACACCGGCCAGCCAGAGCTGCCCCACCGGCTGGCGCGCGATCATGCCGTAAAGCACCAGCACCACGCTGGGCGGTACCAGGATTCCAAGGGAGGAGCCGGCTTGAATGACGCCGGTCACCATGATCTTGTCGTAGCCGCGGCGCAGCAGCTCCGGCAGGGCAATGCTGGCGCCGATGGCCATGCCGGCGACGCTGAGCCCGTTCATCGCCGAGATCGCCACCATCAGGCCGATGGTGCCGATGGCAAGGCCGCCGTTCAGCGGCCCGAACCAGACATGGAACATCTTGTAGAGGTCGTTCGCGATGCCCGATTCCGACAGCATGTAGCCCATGTAGATGAACAGGGGCAAGGTCAGCAGCGGATACCATTTCATCAGTTTCATGGCAGCGGAGAAGGCGATCTCCGATCCGCCGTCGCCCCAGAGCAGCAGCGCCGCAAGGGTCGCCACAAAGCCGATGGCCGCAAAGACGCGCTGACCGGTCAGCAGCATCAGCATCATCGAGGAGAACATGAGGACGGCGATGACCTCGTAGCTCATGCCCGCGCCTCCCCGCTCTTTTCACCTGCAGCTCCGCCGTCCGGAGGCGCCGTCAGGTCCTCGCCGCGCAGCTTTGCGATGTCCTTGATCAATGTCGAAAAGGCCTGAAGGAGCATCAGCAGAATGCCGAGGCTCATGACCAGCTTTATCGGCGCCATGTAAGGCCGCCAAGCCGAATAGCTGCGCTCGCCGTACTCAAGCGCATAGCTGGTGCTCGAGTAGGCCCCATAGAGAAGCAGAACGAGATAGAAGATCAGGAAGACGACCGTGAAGGCGTCGACCCAGGTCTTTGTACGGTCCGACCAGGCGCCGTAAAGCAGGTCCATGCGGACATGGGCGCCGAGCTGCATCGAGTAGGCGCCACCCAGAAGAAAGTACGCGACCATCAGGAACTGGGCCATCTCCAGGGTCCAGAGCGAGGGCAGAAAGAAAGTCTTGGAAATGGAGGACCAGAGCAGAACCCCCATCATGGCGAAGACCAACAGCATGACGCAGCGGCCGATCCAGAGGTTCACGCCGTCCACCACCCGGACATAGGTCTTCAGCGCTCTAGGCATGGTCCGCTCCGCCCTCCAAGCCTCCGATCCGCGGCGCAGGAAGCAGTCTCATCGGCCCACGCTCCGGCGACCGGTGCCATGATCCACCGTGCACAAGGCCTGCATAAGGCATTCAGCCAACCATGCGGCCATTGCGGCCTGCGCGTCGCTGTCGGCGATCAGGTCATTGCGGACCTCTATCATCACGTTCAGCAACGACAGCGGAAGGCCGTGCTCGACAAGGGTGTGAGTCACCTCGTCGGCAGGACCATAGGGCTCGTTCAGGCGGGCATCGAACTGCCCGCTGTCCCTGGCTCTGCGCAGCAGGGCCTCCGCCAGCCGGCAGTCGGTATCGCAGACAACCCCGATGTCGACACTGCGTTTGACGCCGCGGTAGACCGGCGTGAAAGAGTGTACGGTGACCAGGACCGGCGGCCTGCCCTCGGCGCAGCGGCTGCGAAGGTGACTGGCGATTGCGGTGTGAAACGGCCGATATACACCGTCGACGCGGTCCTGCCGCTGGGCCGCTGTCAGTTCGCTGTTGCCGGGGATCGGATAGATCTCGCTCACTTCGGGAATTGCCGAGGCGGACTCCGGCGGTCGGTTGCAGTCGTAGACCAGCCGTGAGACCCGCTGTGCGATCAGCGGCGCGTCCAGTGCCAGGGCCAAGGCCTCGGCAACGCCCCGCGCACCGGGGTCCCAGGCGATATGGGTCTGCAGCAAAGAGGCGCTGAGGCCGAGATTGTCGAGAGCCGACGGCACATGGTTCGCCGCGTGCTCGCAAACGATCAGAAAGTTTCCCTGGCCATCGGCATTGACCTGCTCGGCGACCTCGAGATCGTCGAGGAGCCCAAGCGAACCGCCGTCCGTCGCTTGAAGCTTCGCCGCCAAGATTGCCCCCTGTGTTTCTTGCTTGCGGTACTTCTTTCTTATGGCGCCATCCTTTCAGACCGGTTTTTCCTGTCAAGCGCGATTCTGAAAAAATCTCTTCATCCGATAGTTTTCTGGCGTATCCTCTTCAATCAGGCTGATGGACGCGCACAAGGCGTTCCTCAACAAAAAGCATCTGCAGGGACGGATGACCAAAACCGGAAAGGGCGGGGGCCGCAAAGCGGCGAACGGCAAGGCTGGGACCGGCAAGGCTGGGACCGGCAAACCAGGAACCGGCAAGACGGCGGCGTCCCGCGGGCGCAACGCCAAGCGGCGCGAAGGGCAACGCCAGCACCTGACGGTCGCAGAACGCATCCGCGGTCATTTCGACTCTCTGACGCGTGCGGAACGGCAGCTGGCAAACACCATGCTGGCGAACTACCCGGTTTCCGGACTCGGCAGCATCACCGCCGTCTCCGAGTCGGCCGGCGTTTCCACGCCCACCGTGGCCAGGATGGCCAAGAAGCTCGGATTTGCGGGCTTTCCTGAACTGCAGTCCGCCTTGCGCGCGGAGCTCGAGGCCACGATCTCGAACCCGATCGCCAAGCACGACCGCTGGGCGGAAAGCGCCCCGGACACCCATATCCTCAATCGCTTCGCCGATGCGGTGCTGGAGAACCTGCGCCAGACCTTGAAGCAACTGAACCTGGAGGAGTTCAGCCATGTGGCCAGCCTTCTGGCCGATCGCGAGCGCGCCGTTCATGTGGTCGGCGGGCGCCTCACCCGTTCGCTCGCGGATTACTTGTTCACCCACATGCAGGTGATCCGGGCGGGCACCACACTGATCGCCTCGAACGCAAACGCCTGGCCTCACTACGTCCTGAACATGAAGGCGGGCGATGTTCTGGTCGCTTTCGACATCCGCCGCTACGAGCACGACATCCTGCGGCTGTTGGAAATGGCCCGGGCGCGCGATGTGATCGTTATCCTCTTTACAGACCAATGGGGCTCGCCCGCGGCGAAGGAAGCCAGTCACAGCTTTCATTCGCGGATCGAGGCGCCTTCGGCCTGGGACTCTTCCGTGGTCACGCTGTTTGTCGTGGAAGCCTTGATCGCGGCGGTGCAGAACGAGACCTGGGCGGAAACCAAGGGGCGCATGAAAGCGCTGGAAGACCTCTTCGATCAGACAAAACTGTTTCGGAAATTCGTCTGACCGGCGCTCTTGAAGCGTTCGGACAATGGGCCGCCGCCCCGATATCATTCGCCTGCAAACGAGCTACGGCCGCCCCACGCAGCGCATCCCAGGAAGGCGGAGGACTGCCGTTTCCGCAAAGCCGCCATGCAGAAACAGACCGCGGCCAACGGCCCGCCTCCCGGAAAAAGGTCACAGGACGGCTCGGTCGGACTGCTAAGCTCAATGATCATCTGGCTTTGGCTTGAATCTCCTTGCCTTCGAGCCCCTGATCCAGGCGTTCCGATGCTTTCCGCAGGGACCTAGTCGATCCGCCTAAGAAGCTGACGCGCGGTTGTAACTTGCCAGGACGGTCATATTTGGGAAACCATTGGGCGGGTGCGGGAAATGCCGCTTTTGCGGAATCCCTGCATTCGGGTTTGTGGAATCCTGCAGACTGGGGTTTGTGGGAGCCGACCAACTGGAACTTGCACTCTTCAGCCAAACATCACAGCGGGCCACCATGATGTTGCGCGTTATTGCTCTCGTTGCCGCCGGTCTTGTGCTGGCAGCCTGCGACCAAGCGGATCAAGCTGCGGAGGCGCGGGCGGTGCCGCCGCCCCCGCCGTCGGTGACCATCGCCAAACCGGTGGTCAAACAGATCGTCGAGGACGATGAATTCGTGGGACGCTTCGAGGCCGTCGACGAGGTTCAGGTCAGCGCCCGGGTCGGTGGCTATCTCGACGAAATACACTTCGAAGACGGTGCCATCGTCGAAGCGGGCCAGTTGCTCTTTACGATCGACCAGCGCCCCTTCCGCGCCATCCTCGGGCAGGCCGAGGCGGCCCTTCAGATCGCGCAATCGCGCTACGAGTTCGCCCAGAAGGAACTCGCCCGCGCCGAGGAACTGGTGCAGCGCGGCAACATCTCGCGCAGCGTCGTGGACGAGCGCCGCCAGGAGTTCATCTCCTCCCAGGCCGAGGTCGGAGGCGCGCGCGCGGCCGTCCAAGCCGCGGCCCTCGATCTCGAGTTTACCGAGATCCGCGCCCCCTTCGGCGGGCGGATCGGGCGCCATCTCCTGTCCATCGGCAACCTGGTGGAAGCCAACGAAACGGTCCTGACAAGTATCGTTTCGCTCGACCCGATCTATTTCTACTTCGACATCAACGAGCGCTATTACCTGGCCTACGCGCGTGACGCCCGCTCGCGCGGGCAGGCGCTGCAGGAAGGCGGCAGCCGCCTGCCGGTGACCGTGCGCCTCGGCGACACCGTGGAGGAGCCCCGCGAGGGCAACCTCGACTTCTCGGAGAACCGCCTGGACGAGGATTCAGGCACCATGCGCGTGCGCGCTGTGTTCCAGAACGAAGACCTGGTGCTGCAGCCGGGCCTCTTCGGCCGGGTGAACGTGCCCGGGTCATTGCCCTACCTCGGCATTCTGATCCCGGACGAAGCGATCACCGCCGACCAGAACAAGCGCATCGTCTATCTCGTCAACGAGGAGGGCGTGGTCTCGACCCGGGAAGTGCGGCCCGGACCCAAGATCGACGGTTACCGCGTGATCCGCGACGGCCTGACGGGCGATGAGCAGATTGTCGTCGAAGGGCTGATGCGGGTGCGCCCGGGCATTACGGTGGCGCCGGAGACCATCCAGTTGGCCGAAGAAGCCCAGTAGGTGGCCCGCGCCAGAACCAACCGGAGCCGGACGCGGCCATGAACTTTGCACACTTCTTCGTCGACCGGCCGATCTTCGCTTCGGTGCTCTCCATCATCCTGGTGATCCTGGGGCTGGTGGCCTACACCCAGCTCCCGGTCTCACAATACCCGGAGATCGCACCGCCCTCCATCGTCGTGCGCGCCAGCTATCCCGGCGCCGACGCCGCCACCGTGGCGGCGACCGTGGCCACGCCGCTGGAGCAGGAAATCAACGGTGTGGAAGGCATGCTCTACATGTCTTCCTACTCGACCTCCGACGGCAGCATGTCGCTGACCGTGACCTTCCAGCTTGGCACCAACCTGGACGATGCGCAGGTCCTCGTACAGAACCGCGTCTCCATCGCCGAGCCGCGCCTGCCCGAGGAGGTGCGCCGCCTTGGTGTCACCACAGCCAAGAGCTCGCCCGACCTGATGATGGTCGTGCACATGCTCTCGCCGGACGAAACCTACGACCAGCTCTACGTCTCCAACTACGCCCGCGCGCGGGTCCGCGACATCCTCGTGCGGCTCGACGGCGTCGGCGAGTTGACCATCTTCGGCGAGCGGCAGTTCGCCACCCGCGTCTGGATCGATCCGGAAAAGCTCTCAGCCTATGGCCTCACACCCGGCGATGTCGTGGACGCCCTGCGCGAGCAGAACGTTCAGGTGTCCGGCGGCGCGCTCGGCGCTCCGCCCAACACGGCCAACAACGCCTTTCAGTACACGGTGACGACCCAGGGCCGCTTCGACGACCCCAAGCAGTTCGGCAGGGTCATCGTCCGGGCCACCGAAGACGGACGTATCGTGCGCGTGCAGGATGTCGCCCGTGTCGAACTGGGCGCGCAGGACTACGTCACAAACTCCTACCTCAACAACAAACCTGCCGTCGCCCTCGGCATCTTCCAGAGACCGGGCAGCAATGCGCTCGCCACCTCCGACGAGATTCTCGCGGTGATGGCGGAGCTGAAAAAGGACTTCCCCGTGGGACTGGACTACCAGGTGGTCTACAATCCCACGGAGTTCATCTCCGCCTCCATCGAAGCCGTCTACACCACCATCTTCGAGGCCATCGTCCTTGTGGTGGTGGTGATCGTCGTCTTCCTGCAAAGCTGGCGTACGGCGATCATCCCGATCCTGGCGATCCCGGTGTCGCTCATCGGCACCTTCGCGGTGATGCTGGCGCTCGGCTACTCCATCAACATGTTGACGCTGTTCGGCCTCGTGTTGTCCATCGGCATCGTGGTCGATGACGCCATCGTGGTGGTCGAGAATGTGGAGCGCAACATCGCCAACGGCATGGCCCCGCGCGACGCCGCGCATCGCACCATGGACGAAGTGGCCGGCGCGCTCATTGCCACCTCCCTGGTGCTGATTGCGGTGTTCGTGCCCACCGCCTTCGTGCCCGGTGTTTCCGGCCAGTTCTATCAGCAGTTCGCCGTGACCATCGCCGTCTCGACGGCGATCTCCTCGATCAACTCGCTCACGCTGTCGCCCGCCATGGCGGCGATCCTGCTGCAGCCGCACGACAAGCCGACGGGCAAGAACCCTCTGGCCCGCGCGGGAAGCTGGATGGCCGATCGTTTCAACAGCGGCTTCGACCGCATGGCCGAGGGCTATGCCGCCCTGGTGCGTCTTCTCGTCTCCCGCAGTGCCATGCTGGGTTTGGTCCTGGTGGTTTTCGGCGGCCTGATCTACGGCGCCTACCACATGCTGACCACGGTGCCGCGCGGCTTCATCCCCACCCTTGACCAGGGCTATGCCATCGTCGTCGTGCAGCTTCCCGACGGCGCCTCCCTGGACCGCACCGACGCCGTAATCCGCAAGGCCTCCGAGATCGTCAATTCGACGCCCGGGGTCACCGATGCGGTCGCCTTCGCCGGCTTCTCCGGCGCCACCTTCACCAACGCCACCAACCAGGGCGTGATCTTCGCCCGCTTTGACGAGTTCGCCCCGCGCATCGCCCAGGGCCTCTCGGCCGATGTCATCATCGGCGATCTCTTCGGGCGCATGCAGTCGCTGCGCGAAGCCTTCATCATCGCCATTCCGCCACCGCCGGTGCGCGGCGTCGGCAACGCCGGCGGCTTCAAGATGCAGCTTCAGGAGAAGGAAGGCTCGGACATCCGGCGCGTCCTGGCCGCCGCCTTCCAGATGATGGGCGAAGCGCAGCAGACCCCCGGCGTCACCGGTGTCTTCACCACCTTCTCGGCCTCCAGCCCGCAGATCTTCCTGGAGATCGACCGGGTGCGGGCGCAGATGCTGAACGTCCCCATTTCCAATATTTTCGAGGCGCTGTCGGTCAACCTCGGCTCAACCTATGTCAACGATTTCAATGCCTTCGGACGTCTCTACCAGGTGCGCGTACAGGCCGACCAGCAGTTCCGACTGGCGCCGGAGGACATCCTCGGTCTGAAGGTCCGCTCGGCGACCAACGCCCTGGTGCCGCTGGGCTCCCTGGTGACGGTCCAGGACCGCTCGGGCCCGGACCTGGTGCAGCGCTACAACATGCTGGTCTCGGTCCCCTTGCAGGGCAACGCGGCGCGCGGGGTTTCGACCGGCGACAGCCTGGACATCATGGAGGCGATGGCCGCCAACAACCTGCCACGGGGCCTCACCTTCGAATGGACAGAACTGGCCCTGCAGGAAAAGCTCGCCGGCGATGCCGCGATTTACATCTTCGCTCTCGCCGTGATCTTTGCTTTTCTCGTGCTGGCAGCGCAGTACGAAAGCTGGGTGCTGCCGAAGGCAATCATTCTGATTGTGCCAACCAGCATCCTGGCGGCGCTGCTGGGCGTCAGCCTGCGGGGCATGGACAACAACATCCTGACCCAGGTCGGCCTCATCGTTCTCGTCGGTCTGGCGGCGAAGAACGCCATCCTGATTGTAGAGTTCGCCAAGCAGCTCGAGGAAGAGGGCAAGGGCCTGATCGACGCCACGGTGGAGGCCGCACGCCTGCGCCTGCGACCGATCCTGATGACGGCTTTCGCCTTCATCCTCGGCGTGCTGCCCCTGGCCGTCGCCCAGGGGCCGGGGGCCGAGATGCGCCAGGCTCTGGGCACGGCGGTCTTCTCCGGCATGCTGGGGGTCACCTTCTTCGGCCTCCTCCTGACCCCGGTCTTCTACGTCGTGCTGCGGCGGATCTTCCGCAAAAGCGGCCCGGCCAGCGGCCAGGTGAAGCCGGATGCCCCGGTGAGGCCCGACGCCCCGGCGAAGCAGGGTGCTCCGGCGGAGTAGAACCACTGGGCATCTCCGGCCCCTCGGCCGGAAGCCACCTGCGGATAGTTGCTTGATCCTGCCCGTGAGGTCCGTCAGCATCGGCGGAAAGACTCACTGGGGGGATCAGTGGCAAAGAAGCCCAAGACGGCCCGTAAAGGATCCGGCGCGAAGACCGCTGCCAAGAAGCCGAAGCGCAGGGGAATCAAGGCTGAAGTCACCAGCCTGACCGAGAAACAGGCGCTGATCGGCTGGCGCGAGTGGCTGTCCCTCCCGGCCCTTGGGATCGAGCGCATCAAGGCGAAGACCGACACCGGCGCCCGCACCTCGGCCCTCCATGCCATGAACATTGCCCCTTTCGACCACGAGGGCGCGCTCTGGGTGACCTTCGAGGTCGCCCCCCACAGCGGCGGGGTGCACGACCGTGCCCGGATCCAATGCCGCGCCCCGGTCCGCGACCACCGTCCGGTCAAGAGCTCCAGCGGCCACGCCCAGGATCGCTTTGTCATCACCACGCCGGTGGTGCTCGGCGAAAAGCACTTCGAGATAGAGCTGACCCTGACCAACCGGGCGGAGATGGGTTTCGAAATGCTGTTCGGACGAACCGCCTTGCGCGCCGGGCGCTTTCTGGTACATCCCTCGCGCTCGTTCCTCTTGAGCCCAAGACAAGGTCGCTAGCTTGGAGAGAACGGTCCACTCCCTACCCGGCCCCCACCCCCAAGGCCTGCCAAGGCCGAAGCCAGGACGCTTGCGATGAAGATTCTCATGCTGGCCCGCAACCCGAACCTCTATTCCCACCGGCGTCTTGTGGCGGCTGCCGAGGCCAGAGGGCACGAACTCGATATCGCCAATACCCTGCGCTGCTACATGAACATCACCTCGCACCGGCCGATGGTGATCTACAACGGCGAAAAACTGGCCGGCTATGACGCGGTCATCCCGCGCATCGGCGCCTCGATCACCTACTACGGCCTCGCCGTGCTTAGGCAGTTCGAGATGATGGGGGTCTTTCCTCTGAACGAATCGGTGGCCATCGGCCGCTCGCGCGACAAGCTGCGCTCCATGCAGCTCCTGGCCCGCGACGGCATCGGCCTGCCGGTCACCGCCTTCGCCCACGATCCCAAGGTGACCGAGGAAGTGATCAAGATCGCCGGCGGCGCACCGGTGGTGATCAAGCTTCTCGAAGGCACCCAGGGCATCGGCGTCGTCCTGGCCGATACGAAGAACTCCGCCAAGTCGGTGGTCGAGGCGTTCCGCGGCGCCAACGTGAACATCCTGGTGCAGGAGTTCATCAAGGAAGCCGGCGGCACCGATATCCGGGCCTTCGTGGTCGGCGGCAAGGTGGTCGCCGCCATGCAGCGCAAGGGGGCCGCCGATGACTTCCGCTCCAACCTGCACCGCGGCGGCGAGGCGACGCGCATCAAGATCACAGCCGAAGAACGCTCCACCGCCGTGCGCGCCGCCAAGGCCATGGGCCTCAATGTCTGCGGCGTCGACATGCTGCGCTCCAACCACGGCGCGGTGGTGATGGAAGTCAACTCCTCCCCCGGGCTGGAGGGCGTGGAGAAGGCCACCGGAGTGGACGTGGCCGACCTGATGGTCCAGTTCCTGGAGAAGAACGCCCGGCCCGGCAAGACCAAGACCAAGGGCCGGGGCTAGCCCCTTGGCCCGCAAAACCGTGCCCCCTAAACCTTCGGGCCCTAAACCCACTGCCGGGCGGCAGACCTTCAGGATCGGCGGGGTTTCCGTGGCGCCCGGCGGGCGGGAGACCATTGGCCTGCCGCTTTCGGTGCTGTCCAATCACACGCCGATGGCGCTGCCGGTCCACGTGGTCCACGGCGCGCGGCCGGGTCCGACCTTCTTCGTCTCTGCGGCGATCCACGGCGACGAGATCATCGGCGTGGAGGTCATCCGCCGGCTGCTGGCGCTGCCGGTCCTGGCCAAGCTAAGGGGCACGCTGCTTGCGGTGCCCATCGTCAATGCCTTCGGCTTCATCAGCCACTCGCGCTACCTGCCGGACCGCCGCGATCTCAACCGCTCCTTCCCCGGCTCGGCCAGGGGCTCACTCGCCGGGCAGCTCGCCGACCTTTTCCTGACGGAGATCGTCGCGCCGGCGGACCTGGGGATCGATATCCACTCCGCGGCGGTCCACCGCGTGAATCTGCCGCAGATCCGCATATCGCCCCGGCAGAAGACCATGGAAGAACTGGCCACGGTGTTCGGCCCGCCGGTGGTGCTGGAAGCGCCGCTGCGCGACGGTTCCCTGCGCCAGGCGGCCGCCGAGGTGGGCACCGACGTCATGTTGTTCGAGGCCGGCGAGGGCCTGCGCTTCGACGAGTTCGCCATCCGCGTCGGCGTGACCGGTATTCTCCGGGTCATGAAGCACCTTTCCATGCTGCCGGCGCGCAGCGTGCGCGATGCCAAGGTGCCGCCGATGATGTCGGAGTCGAGCTACTGGCTGCGCGCGCCGGAGGGCGGGGTCCTGCGCAGCTTCAAGACCATCGGCGACAGTGTGGCCGAGGGCGACCTGATCGGCATCATCTCCGATCCCTTCGGTGAGATGGAAACCGAACTGCGGGCCCGCGATGCCGGCCTGCTGATCGGGCGGACCAACCTGCCGGTGGTCAACCGCGGCGACGGGCTGGCGCACATCGCCCGGCACCGCCGCGCCCGCAGCGTCGAGGCCGCAGTGGGGCGGATCGAGGCGGAGCTGCAGGAAGACCCCCTCTTCGACGAAGACGAGATCATCTGAACACCCCTGGCAAAGGCGGAAGGCGCCTTGCCCTCGGCCGCCTGCCGGGCCACGATGGCGGGAAGTCATGCCTTATCGATTGCCGCCCCTGAAGAGCCTGCGCCTGTTCGAGGCAGCCGGCCGGCACCTGAGCTTCAAGCAGGCGGCCGAAGAACTGGCTGTTACGCCGAGCGCCGTCAGCCACGGCATCAAGGTTCTTGAAGACTGGCTGGGCACGCCTCTCTTCGACCGTACGCAGAGGACGCTGGTCCTGACGGACGCGGGGAAGGCCTATCTGCCTCAGGTACAGGACGCCCTCGACCTCTTGGTCGCCGCAAGCGATGCCATCCAGCAGCGCAGCGACGATGCCGGGCTGTCCATCAGCGTTGCCCCCACCTTCGGCGCCCGCTGGCTGGCGCATCACCTGCCGGACTTCCAGGTTCGCCATCCCGGAATCGCCGTCACCCTGGACAGCAGCCAGCGCCCGATCGCCTTTCCGCGGGACGGCATCGACCTGGCCATCCGCATGGGCCGGGGCGACTGGCCGGAGCTTGAGGCGACCTGCCTGGCGGTGGAACACCTCGTTCCCGTCTGTTCCCCCGCGCTCGCCGAGACCATCCAGACGGCAGATGACCTTCGGGGCCGGACTTTGCTGCAGGTGAACAGCGTCGGGGAGGACTGGGCGGCCTGGGCCGCGCTCGCCGGGATCGGCGAGGACGCGCTCGACCTGGAAACGGGGCCGCGCTTCGACAACATCGGCATGGCCCTGGACGCCGCAGCGGAGGGTATGGGCCTGGCCATCGGTCGCCGGCTCTTGATCGACCAGGACCTCAGCGCCGGACGCCTGGTCTCCGTCCTCGGCCCGCCGCGGCCGTCGCGTACCGGCTACTGGCTTCTGGCTGCCCCCGGCGCCATGGCGCGGCCGGCGCTCAGCACCTTCCGCACCTGGATCTGCGCCGCGCTCGGCGCCCAGTCTCGATCCCAGTCTGGATCCCAGCCTGGACCCCAATCCGGCGCCGCAGCGACTCAGGAGCCGGTATAGGCGGCCGGACGCCGCTCGACCCAGGCACTCAGTCCTTCGGAGAGGTCATGGCTCGGCAGCAGGCGGGCAAACTGCTCGCTCTCCGCCAACAGACCCTCGGCAATGCCCATGTTGAGACCGCGGGTGACCGCCGTGATGATGCTGGCGGTGGCCAGCGGCGAATGGGCCAGGACGCGCTGCGCCAGTGCCTGCGCCGCCGGCAAAGCCTCCCCGGCCGGGACAACACTGTTCACCAGGCCCAACTCCGTAGCGCGCTCCGCCGAGAAACTGTCGCCGGTCAGCAGCAGCTCGAGCGCCCGCTTGCGCCCGGCCAGCCGTGGCAGACGCTGTGTGCCGCCGAAGGTGGGCGGCATGCCCAGCCTGATCTCCGGCTTGGCAAAGCGCGCGGTCTCGCTGGCGACGGCCAGATGCACGGCCTCGGTGATCTCGCAGCCGCCGCCGTAGGCCAGTCCGTTCACTGCGGCGATCACGGGCTTGGTGTAGGCCTCCAGACGCGCCGTCATGGTCTGGCCGCGGCGCACGAAGTCCCGCAGCGCAGCGGCGCCATCCCGCCGCACGGTCTCGGAGAACTCGTGAATGTCCGCACCGGCGGAAAAGGCACGGTCGCCGGCCCCTGTCAGAACCACCGCGCCGACCGCAGGGTCGGTCTCCAACCGGTCGAGCAGCCGCAGCATCGCATCGGCCATGGCATAGCTGATGGCGTTGAGTTTATGCGGGCGATTGAGGCGGAGAGTCGCAACGCCTTCGTGAATGTCACAAAGCAGGGGTTCGTCGGATGTCAGAGGGGTGGGCATCGCTGGGCTCCTTGAGGCAATGGCACTCCAGTCTTGGCCGCAAAGGCCTGCAGCCGCAAACGAGTAAGGCACACCTGCGGATGAAGGGAATTCATCTCCTCCTTGGTGCCGCGGCAAACCGGATGCGGCACCGTTGGACGCCGAGCGGTCGCGCAGGTATGGTCACGGCATAACCGAGGAAAAGCCCAGGGACGACTCCCCCGATGCCAGGCGACTGGATTCCACAGTTCCCGGAGTTGGCAACGCTGCCGCCGGCCGAACAGCAGATGCTCGCCCAGAGCGCACAGGCGGTCAGCCTGCCGGCACAGACCACCATCTTCGCGCCGGGTCAGCCGGCGCAAAGCTTCATGCTGGTTCTGGACGGAACCGTGCGCGTGCAGCAGGTCTCGGCGGGCGGGCGGGAAATCGTTCTCTACCGCATCAGCGGCGGCGAGAGCTGCATCATGACGACCGCCTGTCTGCTCTCTGAGGACACCTACAACGCCGAAGGCATCACCGAGACGCCGGTGGAGGCCGTCGCCCTGCCGCGCTCGGCCTTCGACGACATGATGGCGCGTTCGGCGCAGTTCCGCCGTTTCGTCTTTTCCGACTATGCCAGCCGGATCACCGACCTGCTGCAGGTCGTCGAGGAGGTCGCCTTCGAGCGGATCGACAAGCGCCTCGCACAGAAGCTTCTGGAACGAGCCGATAGCAACGGCTCCCTCTCGGCAACCCATCAGGACCTGGCCGTCGAGCTCGGCACCGCCCGCGAGGTGGTGAGCCGCCATCTGAAGGAGTTCCAGCGCCGCGGGTGGCTGACTCTGACCCGCGGCCAGATCGGCCTCAGCGACCGGGCGGCCCTGGCCCGACTGACCGAGACCGAATAGGCGGCCCCCGGAAGCCTTGATCCGGTGTTGATCTGGCACAATGCCGTATCTGCTCCTGCGTGGCTGAATCCCCTGCGTGACTAAATCACAGACCTGCCGCGCCTGAGGCCCTAGCTTCCCGTGCCATCGCCATCCGGCCCTTGCACGAAGGAGCGAAGCTGTGACCCGCAACGTTGGAACTCTCGACCGCATTCTGCGCGTCGGCATCGGCATCGCCCTGCTGGCGCTGGTCTTCGTCGGCCCGCAGACACTCTGGGGCCTCATCGGCCTTGTTCCGCTCGCCACCGCCTTCGCCGGCTTCTGCCCGGCCTACCGCCTGCTCGGCCTCTACACGCTGGCGAGAGATCAGCGCAAGGCCTGAATTCCGGGCCAGGCCCGCACAACAACAACCTGAGGAAATGCCATGCACCCGGACGTGAAGACCTTTTTCGATGAAGCCACCTACACGGCGACCCATGTGGTCTGGGACCCGGACACCCGGGAGGCCGCCATCATCGATTCGGTGAAGGACTACGACCCCAAGTCGGGGCGCACCGGAACCGCCTGCGCCGACGCGGTCATCGCCTTCGTCAAGCAGCGCGGGCTGACCGTCGTCTGGATCCTGGAAACCCATGTCCACGCGGACCACCTGACCGCCGCGCCCTATCTGAAGGAAGAGCTGGGCGGCAAGGTCGCCATCGGGGCCCGTATCGACCAGGTCCAGCAGGTCTTCAAGAAGCTCTTCAACACGGAAGAAGGCTTCACTGCGGACGGCCGGCAGTTCGACCGCCTGCTGGAAGACGGCGACAGCCTGTCCATCGGCAAGCTGGATGTCAGGGTCATTCACACGCCTGGCCACACGCCGGCCTGCGTGACCTACGTGATTGGCGACGCCGCCTTTGTCGGCGACACGCTCTTCATGCCCGACTTCGGCACGGCGCGCTGCGACTTTCCGGGCGGCGATGCGCGCACCCTCTTCCGCTCGATCCGCAAGATCCTCGCCCTGCCGCCGGAAACCCGCCTCTTCATGTGCCACGACTACGCCCCCAACGGCCGCGGCTACCGCTGGGAGACCACCGTGGGCGCGGAGCGGGCGGAGAACATCCATGTCCGCGACGGCGTCTCCGAAGACGACTTCGTGGAGATGCGCAGCGCCCGCGACAAGGAACTCGACATGCCGGTTCTCATCCTGCCCTCGGTCCAGGTGAACATGCGTGCCGGGGACATGCCACCGGCCGAGGACAACGGCCTGCGGTATCTCAAGATCCCGGTCGACGCACTCTAGGCAGCGCCGGCCGCTTAAAGAACGAAGGCCCCTTGCAAGAGGGCCGCACAGCAGAGGAAAGCCCCATGGAACTGAAGACAATCGACAAGAGCTTCGCCGTCTCGCCGCAGATCGAGGCCGAGGACGTCGCCGAGATCGCAAAGGCCGGCTACAAGACCATCATGTGCAACCGCCCGGACGGCGAAGGCAACGACCAGCCGCTGTTCCACGAAATCGAAGAGGCGGCGCGGCTGCACGGTCTCGAAGCGCACTACCTGCCGGTCGAGAGCGGCAAGGTCAGCGATGCGGATGCCGAGGCCTTCGGCGAAAGGCTGGAAGCAGCGCCCAAACCGGTCTTCGCCTACTGCCGCAGCGGCACCCGCTCGGTCACGCTGTGGTCGCTGAGCCGCGCGGACAGGATGCCGCTGGCCGATATCCTGGCCGCCGCCAAGGGCGCCGGCTATGACATGTCGGGCGTTGTCCGGCGCATCGCCAACGCCGGGAAGACGCCGCAGGAAGCCATCGACGGCAGGTTCGAGATCGTGGTGGTCGGCGCCGGTTCCGCCGGCATCGCCGTTGCCTCCTCCCTGCTCGCGCGCGCGCCGGAACTCAACATCGCCGTCATCGATCCCGCGGACATCCACTACTACCAACCGGGCTGGACGCTGGTCGGCGGCGGCGTCTTCGAAGCGGACGAGACCGTGCGCACGCTCTCCTCGGTGCTACCGAAGAACGTGCACTGGATCAAAGCGGCGGTGGCCGCTTTCGAGCCGGAACGCAACGTGGTGCTTCTGGAAGGCTGCCGCGCCATCGAATACGGCCGCCTGATCGTCTGCCCGGGCCTGAAGCTCGACTGGCACAAGGTGGACGGGCTGGTCGATACCCTGGGCCAGAACGGCGTCACCTCCAACTACCGTTTCGATCTGGCGCCCTACACCTGGGAGCTGGTCCACAACCTGAAGGCGGGCACCGCGCTGTTCACCCAGCCGCCCATGCCGATCAAGTGCGCCGGCGCGCCGCAGAAGGCCCTCTATCTCTCCGCTGATCACTGGCTGCGCAGCGGCGTGCTCGATCACATCGACATCGCTTTCTACAACGCCGGACCGGTGCTCTTCGGCGTCAAGGACTACGTCCCGGCCCTCATGGATTATGTCGAGAAGTACCGCGCGGAGCTGAAATTCACCCACAACCTGGTCGCCGTCGACGGCCCGGCCAGGCAGGCCTGGTTCGATGCGACGGACAGCGACGGCAAGGTCACGCGCGTCGAACGCCGCTTCGACATGATGCATGTCTGCCCGCCGCAGTGCGCGCCCGATTTCATCCGCGTAAGCCCGCTGGCCGACCAGGCCGGCTGGGTCGACGTCGACCAGAACACCCTGCGCCACAAGCAGTTCGACAACATCTGGAGCCTGGGCGACGTGATGAACGCGCCCAATGCCAAGACCGCCGCCGCCGCCCGCAAGCAGGCCCCGGTGGTGGCGCAGAACGTGCTTTCGGACATGGGGCGCAACGTCTCCGTCGGCCACTACGACGGCTACGGCTCCTGCCCGCTGACGGTGGAGCGCGGCAAGATCGTGCTGGCGGAGTTCGGCTACGGCGGCAAGCTGCTGCCCAGCTTTCCGCGCTGGCTGATCGACGGCAAGCGGCCGAGCCGTCTGGCCTGGCTGTTGAAGGAAAAGATCCTGCCGCCGGTCTACTGGCAGGCCATGCTGAAAGGCAAGGAGTGGCTGGCCAAACCGGAGGCCACCAAGCCGGAGGTGGTGAACTGAGAACGACGGTTCTGGCCCGGCGGCAGGGAGCGGCAGGATGATGGAGCGCCTGCTGCCGGGCCTCGTCTGGATCCGGCGCTACGACCGCCAGGCCCTGCAGGGCGATGCCCTGGCCGCGGTCATTGTCACCATCATGCTGATCCCGCAGAGCATGGCCTATGCGCTGCTGGCAGGGCTGCCGCCGGAGGTCGGGCTCTACGCCAGCATGGCGCCGCTGCTGGCCTACGCCCTCTTCGGCAGTTCCTCGACCCTGGCGGTCGGGCCCGTCGCGGTGGTCTCCCTGATGACGGCCGCCGCCGTCGGCGACTTCGCGGCCGTCGGCACGCCCGAATATCGCGGCGCGGCCCTCGCGCTCGCCCTCATCTCCGGCCTCTTTCTCGTGATCCTCGGCGTCGCGCGCCTGGGCTTCCTCGCCAGTCTTCTGAGCCACCCGGTGATCTCCGGTTTCATCACCGCCTCCGGCCTGCTGATCGCCGCCAGCCAGTTGAAGCACATCCTGGGGATCGAAGCGGGCGGCCACACACTGCTCGAACTGCTGCGGTCCCTGGCATCGCAGATCGACGCCGTGCACGGCCCGACCCTTGCCATCGGCGCCGGCGCGACGTTCTTCCTGTTCTGGGTGCGCCAATGGCTGAAGCCCCTGCTGACCCGGGCCGGGCTGGGGCCAAGGCTGGCGGACAGCCTCGCCAAGGCCGGCCCGGTGGCGGCCGTCATCGTCACCATCCTCCTGGTCGACCTGATGGCGCTGCAGGCGCAGGGCGTGGCGGTCGTCGGCGCGATCCCCCAGGGCCTGCCGCCACTTGCCCTACCGCCCCTGGACCCGGAGCTCTGGCAGCAGCTTCTGCCGGCAGCGGTCCTGATCTCCGTCGTCGGCTTCGTCGAGTCGGTCTCGGTCGCGCAGACCCTGGCCGCCAAGCGCCGCGAACGCATTCAGCCCAACAACGAACTGCTGGGCCTGGGGGCTGCCAACATCGCCGCCGGAGTGACCGGCGGCTATCCGGTGACCGGCGGTTTCGCCCGCTCCGTCGTCAACTTCGACGCCGGCGCCCGCACGCCGCTGGCCGGGGTCCTGACGGCGGCGGGCATCGGCCTCACCGCCCTGCTGCTCACGCCGCTGTTCCATCAGCTTCCCAAGGCGACCCTTGCGGCGACCATCGTCGTGGCCGTGCTGTCGCTGGTGGACCTGGGCGCCCTGAAGCGCACCTGGATCTATTCCAAAGCCGACTTCGCCGCCATGGCCGCGACCATCGCCGTGGTCCTCGGCGCGGGGGTCGAGGCCGGCATCGTCACCGGCGTGGCGCTCTCGCTGGTACTCTTCCTGGTGCGCGCCAGCCGTCCCCACATGGCGGTGGTGGGTCAGGTGCCGGGCACGCAGCACTTCCGCAACGTGAAGCGCCACCCGGTGGTGACCAGCCCGGAAATCCTCAGCCTGCGGGTCGACGAGAGCCTCTATTTTGCCAACGCCCGCTGGCTGGAAGACAAGCTCTATGACATGGCCGTCGCCGACCCGGCTCTGCGCCACGTCGTACTGAGTTGCGCCGCCGTCAACGCCATCGACGCCAGCGCCCTTGAGAGCCTGGAGATGCTGAACGAGCGGCTGGAGGCCGCGGGCGTGTACTTCCACCTGTCGGAGGTGAAGGGGCCGGTGATGGATCGCCTGAAACGCTCCGACTTTCTGGCGAAGCTCACCGGCCGGGTCTTCCTCAGCCACTACGACGCCCTCGCCGCCCTGGACCCGGAGACCACGCGAAAAGCGTCCTCGGGCCCCCGGCCGGAGCGCTCCGCGGCGACGGCGTAAGAGCGCCTCTCACGTCAGGCGGCCTGCTTCACCGCCTCGCGCACCTGCAGCAGGGTGACGCAGGCCTCGCCGGCCTCCCGCCCCTTGACGCGGAAATGCTCGAAGAAAAAGCGCCGATGCTCCTCGCTCTCATGGAAGTTGTGCGGCGTCAGCACGGCGGAGAACACCGGCAGGTCGGTGTCCATCTGCACCTGCATCAGCGCCGAGACCACGGTCTCCGCCACGAACTCGTGGCGGTAGATGCCGCCGTTGACGACGAAGGCGGAGCCGACGATCGCCTTGAAACGCCCGGTCTTGGCCAGATCGCGCGCCAGCAACGGGATCTCGAAAGCGCCCGGCACCTCGTAGGCCTCGACGGCAAGGCGGCCATCCGAAAGGCTGGTCAGGGCCTCCTCGAAGGAAGCGTGGCACTGATCGACAATGTCCGCATGCCAGCGCGCTTTGACAAAAGCGACGCGGCCTTCCGGCCGGCTGGGGGAGCTCTGATTCATGGTTTTCTCCTAATGACGACGTCAGAAACCAGAACCAGGGCGGCAGGAATACACACGATCCTTGCGGACTGCTGAACGCAGACCGCCGCGAACCGCTTCTTCCATTCTCTTTCATCCGGACTGTCACCGTCGGCTTCGGATTTGCACCGAATCTGCTGACCCCCCGGCAGCCGCTATCCCGATGGGATGACCTGCCAAGGGCGCTCGCGGGCTGCAGGCCCCGTGGGCTTTCCTGTGCACGGGCGCCTTCACCGCCGGTGGGGACTTTCACCCCGCCCTGAGAACGCGCCCCGCCGTCGGCGGGGCCTCTCATCCTTAGCGCAGCCGCCCTTGCCTGTCGATGGTCTGCTGCGCCCGCGCAGGGGCCGACACCGGTCCTCCCCCAAAAGCAATGTGGCCTTGATGCCCGCTCCGGCCCTATCATGGAGCGCTGGGAGCGGGAAGATGGAGCAGATTGCACAAGAGGCCGCCACGCAGGAAGGCATCGTCACCGAACTGATCGACGGCAGGGGCTATGTGGTCCTGCCGCAGGTCTTCACTGCGGCGGAAATCGCCGAGGCGCGCGCCCTGATCATGCGCTACTCGGACAGCGATGCGCCCAAGGCGACCCACTTCCAGGGTGCCAATCCCGAGAAGCTGCACCTTCAGCGCCGGGTCTGGAACCTTCTGAACAAGGGCGACATCTTCGTCGCCATGGTGCAGCGCGAACCGGTCGTCTCCATCATGCGGCGCTTCCTCGGCTCCGAATTCATTCTCGGATCCATCGCCGCCAACCGGCTGCTGCCCGGCGGACCCGGCCAGGAGCTTCACATCGACTATCCCTATTGGGACATGTACAAGCCGGAGAGCTTTCCCGCCCGGATCAACCCCAGCTTCCCCCTGAACGCCCAGGTGACCATCCTGCTCGACGACTTCACGGCGGAGAACGGAGCCACCGCCATCGTCCCGGGCAGCCAGAAGCTCGGCCGCTATCCGAGCGCGGAGGACAGGGCCGCGGCAAAGCTGGAACGCATGACCGGCAAGGCCGGTGACGTTGCCATCTTCTTCGGGCTCGCCTGGCACAGCGCGATGCCGAACGACAGCGACGGCGACCGCAGCGCCGTGCTGATCCAGTACCTGCCCAAGTTCGTGAAGCCGATGGAAGATCAGGTTCGCGGTCTCGATCCGCAGATCCTGGACCGCGCCTCTCCGCTGCTGCGCCAGTTGGTCGGGCTCGACTATCCCTATCCGCAGCTGCTCGACGAGGCCGAGGCCGGCAACGCCGAAGGCCGGGTGGCCTGACGGGGACTGGCTATGGAATCCCTCCAGGACCTGGCGCGGCAGGCCAAGGCGCCCATTGCGGCGGGCAGCATCGACGAGAAGGTCGCGGTTTTCGAAAGCCGCATGAACGGGCGCATCCTGCCTTTCGTCGGTCTGCACGGCTGTCTGCTGACCCTCGTCTACCTGCTTCGCGAGACCGACCTGCTGACGGCGCCTGCCCTTCGCGACAGCCTTTTGCCGGCGCTGGTCATGGCGGGGCTCGCCGCGCTCTGCGGGTTGGTCACGGCAATTGGCCAGGCTGGCGGCAGGCGCAGCCTGCCCGGCGGCGCCGCCTTTGCCGTCGGTCTTGGCATGCTCGCGATCCTGCAGACCCCCTGGATGCCGGGAGCGATCGCCGCTGCGGTGGTCCTCTATTGGGTTTTGGTCGCGCTCAACGCGACGGGACGCAGCGCCGACTACGAGTTCAACACTGCGACCCTCTACCTGCCGATGATCTTCCTGCTCAGTGCCGAGATCTCCGGCGGTGCCCAGCTTGCCGCCGGCATCGCCCTCTATGCACCGGCGATCTACTTGAAGTTCCGCCACCAGCCGCAGAGCAGCAAGATGGCCCTGGGCTTCAGCCTGCTGGCCTACCTGGCGGTCACCATCAGAGACAACGCGGACACGCAAGGGCTCATCGCCGCCATGGTGGCGGTGGTCCTGGTCCTCTTCATCGTCTACAGCTTTCGCACCCGCCATCTGGCCGGCTCCGCCTACCGCCACTTTCTGACCGATGCCATTCTGGCGGGCCTTTGGGCGGTTCTGGTCTGGACCCTGGGCCTGGAGGACTGGGGCGCGAACCTGGTGCTCGCCGGCATCGGCATCGCCGCCTATCAGGGTGTCGCCCTCTCGCTGCTGCGGCAACGCAAGGCCGAAACCATGGCCAGAATCGCGGAACGCGACGCCCGCCTCGCCTGGCTGCAGGTCGCCACCGTCCTGGTGCTGGCCGACATCCTTGTCGATGTCCTGCTGGAGGGCCTGCTGGACAGCGATCTCGTCTACCCCGCCGTGCTGATCGTGGTGCTGCCTTTCGTCGCCCTCTACCGCCATCTGCGCAGCGGCTTTCTGGCGCTGACGACACGGCTTTGGATCGGCGGCTGCCTGCTGACCGCGGCCAACGAGACGCGGGACCTGTTCTATTGGGGTTTTCTGTTTGATAACAGAGAACGGGTGCCCGCCGAGGTGCGCGGTGACGTTCTGGACCTGATCGCCGGCCAGCTCTTCTGGCTGGTCTTCGCGCTCGCCGCCGGCATGGCCGCGACCCTGCGCGCCCGGGCCCTGCGAGAGGTGCCCTGGTGGCGCGGCCTGTTTCCCCCGCGGCCCATGGTGCACCTGCGGCGCTCGGCACGGCTGGTGATCGCCAACGCCAACCGCATCGCCTTCGTCGGCAGCATCATCGCCGCCCTTTCGGCTCTCTTCACCTGGCTGCGCTATGCCGGCGGCGACGGCCGCGGCCTGCGCTCCCGTGATCTCATGCTGCTGGGCGTTCATGTCTATGCCGTCGCCATAACGGTGCTCTTCATGCGCTACCTCGAGGGGTGCTGCGACGAGGAGGCTTACCCGGCGCTCGATCTCGCCTTGCTGACCTTCCCGCAGTACGGGCTGCCTTACGTTCTGGCCTTCTGCCTCTGGGGGCTGGCGCTCTATCTGCGCGGGGTGGTTCTGCGGGACACGCTGGCGCGGTTCTTCGCGACCGGCTTCGTCGCCATGCCGCTGGTCACCTTTACCGTCAACAACAGCCTGGACGACGCCGTCTTTCTGGCAGAGGTCGCGTTGATCTGCTGCTTCTCCCTGTTCTGCTTCGGCCTGTTGCGGCGCTTCGTCCGGTAGCGGACTGTTCCCCTGTCATCGGGGCGGAGCGCGCCGCCCCTGGACAGCGGTGACGCAGCGGGGCAGTCTGCGGCCATGCCCGATTCGCCATCGAAACCTGACTCCAGCGACACAGAGAGCCTGGACCCGCTGCGCCTGCGCGGCGGCTTTGCCGACCTCGTGGGCTATGAACTGGCGGCCTGGGAGCCGGACCTGGCCAGCATCGCGCTGACCGTCGAAGCCCGGCACCTGAACCGCAGCGGCGTGATGCACGGCGGGGTTCTGACGACGCTGATCGATACCGCCTGCGGCTACTGCGGCTGCTACAGCGCCCCCGGCGAACCGGGCCGGCGCGCCTTCACCCTCTCGCTCACCAGCAGCTTCATCGGCGCTGCCCAGGCCGGCCAGCGGTTGACCGCGACGGCGCGGCGCAGCGGCGGCGGCAAGAGCATCTTCTTCGCCGAGTGTCAGGTGGTGGACGAGGCCGGACGGGTGGTCGGCAGCGGCCAGGGCAGCTTCAAGTACATCACCAAGCGCTGAACAACGGTGTTGGCCAGAGGCGGGCGCCGGCCTCAGGCGATCCAGACCATCAGGGCCACGACAGCCAGGAAGAGCCCGAACGCCAGGAAGCGGCCGCGAAGCTGTTCGTCGCTTTCCCTGATCATCATGCGCTGGCCCTCGGTGAAGGTTCCCGCCTTCTGCCGCAGGCGCAGCCAGTGGCGCGCCAGCCAATGCTCGGTCCAGTAGTCGATACCGCCGCCGGCCATGGGTACTCCTCCACCAGGCAGTCTGCCCCAAGGCAGACTTCACCCCATACTCTGCACCCCGACACTCTGGCCCTTGCGATGCTGCGCCGCAACCGTAAGCTGGCAGCATGCCCAGCAGCAAGCGGGAGATCGGATGAGATGGCGAAGTCCGGAGCCAAGAACGGCAGCCCGGCGGGCGATTGCGCGGACCCCTGGCCGCAGGGCCGCGGCGTCAAGCGGATCAATCTGGCCCTCCAGGGCGGCGGGGCCCACGGCGCCCTCACCTGGGGCGTGCTCGATCGCCTGCTGGAAGACGACGGGATCGCCATCGAGGGCGTCACCGGCGCCAGCGCCGGTGCGGTGAACGGTGCCGTCATGGCCTACGGCCTCTCGGTCGGCGGCCGCGAAGGGGCGCGGGATCTGCTGCGCGCCGTCTGGAAGCGCGTTTCGGAAATCGCCGCGCTGACGATGATGCAGCCGAGCCCGCTGGACCGTATGACCGGCCTCGGCGGCATGGACTACGCCCCCGGCTATTGGATGCTGGACACGCTGTCGCGGGTGTTCTCGCCGTATCAGTTTAATTTCTTCGACATCAATCCGCTGCGCGACACCATCCACGAACATATCGACTTCGAGAAGCTGCGCCACTGCAAGACGGTGAAGCTCTACGTCTCCGCGACCAACGTGCGCCGCGGCCGCATCAAGATCTTCGAGCTTGAGGAGATGAGCCTGGACGCGGTGATGGCCTCCGCCTGCCTGCCCTACCTTCACAAGGCCGTGGAGATCGACGGCGAGGCCTACTGGGACGGCGGCTTCATGGGCAACCCGGCGATCTTCCCCCTGATTTATGGCGCCGAGACGCCGGACGTCCTTCTGGTGCAGATCAATCCGATCAACATCGAGAAGACGCCGACCTCTGCCCAGGAGATCATCGACCGCCTGAACACCATCACCTTCAACGCCGGCCTGATGCGCGAAATGCGCGCCATCAGTTTCGTCACCAAGCTGATCGACAAGGGCTTCGACGACGGCGGGCGGCTGAAGCGCCTGAACATGCATGTCGTCGATGCCGAGGACGTCATGCAGAACCTGGGCTTTTCCTCCAAGCTGAATGCCGACTGGGACTTCCTCTGCCACCTGCATGACGTCGGCTACGCGCGCACCGATGCCTGGCTGGCGGCCCACCGCCAGGATCTCGGCAAGCGCTCCACCGCCGACATCGACGCGATGTACCTGTAAAGCGGGTCCGGCCTTCATGCCAAAACCAGCCGCTCCGACCGCCATGCCGAAAGCGTCTCGCGGATAGAGGTATTCTCATGACGATAGGCGGAACAGAACTCTACCGACCCCGTGCGGTATCGGACCTGGGTCTTTGGGAAATAGCGCCCCTGACACTCAAGGTCTACGGCATTGCGGCGGACGGACAGGAGATAACGGAGGCCCTGATCCGCGACGCCCGCTCCTTCGTAGGCTTAGAAGTCCCACCGCTCGTGGCGGCCGAGGGCGAAGACAACGGACTGGGCTTTGTGATCATTCATCCGGGCGAGCTTGGCGTGTCGATCCTGGCCCACTGGTGGATTCAAGGATCGGTGCTGTGCCAGCACATCCAACGGACGCTTTGGGGTGCGGAGAAGCCGATGGATACGGCCGCCAGACCCGTTATCGCTTGTGTGTGGGAGCTCGGCCTGATCAACGCCGAACAGGAAGCCTGGCGCGAAACGATGATGACGTCGACGCCTGATCCTTCAGCCTATTTGAGCACCCGCGCCGCCATGTCCGCCGCCTAAAGCACACGCAGCACGAATGAGCGCAGAGCCCGCATCACGCTCCCTGCGGCTGGGGCTGAGGGGAGCGGGGCATCAGGAAAAAGCCGCAGAGCGCGCTGAGCACAGCCAAGGCGGCCCCGATGAAGGCAATGGCGCGGAAGGCATCGACCATGGCCTGACGGTAGGCGTCTTCCAGGGCGAGTGCATTCGCAGCGGAGAGCTGTGTCATGGCGCCGTCGCTGCCGTAAGCCACCGCGGCACGCGCGGCGGGCTCGACGCCGGCGGCCAGGGCCGCGAAGCTCTGATCGAAAACCAGCGCGGCAAAGGCGCCGAGCCCGGCGACAGCCAGCAGCCCCGACAAACGGGAGACGGCATTGTTGACGCCGGATGCAAGACCCGACTGGCCGGCGGGTACCGCGTTCATCACCACCGTGGAAAGCGGCGCGACGGTAACCGCCATGCCCAGGCCCAGCACCAGCATGGCCGGCACGACGGCCGACCAGAACGAGGCGCCCGGCGCCGCCGGAATGAACAGAAGAAAGCCAGCCGCCGCAATCATCGGGCCGACGGTCAGCGGCAGGCGGGCGCCAAAGCGGTCCAGCAGGCTGCCCGCCCAGCGCGACAGAAAGGCCATGACCAGAGTGAAGGGCAGGAAGGCTGCGCCGGCCAGCATCGCCGTATGGCCGTGCGCCTCGATCATGGTGATCGGCAGGAAGAACAGTACCCCGGAAAGGGCGAGATAAAGAAAGAGTGTCAGCAGATTGGCACCAGCAAAAGCAGAGGAGCGGAAGAGCCCGAGCGGCAGCATCGGATCGCCGCTGCGCTGCTCGACCCAGAGGAAGACCAGCAGGCCCAGCACACCCGCGACGCCCACCAGGACCAGGGGCTGCGAAACCTGGCGGCTTTCGCCGAAGGTCGTGAGGCTGTAAGTCAGGGCCGCCAGAGCCAGCACCGCCAGCAGGCCGCCGGCCCAATCCATCCGCCGCCCAGCCGTCTGGTCGCGGGATTCCGGAACCCGCCACAGCGAAAGCGCCAGCGCCACCGCCGCCACGGGCAGGTTGATGAGGAAGACCAGCCGCCAGGACCCGAGGTCGATCAGCCAGCCGCCCAGCACCGGCCCCAGGGCAGCGGCGATGGCGGAGAATCCGGCCCAGGTGCCGATGGCCCGGCCGCGCTCCTCCGGCGGAAAGGCGGCAGAGATAATGGCCAGGCTGTTGGGCACCAGAAGGGCGCCTCCGAAGCCCTGCAGCGCGCGCGCGGCGACAAGCTGGCCCGCGGTCTCCGCCAGTCCGCACCACAGCGAGGCCAGCGCGAAGACCACCACCCCGATGTTGAAGACCCGGCGCCGGCCGTAAAGATCCCCCGCTGCGCCGCCGACCAGGAGCAAGGCCGCCAGGAACAGGGCATAGGCGTTGACCACCCACTGCATAAAGCTGAGCGAGCCGCCGAACTGCTCGCCAATCACCGGCAGGGCGACGGTCACCACCGTGCCGTCCACAAAGGCCAGACTGGACCCCAGGATGGTGACCATCAGGACGATCGGGCGGGCTTCCCGGCGGCAGGGCTCAGTGCAGGCACCGGCCTGGATCTGGCCGTCATCGCAGGGCGCAATCTTCATCGTCGGTCCTGGTTCGCTCCAAAAAGGGCTGTTTTCCGGGCAACAGGGCAGCTATGCGGACAAGTCACTGGCTTTGTTCCCGCAGAGATATCATCTTCGTGTAACAGTCACCGCAAGGAAGAGTGTCATTTCGGCGGGCCCGAACAGGGCCGGGACGAAAGGGGCCGGGAGAAGACAGATCCGGCCGCCGGGCAGGTTTCTCTGTTTCCTAAGCTGAGTGTTCTTTGCGGCCGGCGCAAGAGGGTGGCATGCGACCGGGACCTCCGCTGTTGCGACTACGCCAATTGCGATTGTGCCCATCGCGATTGCGCCCATCGCGATTGCGCCCATCGCGATTGCGGCAGTCGCGCGGGGCGTCCTCGCTGACGTCCGCTTGATACATTGGCTTTTCCGGGGAGAAGAATGCGCGAGGCGAGCGACGAACGGGACGAGCACCGGCAGCCCGAGGCGGCGGCCGGGGCCGCGCCGCTGCCGCCGCCCCAGGCGATGCCGCGCCCCGTCGCGGCGGAAGCCCTGCGGAAGGGCGCGGTGCGCCGGCCTTCGCTGGGCATCCTTATCGCCGTCACCGCGCTCGGCCCGCTGGCCCTGAACATCTTCATCCCTTCGATGCCGGGCATGAAGGCGGTCTTCAACACCGATTATGGCACCATCCAACTCACACTGACCCTCTACCTTTTCGGCGTCGCCATCTCGCAGCTCTTCCTCGGCCCGCTCTCCGACCGCTTCGGGCGCCGGCCGGTGCTGCTTTGGGGCGTCCTGCTGTTTCTTCTGGGCACCCTGCTCTGCGCCTTGGCCGACAGCATCGCGATGCTGATCGTCGGCCGGGTGATCCAGGCCGTGGGCGGCTGTGCCGGCCTGGTGCTGGGCCGCGCCATCGTGCGCGACACCCACGATCGCAGCGAATCAGCCAGCATGATCGGTTACATCACCATGGCGATGGTGGTGGCCCCGATGGTCGCACCCCTGCTGGGCGGATTTGCCGACGACCTCTTCGGCTGGCGTGCCTCTTTCGTCTTGGTCCTGCTGGTCGGCGCGGTGGTTCTGGCCTTCGCCTGGTTCCTGCTCGTGGAGACCCACTTCGACCGCGACGTCGTCGCCGGGCCGGTCAGCATGGTCCGGGGGTTCGGGACGCTGCTCAAGGACACGGCCTTCACCGGCTACGCGATCAACGTGTCCTTCACAACGGCGGTGTTCTTCGCCTTCCTGGCCGGCGCCCCCTACATGATGATCGAGGTGATGGGCCGCCCGCCCAGCGAGTACGGGCTCTACTTCATGCTGAATGCGGCCAGCTACATGACCGGCAACTACCTGGCCGGCCGGCTGTCGACGAAAGTCGGACCGGAGCGCATGACCCTGGCCGGCAGCGCACTCGCGCTCGTGGGCATGGCCCTGATGACCGGCCTCGCGCTCTCGGGCGAGATGACGCCCCTCATGCTGTTCGGCCCGGTCATGTTCATAGGGCTGGCCAATGGCCTCAGCCTGCCCAATGCCACCGCTTCGGCGATCTCGGTCCGTCCGGACCTGGCCGGAACCGCCTCCGGCCTGCTGGGCTTTCTGCAGATGATGGTCGGCGGCGTTGCCACCCTTGTGGTCGGGCACCTGCAGAGCGAGAGCGCCATCCCCATGGTCAGCGTCATGACCTCCGCTGCGATCATTGCTTTCATCGGCTACTTCCTGGCCAAGATCGCGCTGGCGTCCCGTCCCTCGGCAGCGCTTTCCCGCGGGACCGAATAGTCGACAGCCGGGCGGAAGTTTGATCGACTCGGCCCGGCGGGCTACAACCGGCCCAGCAAAAGCTGGCGCCGAGCCAAGCAAACCTCCGCCCGGCGCCGAACCTCGAGGACGGACAATGCACGCGGCAAGCACATCAGACCCACAGGCCATGGCGGCGGTCACGGCCCGGATCCTGCTGGAAATCGAAGCGATCCTCTTTCGCCCGCAGGAGCCCTTCACCTTCACCTCCGGCCGCGTCAGCCCGGTCTATGTCGACTGCCGCAAGATCATCTCCTTCCCGCGCGCACGCGCGCAGCTCATGGACTTCGGCTGCGAGCTCATCAAGCGCGAAGCCGGCTACGAGTCGATCGACTGCATCGCCGGCGGCGAAACCGCCGGCATCCCCTTTGCCGCCTGGATCGCCGAGCGCCTGGGCCTGCCGATGGTATACGTCCGCAAACAACCGAAAGGCTTCGGCCGCAACGCCCAGATCGAGGGGCATCTGCCGGAAGGCAGCCGGGTACTTCTGGTTGAGGATCTGGCCACCGACGGCGGCTCCAAACTCACCTTCGTCGACGCCCTGCGCAAGGCCGGCGCCGAGGTCGCCCATACCTTCGTAGTCTTCCACTACGGCATCTTCCCTGAGGGCGTCGCCGCGCTGCAGGAGCGCGGTGTGAGGCTGCACGCCCTTGCAACCTGGTGGGACGCGCTGGCCGTCGCCGAGCAGACCGGCTACCTCAAAAGCGCGGAGGTCGATACGGTGCGGCACTTCCTGCAGGATCCGAACAGCTGGACAGCGGACGCGCAGGCCAAGTCGAACGGCTAGCCGCAGCCGCGGCTGAACCCTTAGGCGGCAGGATCTACACAGCCCGGACACCGGAGGTAGTTTTCCGGCGCGAAATTAACCATAAGCAAATCTATTTTTTGTGATTCCGAGGTAGGGGCGCTTCTCTTCCATCGCAAAATCAGTACACTTCAACCGAGGGTCTGGGGACGGGGAGCATGGATCGGAACACGCCGGAAGGCGACATCATCACGCGCGTCATCTCCGAGCTTGAAAGCGCTTCCACAGGCAGCCAGGAACTGGACTGCATGATCAGCTATGCGCTGGAACTGGCGCGCGGCGAGTTCGACCAGGTGATGATGGAACTGCTGGTCAAAGAAGGCTTCTCCTGGAACGTCATTTCAGAGATCTGGGGCGGCAAGGTGCCGCCCTATACGCAGTCCCTCGACTGCGGCCTGGAGGGCGAGAACATCGCCTTTGCCATGCGCTCGGACAAGCGCCAGCAATGGGCGGCGGTCCACAAGAACAAGGAAGGCAAAGAGTTCCTGGCCTGGGCAAAGACCGAGGTCCTCGCCCGCCGCTTGGCCGCCCTCAAGGGCAACGTCGCCGAGAGCGTGGGTCAGCCGGAGAAAGGCCCCGGTCTTGAGCCGGAGCGGGCCGACCAGCCCCAAGAGCTCGACGACGAAAAAGAGGCGGAACACCTGAGAATGGTATCCCCTGGCGGCCACTCAACTGTCGCCCAGGCTGCTGCAGCCCGCGATACGGAGAGCTGGACGGTCTTGTTCTAAAAAGGGGCTGTTCTGGGGAGGTCGATTCTGGGGAGAGCTGTTTTGCAGGGGGAGCGCAAGATCGACCGGCTGCGGTGCCGGACCTGGCCGGAATGCCAGGGTGCGAGGCGGCGCCTCAGCTTTTCATCTCTCCCGTCGCGTCAACACCGTGAACTCGCGTTCGCGCTGTGCTAGCGTCGTGACCATGCAGGGGGCGATCGTCGAGTCAGAGGGGGACTGGGCTGCGGAGCAGCCGGACGACAATGGTCCCTACGTTGTCGTGGTCGGCAGCGAGAAAGGCGGCACCGGCAAGTCGACCACAGCCATTCATCTGAGCGTCGCCTTGATGAAACTGGGTTTCAAGGTCGCGACCCTCGATCTGGATTCCCGCCAGGCAACGCTGTCCGCTTTTTTCAAGAACCGTGAAGACTACGCCGAGCGAAGCGGTCGGACGCTGGAACTGCCGCGCCATGCGGTGGTCGAACGCTCCGCCGCCGCCGATCGTCAGCAGGCCACGGAGGATGAGGAGCAGCGCCTGCAGGCAGCGCTGGCCGAGGCGCAGGGCTGCGACTTCGTGGTCATCGACACACCGGGCAGCGACTCTTCGCTCTGCCGGCTGGGGCACCGCTTCGCCGACACCCTCGTGACACCCCTGAACGACAGCCTGTTGGACATCGAAGTTCTGGCGCGCATCAACCGCGAGGACCGGCTGGTGGAAGCGCCGAGCGTGTACAGCCAATTGGTCTGGGAGCAGAACAATCAGCGCGTCGTCACCGGACGGCCGCCGATCGACTGGGTGGTGCTGCGCAACCGGCTGGCCCATATCGAAGCCCGCAACATGCGGGAGATCAGCAACCTGCTGTCGGTCCTCTCGAAGCGCATCGGCTTTCGCGTCGCTCCGGGCGTCAGCGAGCGGGTCGTCTTCCGCGAGCTCTTCCTCAGCGGACTGACCGCACTCGATCTGCCTGAGGAAGGCGAGACCAGCAGCCACGCGGCCGCCCGCCGGGAGATCAAGGACGTTTTGGAAGCGATCGGCCTTTACGACGCCGGCGCCGCCTGACGACAGCATCGCCCGGCAGCAGCGCACCGGCGCAAGGCCCGCACCTCAGTCCGGTATCTCCGCCTGCTGGTTCGGCGTCAGAACCGACGCCGGCGGGTCGAGCAAGTCGGCATCAGTGCCCGTCAGCGGCGGATTTACGGCGCGGGCCACAACAAGACAGCCCTGCCCCTCTGCCTCCAGCCGGCGGCAGAGTTCGCGAGCCTTGCCGAGATCAGCGATCGGCCCCGTACGCAGGCGATAGAAGACCCCGGCACCGTCAATGGTGGCCTCCTGCACCCGAAGGCCGAGCCCGCCGAGGAGGGACGGAAAGACGTCGATCAGCCTTTCGCGTTCCCGTTCCGCCGCGTCACTCTGGCGGACCGATGCGAACTGGACCTGATAGCCGCCGCCGGGCGCCAGATTGATCACCGAAGACTGTTCCTCTGCCGCAGGCTCCTGGCGGGGTTTCAGACGGGGCAGAACAACCCCGGCGGACAGGCCCTCCGCCGAAAACTCCTCTCCCGAAAGCGCGTCCTCCGGCAACACCGTCGCCGCAGCCTGCGCCGCCGCGTCCGGCGCGCTCGCAGGCACGCTCCCTGGGGCGCTCCCTGGGGCGCTTCCAGGCGCCTCGGAGGAGGGGCCGATTGTCGCAGGGATCTCGACCTTGCCGCGCTCTGCCTTCCTGACAAGGCTGAAGTCGTTGGCGCCGGGGATCAGCGAAGCATCCGGCAACAGCACCCACTCACCATTGATATCGGCCCGAACGGTGCCGATGGGCTCGCCGTTGTTCAGCAGAATCCATTCGCTCAGCGGTTCCGCACGCCCGGCAATGATCGACTGGCCGTTCGGCTCGATCCGGATGATGTCGAAGGAAGGCTCCGCGGCCGCCGCGGTCGTCCCGGCGGCCGCGAGGTCAGCGTCCGTGCCGGCCGCCGTTGCGTCTTCGGGCGGCAAAGCGTCTTCATCCTGCGGCCCGTCCGCAGCCTGCGCAGCGCTTTCAACGCTGCCTTCGGGTTCCGTTGCAGAGGCCGGCACAGCAGCGTCGGAGCCCTGGCCCGCCGCCGCGGCCTGCGGTGCGCCCGGGGACGACCCGTCTGGGGACCGGGTCTCCGCAGACTGGGTCCCTGTGGATTGAGCTTCTGTAGATTGAGCTTCTGTGGATTGCGGGTCTGACGACCGCGGCCAGAGCGTATAGGCCGTGAAGCCGAGCGCCGCGCCGACAGCGATCACAGCGGCGATGCGCCAGGGGCTGCGGTCGCGCCCTGTGCTGTGCCCTGTGCTGTGCCCTGAGCCAAGACGGTCGCGCGCTGCAGCAGCGGGCCCGGCGCGCAGCGGCCCGGTGGAAGCCGAAGCGGTGGAAGCCGAAGCGGTGGCGGGAGCGGTCATAGGAGCAGTCGGTCGACTGCCCTCTTTGGGCCCGTCGATCTTTTGCGCCAGGCGAAGATTGACCGCGGAGGAGGTGCGCGGTGGATCGCGCTCTTCCGGCTTGGCGATGACGGAAGGCTCGCTCTTAAGCGCCTCTTCGGGATCCTCGCCGTCTGCTTTGTCTCCAGCAGTCCCCGCAGCGGCCTGTTCTTGGTCAGAGAGCAGCGGATCGCCTGGTGCCTGTCTCTTCTCCGCATCCGGCGTCGGCCCACCCGAATCGTTGGTGCGCGAACCACCGGCTGTTGGATCACTGGCCGCCGGATCGCTGGCTGCCTGATCACTGGCTGCCTGATCACTGGCCTCCGCATCGCCGGTCTCGGTCGAGGCTGCCGTGCCAGACACTGCCGCCTCTGCCGCAGTCTCTTCGGGCGCGGATGCGGGCGTGGCGGACACCGCCTCTTGCGGATCGTCTGGCGGGCCGGCGGCAACCTCCGCCTCACCGCTGCGGGCCGCTTCGCCACTCCCGACAGACGCTTCGCCGCGCTGGCCCGCGCTCTGCGTCACCGCGGCAGGCGTATCACCGGCATCTGCGGGTTCGACGATCTCGGCGTCGATAACTTCCGGTTCGAAGACATCGGCAGTCGAGGGCACTGTCGCCGCCGGTGCCGGATCGGCGACCAGCGGGTCGTCGACAACAGGCCCGGACGAGGCTGCACCGGTTTCCACGATCTCCGCTTCGATGGCCTGCACTTCGGAGATGGCCCGCACTTCCGGGCCCAGCACGTCAGAAGGATCGGGTGCCTGCTGTGCCGCATCTGCCTCTGCCGCATTTGCCTCTGCCGCATCTGCCGCGTCTTCTTGTGCCACGTTCTCCGAAGACCCCGGAGCCTCCTCGGCATCGTCTCGCAACCCGAGGGGGCTGCGGTCCAAAAGGCTCGCAGCCGGACTCGGCTCAAGGTCCGCTTCACCGGCGCTGTCGCCGGCGGTACCAGAGTTGCGCGCCAGCGGCGTGCCGTGGCTTTCGTCGTCTCTGGGCTGATCCACCTCCCGGGGCTGATCCACCTCCCGGGGCTGATCCACGTCCCGGGGCTGATCGACGGCGCCAGGGCCATCGGCCGGGAGGGCACCATCTTTCCCGATTTCGGCTTTCTTGCTCTGGGCGTCGACAAAGGCCAGCAGCGGCAGTTCCTGTTCGATCTCCGGCAGCTTTGCCTGCCGCCGCTCGGAGGAGTCCTGGCCCCTGCCCTTGCCCTTTTGGACCGGCAGCGCGCCTTCGGGCCCGTCTTCCGTCTGAAGCTCGGCAATGACGAGGCTGGCCGGGGACGCAGCGCCTTTGCGTGCGAAAAGCGCACTGGTCAGGGAAGCCGCCTTGGCTTGAGTCATCTCAGGCTCTGCCCTCAACCTTGATCTGATTGGTCTGCTCGGAGCCGGTCAGGGCCGGCGGAACGGCGGGCACCCTCCGGGGCCTCCTCGCTCCGGACAGCCGGACATCGAGATAATCCCAAAGCGCCGCAATCTCGCGCGCCGAGCGGGACTCGCCGGGCAATTCCATCACCGTGCGGCCATCGATCATGGAGGCGGCGAAATCGACTCTCTGATGAATGATCGCAGGAGCCAGAGGCCCATGCTGGGACAGCAGAGAAACCGCTTCCGCTGTGATCTTGGCTCTTGGCGCCGCACCGTTGACCACAAAGACCAGCGGCTTCCCCAGATGTTCCACCAGTTCCATGGTCGCCCCGATCGAGCGCAGGTCGTGCGGGCTCGGACGCGTGGGAATGACCACCAGGTCGGCAACGCGGATGACATCGGCAATCGTGCCGGTCAGCGCCGGTGGCGTGTCGATCACCAGCAATTCCATGCCGTGCGCAGCCAGTTCCTTGACGTCCTGCGCCAAGCGCGGAACCGCGGTCTGGATGAAGAAGGGATTGGGCGCCGCCCGCTCGTTCCACCAGTCCGCCAAGCTGCCCTGCGGATCGACATCGATCAGCCCGACCGGCCCGCGGCCGCTGAGTTCAGCCTGAACTGCCAGGTGCCCGGCAATCGTCGTTTTTCCGGATCCACCCTTTTGGGATGCAACAACAACAACCTTCACAACCGCCCGCTCCCCCAATTGACAAGAGCCCCTCAATGCCGACCAACCGCGGCCCGACGCGGCGTCAGCAGCCCTTACCTCAGCGCTGCAAGAAAGCGTAAGCTCCCCGCACCTACCAGTGACAGTTAATATTTTGTTAACCTATACTATATGTAGCGGTTGATTGGAAGCTGGACATATTGCGCAGGGCAAAAAAAGTGCATCGCGGCAAAGCCCTTGGCCAGAGAATGCAGGCCTTCGCCGCCCTGCGGCAGCCGCTGTGGGACACAGCCGGCTGCGCCCTCCCTCCAGGCATGTTTAGCGCGTAAAGCGTGCGTTGTCATCTCAAAATCAACCTTGAATTCAAGTAAATCTACTGGCAGACGAATACACATCGAGAGAAAATTTGAATAAAATTTTACTTGAATTTAGCATTACTTGCTTTTTATTTAAATATTTACTTAAGCGCCTCGATGTATTATATAGTAATGGGAGAGCGGCTGCCTGAACTTTAGGAGGTTCAAATGCAGATCCAACCAAGCCCCGTGCCGCTGGCCAACACGGGATCGACGCAGTCGGTGGCGCCTGAAGTCACGCCCGCCGCCAAGTCGGACTCGGCCCGGCCGGTGGAGTCGGCCCCAAAGGACCCGCCCCCGCGGTTTCCCTATCCGGATCCCGACCGGGGACAGAAGATCGACTTTGAAGCGTGATCTTCGCCCTTTGGGCTGACAAAACCGGGGGAAGAAATGACGGTAAAGAGGTTGCTCCGAGAAGGGCCTGAATGGCCTTTTTCGGAGCTCCCGTCGTTGCTGACTTTCCCTTGCCATCGCGCCGCACCACAGGAAGATCACTTGTGGACGAGCGACCCGGGTCCATATACAGCATATCCTTAGGCGCTGTGTGGATTCGCAAGCGCTTGGTATTGCTTGTCCGGAGCTGCCGGCCCGGTTGTCAGGGGACCGCCGCAGGGGCCTGTGCAAGGCGAGCAACCGCCGGGGGCGGACGGATCAAACCGGACCATGCCGGCGAAACTGGGTTGATGGAACTGGGTTAATGGAACTGGGCCGATGGAATTGGGCCGACCGAAGAACCTGAAGCGCAATATCCGCTTTCTGGGGCGCTGGCTGCGCAACCCGAAGGCTGTCGGAGCCGTGGTGCCGAGCGGACGCAGCCTCGCCACCGCCATGGCCGCAGAGATTGACCACGACGCCGAGGGCGCGATCATCGAGTTGGGCGGCGGCACCGGCAACATCACCGCTGCCCTGCTGGAAGCCGGTATCCCCCACAGGGACATCATCGTGATCGAACGCGACAAAGCGTTCCACCGGGTGATCGCCGAACGCTTCCCCCAGGTGCGGGTGCTGCAGGGCGATGCGGCGAACCTGCGCCGGCTGCTTCAGAACGCCGGCATCGGCAAGGTCAAGGCGGTGGTCTCGAGCCTGCCGCTGTTGTCGATCCCTGACCGGATCTGCCGCCAGATCGTCGCCGAATCCATGGCCGTGCTCGACGACCACGGCGTCTTTGTTCAGTTCACCTACGGCCCGGCCTCACCGGTCTCCAAGCGCATTGCCGCCGCCCTCGGCCTTCGGGGCCGCCGTGCCAGTTGGGTGATGGATAACATTCCCCCGGCTTCGGTCTGGCGCTATCAGCGCAGCAGCGCCGCGCTCGAGTCGCAACCGCCGAAGAGAGAACAGGACCGGCGCTTGCACAAGCGCAGCGCCTGACGCGGCGGCCCACCCGCAGCCTTAAACGCGGTTCGCTTCTGAAACAGCCACGCGGTGGTCCGGGAGCCCGGCGCTCAGGCCGTTCCCGAAAGCCGGCCCGAAAGCCGGCCCGAAAGCCGAGAAGAGGCGCGGCGCCGACGCCCGGTTGCCCGAATCATCTTCTTCAGCCGCGGCTGAATCTCGTCGCGCCAGCGCCGTCCATTGAAGACACCGTAGTGCCCGACACCCTCTTGCACGTAGTGGTGATGGTCCGCAGCCGGGATGTTCGGACAAAGATCGTGCGCGGCTTCGGTCTGGCCGAGGCCACAGATGTCGTCCAGCTCCCCTTCGATGGTCATCAGCGCCGTGTTGCGAATGGCGCGGCAGTCGACCGGCTTTCCGCGATGGTACATGGTGCCGTTCGGCAGCGCGTGCTTCTGGAACACCGTGTCGATGGTCTGCAGGTAGAACTCCGCCGTCAGATCCATGACCGAGAGGTATTCCTCGTAGAAGCGCTGGTGCTGATCGACCGAGTCGCAGTCCCCTTCGATCAGGTGACGGAACAGGTCGGCGTGGGCATCCAGATGGCGTTCCATGTTCATGGTCATGAAGCCCGTCAGCTGAACGAAGCCGGGATAGACGCGCCGCATGGCGCCGGGACAGGGAAACGGCACCGGCGAGATGACCGTGTGCTCGAACCATGACAGCGGCCGCGAAGCCGCAAGTTCGTTCACCGCCGTCGGGTTGCGGCGGGTATCGATCGGTCCGCCGATCAATGTCATCGACGCGGGTTGCAGCGGATCGCGTTGCTCGGCCATCACGGCGGCCGCTGCCAGCACGGGCACCGAAGGCTGGCAGACGGCAATGACATGGGTGTCCGGGCCGATGAAGCGGATGAAGTCGATCACATAGTCGATGAAGTCGTCGAGATCGAAGCGCCCATACGCAAGCGGCATGAAGCGGGCGTCGCGCCAGTCGGTCACGAAGACCTCGTGCTCCGGGATCATCGCTTTCACTGTGCCCCGCAGCAGGGTGGCGTAGTGGCCGGAAAGCGGCGCCACGATCAGCACCTTGGGATCCTTGCGTCCGGCAACAGCCGGCTTGTCCCGCTTGAAGTGCAGCAGGTCGCAGAACAGCTTGCCGTAAACAAGGCGGGGCTCAACGGCGACCGCCTCGCCATCGATGTCCACAGCATCGATTCCCCACTCCGGCTTGCCGTAACGCCGTGTCACGTTCTCGAAGACCTCACAGGCCGCAGCCACCGCCTTGCCGACGGGTGTGTAGGCAACAGGGCTGAAGGCGCTTCGGCAGGCATAGCGCAGCGCGTCGGATTGCATGCGCAGCGGTCTCACCGCAGCGTGAGTCAACTCATAGGCATGGTAAAGCAAGGTTTCAGTGGCCCCCAGTGTTGCCGTGCCGCTTTCGGGCACTCCCCCAGTCGTACTGCGTTTGTCTCAGCTGCACTTGTGTCAGCTGCCTTGTTCGGATGTCAGAGGCCGTTTCTGCAACCTCATGACCCACGGACGCCGCTGCAGCCACCGCGCCGCGCCGGCAATCTATCACTTCGCACCGAGCCGGGCGAAGGGAAAAGTCGAGCCATCGTAATCGAACCGCTGAGCCATAAACGAGCCATCGTCTGCGGCGCCCCCCCTGCGCTGCCTGCTTGACGCAGGTCAATGTCCGGGCGCCGGAGCGGCCCCTATCCTTGCCTCTCCCTTGCCGGGCCCTCTCGTGAGAGCGGCCTTCTCAAGCAGAGGTGTACCCATGGCCGGCGTCATCGAATCCCTGCGCAACGATCACTCCCGGATCACCAAGCTGCTGGACGCCCTGGAGCGCCAGATGGCAGCCTTCGAAGACGGCAGGTCCCTGGATTTCGATATCCTGGACGGTATTCTGTACTACTGCCTGTCTTATCCGGACCTTCATCATCATCCGCTGGAAGACCTGATCTTCGACCGTCTGAAAGAGCGCAATCCCGGGGCTCTCGAGGGTGTGCGCGATCTGCGCGAGGAACACGCGGCTCTGGCTGAAAAAACCCGCAAGTTTGCCGCGGCCATCGAGTCCGTTGAACAGGACATTCCCATTGAACGCAGCGCGATCCAGGAGGTCGCTGTCGAATTCCTGAGTGCCTATCGCCGGCACATCATGATGGAGGAGAAGCATTTCTTCCCAGCCGCCCAACGCAGCCTCAAACCGGAAGACTGGGCGGCCATCGGCGCGCAACTGAAACCGATCGAAGATCCTCTCTTTGAACGGCGCGAAGACCAGCGCTTCTCCGCGATTTACGAAGACATCATCGCGTGGGACCAGGCCTCCATGGCCTGAAGCCGGTTCACGCCGCGCGGCACAGCGCCCTTCAGCCGCCACGGAACATGCTCTAGACTGTCCGTATTCAAACGATAATAGGAAAAATTGCAGGATCTCCGGCGCCGAGAGGTCCTTGGACTGCCGCCGCAAGGGCGTACGTGACCCACCGTTCAGGACCGCTGGGCGTCATCCGATCCGCCGCTGACCGTATTGGATTATCCAATCTGGGGAGGATCAAATGGCGCAACGACTCTGTTTACCTTGCCTGCTGTTCCCACTTGCCGTCCTGGCCGCGGTCGTTTCGTTCGGCGAACCGACGGCTGCAGCCGAGGAGACGGTGACCATCGGTACCGGCAGCCGCGCCGGAGTCTATTTCCAGGTCGGCCGTGCTGCCTGCCGCCTGATCAACCAGACGCAGAGCGAACACGGCATCACCTGCACCGCGGAACCGACGGCGGGGTCGATCGCCAACCTGGAAGCCGTGCGCCAGGGCACCATCGCGTTTGCCGTCGCCCAGTCCGACTGGCAATTCCACGCCGTCAACGGCACCAGCCGCTTTGCCGAGGCCAAGGCCGACTCCGATCTCCGCGCCGTTTTCTCGGTGCACGGGGAGCCCTTTACGGTGGTCGCCCGGCGCGATTCCGGGATTCAGCATCTGCGTGATCTCGCCGGCAAGCGCGTGAACATCGGCAACCCCGGCTCGGGCCAGCGCGGCACCATGGAAGTGGTGATGAAGGCGATGAACTGGAGCAAGACGTCGTTCAGCCTTGCCGAGGAACTGCCGGCGAGCCAGCAGTCGCTCGCGCTCTGTCATGACCGCATTCAGGCAATGATCTATACGGTCGGCCATCCCAACGACTCGGTCGCCCAGGCCGTGCGGCTCTGCGATGCGGTGATTGCCGAGGTGTCCGGACGGCAGATCCAGAAACTGGTCGACGACAACCCCTACTACGCCATGACGGCGGTCCCCGGCGGGCTCTATGCCGGCAACGCCAACGATGTCGCCACCTTCGGCGTCAAGGCCACGGTCGTGACCTCGGCGCAGGTGCCGGCGGAGACCGTCTACGCCGTCACCAGAGCGATCTTCGAAAACCTGGAGCGTTTCCGCGCCATGCATCCGGCCTTCGCCCGCCTGCAGCCCGAAGTGATGGTGCGCGACGGCCTCTCCGCCCCTTTGCACGAGGGGGCGGCGCGCTACTTCAAAGAGAAGGGCTGGATGTAAGGCCGTTCCGGCGGGCCTTTCGGCGCCTTTCACGTCCCCGTGCGCGACCCCGCAAAGCCTTCGCCTTGGGGGCCGCGGTCGGATAGACTGGCCCGAAGCACCCGGAAGCAGGCAGCGTGAAGCGCCTGACCGGAGCGCCGACAGGGTAGGATGCGAAAGGGGTTTGCCGATGCGAAAGCTGTTGCTGGCCGTCGTCCTGGCACTTGCGGGAAGTCTCTCCACCGCCTTTACAGGGCCGCTGCCCGCCGCAGCCGAGGAACTGCGCATCGGCATATCGCAATACCCCACGACCCTGCATCCCAGCAGGGAAGCCTCGGTCGCCAAGTCCTACATCATGTCGATGACCCAGCGGCCGATGACGGTCTACGACCACGAATGGCAGCTTATCTGCATGCTCTGCGTCGAACTGCCGTCCATCGAGGCCGGCACCGCCGTTCCCGAGGCCCTGCCGGAGGGCGTTGAGGGCGCAGGAGACGGGCAGGGCATCGCCCTCACCTACACCATCCAGCCGGAGGCGACCTGGGGCGACGGCACGCCGATTACTACCCGGGACGTGCTGTTCACCTACAAGGTGGGGCGGCACGAGAAGTCCGGCGTCGGCAGCCTGGAGCTTTACCGCCGCATCCTTTCCATCGACGTCATCGACGACAAGACCTTCGTCATGCACGTCGACCGCATCTCCTTCGAGTATGCCGCCATCAACGACTTCCGGCTGCTGCCGGCCCACATCGAGGAGCCGATCTTCGACACCGCGCCGGAGGACTACCGGAACCGCACCGCCTTCGACAACGACCCGACCAACCCGGGCCTCGCCTTCGGCCCCTACCGCATCGTCGAGGCGATCCCCGGCTCGCGCATCGTCCTGGAGCGCAACGAGACCTGGTGGGGCAAGCGCCCGACCTTCGACCGCATCACCCTGCTCACCATCGAAAAGACGACGGCGCTGGAGGCCAACCTGCTGTCCGGCAACATTGACATGATCTCCGGCGAGCTAGGCCTGACGCTCGATCAGGCCCTGGCTTTCGAAAAGCGCAACGGCGAGGACTACCAGATCATCTACGAACCCGGGCTGCTCTACGAACACATCGACCTGATGCTCGAAAACCCGATCCTGCAGGACAAGCGGGTGCGCCAGGCATTGGTCTACGCCATCGACCGGGAGGCCATCAGCGAACGCCTCTTCGAAGGCCGCCAGCCGGTCGCGCACTCGGGCGTCTCGCCGCTGGACTGGGTCCATTATCCGGACATCAAGAAGTACAGCCACGACCCGCAGAAAGCCGCCGCCCTGCTGGACGAGGCGGGCTGGAGCGAGATGCGCGACGGCGTCCGCCACAATGCGGCCGGCGAGCCGCTGCGCCTGGAGTTCATGACGACTGCAGGCAACCGCATCCGCGAGCTGGTCCAGCAGGTGCTGCAAAGTCAGTGGAAGCAGGCCGGGATCGACATGCGCGTGCGCAACGAACCGCCGCGCGCCTTCTTCGGGGAGACCGTACATCATCGCCGCTTCACCGGGCTTGCCATGTTCGCCTGGGGCAAGGGACCGGAGCACGTGCCGCGCACCACGCTGCACTCCGAAGAGATCCCGGCGGAAGAGAACGGCTGGTCCGGCCAGAACTACACCGGCTTCCGCAACGCGGAGATGGACGAGCTGATCGACGCCATCGGCGTGGAACTCGACCGCACCAAACGCAAGGAGATGTGGGCAAGAGTCCAGCAGATCTATGCCGAAGAGGTGCCGGTGATTTCGCTCTACTGGCGCGCCAACGCCTATGTGCTGCCGAAGTGGCTGAAAGGTCTGCGCCCGACGGGCCAGATGGCCTCTTCCTCCCTCTGGGTCGAGGACTGGACGGTGGAAGGGCGTTGAAGACGGGCTGAACAGCCATGCTGTCCTACCTGGCCCGCCGCCTGACGGAATCGCTGATCGTTCTGGCGATCATGTCTTTCGTGATCTTCGCCCTGCTGGGGCTTATGCCGGGCGATCCGATCGACATCATGATCTTCTCCGATCCGGAGATGACGCCGGAGGATGCGGCGCGGCTGCGCGCGCTCTACGGCCTCGACCGCCCGATCACCGACCGCTACCTCACCTGGCTCGGCGCGGCCCTGCAGGGCGAATTCGGCTACTCGCGACTCTACAACCAGCCGACGCTCGACATCCTGATACCGCGCCTCGGCAACACCATCGTGCTGATGGGCCTCAGCCTGTTCCTGGCTCTCCTCATCGCCCTGCCTGCCGGCATCTATGCCGCGACGCGCCCACAGAGCCTGACCGACCACGCCATCAACCTGCTGGCCTTTGCCGGGATCTCGGTGCCGCCCTTCTGGCTCGCCATCCTGCTGATCATCCTCTTTGCCGTCACGCTCGGCTGGCTTCCCGCCGGCGGGATGGGCGACGGTCGCAACTTCTGGTCCGACCTGCGCTTTCTGGTTCTGCCGGTGCTGGCGCTGACCATTGCGACGGTGGGCGGCATCATCCGCTTCATGCGGGCCGCCGCCATCGAGGCGCTGCGCCAGGACTATGTGCGCACCGCCCGCGCCAAGGGGCTCAGCGGCCGGCAGATCGTGGTCGGCCATGTGCTGCGCAACGCCATGATCCCGGTGGCCACCATTCTCGCCCTGCAGATGGGCAATCTCTTCTCAGGCGCCCTGATCACGGAGACCATCTTCGCCTACCTCGGCATGGGCAAGACCATCTACGACTCCGTCGTGGGCAACGACTACAACGTGGCCCTGGTGGGCCTGCTCTTCGCGACCCTGACAACCCTGCTGGCCAACCTGCTGGCCGACCTGGCCTACACCTGGCTGGACCCGAGGATCTCCTATCAATGAGCCGCAACAGCGACAGTCCGGGGGCGCCCCTGCTGGCCGCCGAAGCCGCCCTGGCCGCCGGCGGGTCGCTGACCGCGCGGCAGACGTTTCTGCAGCGCTTCCTGCGTCATCGCATCGCCGTCGCAAGCCTCGCATTCCTCGTTTTCCTGGGTCTGCTTTCGGCCGCCGCGCCGCTGGTGGAAGCCTGGCTTGGCGTCGACGGCAACCTGGTCGACCTTTTCAACGCCAAGCAGCCGCCTTCGCCGCAGCATCCGCTGGGCACCGACGAGCTGGGGCGTGACACGCTGGTGCGCCTGCTCTACGGCGGCCAGGTCTCGCTGGTGGTGGGCCTTGCCGCGGCGGTCGGCGCGGCCATCATCGGGACGCTGCTGGGCATCACCGCCGGCTATTACGGCGGGCGCCTGGACGCCCTGCTGATGCGCTTCACCGATGGCGTCATCGCCCTGCCGATCCTGCCGCTGCTGATCATCCTGGCGGTGGTCGACCTTACCAAGCTCGGCCTGCCTCAGGATCTGGCAAACTCCGAGACCATTTCGATCTATCGCATCGTCTTCCTGATCGCCCTGGTCGGCTGGACAACGGTGGCCCGTCTCGTGCGCGGGGCAACGCTCTCGATGAAAGCACGCGAGTTCGTGCGCGCTGCGGAAGCGCTCGGCGCCTCGGGTCCGCGGGTTATGCTGGTGCATATTCTGCCCAACGTGGTCTCGCCCATCATCGTCGCAACGACGCTGTCCATCGGCGGCATCATCCTGCTGGAATCGGTTCTGAGCTTTCTCGGCCTCGGCATTCAGCCGCCGCTGCCCTCCTGGGGCAACATGCTGACCAACGCGCAGGAACTCATCTGGGATGCTCCGGTGCTGGCGATCTACCCGGGCCTGCTGATCTTCCTGACGGTCATTGCCTTCAACTTCCTGGGCGACGGCCTGCAGGACGCGCTCGATCCGCGCGCCATCCGCCAGAAAGAATGAGATTTCAGAGCCCGGGCCCGGTTGAGCGCCAGACCGGATGGCGGGGCTTACTTCCCGGCCATGGCCTGGGCCCGCACCGCGGCGGATCTGGGCCTTCTGGCGGGGCGTCTTCTGACCCGTGAACGGGGGAAAGTCAGCACCACGCGCGTTCCCTGGCCGAGGTCGCTGTGAATATCGACCTTTGCCTGATGCTGCCGGGCGAGGCCGTGCACGAGCGAGAGCCCAAGGCCGACGCCTGAGTTGTTGCTGGTCAGAGTCGAGCGCACCTGGGCGAAAGGCTCGCTGATACGCTCCAGATCCTCTTTGGCGATGCCGATGCCGTCGTCGGCGACTTCCAGCGTCAAGGAGCCGTTGGACTTCTCGATCCTGGCGCTGCAGGTGACCGTGCCTTCCTCACCGGTGAACTTGATCGCGTTGCCGATGAGGTTCATCAGAATCTGGTTGATGGCTCCCTCGTCGGCCAGCAGCCGCGGCAGGTTTCTGGATACACGGCACTCCAGCCTGACGTGATTGGTCTTCGCCCCCTGCTCGAAGAGCTTGAAGACCGAGCGCTGGCAGTCGGCGATGTCGATCAGCTTCTCCTCCAGTTGCAGCTGACCGGATTCGATCTTCGAGAGGTCGAGGATGTGGTTGATCATGCGCAGCAGATGGTCCGCGGCATTGCTGATGTCGCGGCCGTACTCGGAGTACTTGTCGCTGCTGTGAGCTCCGAAAGTCTCCGCGCCGATCATGTCGGCAAAGCCGATGATCGCATTTAAGGGCGTGCGCAGCTCGTGGCTCATGTTTGCCAGGAAACTTGATTTGGCGGCGCTCGCCTCCTCGGCCATGCGCCGCGCCACCGCCATGGACTCCTCCAGCATGACTTCGCTGGTGATGTTGATGTGCATGATCAGCGCGCCCATCTGCTCGTTCTCGGCCTCCGCGCCGCGCATGATGCACTTGAACCAGCGCTTTTCGGTCGGCGAATGACAGGCATAGCGCACCTCGGCGTACTTGAGTCGCCCCGCCAAGACATCGCGCAGCTTTACCGAGACCTCGTCGGCTTCGCTCTCCCCGTCGACCATCACGCCTTCACAAATCTGCAGATAGTTCGTGCCGACGCCGAAACTGAGATCGACTCCACCATTCCCCCGGCTGAAGTCGCGCCAGGCTTCGTTCACGACGATAATTGTCCCGACACGATCGAGAACAGCGATCTGGGCAGGGGTCGTGTCCAGTATAGCGCTGCGCAGCTCCATCGCCTCGGCAAGCTCGCCGCGGCTGCGCCGCAGCTTGGCGTTCGCCTTGGCAAGACGGGAAACGTCGTTCAGCACCAGCACCGCACCGATGATCCCATGCTGGTCATTCATGCAGGGTTGCACAACGAGGTCGAAGTAGCGGTCATTCTGGCGGGATCGAATCGCCTTGCTGCGCGGCGTCCCACCGCGAATGACCTCTTCGACAAGCGGGCGCAGGTCAGGAATGCGGAACCGGGTCTTGATCAGTGCCAGCGGCTCCCCGACGCTGTGCTCGTCCAGCTTGAAGGTCTTCTGGGCAGCAGCGTTGTAGCGCTGCACCCGCAGGTTCTGATCAGTGACGATGACCGCGTTCGAGATGCTCTCCAGAATGGAAGACTGAAAGGAGTTTGCCTCGTTCAAAGCATCGGATTTGACGACGATTTCCTCATTGACGGTGGTCAGTTCCTCGTTGGTCGACTGCAGCTCCTCGTTGGAGGTCTCCAGTTCTTCGTTGGCGGACTGGAGTTCCTCGTTCGAGGATTGAAGCTCTTCATTGAGGGATTGCAGTTCCTCGTTGGAGGTTTCCAGCTCGCTGACCATCGTGTGGAGGTGTTCGCGCATGGCCAGAAGTTCATGCTCGAGTTCCCGCACCTGGTCCTGCTGCTCGATCTCATCGACCGACTCCTCCGCTTCTTCGAGAAGCGCCCGGACGGTCATGAAGGCGACAATGCTCAGCTTCTCGTCCGTCTCGTCATCGTTATGAGGATGAATGACGATGCGGTATTGCCAGCGGTCGCCTTGATGCTCACCGGTGTGAACGCGGCTGCGCACCACCACCTCTTCGCGGCGGCAGCGCAGCAGCAGCGCGCGCAGTTCGGCGCGCAGGTCTTCTTCCACAAGACTGAAGACATCGAACTCGGACGATCCGGTCGGCACAGTGAGGTAGGGTTTGACCGCACCGGAGATGTGAACCGGTTTGTCGTCGCTGTTCACGATGACGGTTGGCGGCCCGAAGATCTTTGCGACAACCTCGTTGGCCCGGTCCTCTCGCGAGCGTGGATTCTTGAGAAGCTTGCTCGCCGGCGAGGCCGCCGTGTGCTTCAAGGGCGTGAAGGCCGAAGGCCGGAACGGCGAGGCAACTGTAACAGTCGCTTTGAAGAGCTTGTGGCTCCGGTCCACCAGTTCGAAGAGTTCGCTGGGCTCGGCAATCGCTTCAGACTTGCCGAGCAGCAGCGTTCCCGACGGGTTCAGCGCATAGTGAAAGCGTTCGAGAATGCGCCGCTGCAGGTCCGGCGTGAAGTAGATGAAGAGGTTCCGGCAGCTGATCAGATCGATCCTCGAGAAAGGCGGATCCTGTACCAGGTTGTGGCGGCTGAACACGATCATTTCGCGGATCGGCTGCTTTACCGAAAACTCTGAGGCCAGAGGCGTGAAGTAACGGCGCAGGAGCTTCGGGTCGACCTGCTCGGCAGCGGCAGACGGATAGATTCCGCGCCGCCCCACCATCAATGCTTCGGCATCCAGGTCGCTGGCAAAGATCTGCACCTTGACACGCTTGTTCAGCTTGCGCATGGCCTCGGCGAAGAGCACGGCAATGGTATAGGCCTCTTCGCCGGAGGCACAGCCCGGCACCCAGACCCGGATCGAGTCCGCCCCCTCCTTGGACTGGACCAGCTTGTCGACCGTCTCCTCCAGCCGTTCCCAGACCGAAGTATCGCGGAAGAACGAGGTTACGCCGATCAGGAGTTCGCGGACCAGACGTTCGATCTCGCCCGGATCGCGGCCCAGAAGGGCGAGGTAGGATTCCAGATTGGCCAGGTGGAGCAGATTCATGCGCCGCGAGAGGCGGCGCAGAATCGTCGAGGACCGGTAGTTCGTGAAGTCGATGTTGGTGTGGGTGCGAATAACGGCGCAGATGTCCGCATAGGTGTTGCTGGTGCTGGCCTTCTCCGGCTCCTTCAGCACAACGTGGCGGACATTGCCTTCCAGCAGATGAGGGATGCGCGCGGCAACCTCGGCCGGTGGCAGCACCAGGTCGACGCAGCCCGTTGCAATGGCCGCGTTGGGCATGCCGTTGTACTTCGCGGTGTGGTCATGGGCGAAGGTGATGCCGCCGGCCGCTCTGATCGCCTGAACGCCCCGGGCACCGTCAGAGCCGGTGCCGGAGAAGACGACACCGATCGCGCGCTCCTCGCACTCCAGCGCCAGGGAAGCGAAGAGCAGATCGACAGAGGGCTGCGGGCCGGACCTGATCTTCGGCTTTCGGACGGTCAGCAAACCGCTCTGCAGTTCGACATGGCGGTTCGGCGGGGTGATGTAGATCACGTCGGCGCGCGGGCGCTGATTGCGGGTGATCTCCTTGACTTCCAGCGTGGTTTCCCGCGCCAGCAATTCCATCAGCATGCTGCGATGGCTGGGCGACAAATGCTGCGCGACCACGTAGCAGGTGTTGCCACCCGGCACGAGATTTCCGACAAACTCCCGCAGCGCCTCTAGCCCGCCCGCCGAAGCTCCGATACCGACTATGGTAACACCAGCACTCTTGTTTATCTGCATAGGCACACATGCATGGCGACAACACCCCCGCTCGCCACCCGTAAGTCCTACACCGACGTCCCCATTTATCAGAAAACACTGATAAACAATTCAATTATATTATGCTGGCTAGATTCGCCATTCAACCCTCCTTGTATAAGGGATCGCGAAAAGAAGGCTTTGTGCCCCGGGCGGAAATCCGCCGACACCTGCAGCAGCCCACGAAAGGGCAGAGAAGATCTTTTTTATATCAATATGATAGCGTCGAGTCTGCCGCGCTGGCAGGCTTTACCAATGGCCAGCGACCGCGCATGGCAGAATCTACTTTTAATGGAAAATCTTATCGGAGAAACCAGGACCGGTCTGCTTTTCGGTCCGGACATGCTGATTCGTGTGGCCTCGGTGTCCAAAAGCCCCGCAGAGGCGAGGGTTCCGTTGAGGCCCGCCCCGCGTGGCCCAGCGGCTCGAAAATCACTTCGTGGCGGCGTTTACTTCGCGGCCATGGCCTGAGCCTGCCCCAGGACAGATTTAGACCGCGCTGCCCGGCGTTTTCTGACCCGTGAGCGCGGGAAGGTCAGCACCACGCGCGTCCCCTGGCCGAGGTCGCTTTGAATGTCGACCTTTGCCTGGTGCTGCCGGGCGAGGCCGTGAACGAGCGAGAGCCCCAACCCAACCCCGGAGTTGTTGCTGGTCAAGGTGGAGCGCACCTGGGCAAAAGGCTCGCTGATACGCTTCAGGTCTTCCTTGGCGATGCCGATGCCGTCGTCGGCGACTTCCAGCTTCAGGGCGCCGCTCGCGCATTCGAGGCGTGCGCTGCAGGTGACTGTCCCCTCCTCTCCAGTGAATTTGATCGCATTGCCGATGAGATTGGTCAGGATCTGGCTCATTGCGCCCTCATCCGCCAGCACGAGCGGGAAGCGCTCAGGCACATCGCAAAGAAGCCGAATCCGCTTCTGCCTTGCTTCCTGCTCGAAGAACTTCAACACCCCCGCCGCGCAATCCCCGACATCGACCAGAGCCTCGCTGAGTTCAAGGCGACCGGACTCGACCTTCGAGAGGTCGAGAATGTGATTGATCATGCCGAGAAGGTGGTTCGCAGCGCGGGAAATGTCCTCTCCATACTCGGTGTACTTATGGCTGCTGTGCGCACCATAAGCTTCCGAGGCGATAAGGTCGGAGAACCCGATGATGGCGTTTAGCGGCGTGCGCAACTCATGGCTCATGTTCGCCAAAAAGCTGGATTTGGCGTGGCTTGCCTGCTCAGCCAGCCGACGCGCCGCGGCGGTCGAAGCCTCCAGCAAGACCTCGCTGGTAATGTCGAAATGCATGATCAGCGCGCCGATCTTGTCATTCTCCAACCCGGTTCCGCGAATGACACACTTGAACCAGCGTTTCTCGTTCGGCGCGTGGCAGGTATAACGAACCTCGGCTTGACTGACATGGCCGTTGAGGACCTGCCGCAGACTTTCGGCCGTCTGAGAGAAAGTCCCCTCTTGTGCGTCAGGTTGTCCGCAAACCCCAAAGTAACTGCTGCCGACGCCAAAACGGTCGTCCGTTGCGCCGTTTTCACGGCCGAACTTTCGCCAGCCCTCGTTGACGGCGATGATCTCTCCGTTCTTGTCGAGGACGGCGATCTGCGCCGGCGTGCTGTCGAGAATGGTACTGCGCAGCTCCACTTCCTCGGCCAGATCGCGACGGCTGCGTCGCAGCTTTGCATTGGCGCGGGCCAGCCTGGAGACGTCGTTGACGGTGAGAACGGCACCGACCGTCTGACTCTGAGCATCGATGCAGGGGTGGATCAAAAGGTCGAAGTACTTGTCGATCGTGCGGGCCCGAATCGCTTTCGATTTGGGACTGCCGCTCTTAATGACCTCATGGACCAGAGCGCTCAGATCCGGCATCCGAAATTGAGGCCGCGCTTGCGGCAGGGGCTGGCCGATGCTCTGCTCGTCAACCCTGAACAGCCGCGCCGCGGCGGCATTGTAGCGTTGAATGCACAGATTCTTGTCGGTCACGATCACCGCGTTGGAGATGCTCTCGAGGATCGACGTCTGAAACAGGTTCGCCTCGTTCAGAGCATCGGACTTCACCACAATCTCTTCATTGACCGTGGTGAGTTCCTCATTCGTCGACTGCAACTCCTCGTTAGAGGTTTCGAGCTCCTCATTGGTCGACTGCAGCTCTTCGTTTGAGGACTGCAGCTCTTCGTTCAGGGACTGCAGTTCCTCATTGGAGGTCTCCAACTCGCTGACCATGGTGTGAAGGTGCTCGCGCATGGCCAGCAGTTCGTGTTCGAGCTCCTTCACCTGGTCCGGCTTGTCTGTGACCTCCAGGTCCGCGCTTTCGTCCTCTTCGACGAGAGCGCGTACGGTCATAAACGCGATGAGGTTCAGTTCCTCATCCGTCTCTTCGTCGCGGTAGGGGTGAATGACGATCCTGAACTGCCATCGGTCGCCCTGGTGCTTGACCGTGTGAGGGCGGCTGCGCACCACGACATGCTCCCGGCGGCTGCGCAGCAGAAGCGCACGCAACTCAGCGCGCAGGCTTTCTTCCACCAGGCTGAAGACGTCGAACTGCGAGCTGCCGGTGGGCACCTGGAGGTAGGGTTTGATGGCGCCCGCTATATGGACGGGCCGGTCGTTGCCGTCGACAATCACCGTTGGCGGGCCGAACCGCTTGGCAATCGCTTCATGGGCCCGCGCCTCTCTGGACCGCGGGCGCTTGGCCAGCTGTTTGGCCTCGTGCACCTTGGGGCTGACCACCGGGGTAAAGGCGCTGGGCCTGAACGGCGAGGACTTGTGGCTGGCGGCGCGAAACACTTTGTTCGGGCGATCGACCAGTTCGAAGAGGTCGCCCAGGTCCCCGATGGCCTCCGATCGCCCCAGCACCAGGAGGCAGCCGCTCTGTAAGGCATAGTGGAAGCGCTCGAGAATGCGGTGCTGCAGGTCAGGTGTGAAATAAATGAAGAGGTTGCGGCAGCTGATAAGATCGAGCTTCGAAAACGGCGGGTCTTCTATGATGTTGTGCCGGCTGAAAACGATCATGTCCCGGACGGCCTGCTTGACCGAGAATTCGCTTCCCGCGGGCGTGAAGTAGCGCCGAAGAATGGAACCGCTGATCTGCTCCGCCACCGAGGCGGGATAGACGCCGCGCCGGGCGATCGCCAGGGCTTCGCTGTCGAGATCGGTGGCGAAAATCTGGACTTTCAGATGCTTGTTCTGCTTGCGCAAGGTCTCGGCAAACAGAATCCCAACCGTATAGGCTTCCTCGCCGGTCGCGCAGCCGGGCACCCAGATCCTGAGGGAGTTCCGGCTTGACTTCGAGCGCACGAGAGTGTCGACCGGCTCCGCCAAAGCCTCCCAGACAGCCGGGTCACGAAAAAACGACGTCACACCGATCAGCAGTTCACGGACCAGATGATCGATCTCAGCGGTGTCACGGTTCAAGACAGAGAGATAGGATTCAAGATCCGGGACGTGCTGCAGCTTCATGCGCCGCGCGAGCCTGCGCAGGATCGTCGAAGAACGATAGTTGCTGAAATCGATGCTGGTGTGGGTACGGACAACGGCGCAGACTTCCAGATAGACATCGCTGGCGACCTCACGGTCCTGTCTCTGCAGAATGTCCTGGCGGTGGCCGCCGTGGAGGAGATCGGGAACGCGCCGCGCAATCTCCCCGGGCTTCAGCACCAGATCGACGCAACCCGTCGCGGTGGCGGCGTTTGGCATTCCGTTGTACTTGGCCGAGGAGTCCTGCGCGACGGTGACGCCTCCCGCGGCCCGGATTGCCTTGATGCCACGCGCGCCGTCTGACCCGGTACCAGAGAGGACCACGCCGATCGCCCTCTCCTCACACTCAAGCGCAAGCGAGGCGAAAAGCAGATCGACAGAGGGCTGCGGCCCGGACTTGATCTTCGGCGTCCGCACCGTCAGCAAACCGTTCTGCAGTTCGACGTGGCGGTTCGGGGGTGTGATGTAGATGATGTCGGGGCGTGGCCGCTGGTTGCGCAGGATCTCCTTCACCTGCAGTTCGGTCTCGCGAGCCAGCAACTCCATAAGCATGCTGCGGTGACGCGGCGACAGATGCTGGGCCACCACGTAACAGGCGTTCGCGCCGGGCGTGAGTTCGGCGACGAACTCTCGCAGAGCCTCAAGCCCGCCAGCCGAAGCCCCGATGCCGACAATGGCAACCTCTCGACCGTTGATCTTGTCCCTGACTATGGCTCGCCCCCGTCGCAGCCTCGGCACAACCCAAAGAGAATTCTACTCATATTGATATAATCAATACGGGCAAAATAGAGGGGCACGAAAGAATTTCAACTCCTCTTTGCAAAAAAACTGTGAAGGGCCTCTTCCATGAGGTCCATGCAAAGCAGCCGCATTCACTGCCTGGCGAGCACGGCAGAAATGAAGGCAAAAGAAGCAATTTACAGGTGATTGAGCGCAGCTATTACACTTTTGGAGTGCAGCAAAACGATCTGATCTTGGATTCTGCCAGCCCCGGCAGCCAGGGATCAGGCCGCCGGGGCGGCCACCGGGGCGCTGCAGACAAATGTGACCGTCGCTGCGAGGCTGTCGCCCCCGGGCCCTTCGATCTGGACGCGGCTGACGGTACGCAGGCGCGGCGCCCGCTCCATGACGCGCAGGTGCCGGACGGTCAGCTTGCCCGCCATCATCGGGGCGGCCCCGACCGGCAGTGCCGTTTGGCGGAACCCCGCGAAGCGCAGATCGTCCAGCATCCCGGGCCCCGCCAGGTGCACCCCCTTCACGGTCTCGACGATGAGACTGAGCAGGTCTTCGAAGTCCAGAAGCCCGGCAAAAGCAAAGGTGCCGTTCAGCCCTGCCCCGCGCGGCCCCAGCGGCTCGAAGATCACATCGTGGCGGCCTTTCCGCCGCTCGGCCGGCTCGGCCAGCTCGGCAAAGCGCAGGACCACCGGGCCGCTGTCGCCGGACTGGGTGGCGAAGCGGGCCTCCCCGATCGGCTCCAGCCCCTCGGGCGGCGGCGTGTCGCCCAGCAGGCAGAGCACCTGGTTCCGCGTTCGGCGTGCGAAACCGGCAGCCGTGAGGACCGCCTCCGGTCCCAGGATGCCGCGCGCAATTCTGGCAGCGCCGGAGATGATCTGCGTCTCTCCCACACAGGCCTCACTGCCGTCGAGAAAAACGGGCAGGCGTCTCAGGGCGGTCGGCGTGCTGCTGCTGGCGGGATGCGCCAAGATGGTGGCCATGACTCGGTCTTCCGGTTGTTCCGGCGTTCTTGCTTGCTGCCGCCGCGGCCCAGCCTGACGAAGGCATGGTTGCCGGGCGCTTCCTCCGGACCTCCTTATACACAGGCGCCGGATGACCGATCTGTGACCGTTCTGGGGCAGAACCGAGCAGGCTGCGGTTTCGCGACAGCGCCGCTGGGGCGCTAGCGGAGATGAGGCCGGTTGCCGAGCAGACCGGCAGCGAAGAGACCGGCCAGGAAACCGCCGATGTGCGCCTTCCAGCCGATCTGAGCGCCGGCCAGGAAGTCGCCGAGACCGGTGACCCCGAAGACCAGGTTCAGGCCGATGAGCACGAAAACCAGGCTGAGGCCGGCGCGCCGCCGCAGCCCGCCGCGGTCCAGCAGCATGAAACGCGCCGCGGCGCCGGTCATGCCGTAGACCACGCCGGAAGCACCGATCAGCAGGATCTCTCGCCCGCCGCGCAGCACGAATTCGGCAAGCGCCCCGGCCGCCGCCGTCAGCACCACCAGCAGCAGGAAGGCGACAAGGCCGACCCGGCGCTCGACGAAGCTGCCGAAAGCCAGAAAGAACCCGAGATTGAGCAGCAGATGGGTGGCGTCGGCGTGCAGCAGGGCGTAGGTGACGAGGGACGGCAAAGCGCCGAGCTCCGGCAGGCTGCTGCCCTGCGGCCAGAAGGAGAAAGACTCGAAAGCCAGCGTCAGGACCAGCCAATCCCCGCTCCGCCCCGGCAGAACCACCTGCAGCGCGAAGACAGCCAGGATCGCCAGGGTCAGCCACTTGGTGCCTGCCGGCAGGTTGAAAATCGGCTCCCGCCCGCCGGGCGGCGGAGTGGGCTGACTGGGGTCGGGTTGCGGGGTCATTCTGGCGCGAATGGCAGTGACAATCGATTACCGAAATGTGATATCGCGGCCAAGCGAAAACAATAGATTTGAAAAACCTGCGCCCCTCTTGTGTGAGAGAGCGTGAGTGTCTTTGAAGTGCTCACAAGACCCGGATGGAAGCCTGAGCGGCGGAAAAGGGGTCAGCTCGCGGCATATGTCTGGCTGGCAGGGGGCGTGAAGGTTCAGCAAGGGTCTATGGTGATGAGCATACGAAGGTAAGACGGCTTCAACTCATTATCGCTTAGTCAAATTCTCGTACTGCATTTTCGCCATAATTGGTGTCAAACTTCTCTCGTCAGTTCGGGGGAGCAGGCATCGATGAGAAGATTGAGACGCGTTGCAGCCTTGATGTTCGTTGCTGCATCCAGCTGGCCCTTCCAAACACTTGCGCAGACGGCTGATGAGTCCGCTTGGCAGACACTTCACATGCTCAACGGCCGCCTCCTCGTCTCGGCACCCGGGAACTCAATAGATGAAACGGTAGGCGCCGATAGCATCATGGCGGCGGCACCTGCAGAAGGCTCCATCTCTCGGATTCGCATTCCACTTGCAGATACTGAGATCGTTGTTCAGGCCCGCGAGCTTTACGCCTTGTTTCCAAGCGATCCGGAAACGTTCTTTCGTAACGTGGTGCTGGGTAGCGAGCAGCCGGTTGGCGACGTGACCCCGTACAGTATTGATTTGAGCTTGCCGCTCAAGGCTTACGGAATTGGAAAGGGCAGTTATCGCCACCCTTCAGGTGATTATGTCTTGGCAAACGTGCTTATTGCTCAATCAGATGGTTCCGCACAGCATCTTCAGATTATGACCTGGGAGAAGCCTCCCGAGGTGGTCGCCCGTGCCGAAGCAATTGCCGAGCGCATTGTCTTCAGTCTTCGTGCAGGTCCACGTCAGGAGTTGCCCCGTGGCGGCACTCACACGCTGGTGAAGGTGAAGCAGAGCGACGGGGAACTGGCAGACTTAACACTTACCATCCCAAAGGAATACACTTTCTCCAAAGAGCAAGGGCCTGATTTCGTCGTCTTTCGCATCGGCAGGCTGGTACCTCTCGACGCGACCACCGGTAGCTTTGGAGTCTATGTCGGGAACTTCCCTAGCTATCACTTCTCCCACAAAGGCATACCACTTGAGAAGCTAAGGAGAACGCCGACCAAGATTCTGGGCCATCACACCGAGTGGCTTGAGCGTTTTGAGCCCCCGTTACCAGGAAGCCCCGGTTGGGTTCATCGCGAGGTGATTCTCAGACCAGATTCCTTGTCCGACGGTCTCGCTTTGCACATCTTCATCTCGGCCCCGGAGGACGGCAGTGAGCTTGCAGAGCTCACCAAAACCGCAGAAAGCGGAATCCAGATCTCTAAGCGGTAGGGCCCGGGAACCACATCACCCTTTCACCCGTCCTTCGGCAGAGTCGATTCCACCAGGGTGGCCCAGTAGCTGGCACCAACCACGGCGATGTCGTCGTTGAAGTCGTAGTGCGGGTTGTGGACGGCGCAGCCGCCGGGCCCGCCCTCGGTGCCGTTGCCGAGCCAGATGTAGCAGCCGGGCCGGGCCTCAAGCATATAGGCGAAGTCCTCCGAACCCATCAGCGGTTCGGCGCCGACGCGCACGTTCTCCGCGCCCACCACCTTGGCGGCCACGGCGGCGGCGATGTCGGTCTCCGCTTCGCTGTTGACCAGCGCCGGATAGCGCCGCTCGTAGCGCAGGGTCATGCGCGCGCCCTGGGAGGCGCAGATCGCTTCGGCGATGCGGGCGATGTCCTCCTCCACCTTGGCCTGGGTGTCCTTGCGGAAGGTGCGCACGGTGCCGCGGATCACCGCCGTCTCCGGAATCACGTTCCAGGTGTCGCCGGCATGGAACTGGGTGACGCTCAGGACGACGGAGTCGATGGGCTCGGTGCGGCGGCTGGCGATGGTCTGCAGCGCGGTGACGATCTGCGCCCCGGTGATCACCGGATCGATGCCCTGGTGCGGCATGGCGGCATGGGCGCCCTTGCCGGTGATGGCGATCTCGAAGATGTCGAAGGCGGCCATCGCCGGCCCGGCGCGCATGGCGACCTTGCCGACGGGCTCGCCCGGCATGTTGTGCAGACCGTAGACGGCCTCCACCGGGAACTTGTCGAACAGCCCCTCCTCCACCATCACCCGGCCGCCGCCTTCGTTTTCCTCGGCCGGCTGGAAGATGAAAGCGACCCGGCCGTCGAAGTTGCGGGTCTCGGAGAGGTACTTGGCCGCGCCCAGCAGCATGGCCGTGTGGCCGTCATGGCCGCAGGCGTGCATCTTGCCGTCGTGGCGGGAGCGGTGATCGAAGTCGTTCAGCTCCTGGATATGCAGCGCGTCCATGTCGGCGCGCAGGCCGATGGCCCGCCCGCTGGCGTTGGTCCGGCCATCGAGCAGGCCGACGACACCGGTGGTGGCGAGGCCGCGGTGCACCTCGATGCCGAACTCGGCCAGCTTCTCGGCCACGAAGTCGGAGGTGCGCTGCTCCTCGAAAGCGGTCTCCGGGTGGGCGTGAAGATCGCGGCGCCAGCCTTTGATCTCCTCATGGAACTCGGCGATACGGTTGATGACGGCCATCGGGGGCACTCCTCTTGGCTTCTTTTTTCAGGCTCGCGGCGCTTGGCTTCCGGCGACGGTGGCCGCTTATGCCTGTTTCGGGAGCCGGCGCGGCTCCGCTTCCGCCAGGCGGTCCTCTTCCACGGCGTGGCAGGCCACCGCGCCGGCCGCCGTCGTCAGCGGCTTCGGCGCTTCGCGCTTGCAGCGCTCATTGGCGAAGGGGCAGCGCGGGTGAAAGTGGCAGCCGCTGGGCGGGGAAATCGGGCTCGGCACCTCTCCGGCCACCGGGATGCGGTGGCGCCCGGTCATCTCCAGATCGGGAATGGCGTCCAGCAGCATGCGGGTGTAGGGGTGCTGCGGGCGGCGGAACAGCGCCCGCGCCTCGCCCCATTCCACCAGCCTGCCCAGGTACATCACCCCCACCATGTCGGAGATATGATAGACCACCGCCAGGTCGTGGCTGATAAAGAGATAGGTGAGGCCGAGGTCGCGCTGCAGGCGCTTCATCAGGTTCAGGATCTGCGCCTGCACCGAGACGTCCAGCGCGGAGGTCGGTTCGTCGCAGACCAGGAACTCCGGGTTGCTGGCGAGCGCCCGGGCGATGGAGATGCGCTGGCGCTGGCCGCCGGAAAACTCGTGCGGGAACTTCTCGCCGTCAGCCGGGGCCAGGCCCACCTGCATCAGCAGTTCGCCCACGCGCTGGGCGATCGCATGGCTGTCGCGCGAAAGTCCGTGGGCGCGGATCGGCTCGGCGATGATGTCGGCCACGCGCCAGCGCGGGTTGAGGCTGGCATAGGGGTCCTGAAAGATCATCTGCAGGCGCTTGCGCAGCGGCGCGATCTCGGCCCGTGTCTTCAGCCCTGCCATGTCCGTGCCGTCGAATTCGATCTTGCCGCGGGTCGGCTGGTAGAGCCCGACCACGAGGCGGGCCACGGTGGACTTGCCGCAGCCGGACTCCCCCACCAGGCTGAAGGTCTTGCCGCGCGGAATCTCGAAGGAAACGCCGTCGACGGCTTTCAGGTAGACGCGCTTCTCCCCCTGCAGAATACGATTCAGCAGCGGCGGCGAGACATCGAAGGTCTTGGCCAGGTCGGTCACGGCGACCAGCGCCTCGTCGTGCTTCTGCTGCACCGCCTCAGCCATGGGTCCCGCTCCGCCCCGCGGCAGCCTCGTCGAACAGCCAGCAGGCCGCCTGGGTGGCGCCGACCGGCTGCAGATCCGGGCGCTCCCGCCGGCAGCGGTCGAAGGCCCGCGGGCAGCGCGGGTTGAAGGCGCAGCCCTGGGGGATGGCGTTCAGCCGCGGCATCGCGCCGTCGATCTGGGTCAGGTCTTCGACATCGTGGCCGACCAGCGGAATCGAGCCCATCAGCCCGGCCGTATAGGGGTGCTGGGCGCGCAGCACCACGTCGGCCACCGGCCCGATCTCGACGATGCGCCCGGCATACATCACCGCCACCCGGTCCGCAGTCTCGGCGATCACCCCCATGTCATGAGTCACCAGCATGACCGCCGCCCCGTGTTCGCGGCAGAGGCGCTTCAGGAGCGCGATGATCTGCGCCTGGATCGAAACGTCCAGCGCCGTCGTCGGCTCGTCGGCGATGATGAGCCGCGGGTTGATGCAGAGCGCCAGGGCGATCACCACGCGCTGGCGCATGCCGCCGGAGAACTGGTGCGGATAGTGGTCGATGCGCTCGGCGGCGGCGGGAATGCCGACCTCCTGCAGCAGGTCGATGGCCCGCTGGCGTGCCGCCTTCTCGCCCAGGTCGGTGTGGGTGAGGATGGTTTCCGTCAACTGGCGCCCGACCGTGTAGAGCGGATTGAGAGACGTCAGCGGGTCCTGGAAGACCATGCCGATTTCCCGCCCCCGGATGCGCCGCATCTGCTCGTAAGGCAGGTTGTCGACGCGCCGGCCGTCGAGATGGATCGTGCCGCCGGCGATATGGCAGGGCGGCTCCAGCAGACCGATGACGGCAGAGCCGGTGAGCGACTTGCCGGCGCCGGACTCGCCTACCACCCCCAGCACCTCGCCCTCGCTGATGTGAAAGGACACGTCGTCGACGGCCACCAGGGTGCCGCGGCGGTTGGGAATCTCGATGCGCAGGTTGTCGACCCGCAGCAGCGGCTGGTTGGAGGGACGGAACTCGCGGGCGGGATCGCTCATGACGGCGTCAGCGCAGCTTCGGGTTCAGGGCGTCGCGCAGCCAGTCGCCCAGAAGGTTGACCGCCAGCACCAGAACCGCCAGGGCGGCGCCGGGAAAGATGGTGATCCACCACGACCCCGAGAAGAGAAAATCATTGCCGACACGGATCAGGGTGCCGAGAGACGGCGAGGTCAGCGGTACGCCGACACCGAGAAAGGAGAGCGTCGCCTCGGTGATCACCGCAATGGCCAGGTTGATGGTGGCGATCACCAGCACTGGCCCCATGACGTTGGGCAGGACATGGCGGATCATGATCAGAACCGGCGGGATGCCGATCACGCGGGCCGCCTGCACATACTCCTTATTGCGCTCCACCATGGCCGAACCGCGCACGGTGCGGGCATACTGGACCCAGAACGACAGGCCGATGGCCAGCACCAGAACGTAGAACCAGACCTCGCTGTGGAAGTCCCGCGGCAGCACGGCGCGGGCCAGCCCGTCGATCAGCAGCGCGATGAGGATGGCCGGAAAGGTGAGCTGCACATCGGCGATACGCATGATCACCGCATCCACCGTGCCGCCGAAGTAGCCGCTGACGAGACCCAGCGCGATGCCCAGCACCATGGCGAAGAGCACAGAGGCGAAGCCGACGCCGAGGGAAATGCGGGAGCCATAGATCATCGTCGAGAGAATGTCCCGCCCCTGCGCGTCGGTACCGAGCAGGAACCTGGGATCTCCATCGGCATACCAGAGCGGCGGGATCTCGGCATCGAGCAGGTCGATGGAGGCAAGATCAAAGGGATCGTGCGGCGCCACCAGCGGTGCGCCGATTGAGGACAGCACGAAGAACAAGGTGACGACCGCCGAGACGATGACCACCGGCGAGCGGGTGAAGGAGTACCAGATATCGCCGTCGAAAAAGCGCTTCAGCGCATCGACGAAGCGCGCCCCTATGCCCGCCTCCACCGCGATCGGCTTGTCCTGACTGACGGCCACGGCTGCCCTCCTACTGATGCCCGCCGGCCACGGCCTTGTCGGCACGCAGGCGCGGGTCCACCACGTAGTACAGCAGGTCGACGATCAGATTTATGACCACGAAGAAGAAACCGATCATGATGAGGTAGGAGGCCATGACCGGTATGTCGACCTCGTTGATCGCCTGGATGAACAAGAGGCCCATGCCCGGCCACTGGAAGACCTGCTCGGTGATCAGCGCAAAGGCGATGATGGAGCCGAGCTGCAGGCCGGTGATGGTGATCACCGGCACCAGGGTGTTCTTCAGGGCATGGCCGAAGTTCACCGCCCGGTTGGTGAGGCCGCGGGCGCGGGCGAACTTGATGTAGTCGGTGCGCAGCACCTCCAGCATTTCCGAGCGCACGAGGCGCATGATCAGCGTCATCTGGAACAGCGCCAGGGTGATCGACGGCAGGATCAGGGCCAGAATGCCGGACTGGGTGAGAAAGCCGGTGCTCCACCAGCCGATCTGGGTGGTCTCGCCGCGCCCGAAGGTGGGCAGCTGCGGCAGCAGGGAAAAGCCGATGGCCTGGTTGATGTCCTGCGACATCACCCCGAATACCAGAATCAGCAGGATACCGATCAGAAAGGTGGGCAGGGAAATGCCGATCAGGGATACGGTCAGAAAGACCTGGGACAGGAAGCCGCGGCGGTGCAGCCCGGTATAGACACCCATCGGCACGCCGATGAAGAGCGCGAGGACCGCAGCGACGAAGGAGAGCTCCAGCGTCGCCGGCATGCGCTCGGCGATGAGCTCGGAGACCGGGCGGCGGTGGCGGTAGGAGAGGCCGAAGTCGCCCTGGACCGCGTTCACCAGAAAACGGCCATACTGCACGAAAAAGGGGTCGTCCAGGCCGAGACGCTCGCGCAGCTCCTGGCGCTGCTCCAGGGTCGTGTCCTGGCCCACCATGTTGTTGATCGGATCGCCGACGTAGGTGAACAGCGAGAAAGCGATAAAGCCGACCGCCAGCATCACCAGGATGGACTGCAAGAGTCGTCGAACGATGAAGGCGATCATAAGGCCACGAACCCCGCGAAGGGGGGCCCGGACCGCTCAGCCCGGGCCCCAGACGTCGATGTACCTTACTTCACCGTGACATACTGCAGGTGAAAGACGTTGTCCGCCCTCTGCGCGACCGTCGCGTCGTCGCTAACGCCCCAGGACAGCGGCTGCTGATGCAGCGGAATGTGGCCGACCTCTTCGGAATGAATCTTGAAGGCCTCATTGATCAGGGTCTGCCGCTTTTCCTGATCGGTTTCGGTCTGGATCATGTCGGCCAGCGCCGTGACGCGCTCATTGCAGTAGCCGCCGAGGTTGAAGGCGCCCTTGCCGTCCTCGCGGCAGGACATCAACGTCGAGATCGGATTGTGCGAGTCGAAGGTTGAGGGCGTCCAGCCCAGCAGATAGAAGCTGGTGTCGTAGTCGTTCTGCGCCAGCACCTTGCCGAAGTACTTCGACTTGGTCTGCGCCAGCAGATCCACCTTGACGCCGATCCGCGCCAGCATCGAGGCAACCGCCTGGCAGATACGCTCGTCGTTGACGTAGCGGTCGTTGGGGCAGTCCATGGTGACCTCGAAGCCGTCCGGATAGCCGGCTTCGGCCATCAGGGCCTTAGCCCCCTCCACGTCAAGCGGCAAACGATCGTTGAGCGCGGCGTTGTAGCCATTGATCTGCGGCGCCACCATCAGGTTGGACGGCGTGGCCGCCCCGCGCATCACTTTCTTGCGGATCGCTTCGATGTCGATGGCCTGATAGAAGGCCTGGCGCACGCGCTGATCCTTGAAGGGGTTCTCGCCCTTGATGTTGGAATAGAGCAGCTCGTCGCGGTCCTGATCGAAGCCCAGGAAGATGGTCCGCGCCTCCGGGCCGGTCAGCGGGCTGACACCGTTGGCATCCTCCAGGCGCTTCCAGTCCTGCACCGGAATCGGGTAGGCCATATGGACATCACCGGAGATCAGGGCGGCGACGCGCGTCGCATCCTGGCTGATCGGCGTAAAGACCGCCTCGGTGATGTTGCTGTCGTTCTGCCCCCACCAATTGGGGTTGGGCACCAGAACCGTGCGGACGTCGGGCTGCCGCTGCTTCACCATGTAGGGGCCGGTGCCGTTGGCGTTGATATTGGCGTGATTGCCCTGGTCGTCGCCCCGGACGTTGGTGGCCTCGGTGGTGTTGTGCTCCTCGGCCCACTCCTTGTCCATGATGTAGAAGATTTCGAGCTGCAGCGGCAGGATTGGATTGGGCTGCGGCGTCACGATATCGACCGTGAAGTCGTCGACCTTGACGGCATCCTTGATCAGGCCGGCGACCACCTTGATGTCCGAGCCTTCGCTGCGGATGCGCTCGACCGAGAAGATCACATCGTCGGCGTTGAAGGTGTTTCCGTTTTGAAACTTCACGCCCTTGCGCAGGGTGAAGCGCCAGGTATCGGGCTTTACGTTCTCCCAGGAGGTCGCCAGCGCCGGCACCAGCTCAAGATCCGGCGTGCGCGTCACCAATCCCTCGTAGATATTGGCCTGAAACCCAAGTGTCATGGTTTCAAAGAGACCATGCGGATCCATGGTCTGAACGTCGCCCTGAAAGGCCCATTTGAAGGTTTTCGCTTCGGCTACCCCGCTGCCGATGGCAAGCGCCATGCCCGCTGCGGCCGCCAGCAGGCCGGTCCACAGAGTCGTGCGTCGCTGCATCTTCATTGTTGTCTCCCTTGTCGGCTTCCCTGTCTGTCCGCACCTGCAGGCCGGCGAAGGACGATGGCGATCGCCGGAAAATGCAGGCGTTTTTTGCTTGTCCGCGCCGGTTACCCTAGTACGAGGCAGCCTGCCTTAACAAGCTGATTACGGGAAGTAGGACCATAGCCTTCGCCCCCTGTCATGCGGCGCTCACAGCCCGTCACGCTTCACGAAGCCACCGTCCTTCATGATGACCGGAATGCGTGCGCCCTGATCGCCCAGAACACCAAGGTCAGACAGCGGATCGCCGTCCACGACCAGAAGGTCGGCCAGGGCGCCGGGGGCGACCACCCCCAGTTCGCCCTCCGCGTTCATCATGGCCGCATTGACCGAGGTGGCGGAGCGCAGCACCTCCGCCGGCGACAGCACCTCCGCCCGGATCGTGAACTCCTCGCTCTGGTGCGCCTGCATGGCGCCGAGGAGGTCGGTGCCGAAGCCCATCCGGACCCCGGCGGACCTGAGGATTTCGAGGGAGGTGAGGCCGGCGGCGCGCACCTCCTTCAGCTTCTCCTGGCTGACCGCCGGCAGGCCCAGTTCGGGGCCGAAGCGGTGCAGCGCATCGTAGGTCACCAGGGTCGGCACCACGTAGGCGCCTTCCGCCGCGCAGAGCGCCGCTGTCGGTTCGTCGATCAGGTTGGCGTGTTCGATGGAGCGCACGCCGAACTGCACGCAGCGCGAAATCGCCTCGGGCGTATAGGCGTGGGCCATGACGTAGGTCCGCCAGGAAGCGGCCTCCCAGACGATGGCGCGGATCTCCTCCTCGGAGTACTGCAGGTTCCAGATCGGATCACTGGGCGAAGCCACCCCGCCGGAGGCCATGATCTTGATCTGGGTTGCCCCCTTGCGCAGCTCCTCCCGCGCCGCCTGGCGCACCGCCGGGACGCCGTCGGCAATGACCCCGAAGACATGGCTGCCCTGGCCGCAGAAGCAGAAGGCGCTGTGGTCCTCCAGGCTTCGAAAATCGGCATGCCCGCCGGTCTGGGTCAGCGCCCGGCCGGAATAGAACAACCGCGGGCCCTTGATGAGCCCCGCCTTGATGGCCAGCGCCAGGCCGTAGTCGGCGCCGCCGGCATCGCGCAGGGAGGTGAAGCCGCGGGCCAGCGCCGCCTCCAGCAGGTGACGGGCGTGCTGGGCCAGCAGCGAGCGGGGCATGGCCTCCATCTTGGCGAAATCCGGGTCGGCGGCCATGGCATGGAAATGCGCGTCGATCAGGCCCGGCATCAACGTCCGCCCGCCGAGATCGAGGACTTCCGCCCCCTCCGCCGTGATGGGCCTGTCGGAGACCTCCTTGATGACCGAGCCTTCGGTCAGGACTTCATGGCCCTCCAGCAGTTGGGACCCCTGCCCGTCGAACAGCCGGCCATTGCGGAACAGAACCTGTCCCATAGTCTCGCCCTCCCCGCGGCCGGCCTGTGCACCCGATCTCACAGCACGACCGATCCGCTCTCACTGAATGCACTCATGCTAGGGGCTTGTCCGACGGGTGGCAATCAGCCCCCACGCCGGAGCTCGCGCAGCGCCTCGCGGGCCAGCGGCTCGGCTTCCGCCCAGCCCATGCCGGGGCTGAGGCGCGCATCGTAAAGCATGCGGATCAACAGGCGGTCGCGCGCGGTCAGGGCGACCTGGCGGCCGGAGTCGCTGAACACCGAGTCGGCCGTCGGCGCCAGATCGTTCATCGGCCCCAGGACCTGGGTCACCTCCTGCACCAGGCATCCCTCTATGGTGCGCGCACCGCGGTCGGCGCGGACGAAGGCGACGGCGAAGTCGATGCTGCGGCCGCTGGGCCAGCCGCCCCAGAGAAAGCCGAAGCAGGTCGCCGAGCGTTCCATCTCCGCCAGCAGCGCTTCATAGCTGGCCCGGTCGGCGATCTTGTGAGCGAACAGCCCAACGTGACGGCGGGCCGCGGCAAAGGGATCGGCACCAAGGAAGACCAAGAGGTTGGCTTGGGAGACCTGCGCTGAAGATATCTCCAGCCCGGTGAGCCCGGCCAGGTCCTCCAGATGCGCCTCCGCCAGACGGCGAAAGGACGGGGGGACCGGCGCCCGCAAGTCCTCGGAGTCGCCGTCGACCAGGGCAACGCGGACCGGGATCGTCCACTTGGCCAGGTGGTCGCGGCGCGGCCGCGGACGCCCGTCACTGCCCAGCACCGGTCGTGCTGTCTGAAAGGCCAGGGTGTGAAAGTCCTGCAGCAGAGCTTCTTCCTCCGGCTCGGGCGGCGCCGGAGCGGCGCAGCCGGCAAGCAATGTCAGGAGAAGGCAGGAGAGGTGCAGGGCGCGCCTGATTGGCAGGGCTTCCGACTTTGCACAGGTCCGGCGACGCGAAGCTGCTATGATGTCAGGCACTGCGCTGCTCCCGATACGCCAGTCGTAAACATTGCCAATTCCCCGCCGCGCTTCAGATTAATCCGAGGGGTTTGGCGAACACGCCCGACGCCGCCGGAAAAGGCCCTTCCACAGGGACAGCCTGACCCGGCGATCGAGTGCCGGTGTGCGGCCACGACACCCGCTGCGCCGCCATGACAAAGGAGACTCGCTGCCCGCATGTATGCTTTTTTTGAGCGCCTCTTCAACCCTCTCGCACCGGCGGCGATCGAGCGTCCGCCGACCTTGACCCGTGACTTCTTCATTCACTTCCTGTCACCGGTCAAAGGGCTGCTGCTGGCCACCCTGCTGATATCCGGGGTCGCGGCGGCGGCCGAGATCGCGCTCTACTACTTTCTCGGCATGCTGGTCGACTGGCTGACCACCGGCAACCCGAGCACCTTTCTGCAGGATTACGGCTGGGGTCTCGCCGGAATGGCGGTGGTGGCGGTGCTTCTGCGCCCCATTGCCACCCTGGTCTCGCGCGGCCTCATCAACCTCAGCCTGGCGCCCGGCCTCACCAACCGGGTGCGCTGGTTGAACCACCGCTACGTGCTGCGGCAGAGCCTGGCCTATTTCCAGAACGATTTCGCCGGGCGGATCGCGCAAAAGGTGTTGCAGACAGGCCACGCCGTGCGGGAAGCGGTGATCAACGTCATCGACGGCGTCTGGTTCCTGCTGATTTATCTGATCGGCACTCTGGTCCTCTTTGCCGGGATCGACTGGCGCCTGCTGCTGCCGGTGCTGGCCTGGACCCTGGCTTATGCAGCGGTGATCTACTTCATGGTGCCGCCGGTGCGGCGCAAGTCCTCGGCCCTCTCCGAAGCGAACTCCGCCCTCACCGGGCGCATCGTCGACAGCTACACGAACATCCAGTCGGTCAAGCTCTTCGCCGACAGCGAGCGCGAGGATGCCTTCGTCGCCGAAGTCGTGGACCGCCACACCCTGGCGCTCCGGCGGCTGATGCGCTCGGTCGTCGGCATGACCATCACCCTGACGGTGCTGAACACGGCCCTCATCGTCCTGGTGTCGGGGCTGGCCATCGCGCTTTGGATTCAGGAAAGCATCTCCACCGGTGCCATCGCCGTGGCCATCAGCCTGATCATCCGCCTGACCCAAATGTCCGGCTGGATTCTGCGCACCGTCACCAGCCTGTTCGAGAACATCGGTACCGTGCAGAACGGCATCGAAACCATCTCCCAGGCCTACTCGGTCGCCGACCCGCCGGCCGCCAAGACCCTGACCGTCAACGACGGCGAGGTACGCTTCGACGGAATCCGCTTCCACTACGGCAAGGAAGACGGCGTGATCGAGGATCTCAGCCTGACCGTGCGGGCGGGCGAGAAAGTCGGCATCGTCGGCCGGTCCGGGGCCGGCAAGTCGACCCTGGTCAACCTGCTGCTGCGCTTCTACGACCTGGAGGGCGGACGCATCCTCATCGACGGCCAGGATATCGCGGAGGTTTCGCAGCACAGCCTGCGCAGCCAGATCGCCATGGTGACCCAGGATACCGCACTGCTGCACCGCTCCATCCGCGACAACATTCTCTACGGCCGGCCGGAGGCCAGCGAGGCCGAAATGCGCCGCGCCGCCGACCTCGCCGAGGCCCTGCCCTTCATCCCCGACCTGGAGGACATGCAGGGGCGCCGCGGCTTCGAGGCCCATGTCGGCGAACGCGGCGTCAAGCTGTCGGGCGGGCAACGCCAGCGCGTGGCCATCGCCCGGGTGATCCTGAAAGACGCGCCGATCCTGGTGCTGGACGAAGCGACCTCGGCGCTCGACTCCGAGGTCGAGGCGGCAATCCAGAGCCAGCTCAAGAACCTGATGGCCGGCAAGACCGTGATCGCCATCGCCCACCGTCTCTCCACCATCGCCTCCCTCGACCGGCTGGTGGTCATGGACCAGGGCCACATCGTCGAGCAGGGCAGCCATGCCGAGCTGCTGCGCCGCGGCGGGCTCTACGCCCAGCTCTGGGAACGTCAGTCCGGCGGCTTCCTCGGCCTCGACGCGGAGCGCAAGGCCTCGTGAGGATGGCACCCTAGGCCATGGCCCAGGTGCTTCTCATCCTGGCGCATCCGCTGGAGGACAGCTTCTGCGCCGCCATCGCCGCACGCGCCGCCGCGGCCCTCACGGCCAGGGGCGATGCCGTCGACGTTCTCGATCTCTACCGCGAGGACTTCGATCCGCACCTCAGCCGGAGCGAACGCCTCAGGTACTACACAGACCAACCGGATCATTCCGCGGTGGCAGACCAGATCCGGCGCCTGCAGGCCGCCGACAAGGTGGTGCTGGTGTTTCCCCAGTGGTGGTTCAACATGCCGGCCATTCTGAAGGGCTACTTCGACCGCGTGTTCCAGCCCGGCGTCGCTTTCGACCACACCCCGGGCTACGGACAAATCCGTCCGCGCCTGACGTCGCTGCAGGCGGTCCTGGCCGTCTCCACGCTCGGCTCCGCCCGCTGGGTGAGCGCGCTCTTCATGGGCCATCCCGTCGACCGGCAACTGCGGCGCGGGATCGTCGGGGCCTGCGCACCGCAGGCCCGCTTTCGCAAGCTGACCTGCTACAACACGGAAAAGATCGACGCCGAACGGCGGGAACGCTTTCTGAAGCGGGTCGAGAGAACCGCTGCGACGCTCTGAGGCGCGCACGATAAGCCTTTGCGAGAGGCCCGAAGAGTAAAGGACATCAAAGAATTGGCAGCCGGCCATGCGGGAGAGTAGGCTGCCCCCGGTCCCTTCCATGGGCCGGAGGCCTCGGCCCTGGCGGGACCGTTGCCCTTTGGAGAGAGCCCTTTTCTGGAGACCAGCATGAGCGATCGCTCGAACTCGGCCGTCGACCGGGACATCGCCTACCACCTTCACCCCTATACCAACGCCCGCAAGAACGAGAGCGAAGGCTCGCTGATTATCGACCGCGGTGAGGGCGTCTATGTCATCGACAGCCAGGGCAACCGCTACCTGGAGGCCATGGCCGGCCTCTGGTGCACCGGATTGGGCTTCAGCGAGGAGCGCCTGGTGAAAGCGGCCAGCGAGCAACTGGCCAGGCTGCCCTACTACCACTCCTTTGCCCAGAAGACCGCCGGCCCGGCCGTCGATCTGGCCGAGAAGCTGGTCGGGATGACGCCGCCGCAGTTGACCAAGGTGTTCTTTGCCAACTCCGGCTCGGAGGCCAACGACAGCGCCATCAAGATGGTCTGGTACTACAACAACGCGCTCGGCCGGCCGCAGAAGAAGAAGATCATCAGCCGGGTCAAAGGCTACCACGGGGTCACCATCGCCGCTGCCAGCCTGACGGCCATGCCCTACGTGCAGGCCGGCTTCGACCTGCCGATCGCCAACATCATCCACACCGGGGCGCCGCACCACTACCGCTTCGCCGAAGACGGCGAGAACGAAGAGGCCTTCACCGACCGGCTGGCCCGCGAGCTGGAGAACCTGATTCTGCAGGAGGGCCCGGAGACGATCGCCGCCTTCATCGGCGAGCCCCTGCAGGGGGCCGGCGGGGTGATCGTGCCGCCGGAAGGCTACTGGGCCAAGATCCAGGCGGTGCTGAAGAAGTACGACGTGCTGTTGATTGCCGACGAGGTCATCTGCGGCTTCGGGCGCACCGGGCGGATGTTCGGCAGCGAGACCTTCGGGCTGGAGCCGGACATCATGACCTGCGCCAAGCAGCTCAGCAGCGCCTATGTCCCGATCTCGGCGGTGCTGATTTCCGACCCTATCTACCAGGCCATCGCCGACAGCTCGGCGAAGCTCGGGTCGTTCGGCCATGGCTACACCTATGGCGCCCATCCCGTTGCCGCCGCCGTCGCCCTGGAAACGCTGAAAATCTACGAGGAGCGGCAGATCGTCGAGCATGTCCAGGCCATGGCGCCGCGGTTGCAGGACGGCCTCCGCCGCTTCCAGGACAGCCCCATCGTCGGCGAGGTCCGCGGCATCGGCCTGATCGCCGCCGCCGAACTGGTCGCCGACAAGGCCGCCAAGACCCCCTTCGACCCGCCGGGCAAGGTCGGGGCCTACTTCGCTGCCCGTGCCCAGGCCCAGGGTGTCCTCTTCCGCAACCTTGGCGATACCATCGCGGTCTGCCCGCCGATGGTCATCACCGAAGCGGAGATCGACCGCTTGCTGGAGGGCTTCGGGACCGCGCTTTCGGAAACCGAAGCCTGGGTTGCCGCCGAGGGCCTGGCGGCGGTGGCCTAGGACCGTTCCCAGGGAAGCCCCGCAGGCGCGGCGAAACGCCCCTACGGCCCACAAAACCGCCGGTTATGCGGCGAATTGACACCCTGTTCACAAAGCTTTGTCATTATCGAGCAGATTGAGCTATGACCGGCCTTGCCGGGATTGCTAGAGTTGCAGCAAAGCAGGCCGTCAGTCGCAAACGCCTGGATTGACGGACATCAAAGCCCACCCAAGTGGCGTCGCTAGACTTGCCGCCGAAGAGGGACAAATACCTGCACAGATGGATTGAGAGACATCACGCGCATGGACTTCGAGCGGTTTTTTGCTGAGGAAATGGCCGGCCTGAAAGCAGAGGGCCGCTATCGGATTTTTGCCGATCTTGAACGCAGGATGGGGAACTTCCCCCGCGCTGACTTCCACGGGCCCAGAGGCGTCGAAGCGGTCACCGTTTGGTGTTCCAACGACTATCTGGGCATGGGCCAGCATCCGGACGTGATCGCCGCCATGCACGAGGCGATCGAACGCTGCGGCGCCGGCGCCGGCGGGACCCGCAACATCTCCGGCACCAACCACTACCATGTCCTGCTTGAGCGCGAACTCGCGGCGCTGCACGGCAAGGAATCCGCCCTGCTGTTCACCTCCGGCTATGTCTCCAACTGGGCGGCGCTCGGTACCCTGGCCAGCCGCCTGCCCAACTGCACCGTCTTTTCCGACGCCTTGAACCATGCCTCCATGATCGAGGGCATCCGCCAGAGCCGGGCGAAAAAGGCGATTTTCCGGCACAACGACCCGGAAGACCTGGATCGTAAGCTCTCCGAGGCCGGTCCCGACGGAGCCAAGCTTGTGGCCTTCGAGTCCGTCTACTCGATGGACGGGGATGTCGCGCCCATCGCCGAGATCTGCGACGTGGCGGAGCGCCATGGCGCCATGACCTATCTGGACGAGGTCCACGCTGTCGGCCTCTACGGCGATCAGGGCGGCGGTATCGCCCAGCGCGACGGCGTCGCCGACCGGGTGACAGTGATCGAAGGCACCCTGGGCAAGGCGTTCGGCGTAATGGGCGGCTACATTACCGCATCGGCCAACCTGACCGATTTCGTGCGCAGCTTCGCCTCCGGCTTCATCTTCACCACCTCCCTGCCGCCGGCCATTGCCGCCGGGGCTCTGGCCAGCGTGTCTCACCTGCGCCGCAGCCAGGCGGAGCGGACGGCTCACCAGGAGCGCGCCGCCACCCTGAAGCGGCGGCTCACCGACGCCGGCCTGCCCGTCATGCCGTCAGAGAGCCATATCGTGCCGGTGCTGGTCGGCGATCCCGTCGCCTGCCGCGCGGTCACCGACCGCCTGATGGCGGACTACGGCATCTACGTGCAGCCGATCAACTATCCGACGGTGCCGCGCGGGACCGAGCGGCTGCGCCTCACCCCCTCGCCGCTGCACAACGACGCCGATCTCGACCATCTGGTGATGGCCTTGGGCGAGATCTGGCAGGCCATGGACCTGCGCCGCGCCGCCTAAACGCCCCCGGCGTGCGATTGCCGGGTCTCGTTACGCCACCCCCAAAACGTCGCAGCCCCGCTTGTTGCCAAGCTGCCCGCGCGGCATCTCGTGGTGCATCATTCTGGGTTCGGGCTGGGTTCGGGCTGGGTTCGGGCTGGGTTCGGGCTGGGCACGGGTTAACCCTTGGGCACAAATAAGTCACGGGCCAGGCATTGCCGGGATGGGCGCAAAAAGGCAAAGCTATCAAAAGCTTCGCGGGGGGAACTGCCATGCCTGACTGCAGAAAGATCGCGGCTCGTCTCGGCCTGACGGGGGCCGCGCTCCTAGCCGTGCTCTTGGCCGGCCTGCTGGCACAGACGCCGCTTCCAGCCTTGGCCCAGAATGAGACCCAAACCAATGAGGTCGAGGCCCAGGCCCAGAGCGAGACGCCGGCTCCCGAGCAGCCCGCGCAGGCGGTCGAACGGCTGGTGGTGGTGTCCTGGGGCCGCAGCTACGGGCGCGGCCAGGAGGAGGCGATCTACAAGCCCTTCACAGAGGCAACCGGCCAGCCGATCCTGCGCCAGGACTATCGCGGCGGCATGCAGCAGATCCGCGCCCAGGTGGAAAGCGGCGAGGTCTACTGGGACGTCGTGGACATCGAGCCTGCAACGGCGGACAGGGGCTGTGAAGAGGGCCTTTTCGAACCGCTGCCGCTGCTGCTGCCGCCGGCGCCCGACGGTGCCTCCGCCGCGGAAGACTTTCTGCCGGGCACACTGCACCCCTGCGCCGTGGGATCGATCGTCTGGTCTCTGGTCGTCGCCGTCGACAGCGATCAGGCGGGCGAAAACCAGCCGGACCGCATGGCCGATCTCTTCAATCTCAATGACTTCCCGGGCCGGCGCGGCCTGCGCAAGACCCCCAAGGGCAACCTGGAATGGGCGCTGATCGCCGATGGTGTGGCTCCGGAAGCGGTTTACATGGAACTGGCCACGGAGGAAGGCGTAGACCGGGCTTTCGCCAAGCTGGACACCATCAAGGACCAGATCGTCTGGTGGGAGGACGGCGAAGAGCCCGGCCAGCTTCTGGCACGCGAAGCGGTGCTGATGACGTCGGTCTACAACAGCCGCATCTTCCGCGACGTGGCCATTGAGCAGGAACCCTACACCGTGATCTGGGACAACCAGATCTGGGACGTCGATCTCTGGGCGGTCCCCAAGGGCGCCCGCAACAAGGAGCAGGCGCTGGAGTTCATTCGCTTCGCCACCAGCACCGAGCCGCTGGCGGAGATCACCAAGTGGCTGCCCTACGGCCCGGCGCGGCGGTCGTCCAATGCACTGGTGGGCCCGACCGTCATCGCCGCGGACGTCGACATTGCCCCCTTCCTGCCGACCCATCCGGATAACTTTTCCACAGCGCTCAGAAGCAGCGCCTCGTTCTGGGGCGAAAACGGTGCCGCACTGGTGGAGCGCTTTAACGCCTGGCTGCAGGAACCCTCCGGCTAGGGCCTGGGTATGGGCCTGGGTATGGGCCTGGGTCCGGGTATGGGCCTGGGTCTGCCGATCGGCAGGGCATCCGGAATGCGGCCCGGAAGACCGCCCGAGCGCATCTGCGTCAGATGAGCGATGGTTTATTGAGAATCATTCTCAAAAACATGGACAGCGCAGGGTAGAAGCGCTATATTGCTGTTAACGGACTGGATCGATCCGGTCGGGTAGGCTCAGAGAGGCCACACCCAGCCGATTTCCGAAAGGGCCACGGCGCCATGTACCGCGACAATACGCTGATTCCGAGCGAGGCTGTCCGCCTGCTGGCTCTGGGCATTCTGGCCGGCCGGCCGATGCCCTATGCCCAGTTGGCGAAGGAAGTGCGGCACTTCACCGGACGCATTATCGGCCCGTCGCTTGACCTCGTAGGAGCCCCCCTTGAAGTCCTGAAGGTGGAGGGTCTTGTCGAACCCGCCGATCCCGGCGCCAAGGGCGAGGACGCGGTGCTGACGGTCACCGAACTGGGACGTACCGAGATGCGGCGGCTTCTGGCGTCGAACGTGCGTCCGCAGGTCAGCGACATCAACAAGCTGATCATCGCCTTGAAAATGCGCTTCCTGC
>NZ_JANQKD010000123.1 GCF_028281305.1 Pelagibius sp. | reverse complement strand
GTGTTGAAGACATGGGCGCCGAAGGAGGTCTCGGCGATGTGGCCGGAGGCCTTGTCTTCGTAGCGGAAGAGGCCGTGCAGCCAGCCGTCGGCCTCGCCACCCTCGGCGAAGTCGTAGACCAGTTCCATGTGGCCCCAATCGAGGTCCTGGCCATCCAGCAGGTCGGCGACGTCGATCATGGTGGCGTGGCCGCGCGGCAGCTTGCCGAGGCGCTTCGTGGCGATCTCCCGCCCCTCCGGGTCGTAGGCCAGCAGCGCCAGCGGCAGGTTCTCCTGGCAGGTCGACATCGGTGTCGGCAGGGCGATGGAGCGGAAGCGATCCCTGGGCAGGATCGGTGCCGGCAGGATGAAACCCTTGCCCAGCAGGTTCGCCAGCTCCGGAATGCGCGGGTCGGGCTTCAGGTCGACGCGCTCCACGTTGGCATGGGCGATGCGGCTGCGCGGTGGCGTCATGGCGCCGTTGGCGACGACTTCGTAGCGCGGCCTGACGAAATGCTTGCCGGCCTGCACCTCGATCTGCTGCGGCCAGCGCGCTTCGGGCAGCAGCGCGGCCGTGTCGATGGCGCGGGTGCCGAAGGGCGGGATTTCTTCATTGAGCCAGGCGACGGTGTCGTCGCCCATGAGGTTGAGGCCGACGCTGCCGGCGGGCACCGGCGCCGGGTGGCTGTTCTGCACCCAGAGCAGCACCTGCTCGCCGTCCTTGGGGGCCGGCAGGCCGCCGTAGAGATCGGCGGGCCAGGAGTTGGCGTCGTGGGTGCAGGACAGCACAGCGTCGCTGTCGCCGTAGGTGTCGAGGGCGTACTTCACGATGTCATGCCCGGCGATGCCGCAGACATGGAGGAAGAGGCTGCCGGTGAAGGCCTCCAGCCCGAAGCGCGCGCGCACCTCCTGCGAGTCGATGACGATGCTGGCGTTGGCGCCGGGCAGCGGGTCCTGCCACTCGGCCAGGGTCTCGCCGGCCTCGTCCATCAGCAGGCACCAGGCGCTGGGCGCCTTGGCGCCGTAGGCCGACCAGTAGTTCGCCGTGGCGAGGCGCGTGTGATGGCCGCCGCCTTCGCGGAAGAACACCAGGTTGGTGGCGAAGTTCAGGCCGTCGAGATAGCTGCGGGTGTTGGTCAGCATCTCCGCCGGCAGGCGCAGGGCATCCAGGCTCACCACCTCCGCGCCCTCCGGCAGCAGGTGGCGGATGTGGGCGATCAGGCGCTCGGCATCGAAGGCGGTGACCAGCACCTTGGCCGCCGGGCTGCCCGGCAGGTCGGTGACCGGCTGCGCCTGGCGGCCGAGGATGTCGCTGCCGATCTCCTCCAGGTCCTGGACGTAGACCGCCTGGATGTCGAGGCCGGCAAGATCGTAGATCTCGGCGAAGGCCCTGGCGAAACCCAGCGGGTCGTAGACCGCCAGCGGCACGCCCTGAAGCTCGCTCAGCAGGGCGCGGGCCTTGCGCGCCGCCAGGGGATGGCCGATCGCCTTGAAGAAGGCGTTGCCGCCTTTGGCGTTGCTGAAGGTTTCGATGTTGAGCGCCATGGCTGTGAGGCTACTTTCTTCGCGGAATATCTTAAAGAGGCTGGCGGACTTAAGCGCCGAAACGCAGCACCCGCTTGGTCCAGGCCGAAAAGGCGTGGCGGCCGAGTTCGCGCTTCAGCACGCTCTCGTCCGTCAGCCAGTTCAGCTGGATGGAGCGGCGCTGGCCGACGAAGGGCTTGTGGCCGTGGTAGGCGTTCTCCGAACAGCGGAAGCAGACCAGGGTGCCGGCCTGGGGCGGCACCTCGGCGGCATAGTCTTCCAGATCGTCGGCGCTGTTCAGCATGCGCAGGCGGCCGCCGTCAGCTTCCCAGGCGCTGTTCAGATAGATCAGCGCGGTCACCAGCTTGGTCTTGGAATCCGCATGGATCTGGCCGTCCTTGGCGCGCGACTGGCCGCGCAGGGTGACCATGGTGGGCCGTCCGCTGAGGTCCATCGCGAACTTCTCCGCAAAGGCCGTCGTCACGGCGGGGCCCTGAAGCTCGGCCAAGAGGGCGCTGAACCGCGCCCCGCAATTCAGGCTCTGGGCGGGAAAGCTGCCGCCCTTGGTGATCTCCGGGAAGTCCTGCTCGATGGCCGGAAGCGCCTCGGGCTTAAGGAACGCCGGGACGATCAGAAAGTCGAAGGGCTCGCGGCGCAGCGGCGTGGCTGCGAAACGCTCCAGATCGAGCGGCGATGTGTCCCTCGGTTGGGCGGCGGGGCTGGCCACGTTGCAATTCCGTGAAGGCGGCTGTTGGCCTTACTTATAGGCAGCGGCGGGAAAGATCAATTGAGGCAGGTCAAAGGTCGCCGAAATCCCGCTGGGGCACGGCGATCAGTCGGCGGCGCCGGCGCCGCCGTCAGGCGCTTTGGGCCTCCACGCGGTTGTGGCGGTCGATCAGGCGCTGACGGATCTCGGCGGCGATGCGCTGGGTTTCCGCCAGGGGCTCGTAGTCCCAGCGCTCCAGGGTGCCCTCGAAGGGGCGTGTGATGCCGGCGGCCCGCAGCGAGCCGTGAAAGCGCCCGAACTTGGCTGAGCCGCCTTCGAGCTGCACCACCTGGACGGGTTTGCCGGTGCTGGCCGCCTCGGAAACCATGTTCACCGAGTCGCCGGTCACCACGATGTGGTCGGCCAGGCCCAGGATGCCGAAATAGGGGTTCTCGCCTTCGCCGTCCCAGATGTCGGCGGGCAGGCCCGCCAGACCCTTGCGCAGGATCGCTTCGTTCCTGGAGCCGGTGCGCCGCGAGGGGGTGATCATCAGCCCGCAGCCTTGCTCCCGCGCCAGGCGGGCGAGCTGCTCGGTGAGCCGGGTCATGACCGCCGAGGTCATGCGGAAGACCCTGTTGTCGCCGCCGATCAGCACGCCGATGCGCGGGCGCGGCAGGGCGGCGTAGCGCGCCGCAAAGGCGGCGGCGGCGTCTTCAAGCCGCTGCGGCGTTACCCGGCCGAGGGCGCCGCGGGTCGACAGCACGTTGGGGGCGTTCAGCAGATCGTGGTCCGGGGTCACCACCAGATCGACGCAGGCCGGATCGATCACCGGGTTCTGCACCTGCACGGTGAAACTGCGGCCGCCGGAAATCGCGCGCATGTCGCGGCTCAGCGGCACGGTCTGGCGGCCGCTGGCGATCCAGAGGTCGGGCCAGGGCGGGGCCAGGCGGTCGCCCTTCGGACCCAGGGTCGCCAGGGGATCGCGGATCATGCCGGGCGCCATCCAGCGCCAGGGCTTGGTCACCTGAATGCGCTTCACCACGGGGGGCAGGCCGATGGCCTCGGCGAGGCCCAGGCACTGGATTTCCATGCCCGCCTTGCCGTCGGTCACCACCCAGCAGGTCAGGCCGTCGAGGGCGGCGGAGGCTCCGGTGCGTGTTTCCCTGGCGTTCCGGGATTCGGGATCGTCTGGTCGGGCCATTTCGGCGCGACTATGGGCGGGAGACCGTTGCGGTGCAAGCGGTTCCGCCGCGGGATTCCGCGTGAAAGCGCCTTGCCGCGCCGCCGGAGGGCGCAGCGGTCTGCGCGGAAAACCAGCGCGCCCGCGGCTTTCCGTTTCGCCCTGGCTTTGCGGCACCTTTGCAGCACTGGCCCAAGGTTTTGCACAACCCATTGGGGTTGCGCGGCTTCCGGGCCTCGGTAATATTGTTGCGCGCGACGTCTGCAGGGGGGCGCGATCTTTTAAGGAGACCGGGAACGGGGGCCGCCGGGGCGGCCTCGCGGGCCGGAAGCGAAGGGTGAGAGTTCTATGCGTCGGGTCAAGTTGGACCGAATCGATCTCCAGATACTGCAGGACCTGCAGGAGGACGGCCGCATCACCAACGTGGAGCTGGCCCGCCGCGCAGGCATTTCCGCGCCGCCCTGCCTGCGCCGCGTGCGCGCGCTGGAAGAGGCGGGCTTCATCCGCGGCTATCATGCCGAGTTGCAGGCCGAGGCCCTCGGTTTCGAAGTGACCTTCTTTGCGCTGGTCGGCCTGGACAGCCAGTCGGATGCGGTGCTGACCGAGTTCGAGAGCCTGGTCGGCGGCTGGTCGGAGGTGCGCGAATGCCACATGGCCCGCGGTCCGGATGACTTCGTGCTGCGCCTGGTCGCGCGCAACACGGCGCATGAGAACGAACTGACCCAGCGCCTGACCGCGGTGCCCCACGTGGTCACCGTGAAGACCATTCAGGTGATCCGCACCGCCAAGGCTTCGCCGGGGGTGCCCATCGACGTGAACCAGGGCCTGGAGCCGGCGGCGGACTGACGCAGGTCCTCGCGCCTGGGCACCCGGGAGAAGTCGTTGAGGAGAGGCCGTGAGAAGCCAGCTCGACTACAGCCCGGCGGAGGGCGACGGCCTGCGCCTGGTTGAGGTCACCGCCGACAACTACCTGGCGGTCCTGCGCCTGGAGGTCACCGAGGAGCAGCGGCAGTTCGTCGCCAGCAATGCGGTCTCCCTGGTCCAGGGCCACTATCACGACACCGCGTGGTTCCGCGCCGTCTACGAGGGCGATCAGCCGGTCGGCTTCGTGAAGCTGCACGATCCCCGCTGCGAGCCTGCCGAAGCCCAGGGCGATGCTCCGGACTCGGACTTCGATCCGGCCGGCAAGGTGGCGGACGACAGCCTCTTCATCTGGCGACTGATGATCGGCGAGGGGCACCAGGGCCGCGGCCTCGGGCGCCGGGCCGTCGCGGTCCTGGCGGATCTAGCCCGGCGCAACGGCTTCTCGCACCTCTGCCTCAGCTACGTCGAGGGGGAGGGCGGTCCGGGCCCGTTCTACGAGGCCTGCGGTTTCGTGCGCAGCGGCCGCGTCATCGACGGCGAGATCGAAGCCTGCCTCGACCTCAGCATCGACGGTTCGTAAAGCAGCGCGGCAAAAGCGCCGCCGCTCAGACGTATTGGACTTTCAGGATCTCGTAGGCCTTGGAGCCGGCGGGGGTCATCACCTCGACGGAGTCGCCCACTTCCTTGCCGATGAGGGCACGGGCCAGCGGTGCGGTGATGGCCAGGCGGCCGGCCTTCACGTCGGCCTCCATCTCGCCCACGAGCTGATAGGCGGTCTCGGCGTCGGTGTCCTCGTCCACCAGGGTGACGGTGGCGCCGAACTTGACGGTATCGCCGTCCAGGGAGGTTACGTCGATGACCTCGGCCCGGGCGATCTTGTCCTCGAGCTCGGCCACGCGGCCCTCAATAAAGCTCTGGCGCTCGCGCGCGGCGTGGTATTCGGCGTTCTCGGAAAGGTCGCCGTGCTCGCGTGCTTCGGCAATCGCGCGGATGACTTCCGGCCGCGCGGTTGTTTTCAAGTAACGCAGTTCTTCTTCAAGGCTGGAATAGCCTTGCGCCGTCATGGGTACTTTGTCGCTCATGGGAGCAAACCTGATGCTTCCTAATTGCCAAGAGAACAAGTGTGCCTGATTTGGCAGGGCTGTAAAGTCTACAGCACAACTACGAAGACCTAAAATAGGATTGCAGCGGAGCGACTGCAAGATCAGCCGAACGCATGGCCTCAATAGCCTGAACCGCCGCTTTCGCGCCATCTGAGGTAGTGCTATAGGGTATTGAATTGGTTAACGCGGTGCGCCTGAGCTCGAAGGAGTCGGCGATCGCTTTGGCATCTTCGGTGGTATTGAAGACGAGCTGAACCTGGCCCGACTTCATGGCATCGACGATGTGGGGACGGCCCTCCCGCACCTTTTTCACCGCCTCGACCTCAAGTCCTTGTTCGGCAAGGTATTTGGCCGTGCCGCCGGTGGCCATGATGCGGAAGCCGAGCTTGGCGATGGCATGGGCGACCGGGGCGAAGACCGCCTTGTCGCCGTCCTTTACGGAGATGAAGACCGTGCCGCTGTCGGGCAGGGTGACGCCGGCGCCCAGCTGCGCCTTGAGGAAGGCGCGGGCGAAATCGCTGTCCAGGCCCATGACCTCGCCGGTCGAGCGCATCTCCGGGCCCAGCATGACGTCGACGCCGGGGAAGCGCGCGAAGGGGAAGACCGCTTCTTTCACGGCAATATGGCCGTTCCCGCTCTTCTTGAGGTCGAAGTCCTTCAGCTTCTCGCCGGCCATGAGGCGCGCGGCGATCTTGGCGATGGGCAGCCCCGTGGCCTTGGCGACGAAGGGCACCGTGCGGCTGGCCCGGGGATTGACCTCCAGGATGTAGATGTCCTCGTCCTGCACGGCGAACTGCACGTTCATCAGGCCGACGACATTCAGCGCGCGGGCAAGCTGCTTGGTCTGACGCCCGATCTCCTCCACCAGGGCCGGCGCCAGGGTGTGGGGCGGCAGGGAGCAGGCCGAATCGCCGGAGTGGATGCCGGCCTCCTCGATGTGCTCCATAACGCCGGCGATGAAGACCTCTTCGCCGTCGGCCAGCGCGTCCACGTCGACTTCGATGGCGTCGCGCAGGTAGCTGTCGATCAGCACCGGGTTGCGGCCGGAGACCTTCACGGCGGTGGCGATGTAGCGCTCAAGCTGCGCCTGCTCGTGGACGATCTCCATGGCCCGCCCGCCCAGCACGTAGGAGGGTCGGATCAGCACCGGGTAGCCGATGCGCTCGGCCACCGCCAGGGCTTCTTCGCGCGTCGTGGCGGTGCCGTTGGGCGGCTGGCGCAGGCCGAGGTCGCTGAGCAAGGTCTGAAAGCGCCGCCGGTCCTCGGCCAGGTCGATGGCGTCGGCGGCCGTGCCCAGGATCGGAATGCCGGCAGCCTCCAGCGCGTGGGAGAGCTTGAGCGGCGTCTGCCCGCCGAGCTGCACGATGACGCCCTTCAGTGCGCCGCGACTCTGTTCGGTGCGGGCGATGGCGATCACGTCCTCGGCGGTCAGGGGCTCAAAGTAAAGCCGGTCGGAGGTGTCGTAGTCGGTGGACACGGTTTCCGGATTGCAGTTGACCATGATGGTCTCGTAGCCGGCTTCGCTCAGCGCGTAGGCGGCATGGACGCAGCAGTAGTCGAACTCGATGCCCTGGCCGATGCGGTTGGGTCCGCCGCCCAGGATCATCACCTTGTTGCGGTCGCTCGGGTCGGCCTCGCAGGCCGGCGGGCGCTCTCCTTCCGGGCCTTCGTGGCCGTCCTCGTAGGTCGCGTACATATAGGGCGTGACCGAGGGGAACTCCCCGGCGCAGGTGTCGATGCGCTTGTAGACGGGGCTGAGCGAGAGGTTGCGGCGCTGGGCCGCGACGGCGTCTTCCTCGCTGCCCGCCAGTTCGGCCAGGCGGGCATCGGAGAAGCCCATCTTCTTCAGCGCCAGCCAGTCCGCGCGGTTCTGCGGCAGGCCGTTCTGCCGGATGCCTTCTTCGGCGTCGACGATGGCCTTCACCTGGCGCAGGAACCAGGGGTCGTAGTGGGTGGTCTCCAGGATCTCCACCAGGGTCAGGCCGTGGCGGAAGGCCTGGGCGATGGTGAGCAGGCGGTCGGGCCGCGGCGCGCCCAGCGCCGTGCGGATGGCGTCGCGGTCGACATCGCCGTCGCTGTCCAGCGCGCCGGGGATCTCCACTTCGTTGAGGCCGGTAAGGCCGGTCTCCATGGAGCGCAGGGCCTTCTGCAGGGACTCGGCAAAGCAGCGGCCGATGGCCATGGCCTCGCCAACCGACTTCATGGAGGTGGTGAGCAGGGGCTCGGCGCCGGGAAACTTCTCGAAGGTAAAGCGCGGCATCTTGGTGACGACATAGTCGATGGTCGGCTCGAAGGAGGCCGGCGTCACCTTGGTGATGTCGTTGTCCAGTTCGTCCAGCGTGTAGCCGACCGCCAGCTTGGCAGCGATCTTGGCGATGGGGAAGCCGGTCGCCTTGGACGCCAGCGCCGAGGAGCGCGAGACGCGCGGGTTCATCTCGATGATCACCAGCTCGCCGTCCTCGGGGTTGACCGCGAACTGCACGTTGGAGCCGCCGGTGTCGACGCCGATCTCCCGCAGCACCGCGATCGAGGCGTCGCGCAGGATCTGATACTCCTTGTCGGTCAGGGTCAGCGCCGGCGCCACGGTGACGGAATCGCCGGTGTGCACGCCCATGGGGTCGACGTTTTCGATGGAGCAGATGATGATGCAGTTGTCCGCGCAGTCGCGGACCACCTCCATCTCGTATTCCTTCCAGCCCAGCACGGACTGTTCGATCAGCACCTCGCTGGTGGGTGAGGCGCGCAGGCCGCCGCGCACGATCTCCTCGAAGTCGTCCGGGTTGTAGGCGATGCCGCCGCCGGTGCCGCCGAGGGTGAAGGAGGGGCGGATGATCGCCGGCAGGCCGATGTCCTCCAGCGCCGTCATGGCGTCTTCGTAGCTGTTCACCAGGCGCGAGCGCGGCGACTTCAGGCCGATCTTGTCCATCGCCTCGCGGAAGCGCTGGCGGTCCTCCGCCTTGTCGATGACGTCGCCCTTGGCGCCGATCATCTCGACGCCGAACTTGGCCAGCGTGCCGTCGCGCTCCAGCGCCAGGCCGGTGTTGAGGGCCGTCTGCCCGCCCATGGTGGGCAGCAGGGCGTCGGGGCGTTCGCGCTCGATCACCTTGGCGACCATTTCCGGCGTGATCGGCTCCACGTAGGTGGCGTCGGCCAGGTCCGGGTCGGTCATGATGGTGGCGGGGTTGGAGTTCACCAGGATCACCCGGTAGCCCTCCTCCTTCAGCGCCTTGCAGGCCTGCGCCCCGGAGTAGTCGAACTCGCAGGCCTGGCCGATGACGATCGGCCCGGCCCCGATGATCAGGATGGACTGGATATCACTGCGCTTGGGCACCACGCACTCCGTCGAGAGACGTTTGCTTAAGTCCCCCTCCCCCCTGGCGGGGGAGGGTTGGGGAGGGGGGGAGCCCCTGACGAGGCAGCGGCCCGGATGGACTCGGTGACACCTTCAATGTTTGACAGGACATCGTTGTTCCAGAAGCGCACAACGCGGAACCCCTGGCTCTCCAGCCATGCGGTGCGCCTGTCATCCGCCGGTCTGTGATCAGCGTGCTGGCCGCCATCGACTTCAACGATGAGGCGTTCGCTGTAGCAGGCGAAGTCGACAATGTAGCGTCCCAACGGGACCTGTCTACGAAACCGCAGACCGTCCAACTGCCGGCGCCGCAAGACCGACCAAAGCTTTTGTTCCGCTTCGGTCGTGTCGCTTCGAAGCTGTCGTGCTGTCCGCGATGCCATGCGCCGATCCTATGCCGAAGGGGCCGGGCATTCACCCCCCTCCCAACCCTCCCCCGCAAGGGGGGAGGGCTTAAGGGGGCGGCCCCGATGATCAGGATGGACTGGATATCACTGCGCTTGGGCATGCTTGGTCTTGGCGGCTTTCTCTGACTCGATCAGATCGACGAAGCGCTGGAAGAGGTAGTGGCTGTCCTGCGGGCCGGGGGAGGCTTCCGGGTGGTACTGCACGGAGAAGATCGGCCGCCCGGCGACCCTGAGCCCCTCGTTGGAGCGGTCGAAGAGGGAGACGTGGCTCTCCTCCACGCCGGCGGGCAGGCTTTCGGCCAGCACGCGGAAGCCGTGGTTCTGGCTGGTGATCTCCACCCGCCCGGTCTCCAGGTCCTTCACCGGGTGGTTGGCGCCGCGGTGGCCGAGATGCATCTTCTCGGTCTTCGCCCCCAGCGCCAGCGCCAGGATCTGATGGCCCAGGCAGATGCCGAAGATCGGCAGGCCGGTTTCCATCAGCGCCTGGATGGTGGGCACGGCGTAAACGCCGGTCGCCGCCGGATCGCCGGGCCCGTTGGAGAGAAAAATCCCATCGGGCTCATGGTTCAGGATGTCTTCCGCCGTCGCATCGGCCGGCACCACGGTGACATCGCAGCCGAGGCTCGCCAGACAGCGCAGGATGTTGCGCTTGGCGCCGAAATCGACGGCGACAACCTTGTGGCGCGGTTCGGCCAGGCTGCCGTAGCCCTCGCCGATGGCCCAGCGCGTCTCCGACCAGCGGTAGGTCTGCCGGCAGCTCACCTCGGCGGCCAGGTCCATGCCCTCCAGGCCCGCCCAGGCCGCCGCTTCGCCGCGCAGCGCCGAGAGGTCCGGTGCTTGGGCGCCTTCGCCGTAGTGGACGATGCAGCCCTTGGGGGCGCCGATGTCGCGGATGCGCGCCGTAACCGCCCGCGTGTCGACCCCGGCGAGGCCCGCCAGGTTGTGGGATTTCAGCCAGGCGTCCAGGTGCTGGGCGGCGCGCCAGTTGGAAGGGTCGGTGATCTCCGCACGCAGCACCAGCCCGCGCACCGCCGGCGTGGTGGTCTCGATGTCTTCGGGGTTGGCGCCGACGTTGCCGATGTGGGGAAAGGTGAAGGTGATGATCTGTCCGGCGTAGGAGGGATCGGTGGCGATCTCCTGATAGCCGGTCATCGAGGTGTTGAAGCAGACCTCGCCCACCGCATGGCCGCTGGCCCCCAGGCCGCGGCCGCGGAACATCGTGCCGTCGGCCAGGATGAGAGCAGCTTCGCCCAGCAAGAGATCGGGCGCAGGAAGCGGCGGCCCGTCCTTGGCGGACGGGTTGGAAGCGGTCGGAGCGTCGTTCATGAAGCGGATCCTAGAACGCAGGCGATCAGATGTTTAACGGCAACGGGCCGCGAGGAAAAGCCCCCCTGGAGGATGCCTCAGGAAAAAGTCCATAATTTATATATTTCAATTAGTTAGGCTGTCATAAGGTGTTTTGCCAAATCGGGGTAATTGGGCTAACCTCCCGCGCCTTGCGAGGGAAAGGGAAGACCATCCATGTTGCGCACCCGTCTGAACGACGCTTTGAAGGACGCGATGAAGGCCAAGGAGGCCGAGGCTACCTCGACTCTGCGGCTGATCCTTGCGGCCTTGAAGGACCGTGACATTGCCGAGCGCGGCAAGGGCAACGGCGAGGGTGTGGGCGACGAGGCGATCCTGGAAATGCTCCAGAAGATGGTGCGCCAGCGCCACGATTCCATCGAGATGTACACCAAGGGCGGGCGCGACGACCTCGCCAAGCGCGAGGCCGAGGAGATCGAGGTCATCGAGCGCTTTCTGCCCAAGCAGATGGACGAGATGGACATGCGCGCGGCCATCGAGGGCGTGATTTCAGAGCTCTCCGCCGCCAGCGTCAAGGACATGGGCCGGGTCATGAGCACCCTGAAGGAGCGCTATCCCGGGCGCATGGACTTCGGCAAGGCCAGCGGCATCGTCAAGGAAGCCCTCGTCTGACCCCTGGTCCGACCCCAGAGGCGGCAACAGCCGTCTTCCGCAAGGCCCGCGATGCCGACGCACCGGCCTGCGCCGCAATCTACCGCGATGCCCGCCGCGCCGCCTTCCACTGGGAGGACCGGGACTACGGCCTGGAGGAGTTTGCCGGCTCCACCTACGGCGAGGCGCTCTGGGTGGCCGAGGCCGTCGGCCCGGACACGGGCCCGGATGGAATTACCGACGGCAGCGCCGGGATCCTTGGCTTTGCCTCGGTCTGGCGGGCCCCCGGCTACTGGTTTCTGCACAACCTCTTCGTCGCGCCGGCCTGGCAGGGCCGGGGCATCGGCTCGGCGCTGCTGCGCGAGGTGCTGGCGGCCATCGGCCGGCCGGTGGAGTTGAAGACCGACACCCCGAACACGGGCGCGCGCCGCCTCTACGAGCGCTTCGGCTTCCAGGTGGTCGAGGAGGACACCGCGGCGCCGACCCCCTGGTTCAAGATGCGCCTGGACTAAGGCATCACAGACGCACTGATTGATTCTATCCCCAGTCTTCACCTTGAAACTCACAGGATTTCCACCGCCTTCTTGCCAATCGATCCAGACTGTCGTGATCGAGAGTGTGTTTCACGCCTGTCCGGCGACTCCGATCTGCTGATAGTCTGTGCAGCCGGCGGCCTGGGCGGAGGAGCGCGTGAGCCATGGGTGGCCGCCGGAAAACCCTGACCCGACATCGATGTGAGTTGCCTGCACCGAATGGCTTTTCCACCGGATTTCCTCGACGAACTGCGCAACCGCACCACCCTGTCGGAGGTGATCGGGCGGCGGGTGAAGCTGGTGAAGCGGGGCCGCGAGCACAGCGGGCTCTGCCCCTTTCACAACGAGAAGACGCCCTCCTTCACGGTCAGCGACGAGAAGGGCTTCTACCACTGCTTCGGTTGCGGGGCGCACGGCAGCGCCTTCGACTTCGTCATGAACACCGAGGGTCTGAGCTTTCCGGAAACCGTGGAGCGGCTGGCGGGCCTCGCCGGCATGGCGGTGCCCCAGCAGGACCCGCAGGACCGCGCCCGGGCGGAAAAGCGCGCCGGCCTGCTGGATGTGCTGGAGGCGGCGGCGGTCTGGTTTCAGGAGCAGCTTGCCGGCAGTGCCGGGGCGGAGGCGCGTGACTACCTGGCCGGGCGCGGCCTGGCGCCCCAAACGGTGGCGGCCTTCCGCCTGGGCTTCGCCCCGCGGGAGCGCGGCGCCCTGGCCCGGGCGCTCCGGGCGCGCGGGATCGCGGTGGAGCAGCTCATCGAAGCCGGATTGGTGAAGCGCGACGAGGGGGCCCCCGCCACCGAAGAAGCGCTGCGGGATTACTTCTTCCACCGCGTCATCTTCCCCATCACCGACCGCCGCGGGCGGGTGATCGCCTTCGGCGGCCGGGCCCTCGGGGACTCCAAGGCCAAGTACCTGAACTCCCCGGAAACGCCGCTGTTCCACAAGGGCCGGGAGCTCTACAACCTGGCCCGCGCCCGCAAGGCCGCGCACGACAGCGGCGAGGTGCTGGTGGCGGAGGGCTATATGGACGTCATCGCCCTGGCCGAGGGCGGCTTTCCGGCGGCGGTGGCGCCTCTGGGCACCGCCATCACCGAAGACCAGATCGCCGCCCTCTGGCGTCTGGCGCCGGAGCCGACGCTCTGCTTCGACGGCGATGCGGCGGGCCAGCGCGCCGCCTTCCGCGCCGCCGAGCGCGCCATGCCGCTGTTGAAACCGGGCAAAAGCCTGCGCTTTGCCCTGCTGCCGGCGGGGGAAGACCCGGACAGCCTGCTGCGCAACCGCGGCGCGCCGGCCCTGCGCGCGGTGCTGGACGCCGCCCTGCCGCTGGCCGATCTGGTGTGGCGCAAGGCGGTCGAGGGCCGGCCCGCCGACACGCCGGAGCGCCGGGCGGCCATTCGCGCCGCGCTGCGCGACCAGGTGGGGACGATTCGCGATCCTGAACTGCGCGAGGACTACCGTGCGGAAATGGACCGCCGCTACGGAGCGGTCTTCAATCCGGGCGCCGGGCGCCAGGGGCGCGGTGGAGGACGATTTTCCCAGGATTTCCGCGGCGGACGCGCCGGAAAGGCCCGGTTCGGCGCCGGCGCTGGCCGCGGCTGGCCGCTGGATCCCTATCCGCCGGCCCGGCGCCGTTCGGCCAGCGAGGTGCCGGCCCCCAACCGCACGGAAGAACTGCTCCTTGCCGCGCTGATCAATCACAACAAATTATTAACCGAGTTCGTTGAGGATCTGGCAGGTCTGGACTTCGCTGACCGCGATCTCGATGGCTTGCGGCAGGCGCTGATCGACTGTATCGCCGGCAATACGGACCTTGACAGTGAAGGTGTGAAATGCCACCTCTCAGAACAGGGGTTTTCGGGGCTTTTGGCCACGCTTTTGGCCCCGGAGCGTTATGTGCATGGCAGGTTTGCCCGACCCGACGCCTCGGAAGAGGTGGCGCGGCAATCTGTTATGCACATTTTGGGGGTTATGCGTGAGCGCCAGCTCGGTCCTCTGGTTGTCGAGGAGGCCAATGCGCTTGCGAAGGATATGGCGGAGGAACAGCTGAAACGCATGCAGGCTGCTCAGAAAATCCGCGACCAAGAAGAGGGCCGCAAAGTGGACCTGGATCGTTTCGAGGCCCTGTCCGAACGATCCGTGCATAAGGCGGACTCTTGAACCAAGACGACTGAAACAAGACCACCTCCGGCTGGCGGGATCTGGGCCCCCGCGCAGGCCGCCGGACACTGTGGTCAAGGCATCTGAGGTAGTGGGCTGAATGGCGACGAAGGCGAACGAGAACGCGGAAGCGACGGAATCGCGCGAAGAATCCTCCGACGGACCCCTGATGGACTCCATGTCCGCGGCGGTCAAGAAGATGATCGCGAAGGCAAAAGAGCGTGGCTACGTCACCTACGACGAGCTGAACGCGGTGCTGCCGCCGGACCAGATGTCCTCCGAGCAGATCGAGGACACCATGTCCCTGCTTTCCGAGATGGGCATTACCGTCATCGAGAGCGAGGAGCAGGAAGAAGCGGCCGCCGATGACGATTCCAAGGAAGGCACCGCCACCGCCACTGGCAACCTGAACGACGACGACATCGGCCGCACCGACGATCCGGTGCGCATGTACCTGCGCGAGATGGGCTCGGTCGAACTGCTGTCGCGCGAGGGCGAAATCGCCATCGCCAAGCGTATCGAGGCCGGCCGCGAAAAGATGATCGGCGGCATCTGCGAAAGCCCGCTGACGATCCGCGCGCTGCTGGTTTGGCGCGAAGCGCTGATCGAAGGGCGCATCCTGCTGCGCGACATCATCGACCTCGACGCGACCTACGGCGGCGGGCCGACCGAAGACGCCATGAACCAGGCGGTCGCAGAGATCGCCGAGATGGAAGACGAGCCCGAAGCCAAGCCCCAGGAAAAGTCCGAGGAGAAGTCCGAGGACAAGGACGCCAAGGACGAGAAGGCGGCCAAGGGCAAGAAGGTCGGCAAGAACGGCGCCGCGCCCGCCTCCGAGGAGGAGGAGGACGAGGGCGCCGAGGCCAAGGGCGAAGGTGAAGGCGAGGACGAGGAAGACGACGAGGAGGAGGAGAACTCCATCTCCCTCGCCGCCATGGAAGCCGCGCTGCTGCCCCAGGTGCTCGACACCCTCGACGACATCGCCAAGACCTGGAAGAAGATCACCAAGGTCCAGGAGCGCCGCCTGACCGCCTTCCAGAAGGGCGAGAAGACCACGCCGCAGACCGAGCGGCGCTACGAGAAGCTGCAGCAGGAACTGGTCGAGCTGATGGAGGGCGTGCACTTCAACAATGCGCGCATCGAACAGCTTGTCGACCATCTCTACGGCCTCAACCGCCGCCTGCTCGGCTTCGAAGGCAAGATGCTGCGCATGGCCGAGCGCTGCGGCGTGAAGCGCCAGGACTTCCTGGACCACTACTTCGGACGCGAACTCGACCCGCGCTGGGTCAGCCGGGTCAAGCGCCTGACCGGCAAGGGCTGGTCCAAGTTCGCCGAGCGCTACGGCGACGACGTCAAGAAGATCCGCAAGGAAGTGGCGGAAGTCGCGGCCGAGAGCGAGCTGCCGATCAACGAGTTCCGCCGCATCGTCAAGACGGTGCAGACCGGTGAAAAGGAGGCCAGCAAGGCCAAGACCGAGATGGTCGAGGCGAACCTGCGCCTGGTGATCTCCATCGCCAAGAAGTACACCAACCGCGGCCTGCAGTTCCTCGACCTCATTCAGGAAGGCAACATCGGCCTGATGAAGGCGGTCGACAAGT
>NZ_JANQKD010000089.1 GCF_028281305.1 Pelagibius sp. | reverse complement strand
TGCCCTTGGCGGTGTAGTCGTAGGCCTTGGCCTCGTCGGCGGCGATCTTCAGGCAGGGGACGGCGACGCCGGGGGAGTAGGCCAGCGAGAGGTCGCGCTGGGTGGTCAGCGGCTTGGTGGCCTGGATCTCGAACTTGCCGGGCCGGCCGGAGGCATGCAGATCCAGCGCCTCTTCTTCGGTGATGCGGGTTCTGTCCATGCTGTCCTCCCCTTGGGCACGTGTCTCGGGCGCCTGCATTACGGTCTCGCCCAAAACGCCGGGGTACCCTGGGGCGGAGCGGCGGACCCTCCGCTTTCCCTCGGCACAGTTGGCTTAGGGCCTTGTTTTTCCGGAAATCTTAGAGAGACGTCCTGCAAGCGTCAAAGATCATGGCAAAGGACCGGGGCTGAGGACCCGGGCTTACGACTGGGCGCGACGCGGCCTGACCCTCACTGCGTTCGCACATGACGGTGGACGTCGGCGCCTCCGGCCTTGCTGAGGATTTCCTCCGCCCGCTCCGCCGCGGCCGGATCTGCGACCCGCACCCACAGCAGGATCGCCCCGGCCTCCAGGGCGCGGGCGAAAGCCTCGGTATGGGGGGTGGCGCGGAGTTTCTCCAGCAGCTCCACCACGGCGGCGACGCTGGTGCCGGCGGCCAGCGCGCCGGCCACCGCCGCGCCCACCGGGCCGGTCGCAATGGCGATCAGGCCGGCAGCGGTCAGCGGGCCGACGTAGTTGATTTCGCCGACGAGACCGGCGAGGGACTCCTGCCAGGCCTCCCCGGGCGAGCCGCTGGCGCTGAGCGATTCGTGGGTATCGAGCACGGAAAGATCGTCGCGGGCAAAGCCCTCCGCCAGCAGCGCCTCGACCGCTTCGGTAAAGGCGACGCGTTGGGAAAAGCGTCCGACCACCTCGACGGGCTGGCCGGCGGCGAAGACGCCGCTCTCTGAACTCCGGTCCTGCATTCCGTTCTCCCTTTTTCCCATTTTGACCGCTGCGGCGCGGCTTGCCCAGACCCGTGGTTCATTTGCTGCCGCGCCCGATCGCCCGGCTTGCCCCCGGTCGGGTCGCCTGTGATAACCTGCGCGCCCGCATTCGCGTCTTGGATCGATGACCGCAAAACCCGCCCCCCAGCAGGACCAGAACCAGCAGGACCAGAACCAGCAGGACCAGGATCCGCAGACCGCTGCGGCCCAGCCTGCCCCGGCGGTCCAGGCGACCCGCTCGGCCCAGCCCGCCAAGGCGGCTGCCGTAACTCCGATGATGGCCCAATACCTGGAGATCAAGGCTGAGCATCCGGGCGTCCTGCTGTTCTATCGCATGGGGGATTTCTACGAACTGTTCTTCGAGGACGCGCAACAGGCTTCCGCAGCCCTGGACATCGCGCTGACCAAACGCGGCCAGCACCAGGGCACCGACATTCCCATGTGCGGCGTGCCGGTGCACTCCGCGGACGGCTATCTCGCGCGCCTGATCCGCAAGGGCTTCAAGGTCGCGGTCTGCGAACAGACGGAGGACCCGGCGGAGGCCAAGAAGCGCGGCAGCAAGTCGGTGGTGCGCCGGGCGGTGGTGCGCATCGTCACGCCGGGCACCCTCACCGAAGACGCGTTGCTGGACGCGCGCGCCCACAACTACCTGGCCGCGCTGGCGAGCGCCGGCGGCGGACTGGCGCTGGCCTGGCTCGACATCTCGACCGGCGACTTCCAGACCCAGGCGCTTGGCACCGGGGATATGGCGGCGGCACTGGCGCGCCTCGATCCCGGCGAGATCATCCTGCCGGAAAGCCTGCTGGCCCAGCCTGCCGCCGCGGAGGTCCTGGCCGACCTGCGGGAGCGGCTGAGCCCGCTGCCGGCCCCCCGCTTCGACAGCGGCAACGCCCGCCGCCGTCTGGAGGAGGTCTTTCAGGTCAAGGCCCTCGACGCCTTCGGCACCTTCGGCCGCGCCGAACTGGCCGCGGCGGGCGCGCTGATCGATTACCTGGCGCTTACCCAGAAAGGGAAGATGCCCCGCCTGCAGCCGCCGCGGCGGCTGGCCGGGGGCGCGGTGATGGAGATCGACGCCGCCACGCGGCGCAACCTGGAACTGACCGAGTCCCTCTCCGGCGGGCGCGACGGCACTTTGCTCGCCACCATCGACCGCAGCGTCACCGGCGCCGGGGCCCGGCTGCTGGCGACCCGTCTTGCCGCACCGCTGACCGATCCGGCGGCCATCGCCGCGCGCCACGACCAGCTTGCCTGGCTCATCGAAGACGGCGGGCTGCGGGCCGACCTGCGGGCGGCGCTGCGGCGTTGCCCGGACATTGAGCGGGCCCTCTCCCGCCTCAGTCTCGGGCGCGGCGGGCCGCGCGACCTCGCCGCCGTGCGTGGTGCCCTCTCTGTGGCGGGGGATCTGGCGCGGCTCATCGTCGCCCGCGCCGGTCTTGCGCCGCCGAGCCTGGCGGCGGGCGATCTGGAAAGTCTCGGCGCCCATGCGGACCTCGTTGCGTCCCTGGACGCGTCCCTGGCGGCGGAACCGCCGTTTCAGGCCCGCGACGGCGGCTGCATCGCCGCCGGCTACGACGCCGCTCTCGACGAACTGCGCAGCCTGCGCGACGACAGCCGCAAGCTGATGGCCGGGCTGCAGAGCCGCTACGCCGAAGAGGCCGGCGTGCCCAGCCTCAAGGTCAAACACAACAACGTGCTCGGCTACTTCATCGAGGTGACGCCGACCCACGCCGGCAAGATCAGGACCGGCGCCGAGGGACCTTTCATCCATCGCCAGACCCTCGCCTCGGCCATGCGCTTCACCACGGTGGAGCTGTCCGAGCTGGAACAGAAGATCGCCTCGGCGGCGGAGCGCGCCCTGGCGCTGGAGCTGGAGATCTTTCAGCGCCTGGTGACCGAGGTTCTGGGCCAGGCCGAAGCCGTTGCGCGCAGCGCCCGGGTGCTGGCGGCACTGGATGTTGCCGCCGGCCTCGCCGAGCTGGCGGTGGAACAGCGCTGGTGCCGCCCGCGCATCGACGACAGCGCGGCCTTCGACATCCGCGAGGGGCGCCACCCGGTGGTGGAGGCCGCGCTGGCGAGCGCGCAGGAAGGCGGCTTCGTCGCCAACGACTGCCGCCTTGAGGACGACCCCGATCCCGACTCGGGTGTCGGCCGCATCTGGCTGATCACCGGCCCCAACATGGCGGGCAAGAGCACCTTCCTGCGCCAGAACGCGCTGATCGCCGTGCTCGCCCAGATGGGCAGCTATGTGCCCGCCGCCGCCGCCCACATCGGGCTGGTCGACCGCCTGTTCAGCCGCGTCGGGGCCGCCGACGATCTGGCCCGGGGCCGCTCGACCTTCATGGTGGAGATGGTGGAAACCGCCGCCATCCTCAATCAGGCGGGGCCGCGCGCGCTGGTGATCCTGGACGAGATCGGCCGCGGCACGGCCACCTTCGACGGACTCTCCATCGCCTGGGCCTGCATCGAACACCTGGATCAGGTGAACCGCTGCCGCGCCCTCTTCGCCACCCACTACCACGAGCTGACCGCGCTGGCCGCGAAACTGGACTCCCTCTCCTGCCATGCCATGCGGGTGAAGGAGTGGCAGGACGACGTGGTGTTTCTGCACGAGGTGGTGGCCGGGGCTGCCGACCGGTCCTACGGGATCCATGTCGGCAAGCTGGCTGGCCTGCCCAAGGCGGCCATCGACCGGGCCGAGGCGGTCCTGGCGACCCTGGAGCAGGGCGAGCAGGCCGGTGCGCTTTCGCGCCTGGCCGACGATTTGCCGCTCTTCGCGGCGACGCTCAGCCAGCCGGCCGCCGGGCCCGAGCCCTCCCCCGTCGAAACGGCGCTGTCGGAGGTCGAGCCGGACAGCCTCAGTCCGCGGGAGGCGCTGGAGCTGATCTATCGCCTGAAGGAGCTGTCGGACCCGGACGAGTCCTAAAGCGGCGGTGCCGCCAGGGTGAGCAGGCCGTCGCGGCCTTCCGGGTCGCGGTAGCGCACCTCGATACGCCAGTCGCGGTAGCCGCTGCGGTAACGCTCCGGCTCGGCCACGGGAATCTCGGCCGTCAGATACTGGCTGCGCCGTTCTTCGCGGCTGCCGCGGAAGAGGTAACCGAGGGAGATGTACGGCCTGATGCCGCTGGAGGACCCGCCGGTGGCGCCCACCCCGATGCCGGGGCCGGCGGCGCCGCCGCTGCCGGTCTGGCGGGTGACGACCTCGCGGTCGCGGGCCGGGGTTTCGCCGCCCTGGGGGTCGACCAGCACCAGCGCCAGGATTTGGCGCCCCGGCGGAATGTCGTCAACCCGGAGCTTCAGCGTCTCGGCCTCGGCGCTCGCGCTGGCGCGCATCAGCGGCGGCTCGACCGGGCTGGCGCAGGCGCCGAGGATCGCCAGTACACAGACGGTCTTTAGGACCGTGCCAAGGATTCGTGCCATACTCTCGCTCTTGGCCCTCTGTTCTCTTCGGGATGGGGCCGGGGCTCGGGCCGGTGAATCAGACCCAGGGACTGGACAGGGCCGCCGCAAAAGGCGATGTGAAGGATAGCATGCCTGCAAGCCTTGACATAACCGTGCCCGGAAAGGCCGCAAAGCCGGGCAAGACAGCGCCGAAAGCCTCGGGCCCGGGCCTCGAAGAGGGGGGGTTCGAGGACGATCTGCGGGTCGAGGACCGCCGCGCCATCGTCTCCCGCCGCCGCTTGCTGGCGGCGATCGACGACCTGGCGGAGCGGCAGGCTCCGGGCCCGGCCCTGCGGGCCGCGGTGCTCGACCTTCTGAAACAGGCGCTGAAGGACGGCCGGGCCGAGGTGCGCCGGCGGCTGGAGGCCGGTGCCTCGGGCACGGCGACGGTGCGTGCCGAGTCCTATCTGGTCGACCAGGTCCTGCGCGTGATCTACGACCACGTCGGCCAGCGGCTCTACCCCCTGGCCAACCCCTCCACCGGCGAGCGTCTCTGCCTGGTCGCGCTCGGCGGCTACGGCCGCGGCGAACTGGCGCCGCACTCCGACATCGATCTGCTGTTCCTGCTGCCCTACAAGCTGACCCCGCGCAGCGAGCAGGTGGTCGAGGAGATGCTCTATCTTCTCTGGGACCTCGGCTTCAAGGTCGGCCATGCGACCCGCTCGGTGCGCGAATGCCTGCGCCTTGCCAAGGACGACATCACGATCTGCACGGCGCTGCTGGAGGCGCGCTGGCTGTGGGGCGATCAGGAGCTCTACCGCGAACTGCGCCGGCGTTTCGCAAAGGACGTGCAGAACGGCGGCGGGGCCAAATTCATCGAGGCCAAGCTAAAGGAACGGTCCGGCCGCCACAGGCGTTTCGGCGGCTCGCGCTACACGCTGGAGCCCAACATCAAGGAAGGCAAGGGCGGGCTGCGCGACCTGCACACGCTGTTCTGGATCGCAAAGTATCTCTACAACGTCGACGACATCGCCAAGCTTGTGGAGCGCAAGGTCTTTACCGCGGCCGAGGTGCGGCGCTTCGAAAAGGCGCAGAACTATCTTTGGACGCTGCGCTGCTACATGCACTACAGCTCCGGCCGCGCCGAGGAGCGCCTGACCTTCGACATGCAGAAGCAGCTCGCGCCGCTGATGGGCTTCACCGCCCACGCCGGGCTGATGGATGTCGAGCGCTTCATGAAGCGCTACTTCCTGGTCGCCAAGGAGGTGGGCGACCTGACACGGATCTTCTGCTCGGCCATCGAGGCCGAGCACGACCGGCGTTCGCGCTTTCGCCTGCCCAGCCTGCGCCGCCGCCGCAAGGTCGAGGGCTTCGCGCTGGAGGGCGACCGCCTCAGCGTCCCCTCCGGCGAAGTCTTCGCCGAGGACCCGGTGGAGATGCTGCGCATCTTCCGGGTCGCCCAGAAACATGAACTGGATATCCACCCCGATGCGCTGCGCTGGATCACCCGCAACCTGAAGCGGGTGAACAAGGCGCTGCACGCCGATGAGCGCGCGAACGAGCTCTTCATGGAGATGCTGACCTCCAAGCACGACCCGGAGACGACGCTCAGGCGCCTCAACGAAGCCGGGGTCTTCGGGCGTTTCCTGCCGGACTTCGGGCGCGTCGTCGCGCAGATGCAGTACAACATGTACCACCACTACACGGTGGATGAGCACACCATCTTTGCCATCGGCGTGCTGCATGCCATCGAGGAGGGGCGGCTGGCCACCGAGGCGCCGATTGCCAGCGACGTGGTGCACAAGGTGCTGTCCCGGCGCGTGCTCTTCATGGCGGTGCTGCTGCACGACATCGCCAAGGGCCGCCAGGGCGATCACTCCGTCCTCGGCGCGAAGGTGGCCGAGAAGGTCTGCCCGCGCTTCGGTTTCAGCGAGGCGGAGACCGAGACCGTGGCCTGGCTGGTGCTGCACCACCTGGCGATGAGCGATACCGCGTTCAAGCGCGACATCAACGACCCCAAGACCCTGCAGGACTTCGCCGACCTGGTGCAGTCGCCGGAGCGCCTGCGCCTGCTGCTGGTTCTCACCGTGGCCGACATCCGTGCCGTCGGTCCGGGGGTCTGGACGGCCTGGAAGGCGGCGCTGCTGCGCGACCTCTACTGGGGAACCGAGGCCCTGCTGTCCGGCGGGCTGGCCGCCGACAGCCGCGACGCGCGGGTCAAGGCGGCCAAGGCCGGGCTGCGCGAGCGGCTGCAGCAGGCCGGCTGGAGCGCCAAGGCGATCACCGCCCATCTGCGCCGCGGCTATCCGCCCTATTGGACCGGCCTGGACGCCGACACGCACATGCGCCACGCCAGCCTGCTGCGCGAGGCCGACCAGAGCGGGCGGCCGCTGACTATCGACACCCGGGTCGACCGCTACCGCGAAGCAACGGAGGTGACGGTCTATGCCGCCGACCACCCCGGGCTTTTCAGCCGCATCGCCGGGGCCATGGCCGTCGCCGGCGCCTCCATCACCGCAGCGCGGATCTTCACCCTGCGCAACGGCATGGCGCTGGACTCCTTTTATGTGGAGGACGCCACCGGCGGCCCCTTCGACCAGCCGGGCAAGCTGGCGCGCCTCTCGGCGGCGATCGAGCAGAGTCTTGCCGGGCGGATGAAGCCGCTGCAGGAACTGGAGGCGCAGAAGTCGCCCATTCCCAGCCGCCTCAGGGTGTTCAAGGTCTCGCCCCAGGTGCTGATCGACAACAAGGCGAGCCGCAACCACACCGTGGTCGAGGTGAACGGGCGCGACCGGCCCGGGCTGCTGTATCAGGTGACCCAGGCGCTCACCCGCCTCAACCTGATCATCAAGTCGGCGCGCATCGCCACCTTCGGCGAGCGGGCGGTCGACGTCTTTTATGTGCAGGACGCCCTCGGCGGCAAGATCGAGAACAAGGTGAAGCTGCGCAACATCGAGAAAAAGCTGATCGCCGCCTTGCAGGACGGCGACTGCAGCCTCGCCCGGAAGCCTGCAGAAAAGAAGCCGGCCGAAAAGAAGCCGGCGAAAGGCGCCGAGGCCAAGACAAAGGCCAAGGCCGCCGCCAAGCTCCCCGCCAAAACGGTCAAAGCCGGCAAGGAAGCGCGAAAGTAGGTTCCCGGACAGCCCCGGAGCCTACTCCCGCCGGGACCCCAAGGCTTCCTAAGCCCGCCGCAATTCTCTAGAAGGGACGGGCATGAGCCTTGTTCGTTCCGTTGCGACCGTCGGGGGCTACACCGGCATCAGCCGGGTCCTCGGCTTTCTCCGCGATATTCTGATCGCCAACGTGGTCGGCGCCAGCCCGGTGGCCGACGCCTTCTTCGCCGCCTTCCGCCTGCCCAACCTGTTCCGCCGGCTCTTCGCCGAGGGTGCCTTCAACGCCGCCTTCGTGCCGCTCTTCGCCCGCCGCCTGGAGCAGGAGGGGGAGGCCGCCGCCCGGCGCTTTGCGGAGCAGGCGCTCTCGATGCTGATTACCGGCCTCCTGGTGTTCTCCGCCGCGGCCATGGCCGGCATGCCGTGGTTCATCTACGTGATCGGTTCCGGCTTCTCCCAGGACCCGGAGAAGCTGGCCCTGGCCGTGGAGCTGTCGCGCATCACCTTCCCCTATCTCCTTTTCATGGGGGTCGTGGCCCTGCTCTCCGGCGTGCTCAATTCGCTCTACCGCTTTGCGGCGGCCGCGGCCGCGCCGATCCTGCTGAACATCCTTTTCATCCTGGCGCTGGTCGTGGTGCTGCCCTTCACAGGCGCGCCCGGCTATCTGATGGCCTGGACGGTCTGCCTGGCCGGGGCTGCGCAGATGATCTTCCTGGCGGTGGCCGCCGCGCGCGCCGGCATGGCGCTGCGCCTGCCGCGCCCGCGCCTCACCCCCGGGGTGCGCCGCCTCCTGGTGCTGCTGGTGCCCGGGGTGCTCTCCGCCGGCGCGCTGCAGATCAACATCTTCGTCGGCTCCTCCATCGCCAGCTGGCAGGAAGGCGCCTTTTCCTACCTCTACTACGCCGACCGGGTCTATCAGCTGCCCCTGGGGCTGATCGGCATCGCCATCGGCATCGTCCTGCTGCCGGACATGGCGCGCAAGCTGCGCGGCGGCGCCGAGGCCGCGGCGATGCAGAGCCTCAACCGCGGCCTGGAATTCGCGCTGCTGCTGACCCTGCCGGCGACCCTCGCACTGCTGGTCATTCCCGGCGCCATCGTCGGCGGGCTGTTCCAGCACGGCGCCTTCGGCCCCGACGACGCGGCCGCAACCGCCGCCGCGCTGGCCGCCTTCGCCGGCGGCCTGCCGGCCTACGTGCTGGTGAAGATCCTGCAGCCCGCCTTTTACGCGCGCGAAGACACGGTGACGCCCTTCCGCTTCTCCGTCGTCTCGGTGGTCGCCAACATCGTGCTCAGTCTGCTGCTGTTCCTGACCCTCGCCCATGTCGGGATCGCGCTGGCGACGGCGCTGGCGGCCTGGCTGAACACCCTGCTGCTGGTGGTCTCGCTCCGGCGGCGCGGCTTCTGGGCGCTGGATGACCGCTTTCGCCGGCGCCTGCCGCGTATCGCCGCCGCGGCCGTCGTCATGGCGCTCGTCCTTTGGGGGCTGCAGACCCTGCTCGCCGGCTGGCTGGGCGGCGGTTTCTCCGAGCGGGTGCTGGCGCTGGTGGTTCTGGTGGCCGCAGGGCTTGCGGTCTATGCCGCCGCTGCCTTCGCACTGGGGGCCGTGTCCCGTAGCGAGCTGCGCGCCGCGCTGCGCCGCCGGCCCAAGGGCGGCGAGACGGCCGACTGATCCAGGTCTCTGGCGATTAGCGGGCCGGTGCCGATCCGCGACAAGTCGGGAACGCTCCGCATCATCTTCGGCGGGCTTGACCCCCGGCGGCGCTCCAGCGATAACCGCGCCTCACCTCCAGAACGGCATTTCTGAACAGACCCATCGCGATGAAACGCATCTTTTCCGGCGTCCAGCCCTCCGGCAACCTTCACCTCGGCAACTACCTCGGGGCGATCCGCAGGTTCGTGGATCTGCAGAGCGACAACGACTGCATCTACTGCGTCGTCGACCTGCATGCCATCACGGTCTGGCAGGACCCGGCGGAGTTGCGGCGGCGCACGCGCGAGGTGACCGCCGGCTATCTTGCCGCCGGCATCGATCCGGAGAAGTCGATCATCTTCAACCAGTCGCAGGTCGCCGCCCATGCGGAGCTGGCCTGGGTCTTCAACTGCGTGACCCGCCTGGGCTGGCTGAACCGCATGACCCAGTTCAAGGACAAGGCCGGCAAGAACCGGGAAAAGGCGTCCTCCGGGCTTTACGTCTATCCCAACCTCATGGCCGCTGACATCCTGGCCTACAAGGGCACCCACGTGCCGGTCGGCGAGGACCAGAAGCAGCACCTGGAGCTGACCCGCGACATCGCCCAGAAGTTCAACAACGACTTCGGCGTCGAATTCTTTCCCATCGTCGAGCCGCTGATCCAGGGCACTGCTACACGGGTCATGTCGCTACGCGACGGAACCAAGAAGATGAGCAGCTCCGATCCTTCGGACGCGGCGCGTATCAACATGACCGACGATGCCGATGCGGTGGCCAAGAAGGTCCGCCGCGCAACCAGCGATTCCGAGCTGCTGCCCGATGCCTCTGTGGTCGGTGCGGAGGGCCAGTTCACCGCGGCATTCCGGGAGGCACGTCCGGAGGCGGCCAACCTGCTGACCATCTTCGCCGCCCTCACCAACCGGGACCTGGCCGAGGTGGTGACGGAATTCGAGGGCAAGGGCTTCGCCGACTTCAAACAGGCCATGACCGAGGTGGCCGTGGCCGGTCTCGGCCACATGGGCGCGGAAATGAAGCGCATGGTCGATGATCCCGGCTACGTCGATTCGGTGCTGCGCGAGGGCGCCGAGCGGGCCCGTGCCCTGGCCGATCCGGTCCTGGCCGAGGTCTATGACATCGTCGGGTTTCTGCGGCCCTAAGGCGGTTCTGAGGCGGCCCTGGGCGCAGTGGGACGAATTCTCCCCCAAATCGTGGGAAAAATGCGGCGATTGCGTGGCCCAGCCGGGTAGTGGCAGGGTTCAGGTGATCGGGGCCGCGGAGGGCTGCGGGCAGGTCGAGGACCGCCTGGCCGCGCCCCGGTGCCGGCACCGCGCGAGAGGGATCTGCCATGTCTGAGGCGCAGGAAACACAGGGTCAGGAAACACCGGGCCAGGAGACATCGGGCCAGGAGGAATCGCGGGAAGCGAGCAACCGGGTCTTTCTGGTCGTGGTCGACGAGACCGAGGAGATGCGCGTGGCGCTGCGTTTTGCGGCTCTCCGCGCCCGGCGTACCGGGGGCAAGGTGGCCATGCTCTACGTGGTGGAACCCTCTGAGTTCCAGCACTGGATGGCGGTCGGCGATATCATGCGCGAGGAGGCGCGCACCGAGGCCGAACAGGTGCTGCAACGCATGGCCGCCGAGGTCAGCGAGCTCTCGGGCTCCCTGCCGATCCTCTATGTCCGCGAAGGCGACCGCCGGGACGAACTCCTGGCCCTGCTGGACGAGGAGCCCAACATCTCCATCCTGGTTCTGGGTGCCGCCACGCAGAAGCGCGGACCCGGACCCCTGGTTTCCGCCATGACCGGCAAGTTCCTGGGGCGTCTGCACATTCCCGTAACCGTTGTCCCGGACTCCATGACCGTCGAGGAAATCGACGCGGTGACCTAGGGCGGATCGGGCCAAAAACGCCGGCCCTTGCCAGAGCCGGTCGATCAGGGTAAGCAAAACCTGAGTAATTTGGTCAGATTTGGTGGATAGCGCTTGAAGGCCGGGGCCGAGGGCGCCACATTGAAGCCAAGACCGGAAACCCAAGATTGGGAGAAAACCTCCCAGATACCCACAGGTTTAGCAGGGCCATGGTGATGGCCGCGGCCTTGGGGCGAAGACCAAGGAGTGATCTGCGATGTTCATCCAAACCGAACAGACGCCGAACCCGGCGACCTTGAAGTTCCTGCCCGGGCGCGCGGTGCTGGAAAGCGGAACCGCGAATTTCCCCGACGCTGCCTCGGCCGGCCGCTCGCCCCTGGCTGAGCGCCTCTTCGAGGTCGAGGGCGTCGTCGGCGTGTTCTTCGGCACCGATTTCGTCTCCGTCACCAAGGAAGACCAGCGCGAGTGGTATCTTATGAAGCCGGCGATCCTCGGCGTCATCATGGAACACTTCACCGCGGGCCGTCCGGTGCTCAATGCCGATGCCGGCGCCGGTGACGAGGGTCACAGCGGCGATGCCGAGGACAACGAGGTCGTCAGCCAGATCAAGGAACTGCTGGATACCCGTGTGCGCCCGGCGGTGGCTCAAGACGGCGGCGACATCGTGTTCCGCGGTTTCGACAAGGGTGTGGTCTACCTGCACATGCAGGGCGCCTGCTCCGGCTGCCCCAGCTCGACGGCGACCCTGAAGATGGGCATCGAGAACATGCTGCGGCATTACATCCCCGAAGTCGTCGAGGTGCGCCCGGTCGTCTGACCCCGGTCGTCTGACGATGACCTGACGGCCGCAGAGGCGCCAGCGCCGGATCTCATTTTCTCCAGACGCACAGAGCCGGAAAGCTTCGTCGCTTTCCGGCTCTGTGTCATTTCCTGGCCGGCGCCGCCTGCGGGCCGGCGATAACGAATTCTTGGGGAAGGCGCCGCTATCTTCACCGCCGTCGGGGCTACGTTGCACTCTATCGGGAGGCCTTGAGGCAATGGTGGCACGAATGCCTGATACGATCCTGCGGCACTGGCGCAGATGGCAGCCTGGGCTGCTCCATCACGGCGCGCGCGTGAATCGCAGCCTGCTGGGCCGGACGACGGTCCTGGGCGCTGCGCTTGGGGTCTTTCTGGTGCTCGGGCTCTGGCAGGGTGCGCAGCCGCTGCCGCCCTCGGCCTGGCAGGAACTGGGTCTGCTGGCGGAGGGGCCGGCCCTGCGCCGCTTGCCGCCGCGCAACGCAGACGATCTCGCCGCCTTCTTCGACTCCAACGGCTACACCCTGGCGCGCCTGCAAAGTGGCGCGGCGGTGCCACGCCTGGCGGTGGCCCGCCTGCCGCGGGACATGGATGACGTGGCGGACAGCGACCGGCGCAAGGCGCTGTTTCTGCGCAGCCTTCTGCCGCTGGTCCTGCAGGCCAATGCCGAAATCGCCCGCATCCGCGGCCAGGTGATTGCGGCGCTGGATGCCAAGGCGGCCGGCCGGCTGGGCGCCACCGACGCGGTGTGGCTGGAGCACGTGGCCGACTGGTATGGCGCGGCGCCCGGCGATGCCGCCGACCTGTTGAGCCGTATCGATCAGGTCCCGCCCAGCCTCGCCCTCGCCCAGGCGGCGCAGGAGAGCGGCTGGGGCCGCTCGCGCTTCGCCCGCGATGCCAATGCGCTGTTCGGCCAGAGGGTCTGGAGCGAGCACCAGCCGGGCCTGGCACCCAAGGAGGTGGACGAGGCGAACTTCCGTGTGCGTGCTTTTCCCGATTTGATGACCGGTGTGCGGTCCTACCTGCACAACCTCAACAGCCACCGCGCCTACCAGCGCTTCCGCGAGCTGCGCGCGCAATCCCGCGCCGGCGGACGGCGCGCCGATGCCATCGATCTGGCCGGCTCACTCTCCCAGTACTCGGAGGAAGGGGCGGATTACGTGGCGGCGCTGCGGCGCCTCATCTCCCGTAACGACCTGCGCGCCCTCGACGGGCTGCGGCTGGAGCGGCTTACTCGCTCGTAGCGGTCGCAGGTGCGGCAGCGGGGGCGGCAGCAGGGCCCGCCGTCGGGGCCGGCGGCGCGATCGCGGCCTCGCTGCTTACCACGAACTGTGTCCCGAACCAGCGCCAGCGCCCGTTGTCGGCCCTGAGCGTGCAGTTGATGCGCGCCCGGCCGGCGGCCAGGGGCCGGGACAGCCGCAGCTCGATGCGGTTGTCCAGCAGCGTGATCGCCGGCTCGTCGCCGCGGGCAAAGCAGTTCAGGTTGCGCAGATCCTCGATCGGACCGGCAACGGTGAAACCGAAGCTCGGCGGGTTTTGCGAAGCCGTGCGCAGGAAAAGGTCGTTCGGCGTCACCTCGCGCACCGGCAGCGGCAGGGTGTTGGCGACCAGGCGGAAGCGCTCCATGTCGCCATAGGCCTCGTTGATGGGGAAGCGCGGCAGGGCGAGGTGGTCGCCCATCGGCCCGGCAGCGCCGGAGTGCTGCCCGAAAGCCGCCTCGAAGCCGGCATCGCGCACCGCAGACCGCAACTCGGCCGAGATCTCGCCGTAGGGATAGGCGAAGATCTCCGGCGCGGCCCCCAGCTCGGCAAACAGCCGGACGGCGGCCTTGTCGATGTTGGCGCGCTGCTCCTCGGCGCTCAGGCGCACCATGTGGGAATGGCGGTGGCCGTGATTGCCGATCGTCACGCCGCCGCCCTGCACCATCTCGCGCAGTTCGTCCCAGGAGACATAGCCGGGCAGCCCCCGGTCCAGGGGCGCGGTGGAGATGAAGATGGTGAACGGCAGATTGCGGTCCCGCAGGCGCGGCCAGGCCTCCTCGTAGACCGAACGCACGCCGTCATCGATGGTGATGGCGACGCTGCGGTCCGGCAGCGCGCGCCCCTCGCGCAGGGCGCTGACGATCTCCGGCAGTGGCAGCACGCGGTAGCCGCCGTTCACCAGCTCGTCGAGGTGGGCTTCGAACTGGCTCAGCCGGACACTGGTGGAGGGCAGATGATCCTCGCCGAAGCGGTGGTACATCAGGATAACCGCCCCGCCGTCGGCGCTGCGGGTGATGCCGCTCAGGTTCGTGTCGCGTGCCGGCTTGGCTTCCTGGGCGCTGGCGGCGCCCACCACGCCGATAGCAAGCAAGCCGATGCCAAGCAGGGCGGCGGTCAGCGCCATCCGGCCGCCGGCCGCGCGCAGCGTTCTCAGCGGCCGCAAGCCGGGATCCGACTGGGCTTTTCTCGCGATCACCATGTCATCCACCATGACAGCATCCTCCTAATGCTCTCCCCGGCGGGCGCCTTGCCGGCCGGGGAACGCTTGCGGGGTTTCCAAGGTGTCTGGGTCGGCAAGCTGGCGGCTGCGGCGTTCCGCATCCCGGATCTGGGGCCTCGGCCGCCTCGCGGCAGCCACCGCTGTCCCATGGACTTGCCCCCATGACGCCCAGAGGCCAAGGTATGGCCCGACGCGTCCGCGGGGGCGGTTCCCGCAAGGGTAGAGGGTGGCGCTCGGAGCTTAAGAAAGGGATAAGCCGTGAATGAAATCTTGAGCGATGCGGGCCTGGACCAAATCTTCCGTAGCGCCAGAACCCATTCGGCCTGGAAGGACGCGGAAATCAGCGATGTGCTGCTGGAGGCCATCTACGACCTCGCCAAGATGGGGCCTACAAGCGCAAATTGCAGCCCGATGCGGGTTTTATTCCTTCGGAGTGCGGAAGCCAAGGAACGTCTGCGGCCGGCGCTCGACAAGGGCAATGTGGACAAGACCATGGCGGCCCCGGCGACGGCGATCATCGCCTACGACCTGGAGTTTTACGAGCATCTGCCGAAGCTCTTTCCCCACGCCGACGCGCGGGCCTGGTTCGCCGGCAACGCGGCCAAGATCGAAGAGACGGCCTGGCGCAACGGCAGCCTGCAGGGCGCCTACTTCATCGTCGCCGCCCGCGCCCTGGGGCTGGACTGCGGACCGATGTCGGGCTTCGACCGGGCCAAGGTCGACGCCGAGTTTTTTGCCGGCAAGCCCTGGCGCTCGAACTTTCTGTGCAACCTCGGCCACGGCGATCCCGACACGCTGTTCCCGCGTTCGCCGCGGCTTGAATTCGATGAGGCCTGTCAGCTGCTGTGAGGCGGCAGTTGGCCTATTGGGCCGCGGCTTCGCGATCCGGCGCCGGCGTCATCATTGGCAGCGGCGCCGCGGCGTCGCACAGCAGCGGATAGCGCCGCGAATCGAAGAGCTGGTAGTGCCACCATTCATAGCGATACCAATCCCACCCGGCGGCAGTCATCAGCCCCAGCAGGATCGCCCGGTTACGCTGGACCTCGGCCGAGAGGTCGGGATGACCATGGTGGGCAGCAGGTGCAAAGTCGTCGAAGGGCGTGCCCATATCCAGCGCCGCCCCGCTTGCCCCATCGATCAGCGTCAGATCGACGGCGATCCCGCGGGAATGGTTGGAGCCACGCTGCGGATCGGCGATGAACTCCGGGTCGGGATAGGCCTCCCAGAGCCGCCACTGCGCCTCGACCGGCCGGAAGGCGTCGAAAACCCTGAAGCGCAGGCCCAGGGCGGCAGCCAGCCCGATCGCGCGCGTCAGGGTGGTGGCGGCTTCAGGGTGCAGCTGCGCAACCGCCCGTCCGTAGATCGGTTCTCCGGTGAAGTTCTCCGTAGTGGCGTAGGCCAGATCAATGTCGACATCGAAGGCGGGCGGAGCGATCGCGATCAGGCTCATGGCGGGCTGGGTCTCGGCAGGCTGGTTTTGGGCAGGCTGGTTTTGGGCAGGCTGGGTTTTGGCAGGCGGGTTTTAATCAGAAGGGCCCTTGGTAGCACGGCTTTCGTATCGCCGGTAGGCCGGCAGGGGTGGCGGTGAAAGTCGCCGCGCCCCACCTGCTTGCCGTGGAGGCGGCGGGCGCCGCCTGTTCGGCGGCGATCTGGTCCGGCGGTCGGGTTGCCGCGCGGCGCTTTGCCCCCATGCTGCGCGGTCAGTCGGAACATCTGGTGCCCATGATCGCCGAGGTGATGGCCGCGTGGGACGGCGGCTTTTCCGCGCTGGATGCCATCGCCGTGACAACGGGGCCTGGCGGTTTCACCGGCGTGCGAATCGGCCTGGCGACCGCGCGCGGTCTGGCGCTGGCGCGGCGTCTGCCGCTGCTGGGCCTGTCGTCCTTTGAAGTGGCCGCCGCCGCCGCGACCGAGGCGGAACGCTCCGGCCGTGTGGTGGCGAGTCTCATCGACTCCAAGCGCGCGGACGTCTTTCTGCAGTGTTTCGATTCGGCGCTCGAGCCGCAGGACGGGCCGCGCGAACTGAGCCTGGAGCGCCTGTCCGCCGCGCTGCCCGCAGGTCCCCTGTTGCTGGCCGGCGATGCGGCGGCCCAGGCCGCCGCCGCGCTGGCTGCCGCCGGGCGCGGCGATGTTGCCGTGGCGGCCGCAGCCGGGCCGGGCGATGCCGGGGTCCTGGCGGCGCGGGCGGCGCAGCGGCTTGTGGCGGGCGCGGTGGAGGCCGATTCGGCCCAGCCGCTCTATCTGCGTGCACCCGATGTCACGCCGCCCGGATCCGTCTCCGGCCCCGTCTCCGGCCCCGTCTCCGGCCCCGCCGCTGCCCGCAGGTCCCCAAGCGGCAACTCTGCGGACGGCACCCAGCCGCGGCGCCGGCGATGACAGACCTTTCGATTCGCCCGGCAACGGCCTGCGATGTGGCCCTGCTGTCGGCCTTGCAGGCGGCCTGTTTTCGGCCTGACGGCGCCGCCGAAAGTGCCGTGGGATCACAAGAGGGGCCCCAGGAAACGGGCCACATCGGGGCGGCCTGGAGCCTGCGCTCCTGGGCTGAGGTCCTGGCGATGCCGGGCAGCTTCGCCCTGCTGGCGGCCCGGGCGGGGCCGACTCCCAACGCAGGGGGCCACAACGCAGAGGATGAGCCGATAGGGTTTTTTCTCGCACAGGTGCTCTTTGCGGACGGCGAGCTGCTCAGCTTCGGCGTCGTCCCCCTGTGCCGCCGCCGCGGTTACGGGCGGCGGCTGCTGGCCGAGGGACTTGCGGTTGCACAACGTCAGGGCGCAGAGCGGATTCAGCTAGAAGTCGCAGAGAACAACCGCCGCGCGCAGAACTTTTACGTTTCAGCCGGTTTTTCTTTGGTCGGGCGTCGTTCCGCCTACTATGGGCTGGGCGATGGCAAGGCCGTGGATGCGCTGATTCTGCGGAAACCCCTCGCCTAAACCCCAGGAGTCCTACGATTGCGCCTGCAGTCTGCCGCCTGCTGCGGCGCCGGGGCCCTTATCGGGCGCAACTCTGCAGCGCCCGGCCTGGAACCCGCCGGTCTTGGCGCAATTGGCGCGTCTTTGATGTATATCTTCTGGGTCATTTGGAAAAGAGAAGTCAACGCCTTGCCAGTTCGGTTATTTATTATTTTCGTATTGAATAATTGTTGATTCTCTTTCGAAGAATTTTTATATAGGCCACAGCAATGTGGAGGAGTTCAAGAGGTCAATGTCTGAGCAAGCGAAGCAAAGCGAATTGCTTTCCTTGACGACGAACATCGTCGCTGCGCACGTCTCCAACAACTCGGTTGCGGTTACCGACCTGCCGATGATCATTCGTGACGTCTACGAGACGCTGTCGAACGTCGGGACCGCGCGGGAGCGTGAACCGGAACGGCCGTCGCCGGCCGTGCCGATCAAGAAGTCGGTGACGCCGGACCATATCGTCTGCCTCGAAGACGGCAAGAAGCTCAAGATGCTGAAGCGGCATCTGAAGACCGCCTACGACATGTCGCCGGAGGACTACCGCGAGCGCTGGGGCTTGCCGGCCGACTATCCCATGGTCGCGCCCAACTATGCCAAGCAGCGCAGCAAGCTGGCCAAGCAGATTGGCTTGGGTACGCGCGCGCGCCGGAAGTAGGCGCAGTGTCCGGGGCGGTTCGGCTTCGCTGCACTGCGCGGCGCTGCCGGGCGCCGAAGCGGTCTTCCCAATTGGATATCTCTATGAAAGAAGGCGCCTCCGCCTATTAGGTGGGTGGCGTCTCTTCCGTTATACTGGTCGGTTAGGGACAGGGCTCGGGTGCGCAAGTGAGGGTGTTCCGTCAAACGGCGCTGCGGACCGTGGAGCGAGCGGCCGCCGGGCTCTGCGACGCTTGGTGGCCGATTATGGGTTGGGGAAAGTATGCCGGATCGCCTGGAAAAACTGTGTATTGAAAAGGGTCTGAAGATGACCGAGCAGCGGCGCGTGATAGCGCGTGTGCTGTCGGAATCGACCGACCATCCGGATGTGGAAATGGTCTACCAGCGGGCCGTGGAGCGCGACCCGCGGATCTCCATCGCGACGGTCTACCGCACCGTCAAGCTGTTCGAGGAAGCGAGTATCCTGGAGCGCCACGATTTCGGCGACGGGCGTGCGCGCTACGAAGAGCGTCCGGACGAGCATCATGACCATCTGATCGATGTGAAAACCGGCGAGGTCGTCGAGTTCACCAATGAGGAGATCGAGCGCCTGCAGAACGAGGTTGCCAAGGCGCTGGGCTATCGGCTGGTGGACCACCGTCTTGAACTCTATGGCGTGCGCCTGAGCCGCGAAGAGGAGAAAGACGCTCCCAAATCGTCCGGGTCCAAGGGCTAGGGGCTGCGTCGAGACCTCGGCGGAAGCTGCATCGCGCGGCACAGGCGGATGAGTCTTTGCCAGTGTTAACGCATAGTTGTATGGATGTTGCATGAGCCTTGCGGAATCAAAAGCCGATCGCCCGGTCGACGTCGCCGTCGGCAATCTGCGTATCCGCCTGGCGGAAGACCCTGCCGAGATCCTTGCGGCGCAGGCCTTGCGATACCGTATCTTCTACGAGCAGATGGCGGCCCAGCCGACAGCGGAAATGCGCGCGGCCCGGCGCGACTTCGATTCCTTCGACGATTTCTGTGATCATCTTCTGGTGTTCGACGAAGAGCGCGGCAGCGGGCCGGAGTCGGTGGTCGGGACCTACCGGGTGATGCGCCGCGAGGGTGCGACCCGGCGCGGACAGTTCTATTCGGTCGACGAGTACGACATCGCCGCAATCGAGTCCTATCCCGGCGAGATCCTGGAACTCGGGCGGTCCTGCGTCGATCCCACCTGCCGCAGCGGTGCGGCCATGCAACTGCTCTGGCGCGGCATTGCGGAGTATGTCTTCTACTACAACATCAGCATCATGTTCGGCTGCGCCAGCCTGCCGGGTACCGACCCGCAGCAACTGAAACTGCCGCTGTCCTATCTCTACCATCACCACCTGGCGCCGCCGGCGCTGCGGGCCCGGGCGGTGGACGACCGGCGGGTGGCCATGGATCTGCTACCCATCGAAGAGGTCCAGATTTCCGAGGCGCGGCAGGCCCTGCCGCCGCTGATCAAAGGATACCTGCGGCTCGGCGGCTTCGTCGGCGATGGCGCGGTGGTCGACCACGACTTCGGCACCACCGATGTCTGCATCGTCGTGAAGACCGACTGGGTCACCGAAAAGTACCTGCGCCACTATAAGCGCGAGGAGCCCGGTTCGTCGGCCGGCGCCCTGGCACAGGGCGTGTCCTCCGGCGCTGGGCAGGGCCCCGGAAGCGCCCGCTAGGATCTCTCTGGTTCCAAGACGGCCTCCTAGCCCATGACGCCTCTCAGCCTATGACTGCCCCGAACTTCGGCTCGCCGACGACCGCCGTCGGCCGCATGCTGGTCTACTTCACCTTTACCGCAGCCGTAATGCCGGTGCAGTGGTTGGCGGTAAGCCTGCGCTGGCCGCTGCGCAAGACACTGCCGCACTGGTACCACCGCCACTCCTGCCGGATTCTGGGCATTCGGATCGAGGCGCGCGGCGAGGTCTCCCAGGCGCATCCGACGCTCTTCGTCGCCAATCATGTCTCCTACCTCGACGTGGAGATCCTGGGGGCGCTCTCCAAGGTTTCCTTCGTCGCCAAGGCGGAGGTCGCCACATGGCCCTTCTTCTCCTGGCTCGCCAGGCTGCAGGAGACCGTCTTCGTCGAACGCCGCGCCCAGCGCACCGCCGAGCACCGCGATGAAATCGCCCGGCGGCTGGAGGAGGGCGACGATCTGGTGCTCTTCGCCGAAGGCACTTCCGGCGACGGCAACGGTATTCTGCCGTTCAAGAGCGCCCTCTTCTCGGTTGCCGAGCGCCGTCCGCGCGGGCAGGCCCTTACCATCCAGCCGGTTTCCATCAGCTATACGAGACTCGACGGCGTGCCTCTGGGGCGCTATCTAAGGCCGTTTTTTGCCTGGTACGGCGATATGGAGCTGGGCCCCCATCTCTGGCACGCGCTGAGCCTCGGCTATGTAACGGTGGTTGTGGAGTATCATGAGCCGGTGACCATTGAGGGCTTCGGCTCCCGCAAGGCGCTCTGCGACCACTGTCATGCCGTGGTGTCCGGCGGTGTGGCTTCGGCGCTGTCCGGGCGCCCGCAGCGCCCTGCGGGCCTGCTGGAGGCGGGATGAGCGCGGGCTTGCGCCGCTTTAGGCGGGGGTTCGCCGGGGCGAAATATGGTACTATAGAAAGGGTTGTCGGAGAGAGGGGTATCGGCTCAGGCCGCGCATCGTGGGCCGCAGTTTCCGGGCGGCGCCGACGATCTGCAGGGTCGGGCCGGATACAGGACGCCAGATTAGGACGAGTGTGAAGCAGAACCGCAAAAAACGCCTCTTCATCAAGACCTACGGCTGTCAGATGAACGTCTACGATTCCGCGAGGATGGCAGACGTCCTGGCGCCGCTCGGCTATGCGCCGGCCGACAGTCCGCGCGGCGCCGACATGGTGATCCTCAACACCTGCCACATCCGCGAGAAAGCCTCGGAAAAGGTGTTCTCCGAACTGGGCCGTCTGCGTGCCTTCAAGGAGGAGCGCCGCGCCGCAGGTGGCGAGATGGTGCTGGCGGTCGCCGGTTGCGTGGCCCAGGCCGAGGGCGATGAGATCCTGCGCCGCGCGCCCCAGGTGGATCTGGTCTTCGGTCCGCAGACCTATCACCGCCTGCCCGAGATGGTAGTCCGGGCCGCGCGCGCCGGCGGCCATCTGGATATCGACTTTCCCGTGGAGTCGAAGTTCGATCACCTGCCGGAAGAAAGCGCCGATCCCGGGGCCGCCGCCTTTCTGTCGATCCAGGAGGGCTGCGACAAATTCTGCAGCTTCTGCGTGGTTCCCTATACCCGCGGGGCGGAGTTCTCGCGGCCGGTCGCCGCGGTGCTGGCTGAGGCCCGGCGTCTCGCCGCTGCCGGCGCGCAGGAGATCACGCTGCTCGGCCAGAACGTCAATGCCTATCACGGCGAGGCCGCCGACGGCGGAACCTGGGGTCTCGGCCGGCTGCTGCGGGCGGTCGCAGAGATCGAGGGCGTCACCCGCCTGCGGTACACCACCTCGCACCCGCGTGACATGGACGATGCACTGATCGCCGCCCACGGCGAAGACCCCAAGGTCATGCCCTATCTGCATCTGCCGGTGCAATCGGGCTCCGACCGGGTGCTGGCCGCCATGAACCGCCAGCACAGCGCCGACGACTATCTGCGCATCGTCGACCGGTTGCGGCTGGCACGGCCCGACATCGCCCTGTCGTCGGACTTCATCGTCGGCTTTCCCGGCGAAACCGATGCCGACTTTGCCGCAACCCTGCGCCTGGTCACCGAGGTCGGCTACGCCCAGGCCTACTCCTTCAAATACAGCCCGCGCCCGGGCACTCCGGCGGCGGTCGAGGCCGATCAGGTGCCCGAAGAGGTCAAGACCGAACGCCTGGCGGCTTTGCAGCAACTGCTCGGCGCTCAGGCCATGGCCTTCAACCGGGCCTGCGTCGGCAAGACGCTTCCGGTGCTGCTCGAGAGGCCGGGGCGCAAGGCCGGCCAGTTGGTCGGCCGCAGCCCCTACATGCAATCCGTCCACGTGCCGGTCTCTTCCGTCGGCCAGGGCCGCTTGACCGGCGCGCTGCTCGACGTCGCCATCGAGGGTGCCACCGCCAACTCCCTCTCCGGCCGCCTGGTCATGGCCGAGGACCTGATCGCCGAGGACCGCCGTGCTTCCAAAGCCGTTGCCGCTGCGGTCGACTCTCTGGCAGAAGGCCCCGCACAGGCCCCGGCAAGCGCAAGGATCTCAGCTTGAGCTCAGACAGTCTCAGCGGCGCGGCCGAGGGCCGCAAGGGTGAGCCGATCTTCCTGCAGTTCGATGACAACAGTCTTCTGCCGCTGCTCTACGGCGAGCACGATCAGAACCTGCTGCGCATCGAGCAACAGCTCGGCGTGAGCCTTGCCTCGCGCGGCAACCGCCTGGCGATCACCGGTCCGGCGGATTCCGTAGAGGCCGCCAACGCCGCCCTCACCGCGCTTTACGAACGGCTGCGCAAGGGTCTCGACGTCGGCGACGGCGAGGTCGATGCGGTGATCCGCATGGCGGTCCAGGCGCCTGACCACGAAAGCGGCCATCATGCCGCGGCGGCGGTGCATTCCGACGAGCTGGCGATTGTGACCCGCAAGCGGCGCCTGACGCCGCGGTCGCCGGGGCAGAAGGCCTACGTTCAGGCCCTGCGCAGCCACGAGATGGTCTTCGGCATCGGGCCGGCCGGCACCGGCAAGACCTATCTGGCCGCGGCGATGGCGATCTCGATGCTGATCGACGGCGTGGTCGAGCGGATCATCCTCTCGCGCCCGGCCGTCGAAGCCGGCGAGCGGCTTGGCTTCCTGCCCGGCGATCTGACCGAAAAGGTGGATCCCTATCTGCGGCCGCTCTACGACGCGCTCTACGACATGCTGCCCGCCACCCAGGTCGCCAGCCGCCTGTCGAACGGTGAGATCGAAGTGGCGCCGCTTGCCTTCATGCGGGGCCGCACACTCTCCAACGCCTTCATCATTCTTGACGAGGCGCAGAACACCACGCCGGTGCAGATGAAGATGGCCCTGACCCGTTTGGGCGAGAACAGCCGCATGGTGATCACCGGCGATCTCTCGCAGATCGACCTGCCCAGGGGTGCGCCCTCGGGCCTTCGCGAGGCCGCCGGCATCCTGGCCGATATGGAAGGGGTCGCCTTTGTCCAGTTCACGGCAGCAGATGTCGTGCGCCATTCCCTGGTGACACGCATCGTGCGTGCCTATGCCGCCTACGACGCCAGCAGATCCGGGGAGGGAGATCTTTTCGGTCCGCAGCGATAGGACTGGCCCTCCCCGGGACCTCATCTGGGGCACTGGGATCAGGGGCTGCCGCCGCCGGAACCGATGGCCGAGACAATGAACGAAACATCTGGCAACGACGCATCTGGGAACGCCTTAACCGGAACGGGCCGGCTGGAGATCGCCATCATCGTCCAGGACGAGGCGTGGAAAGAGCATGTCGCCGGACTGGAGGCGATCGCCCGGCGGTCGATCGAGGCGGGGCTGCAGGGCGCGGCGCGGCGCGACCCCGGCCATACGGCTGGCGAGCGGCTCGAAGTGAGCCTGGTCTTCGCCGACGACGACGCTGTCGCCGCCCTGAACAAGGGCTACCGCGGGCGCGAAGGCCCGACCAACGTTCTGTCTTTTCCGAACATGGACGGGGCCCCGACCATGATGGGAGAGGCCCCGCCGGCCCGGGACCCAGCGGGCGCGCCGCCGCGCCTGCTGGGCGATATCGTCCTGGCCCGTGAAACGGTGCTGCGCGAAGCCGCGGAGCAGCGCAAGAGTATCGCCGATCACAGCACGCATCTGCTCGTGCACGGCTTTCTGCATCTACTCGGCTACGATCACACCACCGACGCGGAAGCCGACATCATGGAGTCCCTGGAGGTGGCAGTGCTGGCCGGCCTGGGGGTGGCCGACCCTTACACCCCCGCAGACCCTTACACCCCCGCCGACCCTTACACCCCCGCCGACCCTTACACCCCCGCGGACCTGCAGGCGCCGGACGGGCCGGGCGGGGGCCCGGCGGGTCAGGATGTCCCCGGTCAGGATGTCCCCGGTCAAGACGTCCACGGTAACGATATCCCTGCGCATTCCGCCTCCGGTCGTTCTGTCTCTGGCGGCGGGAGCTGAGCCATGGCCGAACCTTCCGGCAACGGACGAAGTCCCCGGGGCAACGGCCAGAACGGCATAGGGCTCTGGCAGCGTCTGCGCGGGCTGGTGAAGTCGCGGCAGAGCGAAGCCCAGCTGCGCGAAACCCTTGAAGAGATCATCGACGAGATCAAGGAGGTCGAGGGCGAGGAGGAGGTCGTTGCGCCGATCAGCAGCGACGAGCGGGTCATGCTCTCCAACATCCTGCGGCTGCGCCACCTCACCGCCTATGACGTCATGGTGCCGCGCGCCGATATCGTCGCGGTCGATCTCGACACGCCTATCGAGGCGCTCATCGATGTGATGAGCGAGGCCGGACACTCGCGCCTGCCGGTCTACCGCGAGACCCTGGACGAGGTGGTCGGCATCGTCCACATCAAGGACGTGCTGACCTACATGAAGGGCGAGCGCACCTTCGATCTGGTCGACCTCGTGCGCCGCATTCTCGTCGTCGCCCCCTCCATGCGCGTGCTCGACCTGCTCTTGGAGATGCGCCTCTCGCGCGTTCACATGGCGCTGGTGGTGGATGAGTTCGGCGGGATCGACGGGCTGGTGACCATCGAAGACCTGGTCGAGGAGATCGTCGGCGAAATCGAAGACGAGCACGACGTCGCCGAAGGGCCGAAGCTGATCGAACGCGCGGACGGCAGTCTGCTGGCCGACGCCCGGGCCACCATCGAGGAATTCGAGGCCAAGATCGGTCCGGTGCTGTCGGAGGAGGAACGCGAAGAGGACATCGACACCCTGGGTGGGTTGCTGTTCTCTCTGGCCGGGCGTGTGCCCGGCCGTGGCGAGTTGGTCGAACACGAAAGCAGCGGTGTCAGCTTCGAGGTTCTGGAGGCCGATCCGCGCCGGGTGAAGCGTCTGCGCGTTCACAATGTCGCTGACCGTCTTGCCCGTCACGGCAATGACGGCTGAGACCGGCGCCGGCGGCCCGCAGGGCGAAGCCCGGGCCTGGCCGCAGCGCCTGGCCGCGCTCAGCGGATGGCGCCGCCTGGGCCTGGCCGCGGTCTGCGGCGGACTTGCGTCCCTGGCGATGCCGCCGCTCTATCTCCTGCCGCTCCTGGTGCCGGCTTTCGTGGGTGCGTTCTGGCTCCTCGATGGCGCAAGGACGGGGCGTCAGGCGGCGCTCACCGGCTGGGCTTTCGGCACCGGTCATTTCGCCGTCGGCCTCTACTGGGTGGGTCACGCCTTTCTGGTGGATGCGGAGCGTTTCGGCTTTGCCATGCCCTTCGCGGTTGGCGGCCTGGCGGCCGGTCTGGCGCTTTTTCCCGCCCTGGCCTTCTGGATCACCGCGCGCAGCAGATTGACGGGGCCGGCCCGCGTCGTCTGTTTCGCGACCGCCTGGCTGCTGGGCGAAGGTCTGCGCAGCTGGGTGCTCACCGGCTTTCCCTGGAACCTGATGGGGTCGGTCTGGGCCTTTTCGTCCGAGACGATACAGCTCACCGCTTTGGGGGGCGTCTGGCTGCTCAGCCTGATCACGGTGACCGCGGCGACGGCGCCGGCCCTGCTGGCCGGGCGGCCGGGGCGCCGCCACCGTATCCGCGGCTTTGTCGCCGTGGCGCTGCTGCTGCCCGCGCTCTCCTGGGGCTACGGGGCCTGGCGCCTGGCTGGCGCGCCGGCAGCCGGGACGGCGATGGTGGAGGAGGTGCGCCTGCGCCTCGTGCAGCCGAGCATTCCTCAGGCGCTGAAGTGGCGCCGCGATCTGCGCGCCGAGCATGTCCGCACCCAGATGCGCATGTCGCTGGCCCCTGGCTTCGAGAACCGCACCCATATCATCTGGGCGGAGACCGCGATCCCTTACCTGCTGTCTGCCGAGCCGGTGCTGCAGCGCGAACTCACCGCCGTGGTTCCGCCGGGCGGCTTTCTCATTGCCGGTGCGCCCCGGGTCGAGCCGGACAAGCCGGAAGGACGGATCTGGAACTCCCTCTACGCGCTCGACGACAGCGGGCGGATCGCGGCGACCTTCGACAAGGTGCACCTGGTGCCCTTCGGAGAGTACACCCCGCTGCGCGATCTCCTGGGCCTCGCCAAGCTTACCGCCGGCAGCCGCGACTTCTCACCCGGCCCGGGTTTGCAGACCATCGACCTGCCCGGGCTGCCGGCCTTCAGTCCGCTGATCTGTTACGAGATCATCTTTCCGGGCAAGGTCACCGCCCCGACCGCACAGGGGCGCGCAAAGGGGGGTGCAGAGGGGGGTGCAGAGGGGGACAGGGCCGCGCCGCGCTGGCTGCTCAATGTGACTAACGATGCCTGGTTCGGCGACTCCAGCGGTCCCTATCAACACTTCGCCTCTGCGCGAATGCGTGCAGTTGAAGAAGGAATACCTCTCATTCGTGTTGCCAATAACGGAATTTCGGCAGTGGTGGACTCTTACGGTCGAATTCTCGATCAAATTAATCTCAATGATCGAGGTATTATTGATACAGAACTACCCGAGGCTGCTACAGGTCGAACCATTTATTCCCATGCGGGTAATTGGCTCTACTTGGTAGAATTGTTTCTATCTACTTGTGTTATATTTGTGTTGCGGCGTTTCGTTTAACCGACTAAGACATAGAGCCCTTGACGAATCAACCGGCTGTTGGCATACAGGTGTATGCCTAAAGTCCTACGGTTCTGTTGATTCCTGAAACTAAGGTAAGGTGCGAATGGCGCGACAGGGTGCGGCGCTGGGTGACCGCCGGACAGGCGGGCCAAATCCGGTCGATGTGCATGTGGGGGGCCGGGTTCGCTTGAGGCGGACACTCCTTGGCATGAGTCAGGAGAAGCTCGGCGAAGCGATCGGGCTGACATTCCAGCAGGTTCAAAAATACGAGCGGGGCGCGAACCGTGTGGGCGCGAGCCGCCTCTTCGATCTGTCGCGTGTGCTCGACGTGCCGGTGGGTTTCTTCTTCGATGAGATGCCCAGCGACGTCGCCGCGAGTTCGCCGGCGCAGCGTCCGGGTGTGACCCAACCTCCCGAGCAGGAACTCGATCCTCTCGTGAAGCGGGAGACCCTGGAGCTGGTCAGGGCCTACTACAAGATCGAAGATCCCAGTGTGCGCAAACGCCTTTTCGAGATGACGAAGGCCCTGGCCGCTGCCGCCAGCAAGGACTCCGCCAAAGAAGACGAGTAGCGCCCCTTTCCCACGGCGCTTGCGTAAAGGTCTTTCGGTACAAAGCAGAACCACTGTCTTTTTCGGCCTGCGATGCTTCGGTGTCGCTGAGGCCGCCCGGCATCCTTTGGCGGCCGCCCGACCCGTATCGGGTGCGTTCCTTGCAATGCTCTTCAGCTTGTTTCTTGCAATTGCCTGACGGCATCGCTATTCCCAGCGGGCTGTAATGGTCTTAGGGCCCGAACGAGCGGGAGCAAAACAGTGCGTAACGGCAGCTATCTCTTCACCAGTGAATCGGTTTCGGAAGGTCACCCCGACAAGGTCTGCGACCGGGTCTCCGATGCCATTGTCGACACCTTCCTCACCCACGATCCGTTTTCTCGCGTCGCCGTTGAAACACTGTCCACGACAAATCGCATCGTCCTTGCGGGTGAGGTGCGCGGTCCCGCCGCGGTCACCAGCGACCTGATCGAGCAGGTCGCCCGCCATGCGGTCAAGGAAATCGGTTACGAGCAGGAGGGCTTCCACTGGGACCGCATGACGGTGGAAAACTTCATCCACGAACAGTCGGCCGACATCGCCCAGGGCGTCGATGCCGCCGGCAACAAGGATGAAGGCGCCGGCGACCAGGGCATCATGTTCGGTTATGCCTGCCGTGAAACCGAAGAGTTGATGCCCGCCCCGATCTATCTCTCCCACAACATCCTGCGATCCCTGGCCGAGGCGCGCCACTCCGGCGCCGAGCCGGGGCTGCTGCCGGACTCCAAGAGCCAGGTCACTCTGGAGTACGTCGACGGCAAGCCGGTGCGGGCCACCTCCATTGTGGTGTCCACGCAGCACAGCGGTGACCTGGATCAGGACGAGGTGCGCGAGATCGTGCGGCCTCACGTGGTCAACGTGCTGCCGGACGGCTGGATGTGTGCGGAGGAAGACTTCTACGTCAATCCGACGGGCCGCTTCGTGATCGGCGGACCGGACGGCGATGCGGGCCTGACCGGCCGCAAGATTATCGTCGATACCTACGGCGGCGCCGCGCCGCATGGCGGCGGCGCCTTCTCGGGCAAGGATCCCACCAAGGTGGATCGTTCGGCGGCCTATGCTGCGCGCTATCTGGCCAAGAACGTGGTCGCCGCCGACCTCGCCGACCGCTGCGTGATCCAGCTCTCCTACGCCATCGGCGTTTCCAAACCGCTGTCGGTCTATGTCGACGGCCAGGGCACGGCCAGGGTTGACGAAGCGAAGCTCTCAAAGGCTCTGCAAGATCTGATGGACCTTTCGCCGCGCGGTATTCGCGAACACCTCTCGCTGTCGCGACCGATCTATGCCCGCACCGCCGCCTACGGCCATTTCGGGCGCGCGCCGGACGCCGACGGCGGCTTCTCCTGGGAGCGTACCGATCTCGTCGATCCGCTGCGCAGCGCCGTCGGCCTGTAGCGGTTTCTGCGGGCGCTCCCTTCCGAGGGTTTGAGGGCGTCGATGGCGCGCGACGGTCAGCGGCGCAACCTCTATGGCCGTCGGCAGGGGCGCCCCTTGCGTGCCGGCCGGCGGGCGCTTCTGGAAGCGCGCCTTCCGGACCTGCAGGTCGGGCTTCCCGATCCGCCGGGCCGGCTGGCTGCCGGGGCCCTCTTCGATCCCTTGCCGGACCGCCTGTTTCTGGAGATCGGTTTTGGCGGCGGTGAGCATCTGGCCTGGCAGATGGGGCGGCATCCCGACGCCGGCTTTATAGCGGCCGAATACTTCATCACCGGCGTGGCCAGTCTGCTCGACCAGCTGCCGGCCGAGCCGCCGCCGCACCTGCGGCTCTACATCGGCGATGCGCGGGACCTCATGGAGTGCCTGCCGGATGCTCTGTTCGATAAGATTTTCATCCTCTTTCCTGATCCCTGGCCGAAGCGCCGTCACCACAAGCGCCGCCTGATCCAGGCGGCCACGGTCGACCTTCTGGCCCGGCTCCTGAAAGACGGCGGCGAGCTGCGGTTTGCCAGCGATGACCCCGGCTATCTCGCCTGGGCGCTGCAGCGCCTGACCGCCCACCCGGCCCTGCAGTGGCAGGCGCGGCGGCCTGGCGATTGGCGCCAGCGCCCGGATGACTGGCCGGCGACCCGCTACGAACAGAAGGCTCTTGCGGCCGGACGCAGGCCGGCCTTTCTGCGTTTTCGGCGCCGGCCCCGCCGGGAGGCAGAGACCGGCCGTTAAGCGCTTGCGGGCGGGCGGCCGTCAGAGCGTCTGGCAGGGCAGCCGACAGGGCTCCCGGCAGGGGGTTTGGCAGGGGGTTTGGCGGGGGGTTTGGCGGGGCACGGAATCCAGAGAAATGCCTTGCGGGCTGCGGGTTGCAGGCGTAAAGTCCGGCTCTGTCAAAGTGGCGATACCGGAGTAACAGGGATCGTCGGGCTACCGAGCGGTGGGCCTCTGGCCCGCCCTTTTTTGTTCGAGCATCACGTCGATGGGAGAGTGGGCAGTGCCCCAGGCCTTGGAACCGGCCTCCTCAGGGCTGGCCAAGACCAGCGAAGGCAAGGCTGCGGAAGTCGAAGCCCTGATCGCCCCTGCGCTGCAGGCGATGGGTTACGACATTGTCCGGGTTCTGCTGTCCGGCGGCGAGCGCCTGCGCCTTCAGATCATGGCCGAGCGCCATACCGACGGCGGCATGAACGTCGACGACTGTGCCGAAGTCAGCCGCGCGGTGGCGGCGATTCTGGACGTCGAAGACCCGATCGAGTCGGCTTACACCCTTGAGGTGAGCTCTCCCGGGATCGACCGGCCGCTCACACGACTGGTGGATTTCGACCGCTTTGCCGGCTTCGAAGGCCGGGTTGAGATGGTCAATCCGATCGACGGGCGCCGGCGGTTCTCCGGCCGTCTTTTGGGCACCCGCGGCGAGTCGGTGGTGCTGGACTGCGAAGAGGGCGAGATTGCCCTGCCCTTTGCCGCCATGCAAAAGGCGAAGCTGGTGCTGACAGACGAGTTGATCGCGGCCAGCCGGCACCCGGATGTGCCGGCGGAGTCGCCGCTGGCCGAGGGGGCCGTGGCGGAAAAGAACTAGCGGTGGTGCCGCCCTGTCGCGGGCGCGCCGCTGACTGACGACAAGACATCTTGGGATTGAGAAACGCGATGGATACCAGCGCTCTTGCACGAACCGAACTTCTTCAGGTCGCCGATGCCGTGGCCCGTGAGAAGTCTATCGAGCGGGACGAAGTTCTTGAGGCGATGGAGCAAGCCATCTCCAAGGCGGGCCGGGCCAAGTACGGTCACGAGCACGACATCCGCGCCGAGATCGACCGCAAGTCCGGCGAGGTTCGCCTGCGGCGTTACCGCGAGGTGACCGACGAGGTCGAGAACGAGTTCACGCAGATCCTGACCAAGGACGCCCAGGCGCGCCAGGACGGTGTCGGCCCCGGCGACTTCATCATCGAGGAACTGCCGCCGATCGACCTCGGGCGCATCGCCGCGCAGACCGCCAAGCAGGTCATCGTGCAGAAGGTCCGTGAGGCCGAGCGCAAGCGCCAGTACGACGAGTACCAGGATCGCGTCGGCGAGGTGGTGAACGGCATCGTCAAGCGCAACGAGTTCGGCAACGTGACCATCGACCTCGGCCGCGCCGAGGCGCTGATGCGCCGCGACGAGACGCTGCCGCGGGAGTCCTTCCGCACCGGCGACCGGGTGCGCGGCTACATCTACGACGTGCGCGAGGAGCAGCGCGGCCCGCAGATCTTCGTCTCGCGCAGCCATCCGCAGTTCATGGCCAAGCTCTTCGCCCAGGAAGTTCCTGAAATCTATGACGGAATCATCGAACTGAAGGCCGTCGCCCGCGATCCCGGCAGCCGCGCCAAGATCGCCGTCATTTCCTACGATTCCTCTATCGATCCGGTGGGCGCCTGCGTGGGCATGCGCGGCAGCCGGGTCCAGGCCGTTGTCAGCGAGCTGCAGGGCGAGAAGATCGACATCATCCCCTGGTCGGAAGACACCGCGACCTTCGTGGTCAACGCCCTGGCGCCGGCTGAGGTGAGCAAGGTGGTGCTGGACGAGGACCAGGGCCGGATCGAGGTGGTGGTGCCCGACGATCAGCTCTCGCTGGCCATCGGCCGGCGCGGTCAGAATGTGCGCCTGGCGTCCATCCTCACCGGCTGGGACATCGACATCATGACCGAGGAGACGGAGTCGCGCCGCCGCCAGGACGAGTTCCGCGCCCGCTCCCAGATGTTCATCGACGCCCTTGATGTCGACGACGTGATTGCCCACCTCTTGGTTGCCGAGGGCTTCACGGCCCTGGAGCAGGTGGCCTTCGTGCCGGTCGAGGAACTGGCGCAGATCGAAGGCTTCGACGAGGAGGTGGCCGAAGAGCTGCGTGCCCGGGCCCGCTCCTATCTCGAGGAAATGGACCGCATCAACGAGGAGCGCCGGCGCGAGCTGGGCGTGACCGACGAGCTGACGGAACTGGAGGGCCTGTCGCCCTCGCTGCTCGTCACGCTCGGCGAGTTGGGCGTGCTGACCCTGGACGATCTTGCCGATCTCTCGGCGGACGAGTTGCGCTTCGCCTCGTCGAGCCTGCGGGGCGAGACGACGCTGGAGGGCATGGCCGGGCTTTCCGAGAAGGAAGTCGAAGAGGTGCTGGCCGGCAGCCCGATGAGCCAGGACCAGGCGAACGGCATCATCATGGCCGCCCGCGCCCACTGGTTCGAGGACGAGGAAGGCGCCCCAGAAGACGCCGCAGAAGGCGCCCGAGAAGGCGCCCCAGGGGATGCAGCCCCGGAGGGCGAAGACGCCGCCCAGGCGGAAAGTCAGCCAGAGAGTTAGGCAGAGAGCCAGGCAGAGACTCAGCCGGAAAGCTAAGCGGCTGAAGGAGTTAAGCGAAGGAGGCATGTTGGCAACGACCGCCGAAAGCAAGCACAGCCGCCGCCCCGCGGGCGGCGCGGGCGCCACCGCCAAGGCGCCGCGGCAACCGCTGCGGCGCTGTCTGGCCAGTGGCGCCGTCTTGCCCAAGGCGGACTTGCTGCGCTTTGCCGTCGACCCCGAGGGCCAGGTGGTTCCCGATCTTGGCGAGCGCCTGCCCGGCAGGGGTTTGTGGTTGCAGCCGCGCCGCGATATGATGGAAAAGGCGTGCAAAAAGAACCTTTTTGCCAGGGCGGCGAAAAGGCAGCTTCGTGTGCCTTCCGATCTTGTCGAGCAAGTCGAGCTCTTGGCCTTGCGGCGGTGTCTCGATCAGCTTGGGCTGGCACGGCGGGCGGGTTCCGTTGTCGTCGGCTATGAGAAGGTCAAGGCGGCGTTGAAGGCGGACCGCATCGGGCTGTTGCTGCAGGCCGAAGACGGCGCCGCGGACGGAACCGACAAGCTGCGTGCCCTGGCGCAGGCGGTGGGCAAAGGAACGGCCGTCCAGTCGTTCTGCGACGCTGCGGCTTTGGGCGCTGCCCTGGGGCGGTCTGCGGCCGTTCATGTCGGCGTGATGCGGGGCCGCTTTGCGGCGGCCCTGGAGAGGGATGTGGAGCGCCTTGCGGGTCTGCGGGGCGGTCAGGATCGAGGAAACGGGGTTGGGCGCCCAACCGAAGGTGAGCGCTGGAGCACATGACGACAAGCAAGGAAAGCGAAGCCAAGAGGCCGTTGAAGCTGAACCGGCCGGGCAAGCTGCAGCTGAAGAAGACGGTTGAGACGGGCCAGGTGCGCCAGAGCTTCAGCCATGGCCGGAGCAAGGCGGTTACCGTTGAGGTGAAGCGCAGCCGCACCTTCGAGCGCGGCTCTTCCGGCCGCATGAAGGAGGTCACCGAGTCCGGCAAGGAAGCGGAGAACGTCCTCGCCGAAGCCGCGGACGCCGCCCCCGTCGAGACGGTCGAGGAAAAGCCGAGCAGCAAGCATCACCTCTCCGCCGAGGAGCGGGCGAGCCGCGCACGGGCCTTGGAGATTGCCAAGGAGGAAGAGGCCAGCCGGCGCGAGCGCGAGGCTGAAGAGGCGGAACGCCGCGCCGAGCAGGCCAAGCTGGCCGCTGAGGAGCGGGAGCGCCGCGAGGCCGAGGAAGAGGCCGAGCGCGCCAAGGCTGCCGAAGAGGCAAAGCGTCAGGCCGAGCTCGAAGCCGAACGTGCGGCTGAGCAGGCTGCGGCCGCAGCGCCGGCGGAACCCGCAGCGGCGCCGGCCGCAACCCCGGCGGCCAAGCCGGCGCCCAAGGCCAAAACGGGTGAAAGCGACGATGCGGCCGGGCGCGTAAAGCGCAAACCCGCTGCCCCTCCCAAGGCGACGCCAGGCCGCCGCGGCGAGCAGCGCCGGCGCTCCGGCAAGCTGACCATCAGCCAGGCCCTGGACGGCCAGGAGACGCGCCAGCGCTCCCTGGCTTCGGTCAAGCGCCAGCGCGAAAAGCAGCTGCGTGCCAGTGCCGGCCATCAGCCGCACCAGCCGCCGCAGAAGGTCATCCGCGAGGTCGTCGTGCCGGAAATCATCACGGTGCAGGAGCTGGCCAACCGCATGGCCGCGCGCGGCGCAGACGTGGTGAAAGCATTGATGAAGATGGGGGTTATGGCGACCATCACCCAGTCGATCGACGCCGACACGGCGGAGCTTGTGGTCGAGGAATTCGGCCACAAGATCAAGCGCGTTTCCGCTTCCGACGTGGAAATCGGCATGCGCGGCGCCGACGACGACCCCGAGGCCCTGCAGGCGCGGCCGCCGGTGGTCACCGTCATGGGCCACGTCGACCACGGCAAGACATCGTTGCTCGACGCCCTGCGGTCGACCGACGTCGTCTCCGGCGAGGCCGGCGGCATCACCCAGCATATCGGGGCCTATCAGGTGCGCCTGGCCTCCGGCGAGCGGATCACCTTCGTCGATACGCCGGGCCACGCCGCCTTCACCGAGATGCGCTCGCGCGGTGCCAACGTCACCGACATCGTGATCCTGGTGGTTGCCGCCGACGACGGCATCAAGGAGCAGACGGTCGAGGCGATCAACCACGCCAAGGCCGCCGAGGTGCCGATCATCGTGGCGATCAACAAGATCGACAAGCCGGGCGCCGATTCCGCGCGGGTGAAGCAGGAACTGCTGCAGCACGAGCTCATCGTCGAAGACATGGGCGGCGACATCCTGGCCATCGATGTTTCCGCCACGGAGCGAACCAACCTCGACAAGCTCGAGGAAGCCATCCTGCTGCAGGCCGAGCTTCTGGAACTGAAGGCCAACCCCGACCGCGTGGCCGAGGGTGTGGTGGTTGAGGCCAAGCTGGAGCGCGGCCGCGGATCGGTGGCCACCGTCCTGGTGCAACGCGGCACCCTGCAGGTCGGCGACATCTTCGTGGCCGGCAGCGAGTGGGGGCGTGTACGCGCGCTGGTGAACGAGCGCGGCGAGCAGGTCAAGGAAGCCGGCCCGGCGGTTCCGGTGGAAGTGCTCGGCCTGAACGGCACCCCCTTTGCGGGCGATGACTTCACGGTCATGGAGAACGAGAGCCGCGCCCGCGAAATCGCCGAGTACCGTCAGCGCACCCGGCGCGAGAGCGAGATCACCGCATCCGGCCGCGGCACGCTGGAACAGATGATGAGCCGCATCAAGGAGGGCGAGGCCAGCGAACTGCCGGTCGTCGTCAAGTCCGACGTGCATGGCTCGATGGAAGCGATTGTCAGCAGCTTCGAGAAGCTGGGCAACGAAGAGGTCAAGGTGCGCGTGCTGCACAGCGGCGTCGGCGGCATCAACGAGTCCGACGTCACGCTGGCCGGGGCGACCGGGGCCATCATCGTCGCCTTCAACGTGCGCGCCAATCCGCAGGCCCGCGAACTGGCGCGCCGCGATTCCGTCGATATCCGCTACTACTCGATCATCTACGACGTGGTGGACGATGTGAAGGCGGCCCTCAGCGGCCTGCTTGCGCCCAAGCAGCAGGAGCAGTTCCTGGGCTACGCCGAGATCCGTCAGGTGTTCTCCAACTCCAAGGTCGGCAAGGTGGCGGGCTGCATGATCACCGAGGGCCTGGTCAAGCGTGGCGCCAAGGTGCGCCTGCTGCGCGACAACGTGGTCATCCACGACGGCACGCTGAAGACCCTGCGGCGCTTCAAGGACGAGGTGCGGGAAGTGAAGGAAGGTTATGAGTGCGGCATGGCCTTCGAGAACTACACCGACATCCAGGTAAGCGATCAGATCGAGTGCTACGAGATCCAAGAGGTGGCCCGCGCCCTCTAGCGTTTCCGCCGCCTGCTGGCCTTGAGGTCAGGGGCGGCGGCCCGCAGCAGGCGAAGAGCCGGTAAAGGCCATGGCTGCACAGCGACATCAATCCAGGCGCGGCCGCGCTCCGTCATCGGGCCAGCGCGCGCCCAATCAACGCGGGGCCGGGCAACGCGGGGCCGGGCAACGCGCACCCAGCCAACGCCAGCTTCGGGTCGGCGAGGAACTGCGGCACGCGCTGTCGCGCATCCTTGCGCGGGGCGAGCTGCACGACCCGGTGTTGAGCGATCTCAGCCTCACGGTCACCGAAGTGCGGATCAGCCCCGACCTGAAGAACGCCACCGCCTTCGTCGTGCCGCTCGGCGGCGGCGACAGCGCCGAGGCCCTGGAGGCTCTCAACCGCGCCGGCGCCTTTTTGCGCAGCCAGCTTGGCCGCGAGGTCCATCTGCGGCACGTGCCGCGGCTGTCCTTTCAGGCCGACGGCAGCTTCGACGAGGCGCAGAAGATCAACGCCCTGCTGCACAAGCCGCGGGTGTCCCGCGATATCGAGCAGCCGGACACGGGTGAGTCCGATCCCGGCACCAGCGGATCGCGCGGCGGTGACGAGGACGATGGCCGCTAAGGGACAGGCCCGGGCGGTCAACGGATGGCTGGTGGTCGACAAGCCGCTCGGCATCACCTCGACCCAGGTGGTCGGCCGCGTGCGCCGCGTTCTGCGGCCGCGCAAGCTGGGCCACGGCGGCACCCTGGATCCGCTCGCCACCGGCCTGCTGCCGATCGCCATGGGCGAGGCGACCAAGACGGTCTCCTATGTCATGGATGGACGAAAGTCCTATCGCTTCACCCTGCGCTGGGGCCAGGCGACGGAGACCGACGACGCCGAGGGGGCGGTGATCGAAGAGTCGGACCAGCGTCCGGAGACTGCGGCGATCGAGGCCGTCCTGCCCGATTTCACCGGCGAGATCGAGCAGATCCCGCCGCTCTATTCGGCCATCAAGGTGGGGGGTCGGCGCGCCTACGACCTGGCCCGTGCCCAGGCGGACTTTGAGCTGAAGGCCCGCACGGTGACGGTGTACAAGCTGACCCTGAAGGAGATGCCCGATCGCGACCACGCCGTTTTCGAGGTGGTCTGCGGCAAGGGCACCTATATGCGTTCGCTCGCCCGCGACCTGGGGCGCGCCACCGGCACCGTCGCCCATATCACCGAGCTTCGGCGATTAACCGTAGGTCCGTTTACCGAAGACGACGCGATTTCGCTGGAATCTTTGGAATCCATCGGGCATAGTCCCGCCGCCTTGGAGCAGGTGCTCCCGGTTGAGACCGCGCTGGACGACATCCCGGCGCTGGCCTTGTCCGAAACCGAGGCGAACCGCCTGCGCTGCGGGCAGGCCGTGTCCATGGTGGCACGTGCCCACCGCGAACGCATTCGTGACCTCAGGAACGGAGCCATCGTCTTCGCCACCTCTGGCGGCAAGCCGGTGGCCCTGGCCCGTTACGAAGCCGGCGGCCTTCACCCGGTCCGGGTTTTGAATCTTTAGAGTTATGGAGACTGACGATGTCGATCACTGCCGAGCGCAAGACTGCGCTGATCGAAGAGTATGGAACCCACACGGGCGACACCGGGTCGCCGGAAGTTCAGGTTGCGATCCTCACCGAGCGCATTGTGAACCTGACCGACCACCTGAAGACCCACAAAAAGGATTTCCACTCGCGTCGCGGCCTGCTGGTCATGGTTGGCCAGCGCCGGCGCCTGCTGGACTACGTTAAGGGCAAGGACAAGGCACGCTACGAGGGCCTGATCCAACGCCTGGGCCTGCGCCGCTAAGGCGGGCCGACCATGACCGCGCTGCGCGCCGCCGGGTTTCCGCCGTCCTCTGAGGGTTGCGGAGTTCTGCGGCGCAGGCGCGGACGAAGAGTACGAATGACTGCATGTGACATCGTGACAACGCCGGCACGATGGCTCTTTGGAGGGCCGGGCCGACGTAAGGGGCGTCAGGATTCTGGGACACCAGGGTCCCGGGCGCCCCTTGCGCGGGTCCGGCGCTTTGCTTTTTGGCAAATGACCAACCGGCGTAAGGTTGGAAGGACCTGATTTGAATGTTTGATATCCATAAGCAGGAAATCGAGTGGGGCGGCCGTACGCTGACCCTGGAGACCGGAAAGATCGCGCGCCAGGCCAATGGTGCCGTCATGGCAACCTATGGCGAGACGGTGGTGCTCTGCACCGCGGTCGGTGAGGCTGCGCCGCGTCCGGGCATGGATTTCTTCCCGCTCACCGTGAACTACCAGGAAAAGACCTTCGCCGCCGGCAAGATTCCCGGCGGGTTTTTCAAGCGCGAGGGACGCCCCTCTGAAAAGGAGACGCTGGTCTCCCGCCTGATCGACCGGCCGATCCGGCCGCTTTTCGCCAAGGGCTACAAGAACGAGACCCAGGTGATCTGTACCGTCCTCAGCCACGATCTGGAGAACGATCCCGATATCGTGGCCATGGTCGGCGCCTCGGCCGCCCTCACCATCTCCGGTCTGCCGTTCCTCGGCCCCATCGGCGGCGCAAGGGTCGGCTACAAGGACGGCGAGTACGTGCTGAATCCGCTGATGGACGAGATGGAGGACGCGGCTCTTGACCTGGTCCTCGCCGGCACCCGCGAAGGTGTGCTGATGGTCGAGTCCGAGGCGCATGAGCTTTCCGAGGAGGTCATGCTGGGCGCGGTGAACTTCGGTCACGAGCAGATGCAGCCGGTCATCGACGGCATCATTGCCCTGGCCGAGCGTTGCGCCAAGGAGCCGCGCGAGGTGCCTCCGCCGGCCCCCGAGATCGAAGAGGTCAAGGAGAAGCTGCTGGCCGGCGGCATCATGGACAAGCTCGCCGAGGCCTATACCGAGGTCGACAAGATGGAGCGCCAGTCCAAGCTGGCGGCGGTGCGCGAAGCGGCGCTGGAGCCGCTGAGCGACGAGGAGAAGGAGTTCGCCTCCGGCCTCTTCAAATCGCTGGAAAGCGATGTCGTGCGCGGCAACATCCTGAAGGGGACCAAGCGCATCGACGGCCGCACCACCACGGACATCCGCCCGATCGTGTCGGAGGTCGGCGTGCTGCCTCTGACCCACGGCTCTGCGCTCTTCACCCGCGGCGAGACCCAGGCCCTGGCGACCACCACGCTGGGCACCGGCCAGGACGAGCAGCTGATCGACTCCCTGGAGGGCAGCTACCGCGAACACTTCATGCTGCACTACAACTTCCCCCCTTACTCGGTGGGTGAGTGCAGCTTCCGCCTGGCCCCGGGCCGCCGCGAAATCGGCCACGGCAAGCTGGCCTGGCGCGCCCTGCGTCCGCTGCTGCCGAGCAAGGAGGACTTCCCCTACACCATTCGCGTGGTCTCGGAGATCACCGAGTCCAACGGGTCTTCCTCCATGGCCACGGTCTGCGGTTCCTCGCTGTCGATGATGGATGCCGGCGTGCCCCTGGCGCGCCCGGTGGCCGGTATCGCCATGGGCCTGATCAAGGAGGGTGACGACTTCGCCGTGCTCTCCGACATCCTGGGCGATGAGGACCACCTCGGCGACATGGACTTCAAGGTGGCCGGCACCGAGCAGGGCATCACCTCGCTGCAGATGGACATCAAGATCACGTCCATCACCAAGGAGATCATGGCTGTCGCCCTGAACCAGGCCAAGGACGGCCGCATGCACATCCTGGGCGAGATGAACAAGGCCCTGACCACCGCACGCGAAGGCGTCTCCGAAAACGCCCCGCGGATCACGGTGATCACGGTGCCCAAGGACAAGATCCGCGACATCATCGGCACCGGTGGCAAGGTGATCCGCGAGATCACCGAGGAGACCGGCGCCAAGATCGACATCGAGGACGACGGCACGGTGAAGGTGGCCGCCGTCGACCAGGATCAGGCGCAGGCGGCGCTCGACTGGATCAAGTCCATCGTCGCCGAACCCGAGGTCGGCGTGATCTACGACGGCAAGGTCGTGAAGGTGGTCGACTTCGGCGCCTTCGTGAACTTCCTCGGACCCCGCGACGGTCTCGTGCACATCAGTGAGCTGGCGCCGCAGCGCGTCGCCACCGTTGGCGACGTGGTCAACGAGGGCGACACCGTCAAGGTGAAGTGCATCGGCATGGACCGCGGCAAGGTGAAGCTCTCCATGAAACGGGTGAACCAGGAGACCGGCGAGGACCTGGAAGCCGAGGCCAGCTAAGGCCCGCACCCAGAAGACAGCGAACGGGCCGGCAGGGAGGGCGTCTTTTCATGACCTCCCCGCCGGCCTTTTCTGTGCCGCCGCTGCGCCTTCCGCGGGTCATGGGCCATCGCGGCGCCCTGGCGCTGGCGCCGGAAAACACCCTCGCCTCCATCGAAGCCGCGGCCGCGGCGGGAGTCACCTGGGTGGAGTTCGACGTCATGCTGACCGGCGACCGCCAGCCGGTCCTGATGCACGACAAGACCCTGAAGCGCACGACGGGTATGGCCGGCGCCATGGCCGAGACGCCGCTTTCGGTGATCAGCGGGCTGGACGCCAGCGCCGGTTTCGCCCGCAAGCGGGGCGCCGCTGCCGCGGCGGAATTCCGCGGCCGCGACGACTGCCGTGTTCCCACTCTGGAAGAGACCGTCGCCTGCCTGCTGGCGCTCGGCCTGACGCCCAATGTGGAAATCAAGCCGACCCCCGGCCTGGCCGAGGAAACCGCTACCGTCGCCCTGGAGCGGCTGCTGCCGCTCTGGCCTGAAGACCGCCTGCCGCCGCTGATCAGTGCCTTTGAGTGGGATGCGCTGACGGTTGCCAGAGAGATGGCTCCGCTCTGGCCCCGCGGGTTGCTGTCGCACGAATTCCCCAAGGACTGGCAGGCCGCCATGACCCGCTACGACTGCGCCTCGCTGCACGTGAACTGGCGGCATCTCGGCACGGCCAGGGTGCAGGCGGTGAAGACGGCCGGCTATGCCGTCGCCAGCTATACGGTGAACCAACTCACCGTCGCCCGCCGCCTGGTGAAGATGGGGGTCGACTGCCTCATCACCGACCGCCCGGACCGCCTCCTGGCCGGACTGACCGACTAGGTCGTCGGGCTCCGCGGTGCGGTGTCGCGCTGCGCTGTGCCTTGGCTCAGGACCGCGCAGTGGCGGTGAGTTCTTTCAGGATGCCTGCCGCCTTGCGGTATTCGACGCTGTCTTCGCCCTGGCGATAGGCTTCCCGCTGCCCGGCTCCCGTCCGGTCTCCGGCGGTCGCGGCACGGTCCCCGAACCAGGCGTAGCGTGGCTCCAGGACCTGGCGCGCTGCCGCTGCGTCGCCATGGTCCAGGTGAAGCTGCGCAAGGCTGACGGCGGCCCGCAGAGCCCAGAGCCGGGCGTCCTGGGCGCCGGCCAGGTCCAGCGCGCGCTGGAACTCGGCCTCGGCCCTGGCCGGCTCGGGCTCTGCCGCGGACAGCAGCAGCGCCCCGCGGATACGATGAAGCTCCGCCTCGTACCAGCGTTCCCCGGTCTGTCCGACCATCTCCAGCGCCTCGTCGATCTGGGCGAGGCCCGCTTCCGGCGCCCCGTCGGCCCCCAGAAGCTCGGCCAGCAGCCCGAGGAAGTAACAGACCTCCAGAACCTCGCCGGTGGCCCGGTGGGCGGCCAGGGCCTGGCGAAAGACCTCGATCCCCGCCGCGCTGTCGCCGCCACGCGCCTTCAGCCAGCCCTGAAACATCTGTCCCAGCGAGCGCCAGTGCGGATAGCCCTTCTCGCCCGCCAGCGCGACCACCCGCTCGGCGCAACGCCCGACGCTGGCGTCGTCACGGCAGAACTGGTGCAGATAGCAGGCGTTGCCGTTGGCGACCACGAGGGCATAGGCCTCGTCGTCGGCCTCCGCGATGGCCAGGGCGCGGCCGGCCTGGGCGAGTGCGGTCTCCGGAAAGCCGAGCGCGAAGGATGTCCAGGAGAGATAGCAGAGATCGAGCACCGGGGACTCGGGCCGCCCGATCTCGCTGCCGCTGCCGGGGCGCGCCGGGCCGTTCAGGGCGATGGCCTTTTCCAGGTTGTCCCGCGCTTCGGCGAAGTCGCCCTGGCCGAAGGCGGTTCGGCCAATGGCGCTGTGTCCGCGCAGCAGGGCGTTGTCGTCGTTCAACTCCGCGCCCAGGTCCAGCAGGGATGTGCCGAAGTTGCGCGCCTCCTGCAGGTTGGCGTTGCCTTGATGAAAAAGGAAGCTGCCGTAGAGCACCCGAAACAGCAGGGTCTTGTCCGCTTCGTTCTCGCAGAGCCTCAGCGCCTGCGCCCAGGCGGCACCGGTCTCCCGCGCCCCGGTTCCCATGGTCGCGCGCAGCGCTGTTGCCTGGGCGACACGCAGGCGCAGCTCCAGCGCCCGGTTGTCCGCCGCCTCTGTGATCGACGGCAGGAGAGCGAGGCCGAGATCGACCTCCGCCACCGCTTCCGACATGGCCGAGCGCAGGATCGCACGCTCCGCCGCTTTCAGGTGAAAGGCGATGGCGCGGTGCGGCAGTACGGCTTGCGCATAGTGATGGGCCAGCAACTCGGGTTCGGTGATCGTCAGGTGCGGGCTGCGGTCTTCCAGAAAGGCGGCGATCTGGGCATGGACGCGCCGGCGCTTCTTCTTCAGCAGGCTGCTGTAGGCCATTTCCTGGACCAGGGCGTGCTTGAAGCGGTAGATCGCCCGCGGCGGCGCGCCGGCCTGGTACAGAAGCTGCGCTTCGACCAAACGGTCCAGCGCGCGCTGCAGGTCGTGCTCAGACAAGTCGGAGATCGTTGCCAGCATCTTGAAAGAGAACTCACGCCCGATGACGGCTCCCATCTGGGCAACCTCGCGTGCTGCAGGATAGCGGTCGAGCCGCGCCAGAAGCGATCCGCGCAGGGTCGTGGGAATGCTCGTGGCCGGTGTCTCCGCTGCGACCTCATAGCGGTCGCCCAGGTCGACGACCGCATTGGATTCCAGGACCGCCTTGGTGAGCTGCTCGATGAAGAGGGCCACGCCGTCGGTTCGCTCTGCGATGGTGTCCACGAGGTCCTGTGGGAAGTCCTTGTCCTGTACGATGTGCCGGATGATGGTCTCGCACTCCGGGCGTTGCAGGCGGTCGAGGGACAGGCCGGTACCCGGAAAGAGGGGGCGCATCCGCGCCTCGGCCTCCGGACGCAGGGTGAGGATCAGCATGATCCTTTGGTTGCTGATCCGTTGTGCCAGCCGCTGCAGGAACTCCAAAGAGGTCGGGTCGATCCAGTGAAGGTCTTCGACGATCATCATCAGCGGGCGGTGTACCGCCATCGCTTCGGTCTCGGCGAGCATGACGTCAAGCAGGCGCTCCATGTCGAGCTGCTGTTCCGTGCTGACCCCGTCTTCCTCAGCCAGCTTCACCGACAGGAGGGGCGCAAAGAGACGCACGGCCTCCTCCGCATCCAGGGTGGAGTTCTTGAACTGCTCGTGAATCTTCGCCAGGGCGACCATCGGCGGATCATCGTCCGAGAGACCGGCCCGCCGCTGCATGCGCTCGATCAGCGGATGCAGCGGTTTGTTCTGGTGAAATGCGGTGCAGTGATAGGTGAGCGTGATCGATTTCTGCGCGCTCAGCCGCTCGATGAAAGCGCGGACCAGGCGTGACTTGCCGATGCCCGGCTCGCCGGCCAGCAGCACGACCTGGCCCTGGCCGCCGCGCGCCGCCTGCCAGCGGTCGGTCAGCAGGTTCATTTCTCCGGTGCGGTTAACGAAGGGTACCAGCTCGTCGGCCCGCTGCGCTTCGCGCTGCCTGTCCAGGTGGCGGGGACCGGTCACCTGCCAGGCCGAGACCGGCAGGGTAATGCCCTTGAGGCTCTTCGGCCCCAGGCTCTCCAGCTCGAAGACGTCGCGGGCGAGGTCGCAGGTCACCCTGTCGACCACGACACTGTCCGGCTCCGCCAGGGCCTGCAGGCGCGCAGCCACGTTGGGGGTCTCGCCGACGGCAGCGATCTCCTGTGCCGGGCCGACACCGACGAGGTCGCCCACCACCACCGAGCCGGTGCCGATGCCGACGCGGGTCTGCAGGCGCAAATCGGGCTGCGGGCGCAGCCGTGCGACTGTCTTGACGATTTCGAGCCCGGCGCGGATCGCCCGCTCCGCATCGTCCTCGTGGGCGCGCGGAAAACCGAAGTAAACAAGAACGCCGTCACCCATGTAGCGCGCCACGAAACCTTCCATTCGCGCGACGACACCGGCGCAGGCATCCTGATAGGCGCGCACGATGGTGCGCAGATCGTCGGGGTCGTAGCGGATCGACAGCTCCGTCGATCCGACGAGGTCACAGAACATTACCGTCAGGTGGCGCTGCTCGGCGCCGGAGCGCGAAACCGCTTCCTGCGGAGCGTCCGGCGATGGGCTGCCGCTTCCGCTGTTGTCTTCCGACAACCGCGCGATGGCGCGCCGCAGCTTCTTGCGCTCACCGAACGACAGGCCCAGCTCGATCAGGTCGCGCTCCGTCAGATCCGCCAGAATGTCGAAGTCGATATCCTGTTCGGCGAAGGCGGCGGCATGGCGATCCAGACCCAGACTCTGCAGCCAGTCGTAAAGAGTGGTCATGTCTCCCTGCAGTCTCCCTGACGGTGGCTGGCCGTCCTTGAGGGCTTTGTGCCCTTCTTCCCGCCCTTGCCGCGCATAAGTCTAGTCACCCATTTGCTCGCCGTTACAGGGACTCTTATGTGGTAGTCATCTTGCTCTGGTGGCGCCGCTGCCAGTGGTCGGAATCGTTTCAAGCAATTGATTTAGAACATCTTTATGGCAGTATTTTCGGGGACAGGGGGGCGAGATGAACCATACCGAGCCGGCGATTGCCGTTACGCCGCGAAGACAGCTCGGGACAGCGGCCGGGGCTCTGTCCTCCCGCATTAGAACCATGGCGCGCAACCGCGCCTCAGTTGCGTCCATAGGGTTGTCGGCGCCCTTGCGCAACGCCCTTGCCCGGCTGTACCGCCGCGGTGCGGAGGTGGCGCTTGCCGGCATGCCGCCCCGCCGTATCCGCACCACGATCTCCCTGGCGGGGCGCTGTCCCGCGGTGCTGTTCTATCTTCCCGTGCTGCTTCACTGCCTGCGTCTTGCCTGGCGCCACCGGGGCTTCACCCTGCCCTCGGTTGCGAACCCCAACATCGAGTGCGGCGGCTTTCGCGGCGAGTCGAAGATGTCCTACCTGGACCAGATTCCGGACGACCTGCAGGGCTGGGTGGCACCCTCCCTGCGCTTTGTCCTGCGCGCCGACGCGGACCGGCGGCAAGACCTCCGTGTCCTGCAAGAGAGCCTGAAGCGTGCCGGGCTCTGCTTTCCGCTGGTGGCAAAGCCGGACATCGGATCCCAGGGTTACGGCGTGCGGCTGGTTGCCACGCCCGGCGCGCTCGCCGGCTACCTGGCACGCTTTCCCCGCGGCGAGGCGGTCATCCTGCAGCGCTACATCGATTGGCAGGGAGAGGCCGGTGTCTTCTACATAAGGCGGCCGGACGAACCGCGGGGGCGGATCTTCTCGCTGGGGTTCCGCTGCTTCCCCCACGTGGTCGGCGACGGCAGGTCCACCCTGGGCGCGCTGATCGATACCGACCCGCGCACCCGGCGTATGGCGCGCCGGCACCGCAAGGCATTCCTGCCTCATCTCGCAAAGGTGCCGCCGGCCGGTGAGATGGTGCGCCTCTCTCTCCTCGGCAGCGTCAGGACCGGCGCCTTTTACTATGACGGCCAGGACTACGTGACGCCGGCCCTGACGGCGCGCATCGACGAGATCAGCCGGCGGATGCCGGCGTTTCACTTCGGCCGCTTCGACGTTCGTTTTGAATCGGTGGAGGCCCTGAGGCGCGGCGAGGGTTTTCAGATCATGGAGGTGAACGGCGCCAGTGCCGAGGCGCTGCACATCTGGGATCCGGACCAGAGCCTGACCGAGACCTACAGGGTGCTCTTCGACCAATTCCGCCTGCTCTACGAGATCGGTGCCTGCAACCGCGACCGCGGCCACCGGCCGATCGGCCTGGCCGCCTTTCTGGCGCTTCAGTGGCGGGAGTCGTCTCTGCTGCGGCGCTATCCGGCGTCGGGCTGATGCAGGTCGTCGTTGCGGGTGCGTGTCAGCTTCCCATGCGGCCGGGCGAGGGAATGCCGACGATATTGTAGCCGCCGTCGACGTAATGCACTTCGCCCGTCACGCCCTGGGACAGGTCGGAGGCGAAGTACAGACCGGCCGAGCCGACCTCTTCCAGCAGTACGTTGCGCTTCAGCGGCGCATGGTCGCGGTTCCAGCCGAACACGAAGCGGGCATCGCCGATGGCGGAGCCGGCCAGGGTGCGCATGGGTCCGGCGGAGATGGCGTTGACACGGATCCCGTTCTCGCCCAGGTCCACCGCCAGGTAACGGACGCTGGCCTCCAGCGCCGCCTTGGCCACCCCCATGACGTTGTAGTTCGGGGTCACCCGCTCGGCGCCCAGATAGGTCAGGGTGACCAGGCTGCCGCCGGGTCCCATGATGGTGGCCGCCTGGCGGGCCACGGCGGTGAAGGAGTAGCAGGAGATCGCCAGCGTGCGGCGGAAGTTGGCGCGGCTGGTGTTGAGGTAACGGCCCTTCAGCTCTTCCTTGTCGGAGTAGGCGATGGCGTGGATCACAACGTCGACACTGCCCCAGCGGTCCTTCAGGCTGTCGAAGGTCGCGGCGACATCGCTCTCCTGTTCCACGTCGCAAGGCAGCACGATGTCGGAGCCGAGCGATTCCGCCAGCGGCCGCACGCGGCGCTCAAAAGCGCTGCCCTGAAAGGTGAAAGCCAGTTCCGCGCCCTGTGCGTGCAGCGCCTTTGCGATACCCCAAGCGATTGAGTGGTCGTTGGCCACCCCCATGATCAGGCCGCGCTTGCCGGCCATCAGCCCCGCCATCGAATTCCCCCGACCTTATCCCTCGAAACGCTTGAACGCGAGGCTCGCGTTGGTTCCGCCGAAACCAAAGCTGTTGGACATGACACAGTTCAACGACACGCCGTCTTCCATCTCGCGGACGATGGGCATGCCCTCAGCTTCCGGGTCGAGATTGTCGATGTTGGCCGAAGCGGCCAGGAAGTTGTTGTCCATCATGAGCAGGGAGTAGATCGCCTCGTGGACCCCGGTCGCCCCCTGCGAATGACCGGTCAGCGACTTTGTGGAAGAAATCCGCGGCATGTCGGCGCCGAAGGCGTCGCGGATGGCTGTGAGCTCGGGAATGTCGCCGGCCTGGGTGGAGGTGCCGTGGGCGTTGATGTAGTCCACCGGGGTGTTGCCGAGGCTCTGCATGGCAAGGCGCATGCAGCGCAGCGCGCCCTCGCCCGAGGGCGCGACCATGTCGGCGCCGTCGGAGGTGGCGGCGTAGGCGGCGACCTCGCCGTAGATCTTGGCGCCGCGGGCTTTCGCGCGCTCCAGATCCTCCAGCACCACAACGCCGCCGCCGCCGGAAATCACGAAGCCGTCGCGGTCGCGGTCGTAGGCGCGCGAGGCGCGGGCCGGTTCGTCGTTGAAGCCGCTGGAAAGCGCACCCATGGCGTCGAAGAGGACGGTGAGGGTCCAGTGCAGCTCCTCACCGCCGCCGGCGAAGACAATGTCCTGCTTGCCGAGCTGAATCAGCTCCGAGGCGTTGCCGATGCAGTGGGCCGAGGTCGAGCAGGCCGAGGAGATCGAGTAGCTGAGGCCCTTGATCTTGAAGGCCGTGGAAAGATTGGCGGAGTTGGTCGAGGACATGCAGCGCGGCACCATGTAGGGCCCGACCCGCTTGGGGCCCTTGTCGCGCGCCAGATCCGCCGCCGCCACCTGGTTCGAGGTGGAGGGACCGCCAGACCCCATGACCAGGCCGCTGCGCTCGTTGGAAACCTCGGCCTCGCTCAGACCGGCGTCGGCGATGGCTTCCTGCATGGCGATGTAGTTGTAGGCCGCGCCGTCGCCCATGAAGCGGCGCAGCTTGCGGTCGACATGCTCGGCGATGTCGATGTTGAGGGAGCCGTGGACATGGCTCCGGAATCCCATCTCGGCATAGGTGTCGCAGAACTCGACGCCGGAACGGCCCTGGCGCAGTGACTCGACCACCTCGGCCTTGTTGTTGCCGATACTGGAGACGATGCCTAATCCGGTGACAGCGACTCGGCGCATTTCCTTCATCCGTTCTCTGGCCAAAAGGCCCTCCGCGGGCCGCTTCGGCGCTCTGCTTTAGGGTCGCCTAGCTTAGGGTTGGCTGGCTTTGGGTCGACTATCGGTTCTCTCAATGTCCGAAGTCTATCGCAGTCCGAAGCCTTCCGAAGCCATTTGGGCCCGTCCTAAGCGGTTTGCGGCTCGCGCTGAAACAGGCCGACCTTGAGGTCCTTGGCCTCGTAGATGGGCTTGCCGTCGACTTTCATAATCCCGTCGGCGATGCCCAGAACCAGCTTGCCCATGCGCACGCGCTTCAGATCCAGGTGGTAGCTCACCAGCTTCGCCGTCGGCACCACCATGTCGGTAAACTTCACCTCACCGACGCCCAGCGCGCGGCCGCGGCCGGGGGCGCCGAGCCAGCCGAGGAAGAAGCCGACCAGCTGCCAGAGCGAATCAAGCCCGAGGCAGCCGGGCATCACGGGGTCGCCCTCGAAGTGGCACTCGAAAAACCACAGCTTCGGGTCAATGTCGAACTCAGCGACGATATGTCCTTTCCCGTGCTCACCGCCCTCTTCCGAGATCTCGGTGATACGGTGGAACATCAACATCGGCGGAAGGGGCAGCTGCGCGTTGCCAGGGCCGAAGAGCTTTCCGTGCGCGCAACGCAGCAGCTCTTCGTAACGAAAACTGTTCTGTCTCTTGCTCAAGCGATCCACCCAGTCCAGCACTTTCAATTCTCGGCCAAACCATCGGCCAATTCTGGGGCCAGTTCTGGGCGCGGTGCGCCGCGCCCTTGTGACCGCGCCCTTGTGACTACAAACCCCGCGCGCCCTTTGCCCATCCGCGCCGCAGTTTGCGTTTCCGAGAGGCTGCCGCTGCGGCACCGAAGCTCAAAGCCCGTCTCTACATAGGCCGATTGGCATCTGCATGCCACGACAAAAAGCGTTGCCACGTGACCCCTTACCGGCGCAGACAACGCTGAGGCGACTATAGCACAGGCCGGTCACTGTCAAACAGCTTCGCTTGGCCCCGCCGCGCCGCCGCCCGCCGGTTTGCGGTCGTCCTCCGGGCATCCTCGCTGCGTCCCTCTGGGCGTCCCCTGGGCTTCCTCTGGGCGTCCCGTCCAGCCTGTCATTTCATGGTTAACGGCGGTTTAACGGTCCCGTCATTCCGCAAAGTTTATAGGGGTTCCAAAGAAATTGACAATCGCCTGTTTTGAACACTTTAATTCCAGCGGTGGTGACCTATATCTGGAAGTGAAATGACCAAAGACCGTCCCTATAGCGCCCTCGTGCAGCGCCTGAAGACCGCCGGGCTTCGTCCGACGCGTCAGCGGCTTGCGCTCGCCAAGCTGCTTTTCGAGCCGACCGCAGGGGGCGACCGTCACATCACGGCCGAGCAACTTCATGCCGAGGCAGTGTCGGAGTCCGTCAGGGTCTCCCTGGCGACGGTCTACAACAGCCTGCACCAGTTCACCGAGGCGGGCCTGCTCCGCGAGGTGGTGGTCGAGCCCGGCCGCTCCTATTTCGACACCAACGTCTCGGACCATCACCACTTCTATCTCGAAGGCCGCGGACAGTTGCAGGACATTCCCGGCGAGCAGGTCCAGATGGACAGCCTGCCCACGCCGCCGGAGGGCACCCGCGTCGCCCGCGTCGACGTCATCATCCGCTTGTCGGAAGACGAGGAAACGGCGCAGTAAAGTCGCTTTTCTCTCCTTGATTTAAATCACAAATTAGAACTGTTCTAATCTGTTGACAGTGAACAGTCCGCGAGCTATGTAGAGCCCATGACGGGCGGCTTGCCGGCCATGCGGGGCGGCGAGCGGACAAGCCCGCAGGTTTACAGGAGAGTGAGATCAATGTCGCTTAAGGACTCGAAGACGGAACAGAACCTCAAGGATGCGTTTGCCGGCGAAAGCCAGGCCAATCGCCGCTATCTCTACTTCGCACAGAAGGCCGACATCGAGGGCTACAACGACGTTGCGGCGGTCTTCCGCTCCACGGCGGAAGGCGAGACCGGTCACGCGCACGGCCACCTGCAGTATCTGGAAGAGGTCGGCGACCCCGCCACCGGCGAGCCGATCGGCGATACCACGGCCAATCTGAAGTCCGCCATCGCCGGCGAGACCCACGAGTACACCGACATGTATCCGGGCATGGCGCGCACGGCGCGCGAAGAAGGCTTCGACGAGATCGCCGACTGGTTCGAGACTCTCGCCAAGGCCGAAAAAAGCCACGCCGGGCGCTTCCAGAAAGCCCTGGACACGATGGCTTGAGCCTCTGCGCTAAGCTCAGGGAGTTTTAGGCCAAGGGATAAGCCCAAGGCCAAGCTCACGGGTAAGCTCAGGGGGCTCATGCCCTTGGAGCCTGAAGCTCAGGCTCTAATTTCGGTATTGTCAGGACCGTAAGACACCTGAATCCGGGCAGAACCGCAGGGCCGTTCCGCAGGAACGGCCCGCGCGGCCGCTGCCGTTGTCATGCCTTCGCGCGCGGCGCAGTCTTTGCGCCGGGTGCGGAGAGGGGATCTTGAAGGCGGGGACGAAGAATGAGCGAAGGTGGTCTGAATGCGCCGGTGCGCCATCCCATAGATTGGAACGACCCGGACTTCTACGACTGGGACAAGCTGAACGCGGAGATGGAGCGCGTCTTCGACGTCTGTCACGGCTGCCGCCGCTGCTTCAACCTCTGTGACTCCTTCCCCCGGCTTTTCGACCTGATCGACGAGTCGGAAACCGGCGAGCTCGACAGCGTCGACAAGGCCGACTACAAGCCGGTGGTCGATGCCTGCACGCTCTGCGACATGTGCTTCATGGTGAGCTGCCCCTACGTGCCGCCCCATGAGTTCAACATCGATTTCCCCCACCTGATGCTGCGCTACCGCGCCGCGGAGCGCAAAAGCGGCAAGATCGACGACAATCTCGACCAGCTCACGCGGACCGACCGCAACGGCAAGCTGGCCGGTTTGGCGGCGCCGCTTTGCAACTGGGCCAGTTCCACCGAAAACAAAGTAACCCGCCCGGTGCTGGAAAAGACCGCCGGCATCCACCGTGAGGCCGCGTTGCCGGAATTCCACGGCAAGACCTTTGCCCTGCGCGCCATGGAATCGCCGCCGGAGGTCAATGCCGAAGCCCCCGCCAAGGGGCGCAAGGTGGCGCTCTATGCCACCTGCTTCGTCAACTACAACAACCCGCGCATCGGCGAGGCGGCGCGCGCCGTGCTGGCCAAGAACGGCGTCGAGACCGAGGTGGTCTATCCCTCCTGCTGCGGCATGCCGCAGTTGGAACAGGGCAACATCGAGAAGGTGGCCGAAGCCGCAAAGCGCGTCTCTGCAGAGCTTGGCCGCTGGATCGACGAGGGCTACGACATCGTTGCCCTGACGCCTTCCTGCGCCCTGATGCTGAAGTTCGAATGGCCGTTGATCCTGCCTGAAGACGCGGCGGTCAAGCGGCTCTCGGAAGCCACCTTCGATGTTACCGAGTACGTGGTCGACATCGCCAAAAAAGAAGGCCTGGCCGAGGGCCTGGCGCCCCTGGAAGGCGGCGTCGCCCTGCACATGGCCTGCCACGCCCGTGCCCAGAACGTCGGCGCCAAGGCCGCGGAGATGCTGCGCCTCGTCCCGGACGCGGACGTCAAGGTGGTGGAGCGCTGCTCCGGCCACGGCGGCTCCTGGGGTGTGATGAAGGAGAACTTCGACACCGCCATCAAGGTCGGCCGCACCGCCGCGCGCCAGACCGCCCAGGCGGGCAAGACCTACGTCGCCTCTGAATGCCCGCTGGCCGGTCAACACATCCTGCAGGGCATCGAACGCTTGAGGATGGACGACAAGCCCAGCTTCGACCGCAGCTATCACCCCATAGAACTCTTCGCCAGGGCCTACGGCTTCGGCGCCTGAGCGCTGCCTGCCAAAGCCGAGACCTGCCGATGGCGTAGACCAGCCCATGGCATAGACCAGAAGGACCCCCCGACCATGAATGCCGGACTAGCGATGAAACGAGAGATCACCCGCGACGACATCCTGCCGATGAAGGCCTATGCCGAGGAGCGGCGCGAGCTGCGCCGCGACCTGGTGGAGAAGAAGAAGTTCCGCCGCCAGGAGATCGGGCCCGTCTGCACCTTCTACTTCGAGAACTACGAGACCATGTGGGCCCAGGTCCACGAGATGCTCTATATCGAGAAGGGCGGCGAGGAACAGATCGCCGACGAGCTCAGCGCCTACAATCCGCTGATCCCCCAGGGTCGCGAACTGGTGGCGACGGTGATGTTCGAGATCGACGACCCGCTGCGGCGTAAGGACTTTCTGTCGAAGCTCGGCGGCATCGAGGAGACGGCCTTCTTCGAGGTCGACGGCGAACGCATCGTCGGCAAGCCGGAAGAAGACGTCGACCGCACCACCGCCGACGGCAAGGCGTCCTCCGTCCAGTTCATCCATTTCCACTTCAGCGAGGCTCAGATCGCCAAGTTCAGGACGCCGAACACGCGCGTGGTGCTGGGCTTCACGCACCCGGAGTACGGTCACATGACCATCCTGCCGGAGGACGTGCGCAGCGCCCTGGCGCAGGACTTCGCCTGAGGCAAGGCTGCCGCACCCTTCGAGACGCGGCCTTGCGGCCGCTCCTCAGGGTGAGGTAGAGGCTAACGGTTCCTCATGCTGAGGAGCGTGCGTGAGCACGCGTCTCGAAGCATGAGCGCCGCTTACCGGGGCTCTTCGTCCGGATAGAGGCCGTAGAAGCTGTCGCGCGGCAGCCAGCCGCTGTAGCCGCCGGCCGAGACCTCGCACCAGCCGTCGCGGCAGCGCTCCAGCGCCGCGATCACGCCGGCATCCAGCATGGCCACGCCAGGGGCCGCGGCCTCCGGTCGGCGCTTCAGGGTGCGGCGCTGGCCGGTGATCAGCACGCTGCGCCGGCCCTGAACCATGGACTGGTGGACCCAGCCCTCGGTGCCCTGCCAGTCGCGGATGCGCCGCCAGGTGTCGAACTCGTCGATGATCTCCACCGGCATGCCGCTGCGGCGGTAGACCCAGTCGATGGGGTAGCGGGTCCCCGGTCCGCTGCGCAGATTTACCTCCGACGCGCGCAGGCTGACGAAGCGCGGCAGCGGCAGGCCGGTGCGCCCGGGCGGGCTGGGGCGCGCTGCTTCCGCCTGTGACGCCGTGACCGCTGTGGTGTCCTCGGCGGCCGCAGGGGCAGCAAGGGACGGCGCCAGGGTCGCAAGGCCGGCCAGCGCCAGCGCCGCCGCCAAGCGTCGGGTCAGGGACGCCCAGGTCATGGCCACGCAGGGCCGATGGGCATCGCAGGGTCGCAGGGCCGGAGTCCGCATGGCTTCCTTCCTATCGCCCGGCTTCGCGTCCGGTCAAGACGGCCTGAGGGCGTAAGGCCGGCCCGCCCCCCTCTGAGCGGAAGTATTCTTCTGGGGCGGCGCGCTGATCGGCCGCAGGGCGGACCCTGCCAGTCAGCGTGGGGGCCGGCGTAGGGGATGGCCGCGCGCCCTGGACAAGCCCGCGCTCCGCCTGCTATGGCAAGGCCAGGACCCGGGCCCTGCCCGCCGCCCGCCAGGGGTGGCGGCAGCCCTTCCTCTGCGCCGTTCCAGCCCGGTCGGTCCAGCCCAGTCGATTTAGTCAGGTCGAGTGAGAAGCCATGCCCCACAAGAAGGTCCGCGTCATCGTCACCCGCCGCCTGCCGGATGCCATCGAAACGCGGATGATGGAGCTCTTCGACTGCCAGCTCAATCTGGAGGACAAGCCGCTTTCCCAGGCCCAGCTCATCGAGGCGGTGAAAGAGGCGGAGATTCTGGTGCCGACGGTCACCGACCGCATCGACGCCGCGGTGCTCTCCCAGGCCGGTCCGCAGCTTCGGCTCATCGCCTCCTTCGGCACCGGCGTCGACCACATCGACCTGAAGACCGCCCGCCAGCGCGGCATCACCGTCACCAACACGCCCGGCGTCCTCACCGAAGACACCGCCGACATGACCATGGCGCTGATCCTCTCCGTGCCGCGCCGCCTGGCGGAGGGTGAGCGCCTGGTGCGCTCCGGCGACTGGCAGGGCTGGGCGCCGACCGGCATGCTGGGCCACCGCGTCAACGGCAAGCGCCTGGGCATCATCGGCATGGGCCGCATCGGCAGCGCCGTGGCGCGGCGCGCCCGCGGCTTCGGCATGTCGATCCACTACCACAACCGGCGGCGGGTGCATCCCTCCCTGGAGGAGGAACTGGAGGCGACCTACTGGGAAAGCCTCGACCAGATGCTCTCGCGCATGGACATCATCTCGGTCAACTGTCCGCACACCCCGGCGACCTTTCACCTGCTCTCCGCCCGGCGCCTGAAGCTGCTGCGCGAGGAAGCCTATATCGTCAACACCTCGCGCGGCGAGGTGGTGGACGAGAACGCCCTGACCCGCGCGCTGGAGGCCGGGGAGATCGCCGGCGCCGGCCTCGACGTCTTCGAGCACGAGCCGGCCGTCAATCCCAAGCTGCTGCGTCTCGACAACGTGGTGCTGCTGCCCCACATGGGCTCGGCCACCATCGAGGGGCGCCTGGCCATGGGCGAGAAGGTGATCATCTCCATCAAGACCTTCGTCGACGGCCACACCCCGCCCGACCG
>NZ_JANQKD010000006.1 GCF_028281305.1 Pelagibius sp. | reverse complement strand
CGTGCCTCACTGTAGTTGTCGTTCGCAACTATAGTATGGCCCGATAACGGCGGTACCATGCCGGGAACCAAACCCATCTTTACCACGCACGTCGATCCTGTTTCGCCCCCAAAAAGGCCCCTCAAATCCACGAAGACCGGCTGAATCGGGGGGGAATTGGTGGAGGCGCCGGGTACTGCCCCCGGGTCCGTCGCGCTTATTCCACGGGCCTGTTTAGCGCCATAGCCGGAAAACCGGCATAGGTAATATAGGCATTTTCCGGGGCGGTTGAAAGAACCGCGAAAGGGCCCGGGACGGACAACCGGACCCTGCGCGGGCAACCTGGGGTTAACGAAGGCTTAAGGTGCCGCGGCGGCGGGCGCCGCTTATGGGACCGGTGCGGCGCCGGGCCGGCCGCCGTGGCAGGGGACGCACCGGATAGCGCTGCCCGGATAGCGCTGCCCGGATAGCGCTGCCCGGATAGCGCTGCACTGCCGCGGGCGTTGCGGTACACTTGTTGGCGCCGACTCGGTCGGCCTGGCGGCAGCCCGGCACAGCGATGGGCATGCAGGACCTGTGGCCGGGCGAAGATCTCTACAGCTTGGGATTTGACGGAACGTGAAGCAATACCTCGACCTCCTGCGCAAGGTGCGCGAGGACGGCGTCTACAAGGGCGACCGCACCGGAACCGGAACGCAAAGCATCTTCGGCCATCAGATGCGCTTCGATCTCTCCGAGGGCTTTCCCTTGGTCACCACCAAGAAGCTGCATGTAAAGTCCATCGTTCACGAACTCCTCTGGTTCCTTAAGGGCGATACCAACATCGCCTACCTCAGGGACAACGGCGTACGCATCTGGGACGACTGGGCCGACGAGAACGGCGACCTCGGCCCGGTCTACGGCGCGCAATGGCGATCCTGGCCGGCGCCTGATGGCGGCCATATCGATCAGATCGGCCAGGTCCTCGACCAGTTGAAGTCCAATCCGAATTCCCGCCGGCTGGTGGTCTGCGCCTGGAACGTGGCGGAGATCGAGCGCATGGCCCTGCCGCCCTGCCATTGCCTGTTCCAGTTCTATGTCGCCGATGGGCGTCTGTCCTGCCAGCTTTACCAGCGCAGCGCCGACATCTTCCTCGGGGTGCCGTTCAACATTGCCTCCTATGCGCTGCTTACCATGATGATCGCGCAGGTCGCGGGCCTGGAGCCCGGGGATTTCGTACACACCCTGGGGGACGCCCACCTCTATGTGAATCACCAGCAGCAGGCGGACCTGCAGCTCCAGCGGGCGCCGTTGCCGCTGCCCCGGATGCGCATCAATCCGGCGGTGCGCGACCTCTTCGCCTTCCGCTACGAAGACTTTGAACTGATCGGCTACGAGGCTCATCCGCACATCTCGGCGCCTGTGGCCGTCTGACCGGGTCTCGTTTGCGCGATGTCGGAGGTTCCCATTGCCCTGATTCTGGCACGCGGCGAGAACGGCGTCATCGGGCGCGAGGGCGGGCTGCCCTGGCATCTCTCCGGCGATCTCAGGTTCTTCAAGGCCCAGACCCTGGGCAAGCCGGTCGTCATGGGCCGCAAGACCTTCCAGTCCATCGGCCGGCCGCTGCCGGGCCGCCCCAACCTGGTGGTCAGCCGCGATCCCGCGTTCCGCCCGCAGGGCGCGGAGGTCTTCGCCGATCTTGAGGCGGCGCTTGCCCGGGCCAGCGACCTGGCGGCCGAGATCCCGGAAGACGGGCCGCGGCGCGAGATCATGATCATCGGCGGCGGCCAGATCTACGCCCTGACGCTGGCGCGGGCGCAGCGTGTCTATCTGACCGAGGTCCACGCGTCGCCCGAAGGCGACACCTGTTTTCCCACGCTCGATCCGGGCCAGTGGCGCGAGGTCCTGCGCGAGGATCACGCCTCGCCCGGGGAGGGTCAGCCCGCCTTCAGTTTCGTGATTCTTGAGCGCAGCGGACCGGCGTCCGGCCCTTAGGTTGCGCCGGCCCGGTCGCAGCGGTTCAATCTCGCCCGGATAGGCTCTACACTGTCTCGGCAGTCATCATCAAAGAAGGGGAGGTCGCACGGTCATGCCAAAGGTCAGTTCCACAACGGAACTGCCGGTCCCGGCCCAGGCTGTCTGGTCGGTCATCGGCAACTTCAACGGCCTGCCGGACTGGCATCCGGCGGTGCAGAAAAGCGAAAGCAAGTCCGACGGCGGCACCACCCTGCGGACCGTCACGCTGATGGGCGGCGGCACCATCGAAGAGAAGCTCGAGGAAATCGACGAGCACGAGCGGCTCTACACCTACTCGATCCTTTCCAGCCCCCTGCCGGTCGCCAACTACACCGCGACCCTGCGGGTGCGCGAGGCGGAATCGGGTGGCTGCACGGTCGAGTGGTCCAGCGAGTTCGACGCTTCGGGCGCCACCGAGAACAAAGCGATCGAGCAGATCAGCCAGGTCTACGAAGCCGGATTCGAGAACCTCAAACGCATGTTCGGCGGCTGAGTATCCCTCAACCGCCGAACTTGAACCGCCGAACTTGAACCGCCGAACTTGAAGCGCCGGACCTCACGCGATGAACCGGCAGGGCCTGCCGGTCCCGGTCAGGAACGGGCTTTGATCACGATCCCGCTTTGATGCCGGGCCAGTTGGTGTCTGCCTTGACGATGTGGCCGGGAATGTCGCGCTCCCAGCGGCGCTGCACCGACCTGGAGTAGTTCAGGTAGAGCTTGTCGTCGACGATCTTCCAGGCGTTGGGATCGATGGAGGCGGTGTAGCCCTGGGACACGGCCCAGGCACAGTACCCGCCATACTGCGGCGCGTAGCGCGCCGGGTCGGCGGCAAAGGAATCGCGGTTGGCCTCCGAGGCAAACTGCCAGGTGGCGCCGTCGTAGTCATGTGTGAAGAGGGGCTTGCCCTTCACCGGCTTGCCTTCGGTGAAGTAGGCCACCGGGTCGTAGCCGCGGATTGCCTTGCCGCCATCGGTGAAGACCGGGTCGACGGCCAGCGCGGGCCGGGCGAGGGTCAGTCCGGTGACGAGCAGGCCGCTCGCCAGAACAAGGCCACCGAAGCGGCGGCGGGAAACGTCAGTCTGCGCCATGATCTGTCCCTTTTCTCAAAGGCCTGGGCCCGACAGCTTGGGGTGAAAGGCCCGGATCTTGTGGTTCCTGTCCGGATCCCGCCGGGGCGGGACCGCTCTGGTCGTTGGCCATAAGAGTTGTGTGCCGGGGCGCGGCCGGCAATTCAACCGCCTCTCACGTTTCTGCGAGCTGCGCCGAGCGGTCGGTCGGGGCCTTCGATCAGCCGGGGCCTTCGATCAGCCGGGGCCTTCGATCAGCCGGGGCATTCGATCAGGACCGAGACCCTGGGGGTCACTGCATCACGATCTTGGGGGCCTGGCGGGCCCCGCCGGCGTCGATCTGGGCGGCGACTTTTTCCCAGACCCGGGCGGCAATCGCGCTGTAGGCCTTGGCCTGGGCGGCGCCAGGATTGGAGACCACGATGGGGCGGCCGCCGTCCGACGTCTCGCGGATCTCGATGTCCAGCGGCAGCTCGCCGAGGAACTCCATCCCCAGCTTCTCGGCTTCGCGCCGGGCGCCGCCGTGGCTGAAGATGTGGGATTCGTGGCCGCAGTTCGGGCAGATGAACATGCTCATATTCTCGACAATGCCTAGCACCGGGACATCCACCTTGCGGAACATGTTCAAGCCCTTGCGGGCATCCAGCAGGGCGATGTCCTGCGGTGTGGACACGATGACCGCGCCGGTCAGGGGCACCTGTTGGGCCATGGTCAGCTGTGCATCGCCGGTGCCCGGCGGCATGTCGACCATAAGAATGTCCAACTCCCCCCAGTCGACGTCGCGCAGCATCTGCTGCAGGGCGCTCTGCACCATGGGTCCGCGCCAGATCATCGGCGTGTCCTCGGCCACCAGAAAACCCATGGACATACACTTCAGGCCATAGTTCTCCATCGGGTTCAGGATCTTGCCGTCCGGCGAGCTCGGCCGCCCGCTGATGCCCAGCATGCGCGGCTGCGAGGGCCCGTAGATGTCGGCGTCGAGGACGCCGACCTTGAGCCCGAGCTGCACCATAGCCAAGGCCAGATTGGTGGTTGTGGTGGACTTGCCGACGCCGCCCTTGCCGCTGGCCACTGCGACGATGGAGCGCACGCCCGGCACCAGCGCCTGCTGCTGGCCGCCGCCGCGCTGGCCTGCCGGGCCGGCCGGCTGTTGCGCGGCCTGCGGACGTTCCGGCTGGCCCTGGGATTGACCCTGGGATTGACCCTGTGGACCTCCCTTTTCGGCGGTCAGGACAGCCGTCACAGAGGTCACGCCGTCCAGATCGTAGACGGCCTTTTCCGCAGCCTTGCGCAAGGGTTCCATCGCCGCGCCCTCGCGCGGATCGACCTCGATGGCAAAGCCCACATTGCCGTCCTTGATCACAAGGCCGGATACCATGCCCAGAGCGACGATATCCTGCTGTTTTTTTGGCTCAACAACCGCCTTCAAGGCCGCGAAAATGCTTGCCTCGTCTACTGCACTCATCCTTGAAAACTCCCCGAAACGGCCGATATGCAGGCAAGAGGTCCTGCCAGGTATTGCTGGTACAGACACTGCTAGAACAATGGCGTCAGCGTGATATAAGTCCGGCGCACGGCGTTTGCAGCCTCGAATTCACGCCTTTCGGGGCAGTTTATCCAATTTCAGCAGTTTAACTAGGCGATGGGATGATGAGTTATGCCTTGGGAAAATAAAGGTGGCGGCGGTCCTTGGGGCGGCAGCGGTGGCGGTTCCGGGGGCTCCGGCGGCGGCGGCGGCGGTCCCTGGGGGCGCGGCGGCTCCGGCGGCGGGCAGCGCCCGCCCGATATCGAGGATTTCATCAAGAAGGGGCAGGACCGGGTCCGCAGCATCATTCCCGGTGGCGGCGGCCTCGGGAAGTCAGCCTATATTCTGATTGTTCTGGCGCTGCTTGTCGTTTGGGGCCTGACCGGCTTCTACCGCGTTCAGACCAACGAGCAGGGCGTCGTCTTGCGCTTCGGGCAGTGGGTCGCGACAACCCAGCCGGGCCTCAACTGGCATGTTCCCTGGCCGGTGGAATCGGTCGAGACGCCGAGCGTCACCTCGGTGCAGCAGATCGACGTCGGCTTTCGGGCTGCGGGCGGTGAGCGCGCACGCACTGGCCGGCGTGACGTCGAGGAAGAGAGCCTGATGCTGACCGGGGATCAGAACATCATCGATATCGACTTCTCCGTGCAGTGGAAGATCGCCGATGCCGGGCAGTATCTCTTCAACATCCGCGAGCCGGAAGCCACGGTGAAGATTGCCGCCGAAAGCGCAATGCGTGAGATCATCGGCCGCACCGACATTCAGCCGGCGCTGACGGAAGCCCGCGGCACGGTGGAGGCGGAGACCCGCAGCCTGCTGCAGGCGACCCTCAACGAGTACGAGGCCGGTATCGAGATCACCGAACTGGTGCTGCAGGACGTGCAGCCCCCCAGTGCCGTGATCGATGCTTTCAACGACGTTCTGCGCGCACAGCAGGACCGCGACCGCGCGCGCAACGAAGCGGACCGCTACCGCAACGACATTCTGCCCCGTGCCCGCGGTGACGCGCAGCGCGTGGTGCAGGAGGCCGAGGCCTACAAGGAGCGGCTGGAAAACGAGGCCGAAGGTGAGGCCGAGCGTTTCCTCTCGGTGTTCCAGGCTTACCAGCAGAACCCCGATGTGACGCGGCGGCGCATGTATCTCGAAACCCTGCAGGGTGTGCTCAGCGAGACCGACAAGGTCATCATGGACAGCGGCGCCCAGGGTGGCGGGGCCATTCCCTATCTGCCGCTGAACGAATTGCGCGGTCGATCCGTCGCCGGCGGCAACTGAGGAGCGAGACCATGGGCAAGTATGCGAATGTGATTATCGCCGTCGTCGTGGTAGGCCTCGGCCTCCTGGCTTACGGCTCTCTCTTCACCGTGGATGAACGGCAGCAGGCCATCGTCATGCAGTTCGGCGAACCCAAGCGGGTGATCACCGAACCGGGTCTGGCCTGGAAGCTGCCGCTGATCCAGAACGTCCAGTACTACGAGCGTCGGGTCCTGAACCTGGACCCGCCGGCGGAGAACATTTTGCTTTCGGACCAGAAGCGTCTGATCGTCGATGTCTTCGCCCGCTACAAGATCCTGGACCCGCTGCTGTTCTTCCAGACGGTGAGGACCGAGGGCGTGGCGCGCCAGCGCCTGGGCGGCATCATCAACGGTCGCCTGCGTGAGGTCCTTGGTAACGAGACGCTTTCGTCGGTGCTTTCGCCGGAGCGCACGCGCATCCTGCAGAGCATCCGCGACAACGTGGATCGGGAAACCCAGCGCTTCGGCATTGCCCTGGTTGACGTGCGCATCCGCCGCGCTGATCTGCCCGACGAGACCCGGGAATCGGTCTATGACCGTATGCGCTCCGAGCGTGAGCGGGAGGCCGCCGAGTTCCGCGCCCAGGGCTTCGAGCAGTCGCAGCGGATCACCGCCGCGGCCGACCGCGAAGCCACGGTCATTGCCGCCGAGGCCAAGCGGGAGTCCGAGATCCTGCGCGGTCAGGGCGAGGGGCTGCGCACGGAAATCCTCAACAACGCTTTCGGCCAGGACCCGGAGTTCTTCAACTTCTACCGCTCCATGCAGGCCTACAGCCAGTCCCTGGACAGTGAGAGCACTTACATGGTGCTGTCGCCGGACAGCGAGTTCTTCTCTTTCTTTCAACAGATCGAAGGACAGGTGACCCGCGGCCGGACGACTCAGTAGGCCGCCTCGGCGGTGAACCCCGAACGGGCGGCAGTCAGAAGCCGCCCATCCGGGTGTCCTGAATAGAGAGCTATCCCGACGAGGGCCGGCCGACCAGCCGGCCCTCGTTGCTTCCGGTACCTCAGGCCTCTCTTTCCGCTTTCTGGTCCGCTTTCTGGGGCCGATCTCCCACACGCGCTGACCCACACGCGCTGAAGTGACGCTATGACCGATTTCCTGACCGCTTTGGCCCTGGTCCTCGTGATCGAGGGACTGTTTCTTGCGGTTTTTCCCCATCGGATCAGACAGATTCTCCAGATGCTCGAGGAAATGACGCCGGAATCCCTGCGGTTCGGCGGCCTTGCGGTCGCCGCGCTGGGAGTCTTTTTCGTCTGGCTTCTGCGCGGCTGAAAACCGGCGAACCGGTTGCAAGCGGCAGCTCGGCCTCGCCGAGAACCGCGGGTTTCTTTGGACTCGCCATAAATTCGCCCACTTCGTCTCACAGGCTTTGGGTGCTACACTTTTTATTGAGCGGGCCTACAAAGTCTCTGTTGCAGGGCCCAAGTTGGCGGGGTAGGGGGTATGCTCACCGCGACACGCGGGGAGCCCTGAGACTCCGAGCGCTCCGGGCCGAGACGCCCGAGCGTGCGGAAAGCCTGGGGTTTGAGGGCCCCCGGGCGCCCGAGACCCGGTCAGACGTTTGGTTCTTTCTGATCCGGCCGATGTGGAGCGCAGCTCCAAGCGAGGGAGATAACCGACAGTGATGCGATACTCTTCGACGCAGCGGCGTAAGGCAGTGGCCCTGGCGGCAGACCGCGCGGCCCAGGGCCGGCGCTGGCTGCTGGTCGCGGTCGCGACGGCCTGCGCCCTTCTGATGCTGACATGGTCGGCTGCGGTGCAGGCGCGCTCGGCGCCCGATTCATTTGCCGATATGGTCGAGCGGCTCCTGCCCACGGTGGTCAATATTCAGACCCGGCAGACCATCGAGGGTGGTCAGGCAGAGCAGTTCGAGGAATTCTTTAAGGAGTTTTTTGAGCGCCGCGGCGAGGGTGGCGAACCGCCGCCGCAGCAGCGCCGGCGCGGTTCCTCGCTGGGGTCCGGTTTCGTGATCGACCCGAACGGTTTTATCGTCACCAACCACCACGTCATCGCCGATGCGGATGAGGTCGAGGTGGTGTTCTCCGACGGCACCAAGCTGGACGCCACTATCGTCGGCAGCGACAAGGATACCGACCTGGCGCTGTTGAAGGTAGAGGCCAGCCAGCCGCTGCCCGCGACGACCTGGGGCAACTCCGACGAGACGCGGATCGGCGACTGGGTCGTTGCCATCGGCAATCCCTTCGGCCTCGGCGGCACTGTGACGGCGGGTATCGTCTCGGCGCGCCAGCGCGACATCAATGCCGGCCGCTACGACAACTTCCTGCAGACCGACGCGGCCATCAACAAAGGCAATTCCGGTGGCCCGATGTTCAATCTCGCCGGCGAGGTTGTGGGTGTGAACACCGCGATCTTCTCGCCCTCCGGCGGCTCGGTCGGCATTGGCTTCGCAACGCCTTCTTCGATGGCCAAGAACATCATCGCCCAGTTGCGCGAGTCCGGCGAAGTGCGCCGCGGCTGGCTGGGCGTGCGTATCCAGAACGTCACCGACGAACTGGCCGAAGGCCTGCGGCTCGACAAACCGCGCGGTGCTCTGGTCGCTGCGGTCACCGAAGGCGGTCCTGCCGAAGAGGCGGGCATCCAGCAGGGCGATGTGATCCTTGAGTTCAACGGCCGTGACGTCACCGAGATGCGTCGCCTGCCGGCCATGGTCGCAGAGACCGCGGTCGGCGCCGAGGTCGACGTCACCATCTGGCGGCGCTCCGCGGAAGAGACGGTCAAGGTGAAGATCGGTGAGTTGGAGGCCGACCAGCTGGCGGCAGCACCCAGTGATCAGCGCCAGGAAGAAGTGGCGCCCGACAAGATGGAGTCCCTCGGTCTTGCACTCGGCACCATCACGCCGGAGCTGCGCACGCGCTTCGAACTGGATGAGGACACCAAGGGTGTGATCATCACCGAGGTCGAGGAGGGCGGCTCCGGCGCCGAGAAGGGCCTGCGCCCGGGCGACGTGATCGTCGAAGTCGACCAGGAAGAGGTGAGCAACCCCTCCGAGGTGGTCGAGAAGGTCGAGAAGGCCAAGTCCGAAGGCTATCGCGTGGTCACGCTGCTGGTGTTCCGCCAGGGCGACTTCCAATGGGTCGCGGTCCGCATCGACCAGAGCTGACCCGGCTGCCTCACTCAGGAAACGACGGCGGTGCCTGCCGGGGCGCCGCCGTTTTTCTTTGTTCGTGCGGGAAGATGTTCCCCGGTCAGGCCGCCCCTCAGGCGGCCAGATCCTCGCGGAACTCCGATCGGCGGTAACCCTGAAGATAGAGCAGGGCCGTCAGGTCGCCGTGATCGATGCGGTAGCGCGCGGCGGCGCGCACCTTGGGTTTGCCGTGATAGGCGACACCCAGACCGGCGGCCCCCAGCATGGCGAGATCGTTGGCGCCGTCGCCGACCGCGCAGCTGTCCCCCAGGCTGAGTCCGAGGCTCTTGGTGAGATCCCGCAGGGTCTTCAGCTTGGCTTCGCGGCCCAGGATCGGCTCCAGCACCCGCCCGGTGACCCGACCGTTCTCGATCTCCAGCCGGTTGGCCCGGTCTTCGCTGAACCCGCAGGCGGCACGGATTCTTTTGGTGAAGACGGTAAAGCCGCCCGAGACCAGCGCACAGTAGGCGCCGGCGGCGTGCATGGTGGCAACCAGGGTGCGGGCGCCGGGGTTGAGGGTCATGCGCTCTGCGGCAGATTTCAGAACGTCTTCGGTCATGCCGGTCAGCAGGCCGACCCGCTCGCGCAGAGCCGACTCGAAGTTCAGGTTGCCCTCCATCGCCCGGGCGGTGATGTCTTCGACCTGCGGGCCGATCCCGGCCACCCCGGCCAGTTCGTCGAGCATCTCCTGGGCAATGATGGTGGACTCCATGTCCGCCAGCAGCAGGCGCTTGCGCCGCCCGGCCGCCGGCTGGATGGCCAGGTCCAGCGGCGCCGGGCCCAGGGTCTCGCGTACCAGCGCCTGGGTGATTGTCGGCTCGTCGCCGTCAAAGGGCACATCGCAGGCAATGCCCTCGGCCAGCCAGTCCGCTTCGCCGGGCAGGCTCCGGCTTTCGCGGACCGCGCCTCGCGCCGCCTCGATGATTGCCGCGTTCAACGGCCTTGAGCTGGGGTCCCCGATCACGGTAAGGACGTACTGCATCAAGGGCTTATACCGAGGCGGCGCCGGGTCCCGCAAGGCGCAGAGACAACGAATGAGTGAAAGCGACGACCGGCAGGGCGTGGTGCTGATCGCCGGACCCACGGCATCGGGAAAATCGGCTCTCGCCACGGACCTCGCAAAGGCCTCCGACGGCGTGGTCATCAATGCCGATTCCATGCAGGTCTATCGCGATCTCGCGATCCTGACGGCGCGCCCCACGGTGGAAGACATGGGTGCCGTGCCGCACCGGCTCTACGGCACGCTTCCGGGCGACCAGGTCTGTTCGGCAGGCCGCTGGCGGGAATTGGCCCTGGCGGAGGCCGGCCGCGCCCTCGCTTCAGGCAAGCTGCCGATCCTCGTGGGCGGCACCGGCCTCTATCTGCGGGCCTTCGAGAAGGGGTTGAGCGCGGTCCCGGAGATCCCGGCGGCGGTGCGCGCAGAGACGCGGGACCTGTTGGCGGAGATCGGCGCCGTGGCCCTGCATGCCCGGCTGGCCGAAGCCGATCCGGTGATGGCGGAGCGCCTCGCCCCCGGTGACGGTCAGCGGGTGGCCCGTGCCTGGGAGGTGGTCACGGCCACCGGCGCCTCGCTGGCGGAGTGGCAGGCGCGTGAGGGCGAGGCGGCCCCCTACCGCTGCATCAAGGTCTGCCTGCTGCCGGAGCGCGAGGCCCTCTATGCCGCCTGCGACCGGCGCCTGGAAGCGATGATCGACCAGGGCGCCCTGGAGGAGGTGCGGACGCTGCTGGCCAGGAGTCTCGATCCCGGCCTGCCGGTCATGAAGGCCCTGGGGGTGCCGGAACTGGCCGCCCATCTGCGCGGCGAGCGCAGCCTGCCGGACGCGCTGGCGCAGGCGCAGCAGGCGACGCGGCGTTATGCCAAGCGCCAGATGACCTGGCTGCGGCACCAATTTCTGGGTAACGATCCAACTGTGATCACCCTCAATGCGCAATATTCTGAAAGCTTGAAACCCAAATTATTTGCGAAAATTCGTCAAATGCTGTTGACCGGGACGGGTTAAGGGGATAACGTCCGGCTCCTTTCCGGCGGAATCCGGGCGTTCGATGCGCGTCTGGCCGCCGGGCCGCTCCGGGGACCCGTTCCGGTCATTCGGATGGCCGCCCGCCGGAAACGAAGCGATGGCCGGTTCAGCCGGCCTCTTTTGTGCTGAAATAGGATCCTGGGCCGCCCGGCGGGGCCGGTTCAGGTGTTTTGGAAGGGCTGCCAGGACCGGCTGCCCTCATGTCAGGCCGGGAACAGGCCGAAGGAGAAGGTCGGATGGTTGGAAGAACGTGGACCGATGTGCCGATGATGTCCGGTGCGGAGATGCTGATCAAGGCGCTGCGCGACCAGGGCGTAGAAGTCATCTTCGGCTATCCGGGCGGCGCCGTCCTGCCGATCTATGATGCCCTGTTTCAGCAGAACGACATCCAGCACATCCTTGTCCGCCAGGAAGGCGGCGCGGTTCATGCTGCCGAGGGCTATGCCCGCTCCACCGGCAAGGTGGGGGTGGTGCTGGTGACCTCCGGCCCCGGTGCGACCAACGCGGTGACCGGCTTGACCGACGCGCTGATGGACTCGATCCCCATCGTCTGCCTGACCGGCCAGGTGCCGACCCATCTGATCGGCAACGATGCCTTTCAGGAAGCCGACACCACCGGCATCACGCGGCCCTGCACCAAGCACAACTATCTGATCAAGGACGTGGCCGACCTGCCGCGCATCGTCCACGAGGCTTTTTACGTCGCACAGAACGGCCGGCCGGGTCCGGTGGTCATCGACCTGCCCAAGGACGTGGTGCAGGCCAAGAGCGACAGCTACGTCGGCCCGGACGAAGTGAAGCACCGCAGCTACCGCCCGCAGGTGAAGGCCGAGGACGACAAGATCGCCGAAGCGGTGGAGATGATCGCCGGCGCCAAGCGCCCCATCGTCTATGCCGGCGGCGGCGTCATCAACTCCGGCCCCCAGGCCTCCGAGCTGCTGACCCGCTTCGTGCGCCTGCTGGGCGTGCCCTGCACCAACACCCTTATGGGCCTCGGCGCCTATCCCGGCAGCGATCCGCAGTTCATCGGCATGCTCGGCATGCACGGCACCTACGAAGCCAACCTGGCGATGTACAACTGCGATGTGATGATCAACGTCGGCGCCCGCTTCGACGACCGGGTGACCGGGCGGCTGGACGAGTTCTCGCCCAACTCCAAGAAGATCCACATCGACATCGACGCCAGCTCGATCAACAAGAACGTGATGGTCGACCTGCCCATCGTCGGCGACGCCGGCTCGGTGCTGGAGGATCTGCTGGCCGCCTGGAAGGCGCGCGACCTGCAGCTCGACCAGAAGGCGCTGAAGGCCTGGTGGGCGCAGATCGACGAATGGCGCGCCCGCGACTGCCTGAAGTACGAGCAGAAGGACCAGATCATCAAGCCGCAGCATGCCATCAAGCGGCTCTACGAACTGACGCGAGAGCGCGAGCCCTACATCACCACCGAGGTGGGGCAGCACCAGATGTGGGCGGCGCAGTACTTCAAGTTCGAAAAGCCGAACCGCTGGATGACCTCCGGCGGCCTCGGCACCATGGGCTACGGCATGCCGGCGGCGCTCGGCGTGCAGCGCGCCCATCCCGATGCCCTGGTGATCGACATCGCCGGCGAGGCCTCGATCCTGATGAACATTCAGGAGCTGTCCTGCATCGCCCAGTACAATCTGCCGGTCAAGGTGTTCATCGTGAACAACCAGTGGATGGGCATGGTGCGCCAGTGGCAGGAGCTGCTGCACGGCGGGCGCTATTCGGAGAGCTACACGGCCTCGCTGCCCGACTTCGTAAAGCTGGCCGAGTCCTTCCACGCCGTCGGCATCCGCTGCGAGAAGGCCGACGACCTGGACGACAAGATCATGGAGATGATCGAGACGCCCAAGCCGGTGATCTTCGACTGCCTGGTCTCCAAGGACGAGAACTGCTTCCCGATGATTCCGTCCGGCGCCGCGCACTACGAGATGCTGCTGGGGCCGGAGGACAAGGCCGGCAAGCCGATTTCCGAGGAAGGCATGGTACTGGTATAGAGGCCGTCAGCACGCCTCCGCCTTTCCCCGACGACGAGAGACAAGAGACAGCGAGGGGCCGTTCCACGGCCCTCAAGACACTATGGCAATCAAACAGCAAGAGATCGAAACGCGCACCATCGCGGTGCTGGTGGACAACGAACCCGGCGTGCTGGCCCGCGTCATCGGCCTGTTTTCCGGGCGCGGCTACAACATCGAAAGCCTGACGGTGACCGAGGTCGATCCGCGGCAGAAGCTCTCGCGCATCACCATCATCACCTCCGGCACGCCGCAGATCCTGGAGCAGATCAAGGCCCAGCTCGACCGCCTGGTGCCGATCCAGCGGGTCAGCGACCTGTCGCTGGAGGGCCCTTCGGTGGAGCGCGAGCTGGCGCTGGTGAAGGTGGCCGGCGCCGGCGAGAAGCGGGTCGAATCCCTGCGCATCGCCGACATCTTCCGCGCCCGGGTGGTGGACTCCAGCCACGATCACTTCGTTTTCGAGATGACCGGCAAGAGCGAGAAGCTGGACGTCTTCATCGACCTCATGCAGCCCCTGGGGCTGGTCGACGTCAGCCGCACCGGCGTCGTCGCCATCTCGCGGGGGCCGTCGGGGCTTTAGGGAGCGCCGGAAGCATCTAGCCAGGGTAGATTTTCGCCCCATTACTGCGATTTGGGGAATGATTTACCTCTAACGCGGCTTTTGGCGCCCTCTTCGCAAGCCTTTCTCCCTGCTTCTCGGGTATCTTTTCGGTCCTTGATGCCTAAACGAAGTGCCTGAGAGCAGGGTCCATGTGCCGCTGGCTGGCCTACACCGGTGAACCGGTGTTTCTCGACGAGTTGATCTGCAAGCCGGAGCATTCTCTGGTGGCCCAGAGCCTCTGCGCAGTGGAGGCCAAGACCCCGACCAACGGCGACGGTTTCGGCATCGGCTGGTATGGGGAGCGGGCGGAACCGGGCCTCTATCGCGAGGTGCTGCCGGCCTGGAACGACCAGAACCTCGCCAGCCTGGCCCATCAGATCCGCTCCGGCCTGTTCTTCGCCCATGTGCGCGCGTCCACCGGCACCTCCTCCTCGCGGCCCAACTGCCACCCCTTCGCCAGCGGCCGCTGGCTCTTCATGCACAACGGCCAGATCGGCGGCTACCTGCGGCTGCGCCGCCGCCTGGAGGCGCTGATCCCCGATGCCCTCTACGACCGGCGCGAGGGGACGACCGACAGCGAGATCCTCTTCCTGATGCTGCTGGCCGAGGGGCTGGAGACCGATCCCCTGGGGGCTCTTGCGCGCACCCTCGCCAAGGTGACGGAGGTGATGGCGACCGCCGGCGTGACCCAGCCATTGCGCTTCACCTCGGCGCTGACTGACGGCCGCTCGATCTATGCCCTGCGTTATGCCAGCGATGACCGGCCGCCCAGTCTCTATTGGCGTTCGGGCGATGCAGGCGGATCGGGCAAGGCCGTGTCGATCGTCTCGGAGCCCTTGGAAGAGCCCGAGACCTGGCAGGCGCTGCCGGCCGGCGAAGTCCTTCTGGTCGGCCCCGACCGGCAGATCCGCTTCGAAGCCCTGGATCTTCACGCCTGGGCGGCCGAGTGACCCTCTCCTAAGCGCCGGAACACTGGGGACAGGAACACTGGGGAAAGCCCGCCATGCGTTCCGCGCAGGCGGCCATGACGGGAATCCCGTTGCGCTTTCGGGGTTGGCGTTTTAGAACCCCGCCGAGCCTTTCGGAGCAACAAAAATACCTAGGGAGACGGCCGCTATGCGCGTCTATTACGATCGGGACGCCGACGTCAATCTGATCAAGGGCAAGAAGGTCGCCATCGTCGGCTACGGCAGCCAGGGCCACGCCCACGCCAACAACCTGAAGGACAGCGGCGTCAGCGAAGTCCGGGTCGCCCTGCGCGCCGGCTCGGCCAGCGCCAAGAAGGCGGAGAACGCCGGCATTCCGGTGATGACGCCGGAGGAGGCCGCCGCCTGGGCCGACGTGGTCATGATGCTGACCCCCGACGAGCTGCAGGCCGACATCTACCGCGATTCCCTGGAGCCGAACCTGAAGGAAGGCGCGGCGCTGGCCTTCGCCCACGGCCTCAACGTCCACTTCAGCCTGATCGAGCCGCGCAAGGACCTCGACGTCTTCATGATCGCGCCCAAGGGCCCCGGCCACACCGTGCGCTCCGAATACGTGCGCGGCGGCGGCGTGCCCTGCCTCATCGCGGTGGCGCAGAACGCCTCCGGCAATGCTCAGGAGATCGCGCTGTCCTACGCCTCGGCCATCGGCGGCGGGCGCTCCGGCGTCATCGAGACGACGTTCAAGGAGGAGTGCGAGACCGACCTCTTCGGCGAGCAGGTGGTGCTCTGCGGCGGCCTGACGGCGCTGATTCAGGCCGGCTACGAGACTCTCTGCGAGGCCGGCTACGCGCCGGAGATGGCCTACTTCGAGTGCCTGCACGAGGTGAAGCTGATCGTCGACCTGATGTACGAGGGCGGCATGGCCAACATGCGCTACTCGATCTCCAACACTGCCGAGTACGGCGACTACACCACCGGCCCGCGCATCGTCACCGACGAGACCAAGGCGGAGATGAAGCGGGTGCTGGACGACATCCAGTCCGGCCGCTTCGCCCGCGACTGGGTGGCCGAGTGCAAGGCCGGCCAGCCCTCCTTCAAGGCTCTGCGCCGCCGCTCGGCCGAGCACAACATCGAGGAAGTCGGCGCCAAGCTGCGCGCCATGATGCCCTGGATCGCCGCCAATCAGCTGGTGGACAAGGAAAAGAACTAAAGCTTCTTCCTTCGGGCTGTACCGCCCGGCTTCGGGCCCTGCGTTTTCCGGCGCGGGGCCCGAGGTGTTTTTGGGCGGCCAGTCAGCAGTTCCCCCTCACCCAGCTTCGGCTAGGCTCGATCTGCGATCTCGCCAAGCCTGCGCAACCCTCTCCCACCAGGGGAGAGGGTTTCTTTTCTTTCCCTCTCCCCTGGTGGGAGAGGGAGGGGCCCGCCTGAGCGGGAGGGTGAGGGGGACTTCTGCGGAGCGGAAAGGCGAAGAGGGTGGCATCCCGCAGCATCTTCGGGTAGCTTGCGCGCCCGCTGCGCCCCATTTCCCCTCTGGGACCCGCAACATGACCCGGATCATGACCACCGAAACCCAGCGCGCTGAAACTCTGCCCGTGCTGAGAAGCGAACGCCTGGTTCTGCGGCCCTGGCGCGACAGCGACCTGGCGCCTTTTGCGGACCTCAACGCCGACCCTGTGGTGATGGAGCACTTCCCGGCCACCCTCAGCCGCGCTGAGAGCGACGCGGTGGCCGAGCGCGCTCAGGCAGAGCTGGCCAAGCACGGCTTCAGTTGGTTCGCCGTGGAGGTGCCGGGGGCCGCGCCCTTCATCGGCTTCATCGGCCTCTGGGCGCCCAGCTTCGCGGCGCCCTTCACCTCGATCCAGGACCCCATCGTCGAAGTCGGCTGGCGCCTCGCCAAGGAGCACTGGGGCAAGGGCTACGCGACGGAGGGCGCACGCGCCTGCCTGCGCTTCGGCTTCGAGGACCTCGGCCTGAAGGAAATCGTCTCCTTCACCGCCGTCCCCAACCTGCCGTCCCAGCGCGTCATGCAACGCCTCGGCATGACCCACGACCCCGCCGGCGACTTCGACCACCCGGTCCTGCCCAAAGGCCACCGGCTGGAACGCCACGTGCTGTATCGGATACGGCGGGAGGAATGGGCTTAGCGGCCACACTCCCTTGTCACCCTCAGGCTCGACCCGAGGGTCCATTGGCCCGCGCGCTGCAGCCTTCAAACCAGGGGTTCGGATCAGCGTCCAACATGGATGCTCGGGTCAGGCCCGAGCATGACGATCTCGAAGGACGCAGGCGCTGTGCTTCTGCACCGCTCCCCCTCACCCAGCTTCGGCTAGGCGCGATCTGCGATCTCGCCAAGCCTGCGCAACCCTCTCCCCGTCGGGGAGAGGGAGGGACCCGCGTCAGCGGGAGGGTGAGGGGGAGACACCGTCCCGCGTCAGCGGGAGGGTGAGGGGGAGACACCGTCCCGCGTTAGCGGGAGGGTGAAGGGGCTTAGGTTCCGACCCGCAGCGGGCCGGTCATGCGGCGCAGGGTGGCGAGCACCGAGAGGGCCGTGATCCTGCCGGTGCGCGGATTTTCTTCGGTGGGCACGTTCTCGATGGTCATGGTGAGGCGGGCGGCCTCGGCCTCCACGGTTACCGTGTGGGTGTTGCGGATGACCGTGGGGTCGGCCCAGATCTGCAGCGCCGTCTCGTCGGGGCCGATCCCGGCGAGGCTGAGGGCCGCGGCGACGTTCACATTGGCGGGAAAGCCGCGGGCGCCGTCGCGCGCCGTGCCCTCGAAAACCAGCTTGGGTTCGGTGAGGCCCTCGACGGAGATGCCGTTCTCCACCAGATGCGGGGCACCGGCGAGGCCGCCGGGCGGCTTGCGGGTGACCAGTGTGACGCTCTCCACCGGTCCCTCGGCGCAGGCCCGCAGAGCGTCCAGGCCCAGCAGTGCGCCGGTGGGCACCATGATGGTGCCGCCCTTGGCCCGCGCCAGGTCGATCAGTTCCGGGCGCGGCAGCAGGGCGCCGACGGAGAGCGGCAGCAGGGTCTTGCCCCGCCCCAGCACGCTCTCGGCCAGCGCGGCGAAGTGGGCTGCGGGGATGCATTCCACGACCACGTCCGCGGTCTCCGCCAGTTCCGTGAGAGGGAGTACCGGCACCGGGGCCCGGAGGGCGGTGAGGCGGGTTTCCGCCCGGGCCGCGTCCCTGGCCGAAACGGCGGCCAGGGCCATGCCCTCGATGGCGCCGGAGTCCAGGGCCTTGGCTACGGCAAAGCCGATGGCGCCGAGGCCGGCGATCGCTACCTTAATCTGATCTGGCAAGGATAATGCTCCTGAATGGCGAGTCGGCCTTTTTTGGCCCTTCGGCAGTTGTTTCAGCCGGCTGGCCCGCTAGACTAGCAGCGAGGCGACCGCACGCCATCCCCGTCCCGAAGCCGGCAATCAGACATGAGGGCCCGCAGGAGGACGGAGACGGCCAGGGCGGTCGATTGTTTTACGGTCGAATGTGCTACGGGCCGGCGGATCAACGAAGAATGGGACCCATAACCGCCGGGGACCAGGGCGGTCCATAACGGGGAAAGCAAACCGGAGACAGCCGGACCCGTGAGGATCGGGGCCCAGAAGGGTCGAACCCGGGCGACAGGGAAGGGAGAACCAAGGATATGGTAAAAGGTAAGCTTCTACTGGGCGCGGCCGCGCTGGCGACGGCGCTGGTCACCGGCGGTGTCGGCTCGGCGCCGGCCGAAGCGGCGGATATTTCCTGCCGCACTGCAAAGCTGATCGTGCCCTGGGGCGCCGGCGGCGGCACCGACGTGATCTTCCGCGTCTTCGTTGAGGCGGTGAACAATCAGGGCGCCGAGCCGCAGCTTCAGGTCGTCAACATCAGCGGCCAGGGCGGCAACAAGGGTGCCAAGGAAGCCGTGAGAGCCAAGCCCGACGGCTGCACGCTCTTCGCCATCCACCAGAGTGCCATCACCTCGTTTCTGAACGGGCGCGTCGACTTCACCTGGGATGCCTTCGAACCGGTCGCCATGCTGACCCGGACGCCGGCGATCTTCGGCGCCAATCCGGACGTGCCCTACAACAACGTCAAGGAACTGGTCGCTGCCGCCAAGGAGAAGCCCGGCGAGATCGTCGCCGGCGGCACGCTGGGTTCCACCAGCCACTTTGTTTTCCTGCTGCTGGAAGACGCGGCGGGCGTGAAGTTCCGGCATGTTTCCTACGACGGCACCCGCCAGCGCATGACTGCGCTGTTGGCCAAGAACATCGAACTGGGCGAGATCAACCTGGCCTCGGCCAAGCAGTACATCGCCACCGGAGAGCTGAAGGCGCTGGGCATCACCACGCCGGAGCGCAACGGTGAGATCCCCGAAGTCATGACCCTGCAGGAGCAGGGCTATGACATGGTCTACGGAACAGACCGCGGCATCATGCTGCCCAAGGGAACGTCGCAGGAGATCATCGACCACTACGGCAGCCTGTTCCAGAAGGCGGCAACGGATCCGGCGGTGGTTGCCGAGATGAACGCCAAGGGCACTGAGGTCGTCTACCTCGGCCCGGCGGACTACACGGCCTACTTCGAGGAGACCTTCGCCAACTGGAAGCGGATCGCCACGGAAGTGGGCCTCTACAAAGGCAACTAACCCGGGCGGATAAACCGCAACCGCTGCGGCCCCGGTGCTTCGACGGCGCCGGGGCCGGCACGGCTTTTCACAACACACCGGCGGGCGCCCTGGGAACGGTGCACAATAGGGCACGGTGCACAATGGGGCACGGGGCACAACTGGGGACGGGGCACAACTGGGGACGGGGCACAATGGGGGACAGCGCGCAATGAGCCTTAATCGCGATGTGGTGGTGGCGCTTCTGCTGCTGCTGCTCTGCGGCGTGTTTTTCTGGGAGTCCGGCAACATCCAGTTGACCGACTACGGTCAGTTGGACTCGACCGTCTGGCCGCGCATCATCCTGGGCGCGCTGCTGATCGCGAGCCTCGTCTATCTCTGGCAGGCTCTGCGGGGCGCGGCCTCCGAGGATGCCGGTGCCGCGCCCCAGGCCGCAGCGGGGGCCGCAGGGGGGGGCTCAGCGGGGACCGGGCCGGGCGGTCTCGCCGGCTGGATCAGCCGCTACCGCAACGCGCTGCTGTGCTACGCTCTTTTCCTCACCTTTCTGCTCACCCTGCCGATCCTCGGCATGCTGCTGGGCGGCATCCTTTTCGTCTTTGCCGCTCTGACGGCGCTGGGGCGGCCCTCTTTGAAGCTGGTGCCGCTGCACGCGGCGATCGCCGTGGGCACCGTTGGCGCGATGTGGGCGGTCTTCACCTTCGGGCTCCGGGTCTTCCTGCCCGAAGGGGTGCTGTTCTCCTTTCAATGAGCCTTCCAGTGAACTGGCCAATGAGCCGGTCGATGAGCTTTCACGTCATGACCAACGACAGATCCACAGGGACCGCCTGAGACCATGGGTTTCGAACCGCTGATCGGCGCCTTCGGCGAGGTCTTCTCGCCCTACAACCTGGGCCTCATGTTCCTGGGCGTCACCGCCGGCCTGATCGCCGGCTCGATCCCCGGCTTCACCATCGCCATGGCGGTGGTCCTGACCTTGCCGTTCACTTTCGGGCTCTCGGCGGTCGAAGGCCTCTCGACCATGATCGGCGTGTTCGTGGGGGGCCTTTCCGGCGGCCTGATGGCCGGCATGCTGACCGGCATTCCCGGTACGCCGTCTTCGGTGGCCACCGTTTTCGACGGCTTTCCGCTGGTGCGCCGGGGCAAGCCGGGTCTGGCGCTGGGGCTGGGCGTCTGGTCGTCCTTCTTCGGCGGCATCATCTCCGCCGTTGTGCTGGTCATGCTGGCGCCGCAACTGGCGCGGATCGGCCTGGAGTTCGGTCCCTGGGATTTCTTCGCCCTTGTGGTCTTTGCCCTGACCATCACAGCCAGCCTGTCCGGCGAGAACCTGACCAAGGGCATCATCGCCGGCCTGCTGGGCCTGCTGATCGCCACCATCGGCGAGGACGAGGTGAACGGCGTCGCGCGCTTCGACTTCGGCTTCGAACCCATCGAGCAGGGTTTCGGATTCCTGCCGGTCCTGGTAGGCCTCTTCGCCTTTTCCCAGTTGCTCAGCGACGTTCAAGACCGTGAACAGGCGCGCCGTCCATTGATGGAAAGCTCCGCCCGGGCCGTGCGCGTCGAGCATCTGGCGGCGATCAAGATCGTCGCGAAGAACGTCGTCAACCTCTTCCGCTCCGCCTTCATCGGGGTCTTCACCGGCATTCTGCCTGCGGCGGGCGGCTCGATCTCCAACATCCTTGCCTACGATCAGGCGAAGAAGGCCTCCAAGAACCCGGAAGCCTTCGGCAAGGGCTCGCCGGAGGGCATCGTCGCACCGGAAGCCTCCAACAACGCCACGGCCGGCGGCGCGCTCATCACCATGATGGCCTTGGGCATTCCCGGCGACGTGGTGACGGCGGTGATGCTGGGGGCGCTGCTGATCCACAACGTGCAGCCCAGCCCGACCTTCATCTCCGACAATGCGCAGCTCGCTTACGGCATCTTCGTCGCCTTCTTCCTGGCGCACTTCATCATGGTCTTCATGCAGGCTTTTTGCCTGCGCGCCTTCCTGATGATCGTGCGCATGCCGATGTACTTCCTGGCCTCGGTGATCCTGCTCTACACCGCGATCGGCGTCTTTGCGCTCAGCAACTTGACCTACGACATCTGGGTGCTCTTCATCTTCGGGATTGTCGGTTACGTGCTGAAGTCGCTGGGTTTTCCCCTGGCACCGATCATTCTGGGGGTGGTGCTGGGGCACATCGCCGAACTCAACCTCTCGCGCGCCGTGGGTACGAACGACGACCTGACCCTCTTTATCACCCGGCCGTGGTCGCTGTTCTTCCTGATCGTCGCCCTGTTCTCGGCGGCCTTCCCCTGGTACCAGCGCAACATCGGCAAGATGCGCTGGACGCTGTTCTACATACCGGTCGCGAGCCTGGCCCTTTCGGTGCCCCTCATCATGATGGGCGGTGTCGTCCGCCCGGGGATCGGCCTGCTGCTGATCGCCTACGCGCTCTACAAGCTTTACCGGCATCACAAGGCCGGCTGGGCGCTGCCCCAAAAAGCGGGAGACAAAAGCGCCGCGGAGACCGCCTGACCGGCACCCTTGCCGACCCCTTCTCCGGTCCCTTCCCTGGGGCTCGAGTCGCGTCCTTTTCCTTCTTCTCCGGCAAAGACCTGTCGTGGAAAAAGCGTAGGAAGGCCTTGGGCTTCAGCAATTCTTAACGCTTTCAAAATAGATATTGTTAACCTCAAGAGTGGCGTTTAGAAAAGTAGGCGTTAACCACGCTTCTGAACGGAATGGCGGGCCTCCGGGCCGCCCGTGCTGAGACGGGAGACAGCACGGAAACCAAAGGGCCATGACCGTCCGAAGGGGAGCCTTCCCCGGACCGGCGGCCGACAGAAGCGGTGATCCCTTTCCCGTGGCCATCGGATCGGCCGTGCGCCTGTGCTTTTCGTTCGCCGCTCCACGCTGCCGCGGCTGACGGGGTGAGCGGGTTTTGAGGGAAAGGTTCACGGGACGTGGCTGGGGTGCCGAGGCATCATTTACGGCGGCCACGAAGGACCGAAAGGTCCGGGACGAGGGTGTAACGGGCAGTGTCGCTGTTGATTTCAGAGAGATCTTTGCCCGCCGGTCTGCCGGCGGACCCGATGGCCGGGGATCTCGCCGGGCATGCCGCCTTGCCTGACGTTTCCGTGATGGTGCGTTTCGAACAGCCGCAGGCTCTGCGGTCCCGTAAGGATTGAAGAAAAGGCGATTGGATCGATGTTTTCAGGTTTGCTCGGCATGCTCTCCGCCGATATGGCGATCGACCTCGGTACCGCGAACAC
>NZ_JANQKD010000099.1 GCF_028281305.1 Pelagibius sp. | reverse complement strand
CCGGACGCTTACGAGCGGCGGTCTTGCGAGCGGTCGTCTTCCGCGCAGTGCTCTTCCGAACGACGCGCTTCTTGGCGGCCGTCTTGCGGACCGGGCTCTTGCGAGCCGTGGTCTTGCGAGCGGTCGTCTTCCGCGCAGTGCTCTTCCGAACGACGCGCTTCTTGGCGGCCGTCTTGCGAGCCGGGCTCTTACGCGCCGCGGTCTTGCGAGCGGTCGTCTTGCGGGCCGTCGTCTTCTTCACAACGCGCTTCTTGGCGGCCGTCTTGCGAGCCGGGCTCTTGCGAGCCGTGGTCTTGCGAGCGGTCGTCTTCCGCGCGGTCGTACGCCGGGCCGCGGTCTTGCGGGCCGTAGTCCGCCGGGCCGTCGACTTCCGGGCAGCCGTCTTGCGAGCCGTGGTCTTACGGCGCGCAGTGGTCTTCTTGGCGGCGGTCTTACGCACCGCCCTAGTACCAGACTTCCGGGAAGCCTGTTTGCTAGTGATAGCCATCGCTATTTCCTCGTCAAACTTTGTAAACCCAAGTGGATTTCGGCTAATGGCATGAGGTTCATATCCCCATTGCATTAATAAAATCTTACTGGAGCCGCTACGGGATAGACGGGGCACAGTAGCCAGTATTCCGGACTTAGGACGAATTGAGCAGAAATCGCACAACGACTATCGCCTTCACTGGGGTGCCGAAAGGCCTGGGAAACCGCCAAAAACCGAAGGAAAACTGCGGCAGAGCGGCAGAACTGAGGGCTTACGAGCCGGGAGTACAGTGGCCCGATTACTGGCACCTCGACTTGACCGCCGATCATGGATTTCTCAGTCGTTTCTTCCCTGCAATGAGACTGGGCCGAATTGACTTATCGGGGCGGCAAAGCGGGAGATTTCCGCCGTCTTGACAGCCTGCGGCGCCTGTCCTACACCACGCAGCCGCCGCCGAGGGCGGGTGGCCCCGGCCAAGGGGGCCAAAAATCCTCAGTCGGGCGATTAGCTCAGCGGGAGAGCGCTCGCTTCACACGCGAGAGGTCGCTGGTTCAATCCCAGCATCGCCCACCATCCTCCTGTCTCGCCGTCTGTCGGCGCGACCGAACCAGGCGGCCCCCCTGCTCATCAGGCCCTGCTCCACATACTGCTGTAGGCGCGGATGAGCTCGTCTTCTTCCTGCTGCCAATTGAAGAGTTCGACGACCGCCATGCGGCCGCGGCGTCCCATCTCAGCGGCTTCTTGTGGATTGTCCAGCAGGTAGCGAATTGCCTTTGCGATCTCCTCCGCATCCAAAGGATCGACGAGAATTCCGCAGCGGCATGGCTCGACAACCTCTCGCCAGTGGGGAAAATCGGAGGCAATCACCGGCAAGCCCGCCGCCATGTACTCGTAAAGCTTGTTCGGGCGGATCTTCAGGTAGTTGTTTGTCGGGTGGAGTAACACCAGGCCGGCTCTTGCCTGATCCAGCTCATGCGCAAGTGCTGCACCACTCAGCCAGCCGAGATACTTTGACCTTCCGGCACCGTCATGACGGCGCAGTTCAGCCTCATCGGCCTCGCTTAAACTCCCTGCCAGGTGAAGTTCGGCGTCGGCAACGCCCTCAAGCCTTGCCATGGCCTCCACCATGGAAAACAGACCGCGCTGGCGCGTGAGATCGCCGTGATAGGTGACCACGGGCGGGCGGTCCGCCATGGCAGTCGAGTTGCTGAGATGAAAGTCGGATGGGATCGGGAAGTTGCGAACGACGACTATCCGTGCCTTTTCGAACTGCTCCTCCAAAGTGTCGTGAGCAATGACGGTCAACGAGGCATTGTTGGCTAAAAAAGCCTCGCAGCTCCGCCATATCCTTGAAAACAAAGGTCTCACGAGACGGGGAATCCAGTCCCGATCCAGGATGACCATCGCGTAGGCTTCGTGCGCGTCATACACGACCCGCCGCCCTAGAAGCCTAAGGACCAATCCGAGCAAAATGAGTTCGGGGTCATGTACATGATAGACATCGTAGCGTTTACGAACGCAAAACCAAATCAGCCATGGAAGGCGAACGAGAAAGCGGCGGGCCCGAGACGATGGAAGGTCGTACTCGATGTACTCCAAGTCGGCCGGGAGTTCCGCCCCCTCCGCACGCTTTAGCGCCAGGATGGTGACCTTGTAGCCGACGCGCAACAGGCTGGCCGCTTCTTTCCTGGTAATGCGACCGTCGGAGACCCGATGCGCGGACGACACATGAATGACTGATCTACGGCCGCTCCTATGGGAAGCGCTCATTTGGCTCGGCGTGCCTTTCACTCTGCGCCGCCGAACTCTGAGATCGACTTCCCATAACGATAGAAACTGAAACGGCAAGAAAGGCCCAAAACGGGCGGTTATCGTTGACGTCTCCGCTCACAAGGGAGCAGGAAAACCAGTAAACAAAACCGGCAAAAATGACTCCCTCATGGAGATTGAGGCGGCGATACAATCTCTTGTAGAGGGATACCCAGAGCCAGGCTACAAGACAAGCGAAAATGGCGCCTGCAACCCAACCAGCCTCCAGGGCGATCTCCAGGACAATGTTGTGGGGATAGAGAGCCAACTTGGCGTTGGCATGAAGGGCATCATGATAGACCTGAACCACTTCGGTGAACCTGCCCCAGCCAATACCGAAAGGATGCTCTGGTATCTGTTGCCAAGCCCCTTCCCACAGGGCGAGCCGCGTTAGTTCCGTGTCGCCCAGTTCGCCCATCGCAATTCGCATCATACGCTGCCCAAGCCGGTGACCTTCCGCCGCCAGCCAAGCCAAAACGATTGTACCAACGACTGCGAGCAGACCAATGGTGAGCCAGGCCCGACGTCCTTCGACGGAACGGAGTTTGAGAGCAGAGGCCGACAACACAGCTGCGCATGCGAGCGCCAGTAAAGGTCCTCTGGAGCCGGACAAAAGGAGACCGGTGAGAGCCAGCGCGACCAGCAGCATCATCTGCCAAGAAGTCAGTCTCCCAAACCAGTAGAGAACCAAAAAAAGCAATGCCGCAAAACCGCTCGCCCGCCCAACCAGAATCGGATTGACATTGAAGGCTGATGCGCGAGGACCGGTACCGCTGCTGCCCATGCCGGCAACCGCGAAGGCCGCCATGATCACGCCCAAGGCGGCGACGGCTACCACGAAGAACAGCCTGTCACGATCACCCCGGAGGAGAAGCAGAGGGGCAAACGCCGCAAGTGCGGTCAAGCTAAACAGCCGAAGGCTTTTCTGCGCCGCGTAACTCCCGAACTCGATCGGCCAGCGCATGCCAAGCAAAAGAACGGCGAAGACGCAGATCATGAGAATGGTCCCGGGCGGCACTTTCGGGTCCTGAAGGAACGTCCAGGCCAGCAGCAGACCGGTCAGCCCGGCAAACAGCAGCGTGATGTCGACAGGCATAGCCTGAAGTACGTCCGCCGCTTTGTAGTAACCGGCAAACACAAAGAGGAACAGAACAAGGGCCTTGGGTCGCAACCAAGACAGGGTCATCGCCTGATCTCGCGGCTACAGTCACGGGTTCCTGGTCGGGACGGCATAGGCGGATTGGCTGCGGCTGGCCCGTTGGTCGAGTGACGCGGAGGGATTGGATACTCTGCTCCGCCACGCCTTCCCTCTATCACAACTCGAGGCCCTCTGGCGAGAAAGCAATGCCCCGGCCGCTCAGAGAGCCGATGGTTGGTCCGGAAGCTCAGCGAAACTGGCGAGATCACCTATGCGCCGAAGGTCGGCCACTCAGAGTCCTGAATCCTGTGCGTTTAACCACAGCGCCGCCTGAACTGCGGCGCGAGGATACGGACGCGCCGTTATGACTGTGGGAAGTGGGAGAGCATGGCTGGCGAAGCAACACGCAAATCGGCTGAGGGCTATGTCCTTGGCCGTCTGGTGCTGGATTACATCCGGGCCTTCATGTGGCCTCTGGTCGCCCTCGTGGTGGTCCTGGTCTACCAGAACGACGTCCGGACCCTTGTCTTCGAGCGTGAGATCGACGTCTTCGGGGTCAGAATCGGCGCCAAGGTCGAACAGATCGAGTCCCAGGCCCTGGCGGAGATCGCCGATGTCCGGGTTCTGCTGGAAGCCCAGCAGTCCAGCGGAGACAGTGCCGGCAACCCGGAGATCGCCCGCGACATCGAGGCCAAGCTCGAGACCCTGGAACGCAATCTTTCCCGGGAAATCGCGGAGGTCCAGAGCGTGCAGCAGACACGCCGCCCCTCACCGGTGCCCGAGCGGACAGCGCCGCCTGCGGCCGCGGTAAACGCCACCACCCTGGCCGCCGCCGCAGAGCGCAGAGGGTTTGAAGCCCTCGTCGCCCACGACATTGCCGCTGCGATCGCCGCCTTCGACGAGGCCAGGCGGGCTCTGCCGACCTATCGCAACGTCGCGGAAATCGGCAACGCCCTGCGCCGGTGGGAGGACCGGCTGAAAGACCCGGAGAGCCCCATGTGGGCCCAGCTCTACCGGGAGATCCTGACCCGTTACTCCTGGGGACTCCCGGAAGATCTGCGCACAGTCATCCGCAGGGGCGCGAAGCAGGCGTATTGAAGGGGAAGCCCGCAGCTATCGGATGCCGCGGGTCGGGGCTGCAGCGCGGAAGCGCTACCGCGCTGCGGCCTTGCGCCGGCTTTCCCGCTTCAGCGGCCGCGACACCGGGCAGACCTCCTGCACAAAGCCGTTCAAGGTATTCACCAGGTTCTCCTCCACCAGCCGGTAGTGGATGAACTGGCCGCGCTTCTCGCCGACGATGAGTCCGGCGTTCTCCAGGATCGAGAGATGCTTGGAAACCGAGGGCTTGGAGATCTCGAAACGTCCGGCAATCTCCCCCGCCGTCAGCTCCGAGGCGGAAAGATAGGCCAGGATCTTGCGCCGGACCGTCGACGACAAAGCCTGAAAAACCTTGTCCAAGAGTCGTCCTCGTTCATAATGGTTTAGCTTTCTATCTAATCAATAGATATAGCGGCTTGACCGCCGCGAAACAAGGGCGGTCGGCGCCCACCCCCCCCAAGCACCGCTGGAACGGCCAGACGCGAAGTCCAGATCCTGCCGCAGACACCCCTTGATCCCGCCTCGCTGCGCCCCGACTATGGGCGCAGCCTGCCTTTCGGCGGGCTGACTTGTCTTGCGGGAGATGGTGGCTTTGAGAAAGAACTCGCTGCAATCGGGCAGTCCGAACCAGCGCGTCGAGAGTTCCGAGGAAAGCCTGTCGCCAGAGGCGGTCGAGGAGCTGCTCAAGACCTGGCCCAGGCCACGCGCCGCGCCTCTGGCCGACCCTTTCCTGCCCAAGATCGAACTGCGGCTGAGGGGCGAATGGAAACAGGCTGCCAGCCATATCTTCGAGTACCAGTTCAAGGTCTCTGCCAGACGTTTCTTCTTTGGCGACTCCAAGCCGGTGCCGCTTGAGACCCTGACCCTGCACTGGATGTTCCAGCCGCGTCACGGCGCAGCGAGGGTCGGCCATCGCACGATGACGAACGCGGTGCAGATCGAGAAGACCTCGACCTTCGATCAGGAGCTCTTTCGCGCACTGGCCTGGGCCGAAGGCTGGAACAAGAACAAGCAATATCGATCCTTTCTCGCCGTTCTCGCGTAGCCGGCGCCGGGAGAACTTGGTCGCCAGAGAAGCTGGCAGATAAGCGGAGCAATCCTTGGCAATTCTTTCTCAAGCAGCGGTCTTTCTGGGAGCAGCGGTCGTTGCCGTGCCGCTGTCAAAGCGCCTTGGCTTCGGCGCGATCCTCGGCTACCTCGCCGCGGGACTGGCGATCGGCCCCGGCGGCTTCGCCCTGATTTCGGAGGTCGATGCAGTTCTCCATTTCGCGGAATTCGGTGTCGTCCTCCTGCTCTTCGTGATCGGGCTGGAACTGCAGCCGAGCCGCCTTTGGGCCATGCGCAAGTCGGTCTTCGGCCTCGGCATGGCGCAGGTTCTCGTGACCGCGGTCCCGCTGGGCATTGCCGCCCTGCTCTACGGCCAGCGCTTCGAGACCGCGGTCATCATCGGTCTCAGCCTCGCCCTCTCCTCCACCGCCTTCGCACTGCAGAGCCTGGCGGAGAAAAACGAGCTGACCACCCGCCATGGCCGCTCGGCCTTCTCGATCCTGCTGTTTCAGGATCTGGCGGTGATCCCGCTGCTTGCTCTCATTCCGCTGCTCGCACCCGGCGATGCCGGGGCCGAGAGCGCCGGCGGATGGATCGACGCCGTCATCGTCATTGCGGTCCTGGTCGCCATTGTCGTGGGCGGGCGCTACCTGCTGCGCTATGCCTTGAGGATCGTCGCCGTCACCAAGGTGCGGGAGATTTTCACTGCCATGGCCCTGCTGACGGTGACCGGTACGGCCCTGGCGGTCGAAGCGGTCGGCCTGTCGATGGCGCTGGGCGCCTTCCTGGCCGGCGTGCTGCTGGCCGATTCCGAATACCGTCACGCGCTGGAAGCCGACATCGAGCCCTTCAAGGGCCTGCTGCTCGGCCTCTTCTTCATCGCCGTGGGCATGTCCTTGAATATCGCGCTGATTGCCGAGCGGCCCTTCGAGATCGTCGGCTGGGTGATCTTCCTGATGACGACCAAGGCCGTCGTCCTGATGCTGCTCGGCCGTCTGACGGGCCTCACCTGGTCTTCGGCGCGCAACCTGGCCGCGGCCATCTCCCAGGGCGGCGAGTTCGCCTTCGTGCTCTTCGGGATCGCCGTGGCCGCACAGCTGATGGACGGCGGACTCTCCGACCTGCTGATCGTCGTCGTCACGCTCTCCATGGCGGCAACGCCGCTGCTTGCAGCCGCCAACAACCGCCTCTTCGCCCGGCGCAGCAATGGCGGCGGCGAAGGTCCGGCGGAACCGAAACCGCTCGAAGAAAACCAGGTCATCATCGCCGGCTTCGGACGCTTCGGGCAGATCGTCGCGCGCATCCTGCGCGCCCGCAAGATCGGTTTCACCGCATTGGATGCCAGCGCCGATCAGGTCGACTTCGTCAAACGCTTCGGCAGCAAGATCTATTACGGCGACGCCTCGCGGCTGGACCTTCTGCGCGCCGCCCAGGCCGACAAGGCAGAGATCTTTGTGCTGGCCATAGACGATGTCGAAGCCTCACTGCGCACCGCGGAGACGGTGGTCGAAAACTTCCCGAACCTGACGATCTACGCCCGGGCGCGCAATCGCAAGCACGCCCACCAACTGATGGACCTGGGGGTGAAGATCATCCGCCGCGAGACGCTGCACGCCAGCCTGGATCTCTCACAAGCGGTGCTGCGCGGCCTGGGTCTTTCCCAGCGCGAGGCCGAGCGGACGGTGACGACCTTCCAGGACCACGATGAACGGCGTCTGCTGATACAGCATGCCGAACACAACGACGAAGAAAAGATGATCTACCTGGCGAAGGAAGCGGCCGAAGAACTGGAAGAGCTCTTCGAAGAGGACCGCAAGGCGGAGGCGGCGGAGCAACAATGATCACCAAAGCAGTACTGACCCCATGAACGATCAGACGCCATGAACGATTGGACGCAAACGCAGCCGGCGTTGGTTCCGCTCGACACGGTTCGAAAACTCAGCGGCCTTGCCTTGCTCCAAGGCATGATGCAGGGCGACTATCCGCCGCCGCCGATGGCTGAGACCCTGGACTTCCACCTGCACGAGGTCGCGCCCGGACGGGTGGTCTTTCAGGGCCGTCTCGCCGGCCGCTTCTACAATCCGCTGGGAACCGTCCACGGCGGCTATTCCGCCACCTTGCTGGACTCGGCCATGGCCTGCGCGGTGCACAGCACGCTGGAGCCGGGCGAGATCTACACCACCATGGAATTCAAAGTACAACTGGTGCGCGCCCTGACCGAGGAGGTCGGCAGCGTTCTGGCAACGGGCAAGGTGCTGCATCGCGGGCGGCGGTCGGCCACCGCGGAAGCGAACCTGACATCCGAGGACGGCAAGCTCTTCGCTCACGGAACCACAACCTGCATGATCATGCCGATCACGCAGTGATCCGCTCTAGGCTGTGGTGACAATTTATGATTTTGGGGATTCCCTTTTTCATCTGGGCATGATTCAAGACTGACCTTTGAGGAGGTCAGTCTTGGGTCGGCA
>NZ_JANQKD010000072.1 GCF_028281305.1 Pelagibius sp. | reverse complement strand
CGCCGACGGCACGCAGCTCAGCGTCAGCGAGGTGGACATCGACGGCGGTCCGCGCGGCGAGCGCTCGCCGGAGATCACGGCGCTGGAGGACGGCGGCTACGCTGTGGCCTGGGACCGCACGGACGACCAGGGCAACGACGACATCCTGGTGCGGAGCTTCGATGCGGATGGAACGCCGCGCACGACCGCGCTGTCGCTGGATGTGGGGGCCACCAACAAGGCGCCTGCAATCCTGACGCTGCCGGGCGGCGAATTCCTGGTGGCCTGGGTTGCCGACGGGGGCACGGAGATTGCCGGCCAGCGTTTCGACGCGACGACCGGCCAGCCCTTACCAGGGGGTCCCTTGACCCTGGCGACGCTGGCTCTCGGAGAGCCGGCGGGAACGGTCGACCTTGCCTTCCTGGAGAACGGACGGATCCTCGCCGTGTGGTCGCAGACCAATGGCGACGGCGATGGCTTCGGGCTGAAGATGCGGACCTTCAACCCGGACGGGACGCCGGCGACCGGTATCTTCGGGGTCAATGAAGCAACCGCCGGGGATCAGTTGACGCCTTCCGTGACGGAGCTGCCGGGAACCGGGAACTTTCTGGTGACCTGGGTTACGGATGATGGAGTCTCGGACAGCGGGATCTATGCCAGGGCCTTCACCAACAACGGCATCCCGGTGGGCGAAGAGTTCCTGGTTTCCGCAGGCGTCAGCGGCGCCCAGACCAATCCCGAGGTGGTGGTCCTCGAGGACGGCCGTCTGGCCTTCAGCTGGAGCGGTCCGGACGACACCGGCGACGGGATCTATACCCGCTTGATGTCGCTCGGCACCGATCTGCACGACAACCTGCAAGGCGACGGTCAGGATGACTACCTGCTGGGCTTCGGCGGGGCCGACGTGCTCGTCGGGAACGGCGGCGACGACACCCTGTCCGGCGGCGCGGGCGCCGACACGCTGATCGGCGGCGCCGGCAACGACGTCTTCGTCTTCAGCGGCGAGAGCGGCACCCTGTTCCAGTCCGGCGATCTCATCGACGGCTTCGACGCCACCGGCGCCGACAGCATCGACCTGGACGCCCTGCTCGACAGCTTTGCAATCGCCGACGTCGACCGCAGTACGCGCGTCGAGGTCCAGCAGGCCGGGGCGGGCCAGGACGCCGTGATCGCTCTGGATACCAATGGTGATGGTGTCTTCAATGGCGTGGTCGCCACCGTCATCAACGTGACCGGCGACCTGGACGAGAACGACCTGAACCTGGGTAGTCTGGTCTAGTCGGTAAAGCAGAGGGGCGGTGGCGCCGGAGAGGCGCTCCGCCCCTGCTGTCTCTGCACACTATACCTGCGCTGCTAGCCAGACGCCGCCGTAGAGCGCGGCGCCGTAGAGCACGTGATTGACCAGCGCCACCAGCGGCGGCATCCAGGGCTTGGGCGCCAGCCGTCCCATGACGCCGATGCCCAGGCCGGGCTGCATGATGAACCAGGGGATGACGACCGAAGCGGCACCGAAGACAAGGCCGTTCAGTAAGGTGGCCGGCCGCTCGAGCAGGAAGACCATCAGCCCCAGATAGGCAAAGCCGTAAGCGACGCCGATCAGATAATGCATGATCCAGCCGATGGCCGCCTCCCCCGGGACCGCAGCGGTCTCTGCGATCGGCCGGTGGATCAGCCGGCCGCGCGGTATGTAGGCGAACCAGCGCCCGATGAGGCCCCAGTTTGCGGCCGGAACACCGGTCACGGCCTGCAGCAGGCGCTGCCAGAGGTCGAGCGCCACGGTGGCGAGCACGCCGGCGACGACGGCCTGCAGAATGAAGCTTTCGGCGGATATCACAGAACGTCCTTCCCTCGTCGCGGCGACCAGGGTGAGCAAATGAGTGTTGTTGGGGTCAGTCGTTGGCCATGAGGTACATCAGACTGGAGGTGTCCCAGCGGTTGCCGCCGCGGGCCTGGACCTGGGCATAGAACTGGTCCACCAGCGCGGTGACCGGCAGCCGCGCACCGTTGTTCTGTGCCTCGGCCAGGCAGATGCCCAGATCCTTGCGCATCCAGTCGACGGCAAAGCCGAAGTCGAACTTGCCCTCGCACATGGTCGCGGCGCGGTTTTCCATCTGCCAGGACTGGGCCGCACCCTTGGAGATGACGTCGATCACCCTTTCCATGTCGAGGCCCGCCTTCTGGCCGAAGTTCATGCCTTCGGAGAGCCCCTGAAGCAGCCCGGCGATGCAGATCTGGTTCACCATCTTGGTGAGCTGGCCGGCGCCGACGGGCCCCATCAGGGTAACGGCGCGGGCGAAGGCGTCGATCACCGGACGGGCCCGCTCGAAGGCCGCCTGGTCGCCACCGCACATCACGGTCAACTGGCCGTTCTCCGCGCCCGCCTGGCCGCCGGAGACCGGTGCATCGATGAAGGCGATGCCGCTTTCGGCACCCCTGGCCGCCAGTTCGCGCGCCACCTCGGCCGACGCCGTTGTGTTGTCCACCAGGATGCTGCCCTCGCCCATTCCGGCGAAAGCACCCTCCCCGCCCAGGATGACGCCGCGCAGGTCATCGTCGTTGCCGACGCAGGAAAACACGATCTCTGCGCTGGCAGCCGCTTCGCGCGGAGTGGCGGCAGCGCTGCCCTTGTGCTGGCCGATCCAGGTCTCTGCCTTCGCCGGCGTGCGGTTGTAGACCGTTACGTCATGGCCGGCAGCGGCCAGGTGTCCGGCCATGGGGAACCCCATGACCCCAAGCCCGATGAAGGCAACCTTGGTCATCGTCGACGTCTCGCTTCTGCTGTGCTGTGAACTCTGTCGTAGGATAGATGGCGACTGGCCGGGAGCGTAAAGAGAGCCGCTGCGGCCTGCAAGCCGCCACGGCGCAGACCAGGGTTGCACGGCGAAGCGGACAGGGGAGCGCCGGCGGCCCCGAAGCCATGTGCCACAGGTTGCCGCCAATTTCCCATCTGTGCCAGGATGCAGTGCCGGCGGAAGCCGGACCGAAGGCAGCGGTGGGGACCATGCTCAGAGTTTCGGCATTTGCCGGCAAGGGCCGGGGCGTCGAGGCAACCCGGGCGATCGCCGGCGGCACGGTGATGGAGCGGGCGCCCGCTCTGCGGCTGCCGGGCCATCAGCGGCAGCTGATCGACCAGACCGACCTCTTCCCATATTACTTCGCCGAGCCCGCCGCTTTTGCGGCCGGCGCGGCATACGATTGTCTTATGGCCTTCGGGTGTCTGACCTGCTGCAACCACGCCGACGACCCCAATGCAGCCGTCACCTGGACCGAAGATGCCATCGGCCTTTGGGCCGAACTCCATGCTTTGAAGCACATCGCCGAAGCGGAAGAAGTAACGCTCCGCTACACCAACATATCCGAGTATCGCGCGGCGGACCTGATTATCTAACGGCGCGACTACTAAGCCTGCGTATCACCTGTAAGTATATGCCCCACCGAGACTTTCCGTGTCTGGAAAGGAAAATTAAACGTACTCTGTGATTGAATTCCAGCTTCGCGGGCTTCTCTGGCCCGCACGTCCGCTGGGCGTAAACGGGGCGATTGGGACCTTTTCAATGACTTCATCAGGACCGCAGGCCTTGGCATCGACAGCCGATGACGCCGCCGGCTCGCCCGATGCAGCCGTGGCCAAGGGTCCCAATGCCGATACCCGCCCAGCCTTCACCGGTACCTACCGCCTGTTGGTCAAAGGCAAGAACATCAACGAGGATACTCTGCTCGCGACAGATTATCTGAACCATTTCAATGAAATAATCATGCTTCTTGAGATGGTTCCTTCAATGCCGGAGTGCTTTGAGGACTGCCAGGAATGGCAGCCGAAGGACTATGCCGACCATTTCCGGGATAGCTGCTTCTCGGATGCGGAACTGGCCATCCTGGCCTATGAGAATGCTCCGACGAACTATCGGCAGGCCTTTGACGCCACGGTTGATCAGATGAACCGCCTGATTGCCGATTCCATGCCGAAGATCAAGGCTGCCGTCGATGCCGGCGAGGAGGGCCCCCTGCAGATGACCGTGGAGGGAGTCACACGCAGACTTCAGAGTTTCGTCGACGTCGCCTCCTCGATCATCAACGGCAACATGGACACCCTGGATCAGACCCAGATCGACAGCGTCATGAACGGTTGATCCGTTCCGGGCGGGTCGTCTCCGGCCGCCTCAAACCCGATGCAGTTGATCGCCGCCGGGGCGTCTGTCGATCAATCCCCGCAGGGCCTGCAGGCCGGGCAGAATGCTGTCCGGCTTCACCGACGAAAAGCCCAGACGCATGAAGTTGCGCGGCGGCTTCTTGGAGAGGAAGTGCAGCGACCCGGGTTCGATCACGATCCCCTCGCCCAGGGCTTCGCGGGCCAGGACGTCCGTATCCAGGCTGCGTGGCCCTTCGAGCCAGAAGCTCGTGCCGCCGCAGGACGGACGCGGCGCGAACTGCGGCAGGTACTTTGACAGTCCCTCCCCCATGATCTCCCAGCGCGTGCGAAAGTCGCGCTGAAGGCGATGCACCAGCGCGTCGTAATGCCCACCGGCGATGAACAGCGCCATGGTCCGCTGGTTGTTGGTTGCCGGGTGGCGCAGCATCAGGCGGCGGAGCATGCGCGCCTCGTGGATGAACTCTTCGGCCCCAACCATGTAGCCCATGCGCAGGCCCGGACCGAGATACTTGGAGAAGCTGCCGATGTAGATGACGCGGCCGGAGCGGTCCATGGCCTTCAGCGCCGTGGTCGGCGCGTGCAGGAAGTTCGCCTCCGCCTCGTAGTCGTCCTCGATCACCAGGAAGTCGGATTTCTGGGCGCGCTCCAACAGCGCCATGCGCCGCTCCAGAGGCAGCGTAACGGTGGTGGGCGATTGGTGGCTCGGCGTCACGTAGGCGCAGGCGCAGCCGTCAAGGCGGTGATCCACCACGATCCCTTCCTGGTCGACCGGTATGGGGCGAACCTGGGTGCCGTTGAGCGCGAAGATGTTGCGCGTGTCGACATAGCCGGGATTTTCCACCGCCAGCGTCCGCCCCGGCCCCGCCAGCAATTCGGCGATCAGGAAGAGCGCATTCTGCGCGCCCAGGGTGATCAGGATCTCCGAGGGTGCGGCCTTGATGCCGCGGCGCGGCAGCACGCGGGTCCTGATCTCTTCGATCAGACGGGAGTCGTCTTCGTTGAAGTTGTCCTCGGTCCACTTCTGGATTGCCTCGACGCCCAACGCCTGGCGCGAGCACATGCGCCAGGTCGAAACCGGAAAGAGGTTCGGGTCCGGCTGGCCATAGATGAAGGGATAGGGATAGCGTCGCCAGTTGCGCGGCTTCTCCACATGGACTAGTTCCGAGGGGCGCAGACGCAGACGGTGCCACCAGTCGACCGACTGGCCCGCCTCCGGTTCCGGGAAGCCCGCCTTGGTCTCGGTCTGCTGGAACACCATGTCCGTGTTGACGAAGTAGCCAACGCGCTCGCGCGAGACCAGCAGGCCCTCGTCGGCCAGCGCCTGATAGGCCAGCACCACGGTGTTGCGCGAGACCCCCAGCGACTGGGCGAGGCGGCGGCAGGACGGCAAGGGGTCGCTGCCTGAGAGACGCCCGTCGATGATGGCGTCGATCAGCTGGCGGCGGAGCTGGGCCTGCAGCCCCAGGTCGCTGTCGTGGCGCACGGGAAAGATGAAGTCGCGCATGATCCTTTGCCTGCTGAGAGCGCTGAGTATTCGCCAAGCTAGGGGCCAGATTAGGGGCCCTGACAGGGCGGCTCAAGTCTGCCCCTGCATAGCAACTCGGCCGCTTCCTCTACCTAAGGTTCCCGCTCGCCCCGCGCTATGGTGCGGAAATGGCGGCTGGCGCTCTCGCCTTCATCCTGGCACCACGCCCTGAAGCCGCCCGGGCCGAGGCCAAGCGCCTGGACAACGCCACCGACATGGCGATGGCAGGCCAACCTGCCCAATAGGGTCGGTTCGACTGCGTCGGATGAAAACCGGGCCCAAGACCGGGCCCGGTCGCCAAGAAAGTTGCGTCCTTTTGCGAGCCCGTGCGTCTAACCGGAAAAGCAACCCGGAAGGAGCGATCCCATGCGCCTGCAACTGGCCCTTAACGTCCGCGGCATCGATGCCGCGGTCGACTACTATTCCAAGCTGTTCGGCGTGAAGCCGCACAAGCGCTACGACAGCTATGCGAACTTCGCGATCCAGGAGCCGCCGCTCAAGCTGGTGCTCTTCAGGAACCCTGAGGCCAAGGAACGTCTGCACCATGTGGGTGTCGAGGTCATGGACGACAGCAGCATCAGAACCACGCTGCGCCGCCTCACCGAGGCCGGCGTGGTCGACGAAGTGCAGCGGGAGGAAACCTGCTGTCATGCCACGCAGGACAAGGTCTGGTCGCGCGAACCCGATGGCTTGCGTTGGGAGTGGTACCGGATCACCGACGACGCGCCGGTCGAGGCCTTGGACAGCCTGGGCAAGACCTGCTGCACGGAAGCTGCGGACGATGGCACCGTCGGCTGCAGGTAAGTTCAAGTTCTTGGCGGAGCCGCAATGACGGAGGCGCGCGCGCTGACGGCGGATTCCTGGGCGGACTTCGAAAGCCGCCTGAGAAGTTACGTGCGCCGGCGCGTCGACCCTGCCTCGGTGGATGACGTGATCGGCGGCATCCTGCTGCGCCTCGTCCAGCATCAGGACGACCTGATGGCAGCACGCAACCCGGTGGCCTGGGCCTATCGGGTTGCCGCCAATGCGGTCACCGACCATCACCGTCGCCGCGCCAGCGAGCGCCAGGCGCTGACCCAACAGGCGCAGGTCCAAGCCCAGGAAGAGGGCGCCGCGCGGCCGCAGACTGACGACGACGAACCCTCCGCGGCTGAAGATCTCGCCCGCTGTCTGATCCCGCTCATCAAAAACTTGCCTGCGCCTTATGCGGAAGCCTTGCTGCTGACCGAGATCGAGGGTCTGACCCAGGCGGCCGCGGCGGAGCGGCTCGGCCTGTCTCTCTCTGGCATGAAATCCCGGATCCAGCGCGGGCGGCGCAAACTCAAGGCCGCCCTGTTGGGCTGCTGCGCGGTCCGGACGGACCGGCACGGAGCCGTGATCGACTACAGCTTCCGCCCGGGCGGCAAAGCGCTGCGCTGCTAGCGTAGCGTCGTCGGCCCCTTCCTCTTCGGCGCCAATTGCGGCGGCTAAATTCTCCGCTATGATTGGCGCAGAAGCGACCACCGCAGCAACGCCGGTGGCATCAAGAATAGGGGAAGGCAAACATGAGCATACTCCACAAGGCCCTGGCGGGCCTGGCTTTGGCGATCCTGCCCTTCGGCGCATCCGCTGCCGAAATCAAGTGGGACATGGCCAACGAGTACAACGATACCTCGATACACGCTGAGGGCGATCGCCTGTTCTCCACGAAGCTCTCCGAGATGACCGGCGGCGCCATTGAGATCACCCATCACTTCGGCGGCTCGATCGGCTTCAAGTCGAAAGACCAGCTGGATGCCGTGGGCGACGGGGCCCTGCCCATTGCCAACACCTATGTCGGGCCTCTGGGCGGTATCGACCCGATGTTCCTGCTGCCTTCCTTGCCCTTCCTGGCCAAGACCGCCGACGAAGCACGCCGGTTGCTGGATGTGGCGCGGGCGGACTACGAGGCGATCTTCGCGGCCAACAATCAGAAGCTGCTCTGGGCTTCGCCGTGGCCGCCCTCGGGCATCTGGGCCAAGAAGCCGGTCGACAGCGACGCGGCGATCACCAACCTCAAGATCCGCACCTATGACGCCAACGGTACCATCACGCTGCAGCAGGCCGGCGCGGCGCCGATCCAGCTCTCCTGGGCCGACGTGGTTCCGCAGCTTTCGACCGGCGGTATCGACGCCGTGCTGACCTCAGCGGAAGGCGGCACCAACGCCAAGTTCTGGGAGCATCTCTCGCACTTCACCGAGGTGAACTACGCCATGCCGCTCAACATGGTGCACATCAACCTCGACACCTGGAATGATCTCTCTGCCGAGCATCAGGCCGCCGTGCTGGACGCGGCCAAGGCAGCGGAAGACTACGTCTGGGAGAAGGTGGAGGCCCGCGTTGCCCAGAACTACTCTGATATGAAGGCCGCCGGCATGACGGTCGTCACCGGCGTCAGCGACGACTATCTGGCCGAACTGAACGCCGCCGGCAGCAAGGCGCGCGAGGAGTGGCTGGCCAAGACCGGTGCCAAGGGCGAAGCGATTCTTCAGGCCTTCAACAACTGAGGCCGCGCGGGGCACGGCACGGACGGTCGCAGGGTTAGCCGGTGTTCGAACGCATTGTGGGCTGGATCAGCCGCTGTGCGGGCGCACTGGCGGCCCTGCTGCTCGTCTACCTCTTTCTGCACATCCTCTATGAGATCGTGCTGCGCAGCGCATTCGACTCCTCCACCTTTGTCCTCGACGAGTTTGTCGGCTACGCGGTCGCCGCAATGACCTTCCTGTCCCTCGGCTATGCCTTGGACAAGGGCGCTCTCATCAGGGTCGATCTTGCGGTGGGGCGGATGCACGGACGCCCGCGCCGCTGGGTGGAGCTGCTCTGCATCCTCGCGTCCTTCGCCATGACCGGCTTCTGCGCTTGGTGGGTGGGGCGCGATGCGCTGAGGCACTGGACCCGCGGGTCGGTGTCCGAAAGCATCGCGGAGGTCCCGCTCTGGATCCCCGTCGGTGCAGTCTGGCTGGGCCTGCTGCTCTTCATGCTGCAGCTGCTCGCCTACTTCCTGCGGGTCGCCAGGGGCGGCGCCCTGGTCGGCCAGGACGTGGCGGATCCAGGCCTGGCAAAGCCAGACGGTACGGATTAGGGCGGCATTCAATGGACGCGCTGCTCTCCGGTCTCATCGTCCTCGTGCTGATTCTCCTGTTCCTGGGATCGGGGACCTGGGTCTTCGTCAGCCTGCTGCTGGTTTCCACCTGCGGACTGATCCTGGTGCTCGACTTTCCGCCCCAGCGCATCGGCGTCATCCTCGGCAAGATCTTGTTCCGCAGCGCCAGCTCCTGGGAGCTGGCGGCGATTCCCCTTTTCATCTGGATGGGGGAGATGATCTTTCGAACGAACATCTCCGAGCGCCTGTTTCGCGGCATCACGCCCTTCGTCGCGCGGGTGCCCGGCGGACTGATCCACACCAACGTGGCCGGCTCCACGCTCTTCGCGGCAGTCTCCGGCTCTTCCGCGGCGACCACGGCAACCATCGGCAAGATCACCACGGTGGAACTGAAGCGGCGCGGCTACGACCAGTCGCTGTCCATCGGCTCGCTTGCCGGGGCCGGCAGCCTGGGCCTGCTGATCCCACCCTCCATCGTGATGATCATCTATGGCGTGCTGGCGGAGGTCTCGATCTCTCGCCTCTTCGCCGCCGGCGTTCTGCCGGGTCTGCTGGTCGCCCTGCTCTACTCCAGCTATATCGGCCTGCGCTGCGCCGGGCGTCCGGACCTCGCCCCGCGCGAGGACGGCGACGGCCGCGGTCTGCTGGCGGCGACGCTCGACCTGCTGCCCATCGTCTCCCTCATTGTCGTGGTCCTGGGGGCGATCTACTCCGGGCTCGCGACCCCTTCTGAGGCTGCCGCCGTCGGGGTCGCCGGCACGCTGCTGCTGAGCCTGCTGCTGCGCCAGCTTACCTGGCGCCTTTTCGTCGACAGCCTGATGGGCGCGGTCCGCACCTCGGCGATGGTCTGTTCGATCCTGGTTGCCGCCGCCTTCCTCTCCACCGCCATGGGCTATATGCATGTGCCGCAGGACGTCGCCGCGGCCATCGCGGCCATGGAACTGGGCCCCTACGAGTTGATTGCCATCCTGGCGGTCTTCTACATCATCCTCGGGCTGTTCCTGGACGGCATCTCCATCACCGTGATGAGCCTGCCCATCACCCTCGCGCCGGTCGTCGCCATGGGGTTCGATCCCATCTGGTTCGGCGTCTTCCTAGTGCTGATGGTGGAACTGGGGCAGATGACGCCGCCGGTCGGCTTCAACCTCTTCGTGCTGCAGGGCTTGACCGGCGAGCCCATCAACCGGGTCGCCGTTGCTGCGCTGCCCTTCTTCCTGCTGATGGGCCTGGGCGTGACCATGATCACGATCTGGCCGCAGATCGCGCTCTGGCTGCCGAATGCGCTCTTCGGCTGACCCCGAGGCAGGCGAGGCGGCACCGGTGACGCCCAGCAAGCGAAGATGGGATCGCGCTGCCTTGGCCGTTCACAGGCATTTTAGCTAAATGTCGGAGAATAAACGTAGTTTCCTTTGAACTCTCTCCTTCGGGTCCGCGACTCATGCAGTGATCGAGGACAGAAGCCTCGGCCTCGTCGACCCAGAGACCAGGAGGAAGAGATGAAGCGTTTTATGATTGCGGCCGTGGCCGTTACCGCCCTGGCCGGCCTGGCCAACGCGGTCGAGGTGGCCGATAGCCACGCGCAGGAGTTCCAGGCAATTCACGGCCTTGGCAACACCACTGAGAATCCGCAGGCGCCCAATGTTGTAGCTCAATTGAACCGCGAGGGCCTTCAGAAGGTTGCGCCGGAATCCAAGACCGGCGGAGGCTCTCCGGGCGCGCCCGGCGGCTACCAGACCGTGCAACCGCAGTGCCTGACCGGCTTCAGCCGCACCGAGCTCAAGTACATGCACCACGGCCACATCGATCGCATGACCTGTCTGACGCCGGTCATCCAGTGCCCGAAGCCGACCATGCCCGGCATCAATGTTGGCATCGTGGTCAGCAAGGTTACGGTCAGCCCCGAAGATGGCCGTTTCAAGATCGAGTACAAGTGCACCTATACCGGAACGGCGGGCTGATCTCCCGGCATCGTTCGGTTCACCAAAAGCCCTGCGGAGCGCTCTGCTCCGCAGGGCTTCCCTTGTGTGCCGCCCCTTCTTTGGCAGTCGTCCCGTCGGCTGTGCACAAAGGTGACCAGTAGGTCAGCCGATTGTTCCCGTGTACTTGCATTTGTACTCTACACGGAACAAGCCCGTCTCTGGGCTCAGGAGTACCTTGTTGACATCGATGCCAATAGTGACCCCCGTCAAAGTTGGTTCCGGGCACTGGATCACAGGGGAAAGGCAGGTCATACGCTGCAGATGACCTTTGTAGGACCCGCTGTTGTAGTGCTTCAACTCGGTACGGGTAAACCCGGTCAAGCACAGTGGTTGAGACGCAGCGGGCTTGCCGGGGACCGCGGGCTTGTTCACCGGTTTACCCGCCGGGCTGGGCTTCTCCTTTTGCTTCGGCGCGAACTGCTGGAAGCCTTGCTTCTGGGACTGGGCATCGGCCGTTTCAACTGTGTTGGCGAGGGCTGCCACGGTCACGGCGGTTGCAGCTAGCAAAAGTAAACGCTTCATACCTTCCTCCTGGTCACTAGGTCGACGAGGCGATGCCTCTGGTCGTTTCGTAGGTCGTGGGCCAGGAAAGGTCGGTTCGGCTGGATGTTTGGCTTTCGATCTATGTAAGCGCTTGATGCATGGGCAAGCTGCCAAGGTCTTCATAACCAGGGGCGGTTTGCTCGGTGCTCTTGATGAAATCGGTGGGCGGTTCAGTCGGCGCAAATACCACCGACGACAGCGGCGATTGGCGGCAAGCCGTAGGGTTGATTGCTCGCGTCAACACACCTCTCGGCTCCCGCTCCACCGACGCGATCTTCACAGTCGAAGAGGCACAGCGCTTTAAAGCGTTGTGCCTCTGGGTCACTCTTTACTCTCACGCCCGACATCTACTGATGAACAAGGGCCAAGTCCTTAATGCTCTGGTCGAAAACTCCGGCCTCTAGTGCGTGGCGAGCACGCCGCGCAGCTTGGTGAAGATCTCGTCGATGTGGGCGTCTTCGCAGATCAGCGGCGGCGAGACCAGCGCGCAGTCGCCGGTCATCTTCACCATGGCACCGGCATCGTAAAGTTCCTGCATGACCCGCATGCCGCGGGCACCGGGGGCTTCCATCGGCGCCAGATCGATGCCGCCCATCAGGCCGTAGCCGCGGATGTTCGCCACCACCGGCAGGTCCCTCAGGGAGAACAGCGCTTCCTGGAACTTCGGCGTCATCTTCTCGGCGTTGCCGACGAGATCCTCCTCCTCGAAAATGTTGCGCGTGGCAATGGCCGCGGCGGAGGCCACCGGACAGCCGGAATAGGTATAGCCGTGGAACAGCTCGATGCCGTTGCCCGGCGTCGCCTCGGTGATGGCCTCGTAGACGTGATCGGCGCAGGCGACCGCACCCATGGGCACCACGCCGTTGGTGAGGGCCTTGGCCATGGTGACCATGTCCGGCACCACGCCGAAGGCATCGGCGCCGAACTGCTTACCGGTCCGCCCGAAGCCGCAGATCACCTCGTCGAAGATCAGCAGGATGCCGTGGGTGTCGCAGATCTCCCGCAGCCGCTGCAGATAGCCCTTCGGCGGGATCAGCGCGCCGGTGGAGCCGGCAATGGGCTCGACGATACAGCAGGCGATCTGGTCGGCACCGTGCAGTTCGACGAAGCGCTGCAGGTCCTCGGCCAGCTCCGCCCCGGTCTCCGGCTGACCCTGGACATACTCGTGCTCCGGGAGATGGGTGTGGCGCATGTGGCAGGCGCCCGGCAGCCCCAGGCCAAAGGCCTTTTTGTTGTTCAGCATGCCGGCGACGGTCAGGCCGCCGAAGTTCACGCCGTGATAGGCCCGCTCGCGGCCGACCAAGCGCAGGCGCTGCCCCTCGCCCTTGGCCTTGTGGTACGCCAGCGCGATCTTCAGCGCCGTCTCCACGGCCTCCGAACCGGAGTTGGAGAAGAAGACATGGTTCAGGTCGCCCGGCGTGACGGAGGCGATCCGCCGCGCCACTTCGAAGGACGCCGGGTGGCCGAACTGGAAGGGCGGCGCATAGTCCATCTTGGTGAGCGTCTCGTTCACCGCTTCGGCGATCTCCCGCCGGCCGTGGCCGGCCGCCACACAGAACAGACCGGCGGAACCATCAATCACCTGGTCGCCGTGATCTGTCGTGTAGTACATCCCCTTGGCGGCAGTCAGGATACGCGGATTGGCCTTGAAATGCCGGTTCGAGGTGAAGGGCATCCAGTGCTGTTCCAGAGAATTCGGAATCGGCGGAATGACGTTCATCGGCCCATCTTTCCCAAGAGTTGCTGATCTTGGCGCCAGTCTAGTCGGGCGTCATGGCCCGGAGCCAGACCCAATTGGCCGCCATTTATGAGGCCAGTTGGCCAACCCAGAGGGTAAGAAAGCCCGGAAAACCGGGCTTTTCGACCTCGGCCATCGAGCCGCTACAGGCCCAAGGCTTCTTCGGCCGGCATGTAGTCGAGGTTGTGCGCTTCGGCGACGGCCCTGTAGGTGATCTTGCCGCCGGCCACGTTCAGGCCCTCTTTCAGGTGCGGGTCCTCGGCCAGGGCGCGGCGGTGCCCCTTGTTCGCCAGCGCCAGGGTGAAGGGCAGCGTTGCGTTGTTGAGCGCGAAGGTCGAGGTGCGGGCGACCGCACCGGGCATGTTGGTGACGCAGTAGTGGACGGCCCCCTCCTCCACGTAAGTGGGCTCCGCATGGGTCGTCCCGCGGGAGGTCTCGAAGCAGCCGCCCTGGTCGATGGCGATGTCCACCAGTACCGAGCCAGGCCGCATCGGGCGGATCATCTCCCGGGTCACCAGCTTGGGCGCGGCAGCACCGGGTACCAGGACCGCCCCGATCACGAGGTCGGCGCCGACGACGTGCCGCTCGATGGCATCGACCGTGGAGTAGATGGTGTTCAGCATGGGACCGAACTGCAGGTCCAGTTGGTAGAGGCGCTCCAGGGAACGGTCGATGACGGTGACATGGGCCTCCATGCCCATGGCCATGCGCGCCGCATTGGTGCCCGAGACGCCGCCGCCGATGATCACTACCTTGGCGGCCGCTACCCCCGGCACGCCGCCCAGCAGCATGCCGGAGCCACCCTGCTCCTTCTCCAGGCAGTGGGCGCCGACCTGGACCGACATGCGCCCCGCCACCTCGCTCATCGGCGCCAGCAGCGGCAGGCCGCCACGGGCATTGGTCACGGTCTCGTAGGCGACAGCGATGCAGCCGGAGTCCATCAGGCCTCTGGTCTGCTCAAGGTCGGGGGCGAGATGAAGATAGGTGAAGAGGAGCTGGCCTTCGCGCAGCCGCGCGTACTCGGCCGGCTGGGGCTCCTTCACCTTGACGATCATCTCCGCCTGCGCAAAGACCGCCTCGGCATCGCCAAGGATCTCGGCGCCGGCCTGGCGGTAATCGTCGTCGCCGAAGCCGATACCCTCGCCGGCGGTGGTTTCGACCACGACCTTGTGGCCGTGGTGGACCAGTTCCCGCACCGAGGCCGGGACAAGCCCGACCCGGTACTCGTGATTCTTCACTTCCTTGGGCACACCCACCAGCATTGCCTGCATTCCCTTTGCCAGAGCCTGTCTTTTCCGGGGCCTTGCCGGTCTCCCCGCTCGCTGTGCGCGGAAGAGAAGGCTTCTGCGCCTGGATCAGTGCGAGCAAGCACCTGCGCGGCCCCTTGTTCGCCGAAACCTACGCCTGGAGCGTGACCGGACGCCAGAGCCAGATTCGGCCCGTCCCTGATGCCAGGAGAGCTTGGCTTCGACCCTTGAATTCAGCCGATTGCGGCTGCGGGGTGCCTTGATCTGCGTCACCGTAGCCTGACGCTGCCCAGGCCTCGTTTCAGGCGCGGGGCCGTCAGTCCTCTGCCAGCAGCGAGTCGAAGAGCGCATCCCAGCCCGCTGCGTCGGGCGCCATGAGAAGGCCCAACTCGCGGTAGCGGTCAGCGCGGTAGGGCTGCCTGTCGAAACAGCGGGAAAAGCCGCCGGCCTCGCGGTGCAGCAGCGTGCCGGGCACATGGTCCCAGGGCATGAGGCGGGTGAAGAGGCTGAAGTGCATTGTACCTTCTGCAAGGCGCAGGTATTCGGCACCGGCACAACCCAGCGACTTCACGGCACGAACGCGGCCGCGGCGCTGATCGACGCGCTGGCCCAGTTCCCTGGGGGCATAGCTGGAGGCATGAAGGCTTCCGCTCATGGCTTGCGGGCGGTCCGGCAGCGCCGCCTGAAGGCGTTGTCCGGCCATCCAGGCCCCCGACCCGGCCTCCGCCACGCCGAAGCGTCCGCTCGCGGGTTCGAGAATCCAGGCAGCGCGGCTTTCCCGCCGGGACACCAGAGCCACCATGATGGCAAAGGCCTCACGGCCACGGGCAAAGTTCCGGGTGCCGTCGATCGGGTCGATGATCCACAGCGTCTCTTCGCTGTCGAGATGGTCCATCAGGGCCGGGTCGGCATGAACCCCTTCTTCGCCGACGACCAGGGAGCCTGGCAACAGATCCAGAAGCCGTGCGCTCAGGGCCTCCTCGACGGCGATGTCCGCGGCTGTCACCAGTTCGCCCGCCGCCTTTTCCTGGATGTCCCCGTCCTTCAGATTGCGGAATCGCGGCAGTGCCTCCTGCTCGGCGACCTCACTGATGGCGTCTGCGACTTTCTGAATATCGAGCAAGGAACCCCCTGGAGCGGGCTGACCGCCGATTGTGCGGTCTCGGACAATGCAAGAAGAAAGGGGCCGCGGCGATGACCGCGGCCCCCTCTGTAAGGCTTGGTGGGCCCGGGCTGATTAGAAGCCCATGCCACCCATGCCGCCCATGCCACCCATGTCAGGTGCGGCGGGAACGGCCGCATCCTTCTTCTCGGGCGCATCGGCGACCATGGCTTCGGTCGTGATCAGGAGACCGGCGATCGAAGCAGCGTCCTGCAGCGCGGTACGCACGACCTTGGTCGGGTCGATGATACCGGACTTGAACATGTTGACGTACTTGCCGTTCTGGGCGTCGAAGCCGAGCGCGGCGTCCTTCGCCTCGGTCACCTTGCCGACGACGATGGAGCCTTCGTGGCCGGCGTTCTCGGCGATCTGGCGGATCGGAGCCTGCAGGGCGCGGGCCACGATCTCGATACCGACACGCTGGTCGTCGTTGTCGCCTTCGAGCTTGTTGAGCACCTTGGCGGCGTTCAGCAGGGCCGTGCCGCCGCCGATGACGATGCCTTCCTCGACCGCGGCGCGAGTCGCGTTCATCGCGTCTTCGACACGATCCTTGCGCTCCTTCACCTCGACCTCGGTGGCGCCGCCGACACGCAGAACGGCAACGCCGCCCGCGAGCTTGGCCAGACGCTCCTGAAGCTTCTCACGGTCGTAGTCCGAGGTGGTCTCCTCGGCCTGGGCGCGGATCTGCGCGCAGCGGCCCGTGATTTCCTTCTTCTTGCCGGCGCCGTCGACGATGGTGGTCTCTTCCTTGGTGATGACCACGCGCTTGGCGGTGCCGAGCATGTCGAGGGTGGTGCTCTCGAGCTTGATGCCGAGATCCTCGGAGATCACCTGGCCGCCCGTCAGGATGGCGATGTCTTCCAGCATGGCCTTGCGGCGATCGCCGAAGCCAGGCGCCTTCACGGCGGCAACCTTCAGACCGCCCCGCAGCTTGTTCACCACCAGGGTCGCCAGGGCCTCGCCCTCTACGTCCTCGGCAATGATCAGCAGCGGCCGGCCGGCCTGCACGACGGACTCGAGCAGCGGCAGCATCGGCTGCAGGCCCGAGAGCTTCTTCTCATGCAGCAGGATGAAGGGGCTCTCCATCTCGCAGACCATCTTGTCGGCGTTGGTGATGAAGTACGGCGAGAGATAGCCGCGGTCGAACTGCATGCCCTCGACGACGTCGAGTTCGGTCTCGAGCGACTTGGCTTCTTCGACCGTGATCACGCCTTCCTTGCCGACCCGCTCC
>NZ_JANQKD010000071.1 GCF_028281305.1 Pelagibius sp. | reverse complement strand
CGCCAGCAGCCTCTCGGTCCGGTCGCAGGCGATCACCTTGCCGTGGTTGATGATGGCGATGCGGTCGCAGAGCTCCTCGGCCTCTTCCAGGTAATGGGTGGTCAGCAGCACCGTCGTGCCGGCGCGGTTCAACTCGCGCACGTTCGCCCAGAGCTGCTGGCGCAGCTCGATATCGACGCCCGCGGTCGGTTCGTCGAGCACCAGGACCGGCGGCTGATGGACCATGGCCTTGGCCACCATCAGGCGCCGGCGCATGCCGCCGGAGAGAGTGCGGGCGTAAGCCTTGGCCTTGTCCGCCAGACCCATGGCCGCCAGGATCTCGTCGCTGCGGCGCTCTGCCGGGGGTACGCCGTAGAGCCCGGCCTGCAGCTCCAGGAGCTCATAGGGCGTAAAGAAGGGGTCGATGTTCAGCTCCTGCGGCACCACGCCGATCGCCGCGCGCGCCTGGCGCATGGCGGTGTCGATGTCGAAGCCCCAGATCTCCGCGGTCCCGGAGGTCTTGTTCACCAAGCCGGCCAGGATGTTGATCAGGGTCGACTTGCCGGCGCCGTTCGGCCCCAGCAGCCCGAAGAGGGAGCCGCGGGGGATATCCAGGTCGACGTCGATCAGTGCCCGCTTCGCCGGGGCCTTGCCGGCGGCCTTGTAGGTCTTGGTCAGCCCCTTGACCGAAACCGCCTGGGCCGGCAGGGCGCCGGCTGCTGCCATCGGCACTTGGTCGTTGCCCGCGGTGTCGGCGCGTGCGGCCGTATGCGGGGTTTCGCTGTTCATGCCTGCCTTTCCCAAGATGCACGCCTGCCGGCCAGGCCGGCCGCGCAGCGGCGGCCATGGGTAGCACCGGCCCCCGAAAGGGTCAACAAAGCCCCGCCCGGGCCCATTGACAGCCTTCTTCGCGCTTCCCTCTGGACCGCCCTGCGCCTTCGGCTGGGCAGCGCCGGGGGTTTGCCTGAGTCTCGAAGCTTTGTTATGCGAAAGCATGGATTCCACAACCCGGCCACTGCCGCCTTTTCGGCCCCTGCCCTCTGCCCACAAGACCATCGCCTGGCCGGCCCTGCCGGGCCCGGAGACGGCGCTGATGGCGGCTTTGCTGCAGCAGCTTGACGTGAGTCAGTGGTGGCCGCCCGAGACTCTGCGCCGCCAGCAGCTGCACCAGGCAGGGGCGCTTCTGGCCCACGCCTCCCGCAATGTGCCCTTCTGGCGGAGCCGCCTCGCCGAGGCTGGCTTCGTCCCCGGCCAGCCATTGAGCGAGGAGATCTGGGCGCGCATCCCCATCCTGACCCGCGCCGAGCTGCAGGAAGCCGGCGAAGGGCTGTTCAGCGCGCAGCTCCCAGAAGGCCACGGCGGGACCTATGACATCTCCAGCAGCGGCTCGACCGGGCGGCCGATCAAGGCCAAGGGCACGCGTCTCGTCCAGTTGTTCTGGGATACCCTCACCCTGCGGGAGCACCTCTGGCAAGGGCGCGATTTCAACGGCAAGCTGGCTGCCATCCGGTCGTTTCCCAATGCGGTCGTAGAGTATCCACATGGCGTCCGTTCGCGCGAGTGGGGGCGGTCTACGAGAAACATCTTTCCAGGTGGGTCCAGCGCCATGCTCTCGATCGGCACGAGGATCGAGGACCAGGCGGAATGGCTTTCGCGGCAAGGCGCGGACTACCTGCTGACCTATCCCTCGAATCTGAGGGAGCTTCTGCTGCATACGCAGAGAACCGGCGCGCGCTTCCCGACGCTGCGTCAGGTGCGCACTCTCTCCGAAGCGCTGAGCCCCGAAGTCCGCCGACTTTGCCGCGACGTCTGGGGTCTCGAGGTCGCCGACCTCTACAGCACCCAGGAGAACGGCTACCTGGCCTTCCAATGCCCGGAAGAGGGCGCCTATCACGTCCAGTCGGAGTCCGTGCTGCTGGAGGTTCTCGGTCCCAACGGCGAGGCCTGCGGCCCGGGGGAGGTGGGGCGCGTGGTGGTGACCTCGCTGCACAACTTCGCCATGCCGCTGATCCGCTATGCGGTAGGCGATCTGGCCGAGTTCGGCGAGCCCTGTCCCTGCGGGCGCGGCCTGCCGGTTCTCAAACGGATCCTGGGGCGGGTGCGCAACATGCTGGTCTATCCGGATGGCCGCCGGAACCGACCGCCCATCGGCGATATCTGGGAAGTGGATCTTCCTGCCATCAGGCAGATCCAGATTGTCCAGAAGTCTCTGGAATGCGTCGAGATCAGGCTGGCAACGACGCGCGCCCTGACCGGCGGCGAAGAGCGGAAGGTGCGGGACTGGTTCCACCACCGCAGCCACAATCAGTTCGACGTGACGATCTCCTACCACGACGAGATCCCGCGGGGGCCGAGCGGGAAGTTTGAGGACTTCCGCTCGGAGGTTGCGCAGGCCTAGGTCTGGTGGCGGGGAGAACGGCCGGCAGGCTGGTCTAAAGGATTGATCGGCGGGCATTGAGCGCTATCATCCGGGAGCGCTCAGGGGCGCATTTCGAGAGTCTGTGTGGAGAAGGCCCATGGAGCCGCCGGAAATCATCACCGTGGACCGGGAGCAGGTGTCCTGCGACGGCGGCAAGGGCGCGCTCGGTCACCCCCTGATTTTCCTCAACATGGAGGGCAAGGGGCAGGTCGACTGCCCCTATTGCGGCCGCCGCTTCGTCCTGAAACAGGACGCCGCCGCCCAGTAGCTCGGGTCTGCACCGAGCCTGGGTCCTGAGAAGCGTGCCTTTGCGTCAGGAGCTGTCAGCGGGTTGAGGGCGGTCCCTCTGCTGAGCGCTCGACTTGGCCCGGATGCTCCGGCATTCTCCGGGATATGACTTCCGCCCCCTACAAACACCTCTATCTGGTCGACGGTTCCGGCTACATCTTCCGGGCCTACTTCGCCATTCCGCCGCGCAGCACCTCCGACGGCACGCCCACCAACGCGACCTTCGGCTTCACCAACATGCTGATCAAGCTGCTGCGCGACAGCGACGCCGATGCCATCGCCGTCATCTTCGACAAGTCCTCCAAGTCGTTCCGCAACGAGATCTACGGCGACTACAAGGCCCACCGCCCGGAGCCGCCGGAGGACCTGGTGCCGCAGTTCGCGGCGATCCGCGAGGCGACCAAAGCCTTCAACCTGCCCTGCATCGAGATGGAGGGCTACGAGGCCGACGACCTGATCGCCACCTATGCCCGCCAGGCCAAGGATGCCGGCGCCGAAGTCACCATCGTCTCTTCCGACAAGGACCTGATGCAGCTTGTCGACGGCGGCATCGCCATGCTGGACCCGATGAAGGACAAGGCCATCGGCCCGGACCAGGTGGTGGAGAAGTTCGGCGTGCCGCCGGAGAAAGTGGTGGATGTCCAGGCGCTGGCCGGCGATTCGGTCGACAACGTGCCCGGCGTTCCGGGCATCGGCATCAAGACAGCGGCCCAGCTCATTAACGAGTATGGCGATCTGGAAACGCTGCTGGCGCGCGCCGAGGAGATCAAGCAGACCAAGCGCCGCGAGAAGCTGATCGAAAACGCGGAGATGGCGCGGATCTCCAAGCAGCTGGTGACCCTGGAGCGCTATGCCCCGGTGGAAGAGGGCATCGACGGTTTTGCCCTGCGCCAGCCGGAGCCGGAAGCCCTGCGCGCCTTTCTGGAGCGCTACGAGTTCCGCTCCGTCCTGCGGCGGCTGTCGGAGCAGCTGGGCGGCGACGCGCCGGCCGAGGCTGCGCCCGTCCCCGCCGCGCCGGGCGAAGCCAAGTACGAGCTGGTGCAGGATCTGAAGGCGCTGGAGCGCTGGGTGACCGCGGCGCGCAGGCGCGGCGTCGTGGCGGTGGATACCGAAACCACCTCGCTGGACGCGGTGGCCGCCGAACTGGTCGGCATCTCCCTGTCGACCGCGGCGGGCCAGGCCTGCTACGTGCCGCTCGGCCACAAGGGCAGCGCCCCGGCGGACGGCGGCCTCGATCTGGAAGGCGGCGGTGCCGAGGCGCCGAAGCAGATCCCGCTTGATGACGCCATCGCCTGTTTGAAGCCGCTGCTGGAGGACCCCGGGGTCCTGAAGATCGGACAAAACATCAAGTACGATCTGCTGGTCTTCGCCCGCCAGGGCATCGACGTGGCGCCCATCGACGACACCATGCTGCTGTCCTATGTGCTGGACGGCGGGCTGCACGGTCACGGCATGGACGACCTGGCGCAGATCCACCTGGATCATCAGACCATCAAGTTCAAGGACGTGGCCGGCAGCGGCAAGAACCAGGTGACCTTCGACTATGTGCCGCTGGACAAGGCCCTGGACTACGCCGCCGAAGACGCCGACATCACGCTGCGCCTGCAGGAGGCGCTGAAACCGCGGCTGGTGGCCGAGCGCATGACCACGGTCTACGAGACCATCGAGCGGCCCCTGGTGCCGGTTCTGGCGCAGATGGAACTGACGGGCATCAAGGCCGACCGCGACACGCTCCGGCGCATGTCCAACGACTTCGCCACGCGCATCGGCGAGCTGGAGGAAGAGATCCACAAACTGGCCGGGCGGTCTTTCACCATCGGCTCGCCCAAGCAGCTCGGCGAGATCCTCTTCGACGAGATGAGCCTGCCCGGCGGCAAGAAGGGCAAGTCCGGTTCCTATGCCACCG
>NZ_JANQKD010000060.1 GCF_028281305.1 Pelagibius sp. | reverse complement strand
TGGCCGAGCAGTTGGAGCAGGCGCGCGCCGGGCTGATCGAGAAGGCCCTGGAGATCGAGAAGCTGAAGGCGCAGCTGGCCAGGCTGCGGCGCATGAGCTTTGGGCGCTCGTCGGAGAAGCTGGACCGGCAGATCGAGCAGCTGGAGCTGATGCTGGGCGACCTCGAGGAGAGCGTCGGCCAGTCACAGCAGCGGGTTCCCGGCCGTCCCTGCGACGAGGCGCGGGACAAGCCGGTGCGCCGGCCCTTGCCCGATCATCTGCCGCGCGAGGAGGTGGTGCACGCCGCGGCCTGCAACTGCCCGTCCTGTGGCGGCGCGTTGCGCCGTCTGGGCGAGGACGTGACGGAGATCCTGGAGTACCGGCCGGGCCGCTTCCACGTGATCCGCCACCTGCGCCCGAAGTTCTCCTGCCGGCGCTGCGAGGCGATCACCCAGGCCGCCATGCCGGACCTGCCGATCGAGCGGGGCCGGCCCGGCCCCGGCCTGCTGGCCCATGTGCTGGTGTCGAAGTACGCCGACCACCAGCCACTTTACCGCCAGTCGGAGATCTATGCCCGCGAGGGGGTCGCGCTGGAGCGCTCGACGCTGGCCGACTGGGTCGGGCGCTCGACGGCGATCCTGGAGCCGTTGGTCAGTCTGCTGCGCGAGGACGTGATGGCCGCCCCGCGGCTGCACGCCGACGACACGCCGGTGCCGGTGCTGGCGCCCGGCATGGGCAAGACCAGGACGGGGCGGCTATGGGTCTATGTGCGCGACGAGCGCCCGCACGGCGGCGAGCCGCCGCCGGCGGCGGCCTACTTCTACAGCCCCGACCGCAAGGGCGCCCATCCCCAGCGCCATCTTGCCGGCTTTGCCGGCCACCTGGTCGCCGATGGCTATGCCGGGTTCAACGCGCTCTATACCGCCGAGCGGCAGCCTGGGCCGGTGATCGCGGTGGCTTGCTGGGCGCATGTCAGACGCAAGTTCCATGACGTCTACGCCGCCAGGCAGAGCCCGGTGGCCCAGGAGGCGCTGGAGCGGATCGCCGCTCTCTATACGGTCGAGAAGGCGATCCGCGGACGGCCGCCGGACGAGCGGCGCCACGTCCGGCAGGAGCGCAGCCGGCCGGCCGCCGAAAACCTCATTGCCTGGATGGAGAGCACCCTGCCAAAGCTGTCGGGGCGGTCTGACCTGGCCGCGGCCATGCGCTATGCCCTGGCACGGCGGGAGAGCCTCCTGCGCTATCTCAACGACGGCTGCCTGGCGATCGACAACAACGCCGCCGAGCGGGCCCTGCGCGGGGTCGCCCTCGGCCGCAAGAACTACCTCTTTGCCGGCTCCGACGCCGGCGGCGAGCGCGCCGCCGCCGTCTACTCACTGATCGAAACAGCCAAGCTCAACCGCATCGATCCCCAGGCCTACCTCACCGATGTCATCGCCCGTATAGGACCGCACCCGGCTCGCCATCTCGCCGAGCTGCTGCCATACAACTGGCAGCCAACATCCTGAACCGCGGTCGTAACCGGACGCTTACGCCGCCGCGACGCGACCCGGCTGGCAAAGGCGAGATCACCACAGAGGCACCGAGGCACAGAGAACAAAATGAAGCTGGTTGGCGCGAAGCGCCATCAACCCGTTTGTTCTCTGCGTCTCGGTGCCTCTGTGGTGAATAGACCGGTCTGCCAACCGCACGGAATGTCGACAGAAGGGGGATCACCACAAAGACGCGAAGACGCAAAAAACCAAAAAAAGGTTTGTTGGCGCGAAGCGCCGATGGACCGGTTTGTTCTTTGGGCGGTTTCACCGCCAAGGCGCCAAGACACCAAGGGACAAGCATCGGCCGCGTGCTCTTGGTGCCTTGGCGGTGACATTCGCTGCGTTCGGCGCGATGGGGCTTATTCGGGTTGGGCTCCGACGCGCGAACACGCCGTCGTCAGGCCGGGTTGCGCTGAACACGATCGCCGACCCTTCGAGACGGCCGCTGCGCGGCCTCCTCAGAGCGTGTGAATGAATTACTCACGACCCAAAAGAAGCCGTCATGCTGGCGCAGGCCAGCAT
>NZ_JANQKD010000014.1 GCF_028281305.1 Pelagibius sp. | reverse complement strand
TCGAACAGCGGGCCGGAGATCCGCGCCTGATAGTCGGCGGCGCAGCGCGGCGCCCGGGCGCAGGCCTGGGCCGGGTCGTCCAGATAGCCGCAGCGGCAGGGGTTCATGGCGGCGACGAGCTGGACGCGCGCCGGATAGGTGACATGGGCATTGGCGCGGGCGACGGAGACGCGGCCGGTCTCCAGCGGCTGGCGTAGCGCCTCCAGGGCGCCGCGCTGGAACTCCGGCAGCTCATCGAGAAAGAGGACACCGAGATGGGCCAGGGAGATCTCACCCGGCTTGGCGCGCAGGCCGCCGCCGGCCAGCGCCGGCAGGGAGGCCGAGTGGTGCGGGTCGCGAAAGGGCCGGCGGCGCAGCAGCCCCGACTCGCCCAGGGTGCCAGCGACGGAGTGGATCATGCTCACCTCCAGCGCCTCGGCGGGCGTGAGCGGCGGCAGGATGCCCGGCAGGCGCGCCGCCAGCATGGATTTGCCCGCGCCCGGCGGTCCGGCCATCAGCAGGTTGTGGCCGCCGCCCGCCGCCACCTCGAGGGCGCGCTTGGCACTCTCCTGCCCCTTGATATCGGCGAGGTCGAGGCCGTCGGCGGCCTTCTCGGCGAGGCGCGCCTTCGGCGGGCTTAGGACTTGGCTGCCCTTGAAGTGATTGACCAGCGCCAGCAGCGTGCCCGGCGCCAGGATCTCCAGGCCCTCGGCCCAGGCCGCCTCGCCGCCCTGGGCGAACGGGCAGATCAGGCCGCGCTCCGCGGAAAGGCTGTGGATCGCCGCCGGCAGCACGCCGGCGACCGGGGTGATGCGGGCGTCGAGCGCCAGTTCGCCCAAGGCCGTGTAGCCGGCCATCTCCTCGGCCGGCAGCACGCCCATGGCGGTCAGCAGGCCGAGGGCGATGGGCAGGTCGAAATGGCTGCCCTCCTTCAGCAGGTCGGCCGGCGCCAGGTTCACGGTGATGCGTTTGGGCGGCAGGGCGAGGCCCAGGGCCGTCAGGGCCGCGCGCACCCGCTCGCGGCTTTCCGCCACCGCCTTGTCCGGCAGGCCGACGACGGCGAAGGCCGGCAGGCCGCTGCCCATCTGCACCTGCACGTCGATGTCCAGGACCTCGACGCCGGCAAAGGCGACGGTGGTGATACGGGCGGTCATGGGCGCTTCGGCGTTCCCCCTGATTGACGGCGGCGCGGCTTTGAACCGACCTCCTGGAGGCCGGGTCCTGCCGCAGCCGTCGTCAATCTAGGGTGGAGGAAGAGAGCTGCCAAGATCATCTTGGGCCGTGGGCGCCGACGGCCCTGGTGCGCCGGAACCCGTGGCAAAGCAAAGGCAAATTGTCTCAGATCATTTATGGTTAATATCTGTTAGCCTATGCTCATAAGCGAGAAGCTCCGGTCGCTGGGGTCCCGTGAGCCACAACCAGGGCAGGTGGAGGCCTGAAGGGTCATACACTCATCGAGAACAACCGGCATTCCGAACGGAAGCCAAGGCTCTGGTCGCGGTTGGCGGGAGTACGCCAAGGAGACGGTTTGTCACACGGGCGTCAGCCCGGTCCCCCCACCAATCGAATGCGTCGTGCAGGAGTAACCAAGCCATGGCAACGGCACGCAAGCAGACCAAGAGCAGCGTATCTTCTTCAGGCAGCGGCGAAGGCACCGCCGCCGCCACCCCGGAGGTTCCGAACTACGAGGCGTTTCTCGGTTCCAACGGTGAAAACATTACCGCCGTGATGAGCGCCGGCGAGGCGATGTTCGCCGGTATGGCAGAAGTCAGTCAGGAGATGGTGAATTTCGCCGGCGCGCGCATGCGCCAGAACATCGAGTCTTCGGAAGACCTGATCAAAGCCAAGGGCCCGGAAGAGGTCTTCGACAAGCAATGCACGATCGCGCGTTATGCCGCCGAGCAGTACCTCGAGGAAACCAGCAAGCTGATGGCCATGATGGCCCGCATCACGCAGGAATGCTGGGCCCCGATGGAAAAGCGCACCAAGGCGGCCTTGCACGATATGAACGGGAACAACGGCAACGGGGCGGAGAACAAGTAGCCGCGCCGCTCCAGAAATCCCGATACCGCTTGCTTTCACACCGGACGGCCTTTGGGCCGGCCGGTTTTCTGCTTAGGCGCTTCGGCTTACGTTCCCGGGCTTACATGCCCTTGCTTACACGCTCGGTGTCTTGTGGGCGGCGCCGTGGCGGGCCTCGATCACGTCCCAGATCTCCGCTTCCAGGGAGACGCCGTCGAAGCGGTTGATCTCCTGAATGCCGGTGGGCGAGGTCACGTTGATCTCCGTCATGAAGCCGCCGATCACGTCGATACCGACGAAAATCAGGCCGCGTTCCTTCAGGGCCGGACCGATGGCCTCGCAGATTTCCAGGTCGCGGCGGCTGAGCTCCGCCTTCTCCGGCCTGCCGCCGACATGCATGTTGGAGCGGGCCTCCCCCTGCGGCGGGACGCGGTTGGTGGCCCCGGCGGGCCGGCCGTCGACCAGGATGATGCGCTTGTCGCCGCCGCGCACCTCCGCCAGGTAGCGCTGCACGATGATGGGCTCGCGGTAGAGGTCGGTGAAGAGCTCCAGCAGGGCCGAGAGGTTCTCGTCGCCGGGCGCGATGTGAAAGACGCCGGCACCGCCGTTGCCGAACAGCGGCTTCACGATGATGTCCCGGTGCTCGGCGCGAAAGGCCTCGACCTCCGCGCGGTCGCTGGTGATCAGGGTCGGCGGCATCAGCTCCGGAAAATGCGTGACGAAGAGCTTTTCCGGCGCGTTGCGCACGTGCACCGGGTCGTTCACCACCAGGGTCTCCGGATGCACGTGCTCCAGCAGGTGGGTGGCGGTGATGTAGGCCATGTCGAAAGGCGGGTCCTGGCGCATCAGCACCACGTCCAGGGTTGCCAGGTCGACCGCCTCCGGCGTGCCGAGGCTGGCATGGTTGCCCTGCTCACGGCGGAATTCCAGGGCCCGCATCCGTGCATAGACGCGCCCGTCGTGCAGGCTGAGGTCCTGCGGCAGGTAGTGATAGAGGCCGTGGCCGCGGCGCTGCGCCTCCAGCCCCAGGGCAAAGGAGCTGTCCCCCTCGATATCGATGGTCTCCACCGGATCCATCTGAATGGCGACCGCCAAGCTCATAACCGTTCTTCCCCGTCTTCTGTCCGGCGGCGCCCGCCTGCCGGCCGTTTCAGTTCAGCTTGATGCGCAGTTGCTGCAGCAGGGCGGCGATGTTCTGGCGGTCCGGGTCCGGACCGGCGAGCTCCAGGTAGTGCTCGAAGGCCATGATGGCGGCGCGCATGTTGTCGAGGTGGGAATGCAGGACCCCCGCCTCCTTCCACAGCGCCGCCTTCTCGGGCGCGAACATCAGCATGGTCTCGATGACCTCCAGGGCATCGGCGCTGCGCTCCTGCTGGATCAGCCGCAGTTTGATGTTGTTCTGAAGCCGCAGCAGGATATCGCGGTTGCCGACCCTGTCGGTGTGCTCGGGACGCAGCTCCGCCTCCTTGCCGGCCACGGTCTTCACCAGGCTGCGCAGCGCCGCCGCGTCGCGGACTTCTCCGCCGTTGAAGGGGTCGATGATGGCGCGCTGGCTGCCGAGGTCGAGCCGCAGCATGAAGTGCCCCGGGAAGCCGAGACCGCAGACCGCCCAGCCCTGCGCCCGCGCAGCGTGCATATAGAGGATGCCCAGGGCGACCGGCAGGCCGCGCCTGCGGTCGATGACCCGCATCAGGTTCGCGTTGTGCAGGTCGTCGTAGCTCTGGCGGTCCCCCTGGTAGCCGTAGCGTTCGACCATCACGTGGTTGAGGATCGCGATCCGGGCGTCCAGGTCGCGGTCGGCGCCGCGGCGGGCCGCCAGGTCTTCCGTGTCCCGCGCCAGCAGCGACAGATGGTGGTAGTAGCGCTCCAGCCCCACCTGCGGCCGTTCCAGCGCGGCCAGAAGCAAGGCGGCGCCCGCAATGTCGATCTCGTCATCGCTCTGGCCGCCGAGTTGGCGCAGACGCGATTCCAGATCCTTGCGATTGCTTGCCGTAGACCAGCTCATGAGGGGGACCGGCTCATGAAGGCGCTCGGGTTTGAAATCTCAAAAGGGGAGGGGCGGGCATATCACGTCTTTCTTCAGCGGCGGGGGCCTCTTGGCGGCTAAGCCCGTCGGCGGCGCTGCCGCCACAACGGCTGGCTCCGGCGCCTTGGGAGTCCGCACGCGCAGAGGGTCAGGAGCTGCGGGCCGGATCGTTCTTCAGCAGAGCATAGCTTACCACGCGGCGGACATAGGCAATGTCCTTTGCGTGGCCGACCACCCGGTCGAGCTCGGCTTCGGACTGGGCCACGCCCATGATGAAGATCGCCTGGTTCACGGTCTCGATGGAGTAGTTGATGGAAGAGACGTCGCGGTCGAACAGAAGAGTGGTGCGAAGCTGGGTCGAAATCCAGGAGTCTCTTGCCGCATCGCTGAGTCCGGAGGTGTCGTTCACCTCGATCTCGTTGATCACCTCGCGCACGCCCGGCGCCTGCCAGGCCAGACGGACGGCTTCGACACGCTGCTCGGGCCGTGCGACATTGCCGCTCAGGAGCACGCGCTGTTCCTGCACCTGCAGGTTCACCTTGCGGAACATCTCTTCGTCGGCCTTGAACCAGAGGTCGTTGATGGTCAGGCGGATCTCGGTGTCCGCGACGCTGCGGCGAAAGCCCTTTTCGGTCTGCGCCGCGGTTACACCGACGGCCCCGCCACCGGCCGCCGCCCCCCAGAAACTGCATCCCGTCACAGCCAGGCCTGCAAAGGTCACGGCCGCCAGCACCGCCAGGCTGCGCCCGGCACGACCGGCCCCGGCCCGGTCGCTCCCCTTCGAGCTCATTTGTCGGATTCTCCCGCGAATCGGATCACTTGGGCGACGATGCTCTGCTAATATGGCAATCTTGTGTCGCTTCGCCAGGCGTCTTTTTCGTGCTGCAGCGGCCACGCGGGCCGGCGCCAGAAGTGCCGCGCCAGCAGAACGGCATCGAAGCGCAGGGTCAGCGCCGCGAGATCCGGCCGGGCCTGCAGGAAAGCTTCGGCGGCACGGGCGATACGCCGGCGCTGACGGGGCGAAACGGCGGCGGCGGCCATGGCCACAGTGTCGCGCTGCTTCACCTCGACAAAGACCAGCGTTCCGCCGCGCTTGGCAATCAGGTCGATCTCGCCGGCCGGACAGCGAAAGCCGCGGACCAGCAGGCGATATCCCTTCAGCCGCAGCCACCAGCCCGCCAGCCGTTCGGCGCGGCGTCCGCGGCGATAGGCGGCCTGGCGCGACCGCGGCGGCGCTGCCTGCGGCGGAACCGGGCCGCCGGTCATCCGTCTTGGCCCGGCCCGCCGCTTTCCTTCGCCAGTTCCAGGGCACGGGCATAGACCCTGCGCTTGGGAAGGCCGCTGGCCGCCGCGACGCTGGCCGCCGCATCGCGCAGGCTCGTCCGCTGCAGGGCATCGCGTAGCGCCGCATCCAGATCGAAGGCCTCGGCCCCGGCCGCATCCTCGGGCGGGCCGATCACCACCACGATCTCGCCGCGCGGCGGACCCGCCTCGGCATAGTGTGCCGCCAGCACAGGCAGCGGGCCCCGGCGCAGTTCCTCGTGCAGCTTGGTCAGTTCGCGGGCGATGGCGGCGGGCCGCTCACCCAGGACCTCTGCCATGTCCGCCAGGCTGGCGGCCAGACGCGCGGCGCTCTCGAAGAAGATCAGGCTCGCCTCCAGCCCGCGCAGGTCTTGCAGGATCCGCCGCCGGGCGCCCGACTTTGCCGGCAGGAAGCCGCCGAAGAAGAAGCGGTCGCTGGGCAGCCCGGAGAGCTGCAGGGCCGCGACCGGCGCCGCCGGTCCCGGCAGGCTGGTCACCGGCAGGTCTTCGGCGATGGCGTCGCGCACCAGCTTGTAGCCGGGGTCCGAGACCAGGGGTGTGCCGGCATCGGAAACCAGCGCGACCGCGCGGCCGGCACGGATCGCGTCCAGCAGCGCGGCGCGCGCGCCGGGGCCGCTGTGATCGTGGTAGGCAGTGGTCTTGGTTGTGATGCCGTGGGCGTTCAGCAGCTTGCGGGTGGTGCGGGTGTCTTCGCAGGCGATGCGGTCGGCACGGCGCAGCACCTCCAGCGCCCGCAGGGTGATGTCGCCCAGGTTGCCGATCGGCGTCGCCACCAGATAGAGCCCGGCCGGCAGCGCCTCGACCACCGCCGCGCCCTCTGCTGCGCCCTCTCCTGCGCCCTCTGGCGCGCCCGCCTCCACAGGGCCGCCGGACGGTCGCTGATGCTTAGCGGCCATGGCGCTGCGCTGTTATCTGCTTGGCGATCAAAGCCATTCCATCTAGCCGGCGCATGCTCTAGGCTCTGCGCTGCGCGATGAGGATGGGTGAACCTTTGACTCTGCTGACATTGAGGCCGCACCGGAGGGTCTTTGCTGAGCGTGTTTTGCAAGCATGGCGCATGCCCCTGCTGGCAGCGCTGGCACTCTCGCTCACCGCCTGCGCCGCCCCCAAGGTACCCAGCCCGGATGAGCAGGCGCAACCACCCAGCTTTCCCTCGGTGCCGCAGGCCGGTGAGACCGGCGGCGTGCCGGAGGAGAGTCTGCAGGCCCTCAACGAGGCCGAGGCGGCTGCCGAAGCGGCGCGTACGGCACCGGTGAAGGTCGGCCTGCTGTTGCCGCTGAGCGGCAGCCGCGCCAACGTCGGCCAATCCATCCTGAACGCTGCACAGCTTGCGCTCTTCGACCTGGCCGGCGATCGTTTCACCCTTGTTGTGCGCGACACGCAGGGCACGCCGGAAGGCGCGGCGGCTGCGGCCGAGGCGGCCCTGGCCGAAGAGGTGCAGCTGATCCTCGGCCCGCTGTTCTCCACCTCGGTCGAGGCGGTGAAGCCGGTCCTGGCCGAAGCCCAACTGCCGTTGATCACCTTCTCCAACAACAACGCCATCGCCGATCCGCAAACCTTCGTCATGGGGGTCACGCCCAGCACCCAAATCGACCGCATGGTCGACTATGCGGTCGCCCAGGGCCTGCGGCGCTTTGCCGTGCTGGCGCCGGAATCGCCCTATGGCACGACGGTGGTTCAGTCGCTGCAGCAGGCCGTCTTCCGCAACGGGGCCGAGATCAGCCGCGTCGTCTTTTTCGATCCGCGGGCCCAGGACGTCTCCGCCGAAGTGCGCGCCCTGGCGGACTACGATCAGCGCGCCGCCGCCCTGCAGGCCCAGAGGCGCAGCCTCAGCGCGCGCAATGACGCGGCGGCCCAGCGGGCGCTCGCCCGCCTGCAGGGGCTGGAGACGCTGGGGCCGCCCTCCTTCGACGGCATCCTCATTCCCTCCAGCGGACGCCAGCTCCTCTCCGTCGGCCCGTTGCTGGCGTTCTACGATGTCGATTCCAGCGAGGTCCGCTTTCTGGGCACGGCGCTCTGGGACGATCCATCCCTGCGCAAGGAGCCCAGCCTTCAGGGCGCCTGGTTCCCGGCGCCGCCGCCGGCGCTCTGGCGCACCTTCGCCAACCGCTACCGCCAGGCCTACGGGCGCACGCCGCCGCGGGTCGCCTCTCTCGGCTACGATGCCGTGGCCCTGGCCGCCGTGTTGGAACAGCGCGCCGCGCGCGAAGGGGCCTTCCTCATCTACACGGCCGAGAGCATTTCCCAGCCGGTCGGTTTTTCCGGCATCGACGGCATTTTCCGCTTCCTGCCCAACGGACAGGTCCAGCGCGGGCTGGCGATCCTGGAGTTGCGGCCGGAGACCTTCGTCGAAGTGGACCCGGCCCCCCAGTCCTTCGATCAGGCCATCAACTGAGCTCTGATCCGCAGCTTCAAGGCGCTCAGGTCAACAGGTAGGCGAGCACTGCGTCCAGGCGCTGGCGCCCCGCCGCGGTGGCGCGCAGGCCGTGGTCGTCGCGCTGAAGCAGGCCTTCTTTCGACAGCCGCTCCAGGCGCTCGGCCGGCAGCAGGGCCTCGGGGCCGGCGCCAAGCACGCGCTGGAACGCGCTCTGCGGAATGCCGTCGGTCAGGCGCAGACCCATCATCACCATCTCGGTCAGGCTTTCCTCCGCCGTGACCGGCTCTGCGCTGCGCCAGCCGTGGCCCTGGCGTTCGACCAGGTCCAGCCAGGGTTCGGGCGCGCGGTGCTGGCGGGTCGCGTGCTTCACGCCGTCCCAGGTCAGGCGACCATGGGCACCGGGGCCGACCCCCACGTAGTCGCCATAGCGCCAGTAGGTCAGGTTGTGGCGGCAGGCCGCGCCCGGCCGGGCGTGGTTGGAGATCTCATAGGCCGGCAGCCCCGCCTCGGCGAGCTGCCGGTCGGTCGCTTCGAACAGGGTGGCGGCTTCCTCCTCGGCCGGCAGTACGAGCTCGCCGCGTCGCCAGGCCGCCTGAAAGGCCGTCCCCTCTTCGATGGTGAGTTGATACAGCGCGATGTGTTCCGGCCCCAGCGCCAAGGCGTCGTCCAGCTCGCGCTGCCAGGCCGCAAGGCTCTGGCCGGGGCGCGCGTAGATGAGATCGAAGGAGATGCGCGCGAAGGCGGCCCGCGCAAGGTCGAGGGCCGCCAGGGCCTCCGCCGCCGAGTGCTGACGGCCCAGAAAACGAAGCGCGTCGTCGTCCAGAGCCTGCACCCCGAGGGAGAGGCGGTTCACGCCGGCGCGGGCGAAGCCGGCAAAGCGCTCGGCCTCCGCCGAAGTCGGGTTGGCTTCCAGCGTGATCTCCGCGTCGGGGGCCAGGTCCCAGAGGCGGGCGATGCCTTCGGTCACGGCGGCGACCGTTTCCGCCGGCATCAGCGAAGGCGTGCCGCCGCCGAAAAAAACCGAAGTGACCCGGCGCCCAGCGCTGCGGGTGGCGGCGTGCTCCAGGTCGCGCAGCAGGGCCTGGCGCCAGCGTGCCTGGTCCACGCGCTCGCGCACATGGCTGTTGAAATCGCAGTAGGGGCACTTGGATTTGCAGAACGGCCAGTGGACGTAGATGCCGAAGCCGGGGTCGTCCTTCACCGCCTCTGCCGCGGCGGGCGCCCGGCCGGATGTTTCGGCCGTCCGTTTGGCTGCTTCTTTGACCGGCGGCGTCATGCCGGCTCCAGCAGCGCCTCGGAGAGTTGCGCGAAGGCCAGGGCGCGGTGGCTCATGGCATGCTTCTTCGCCGGGTCCATCTCACCGAAGGTGATGTCGAAGCCCTTGGGCTGGAACATCGGGTCGAAGCCGAAGCCGCGGTCCCCGCGCACCGGCCAGACCAAGGTGCCTTCCAGCCGTCCTTCGAAGGAGGCAGTCTGCCCGTCCGGCCAGACGACCGAGAGGTTGCAGACGAAGATGCCGCGCCGGTCCGGGCTGTCGCCCAGTTCGCGGTGCACCCGTTCCATGGCCACCATGAAATCGCGCCCCGGCCCGGCCCAGCGGGCGGTGTAGATCCCCGGCTGGCCGTCCAGCGCCGGGACGTCGAGGCCGGAGTCGTCGGCGATGGCCGGCAGGCCGGTGGCCTCGCAGGCCGCCTTGGCCTTCAGCACGGCATTGGCCACGAAGCTGTCGCCGGTCTCCTCCGGCTCCGGCAGTCCCAGGTCTCCGGCGGACAGCACCTCCAGGCCATAGGGGGCGAGCAGTTCCGCGTTCTCGCGGTACTTGCCTGCGTTGTGAGTGGCCAGGACCAGCTTCTCGCCGGCTTTGAGGCTGTGCATGCTTGGGCTCCCGCTCGTCTTCAGGCCGCGGTCTCGGCCAGCGCCTTGGCTTGCGCGGCGCAGAGTTCGGCAACGCCTTTTTCCGCCAAGTCCAGCAGGCGCTCGAACTGACGGCGCTGGAACGGCACGTCTTCCGCGGTGCCCTGCACCTCGACGACGCCGCCGGCCTTGGTCAGCACGAAGTTGGCATCGGCGGCGGCGGTGGAATCCTCGTCGTAGTCCAGGTCCAGGACTTCGGTGCCGTGGTAGAGGCCGCAGGAGACGGCGGCCACCTGGTCGGTGAATGGCAGAGCCTCGATCACGCCGATGTCCTGCAGATGCTGGAAGGCCAGGTGCAGCGCCACGTAGCCGCCGGTGATGGCGGCGGTGCGGGTGCCGCCGTCGGCCTGGATGACGTCGCAGTCGATGCGGACCTGGCGCTCGCCGAAGCCGGTGAGGTCGGTCACCGCGCGCAGCGAACGGCCGATCAGCCGCTGGATTTCCTGGGTGCGCCCGCTCTGCTTGCCGCGCGCCGCCTCCCGGTCGGTGCGCGTTCCGGTGGAGCGCGGCAGCATGCCGTACTCCGCAGTCACCCAGCCGCGCCCGGAATTGCGCAGCCAGGGTGGAATGTTTTCCTCGACCGAGGCAGTGCAGAGCACGTGGGTGTCGCCGAAACAGGCGAGACAGGAGCCTTCGGCGTGTTTGTTCACATCGGTCTGCAGGCGGATGTCCCGCAGCTGGTCGGGGGCTCGGCCGGACGGACGCATGGATGACCTCTCATCTGGGATTTCGGTTTGCTACCGGGGCTGGCATGAACGACGGCAGACCCGCGGCCGGCGCCTCCGCGGCGGCAAGCTAGCCCAAGGTATGCGGCAGGTCCAGGGCCGGCAGACCGGGCGCCGTCCAGCGCCACTTCTGTGCCGCCGGCCGGCCCCTTTTCCCGCCTGCCCCTGCTGCGGCCCGCGTTGACCGCTTCCGGGGGGCTCACTACATTCCAGGCAATGACAGAGACCGCAAAATCCCTGGACGAGGCCCTGGCCGCCCGGGGCCTCAACGAGCGCTCCCGCGAGGTGTTGAAGCACATCGTCGACGCCTACGTGGACACCGGCGCGCCGGTGGGCTCGCGCACGCTCTCGCGCAGCCTGGGCCTTGGGCTTTCGCCGGCGACCATCCGCAACGTCATGGCGGACCTGGAGGACCTGGGGCTGCTGTTCTCGCCCCATACCTCCGCCGGGCGCATGCCCACCGACATGGGGCTGCGGCTCTTCGTCGACGGCTTGCTGGAGATCGGCAACCTGACCAAGGACGAGCGCGCCCATATCGAAAGCCAGTGCGCTGCCGACGGCCGGTCCTTTCCGGAGGTTCTGGAAGAGGCTTCGGAGACCATCTCCGGGCTGTCGCGCTGTGCCGGCCTGGTCGTCGCGCCGAAGCTGGGCGAGCCCCTGAAGCACATCGAATTCGTCTCGCTCGGCCCGGGCCGCGCGCTGGTGGTGCTGATCTCGGTCTCCGGCGTGGTGGAGAACCGCATCATCGACGTGCCGGCGGGCATGCCCGCCTCCTCCCTGGTCGAGGCCAGCAACTACCTGACCGCACGCCTCACCGGGCGCACCCTCGAGGAAGCGCAGGCCGAGGTCCTGAAGGAGCTGGAGGAACAGCGCGCCGAGCTGGACGGCCTCGCCTCGCGGGTGGTCGAGCGCGGCTTGGCAAGCTGGTCGGGGCCCCAGGGCGGCGCCAAGGGCGGCGCCTTGATCCTGCGCGGCCAGTCCCAGCTTCTGGAAGACGTCACGGCGCTGGAGGATCTGGAGCGCATCCGCCAGCTCTTCGCGATGCTGGAGACCAAAGATGCGCTGATCAAGCTTTTGGACCTTGCAGGCGGCGCCGAAGGAGTCCAAATCTTCATCGGCGCCGAGAACGAGCTGTTCGGGCTCGCCGGCTGCTCCATGGTGATTGCGCCCTACAGCAACTCCCAGCAACAGATCGTCGGCGCGATCGGCGTCATCGGACCGACCCGCATCGACTATGCCCGCATCATTCCCATGGTCGACTACACCGCCAAGGTGATCGGCCGTCTGGTCGGTTGACGCGGCCGCAGAGAAGCACACAGAGAATTCAGAAGCGTGAGAAAGGAGCGTCCGTCCCGTGATGGCGCAGGAAAACAAACAGGATAAGGCGGCCGCAGAAGAGGCCGAAGCGGACGCACCCGCGGCGACGCCGGGCGAGGACGATGCCGCCGAGGAGGCGCCGGTCGACACCAGCGCGGAGCCGCTGGTCGATCTTTCGGGCCTGGAGGCTGCGGCGGCGCTCTCGCCGGATGAGGACCCGGTTGCGGTGCTGGAGGGCGAAGTGGCGTCGCTCAAGGACCAGTTGCTGCGGGCCATCGCGGAGACGGAGAACGTGCGCCGGCGCAGCCAGCGTGAGCGCGAGGACAGCGTGAAGTACGCCGCCGCGCCCATCATCCGCGACCTTCTCGGGGTGGCCGACAACCTGCAGCGGGCACTGGAAAGCGTGCCGGAAGAGCTGGCCGCGGAAAACGAGGTGGTGAGCAACCTGCGGCTCGGCGTGCAGATGACCCAGAAGGAGCTTATGTCGGCCTTCGAGCGCCATCAGATCCGCACCATCAATCCCCTGGGCGAGAAGCTGGACCCGCACTTTCACGAGGCGATGTTCGAGATCGAGGATCCGGAGCAGCCCGCCGGAACCGTGGTTCAGGTCATCCAGGCCGGCTACCGCCTGCACGACCGCCTGATCCGTCCGGCCCGGGTCGGCATCTCCAAGGGCGGCCCCAAGGCCGCTGCGAAGGATGCAGCGGAAGCCGAAGACAGCGGCAAGGGCGACACCGAACCCGGCAGCACCGTCGACACCTCGGCCTAGCGCGGTTTTCCTTCGCACTTATGCGACTGTCTGCTCGACTGTCATCCCGGACTTGATCCGGGATCCATCGTTCGGTTCGCACGAGCGGCTACTGGGTAGGCGTTGCGCCTGCGTTTGCCATGGACCCCGGATCAAGTCCGGGGTGACACAGTGTGCTGGATTTCAACTGGCACGGCTCGTTGGGCATGGCAGATCCGTGAAGCGACCGCTCCAGTGCTCAAACCGTCACCCGGCGCAGGGTGACGTTGATGCGCCCGCCCTCGCTTAAGAGCCGGCTGGAGCCGCCGAGGATGCGGTCGACGCCGTGGTAGGCCAGGCGCGCCTCGCCGGCCAGGATCATCGCGTCGCCGGAATGCAGCTTGAAGGAGGCGGTGGGGCCGCGCCGGCTCAGACCGCCGACGCGAAACACGGCGCTGTCCCCCAGCGAGAGAGAGACGACGGGCGCCTCGAAGGTCTCCTCGTCCTCGTCGCGGTGCAGGCCCATGCGCACCTTTGGGCCTTGGTAGAAGTTGATCAGGCAGCACTGCGGCGGGTCCGGGTAGCCGGCCAGGTCGTCCCAGGCCGCCAACAGGGCCGGGGGGATCGCCGGCCAGGGCTGTCCGCTCACCGGATGTTCGCCGAGGTAGCGGTACCCTCCCTGCTTGTCCGAGTACCAGCCGTGGCTGCCGGCGTTGGTCATGCGCACTGACATCGGCTGTCCGCTGCGCGGCATGCGCGGCTGATAGAGGGGGGCCGCGCGGACGACGTGGCGCAGATCCTCCAGCAGGCTCTGCTGCGCCGCAGCGCCCAGATAGCCGGGCAGGTAGCGGAAGCCGGCGGGCGCGGCGCTGCCTTGCGGCTTGGGCGGGGGCTTGGTCCCGGGCGGAGGCTTTGTCACGGGCCGGATCGTCTCATTCCGGGGGCGGCCGCTCACGGCGCTCACCCGACCTGGTTTGGGCCAGGCGCCGCGCCGCGGCGCGGGCCTTCAGGCGCAGGCCCCAGTAGGCGATGCCGGCCAGTACCGCCATGCCGAGGCCGACATTGGCCAGCGGGCGGCTGTCGAACAGCATCTCCCCGGTCAGGGTGAGCACGGCGCCGACCATGACCGAGCCCACCAGGACCATCATGATGGCGCGGTAGAGCCCGTCGGCCTCCGGGCCGCTCCCTTCTGGCCCGCCCGCTTCTGGCCCACCCGCTCCTGACCTGTCCAGCGGCGGCTCTCGATCCATCCTGTGCCTTCTCCCTCGCACTCTCGGTGCGGCAGCCCAACAGCGGACCGCCTTCCATGAAAATCAACGCCTTCCGGGCCCCGGTCCCGCAGCCAGACCTAGCGTTTACGTTTAGATTCTCGCCGCTTTGCGCCTTGCAGCAAGGCCCATGCTGCTTATATAAGCCCAGAACCCATGGTCATGAACTCTCTCTGGCGGAGATCCGCCGGGCGGTGCTGAACTGACAGGCTGCCCAAGGGGTCTGCTGATCGAAGTGAGGAAACGGAATGAGTAAAGTAATCGGTATCGACCTCGGCACCACCAACTCCTGTGTCGCGGTCATGGATGGCAAGGACGCCAAGGTCATCGAAAACGCCGAGGGCGCGCGCACAACCCCCTCGATGGTCGCCTTCAGCGACTCCGACGAACGCCTCGTCGGCCAGCCGGCCAAGCGCCAGGCTGTCACCAATCCGGAAAACACCCTTTTCGCCATCAAGCGCCTGATCGGCCGGCGCTACGACGATCCCATGACCAAGAAGGACATGGACCTCGTCCCCTACAAGATCATCAATCACGATGGCGACGCCTGGGTCGAAGCCCACGGCAAAGAATACAGCCCCAGCCAGATCTCGGCCTTCATCCTGCAGAAGATGAAGGAAACCGCCGAGAGCTTCCTGGGCGAGCCGGTCAAGGAAGCGGTCATTACCGTGCCGGCCTACTTCAACGACTCCCAGCGCCAGGCCACCAAGGACGCCGGCAAGATCGCCGGCCTGGATGTGCTGCGCATCATTAACGAGCCGACCGCCGCGGCGCTTGCCTACGGCCTGGACAAAAAGGGCTCCGGCACCATCGTGGTCTATGACCTGGGCGGCGGCACTTTCGACGTCTCGGTGCTGGAAATCGGCGACGGCGTCTTCGAGGTGAAGTCGACCAACGGCGACACCTTCCTGGGCGGCGAGGACTTCGACGCGCGGATCATCAGCTACCTGGCCGACGAGTTCAAAAAGGAGCAGGGCATCGACCTGCGCCAGGACAAGCTGGCCCTGCAGCGCCTGAAGGAAGAGGCGGAGAAGGCCAAGATCGAGCTTTCCTCGGCCAACCAGACCGAGATCAACCTGCCCTTCATCACCGCCGACGCCTCCGGGCCGAAGCACCTGAACATCAAGCTCACCCGCGCCAAGCTGGAAGCCCTGGTCGAAGACCTTGTCGAGCGCACCATGGGGCCCGTGAAGTCGGCCCTGAAGGACGCCGGCGTCTCCCCGGGCGAGATCGAAGACATCATCATGGTCGGCGGCATGACCCGCATGCCGAAGGTCTTTGAGACCGTGAAGAGCTTCTTCGGCAAAGACCCGCACCGCGGCGTCAACCCCGACGAGGTGGTGGCCATCGGCGCCGGCATCCAGGGCGGCGTGCTGAAGGGCGACGTGAAAGACGTCCTGCTGCTGGACGTGACCCCGCTGTCGCTGGGCATCGAGACCCTGGGCGGCGTGATGACCCGCCTCATCGACCGCAACACCACCATCCCCACCAAGAAGAGCCAGACCTTCTCCACTGCCGAGGACAACCAGCAGGCGGTGACCATCCGGGTCTTCCAGGGTGAGCGCGAGATGGCGGCGGACAACAAGCTGCTCGGCCAGTTCGACCTGGTCGGCATTCCCGGCGCGCCGCGCGGCGTGCCGCAGATCGAAGTGACCTTCGACATCGACGCCAACGGCATCGTCAATGTCGGCGCCAAGGACAAGGCGACGGGAAAGGAGCAGACCATCCGCATCCAGGCCTCCGGCGGTCTCAGCGACGACGAGATCGACACCATGGTCAAGGATGCCGAGGCCAATGCCGAGAAGGACAAGGCGCGCCGCGCCCTGGTCGAGGCAAAGAACCAGGCGGAATCGCTGATCCACACCACCGAGAAGACTTTGGCGGATGCCGGCGACAAGGTGCCGGCGGACGACAAGACCGCGGTGGAGGCGGCCATCGCCGAGCTGAAGACCGCCGCCGAAGGCGAGGACGTGGAGGCCATTCAGGCCAAGACCCAGGCTCTGGCCGAGGTGTCCATGAAGCTCGGCCAGGCGCTCTACGAGCAGGGCCAGGCCGGCGACGGGCCCGGTGACGGTCCCGACGGCGGCGCGGCCAACGGCGCGGGCGCCGACGACCAGGCCGCCGGCTCCGCGGGCGGCGACGACAAGGTCGTGGATGCCGACTTCGAGGAAGTCGACGACGACAAGAAGGGCCAGTCGGCGTAAGCGCGGGCAACCAAAGAGCCTGACCATGAACCAAGGGGTCGGACAAGGGCAGTGGGGCGCAGCCGGCGCCGGCCTTTTCCGGCCCCCTTCTCGTGCGGTTCCCCTCTGCGGGGCCGCCATGCCGGGCGCTGTACCGGGTAAGGGCATTGAGGGCCGCGGGGGCAAGCGGCGGTCGAAAGCATGAAAGACTATTACGAAACACTGGGCGTTTCGCGCGATGCCGACGGGGCTTCCCTAAAGTCCGCCTATCGCAAGCTGGCCATGAAGTTCCACCCGGACCGCAATCCGGGCGACAGCGAGGCCGAGCACCGTTTCAAGGAAATCAACGAAGCCTACGAGGTCCTGAAGGACGAGCAGAAGCGCGCCGCCTATGACCGCTTCGGCCACGAGGCCTTCACCAACGGCGGGGGCGGCGGCCCGGGCCAGGGCGGCTTCGGCGGCTTTTCCGCCGGCGGCTTCGCCGACATCTTCGACGAGATGTTCGGCGACTTCATGGGCGGGCGCCGCGGCAACACCGCCGCGCGCGGCTCCGACCTGCGCTACAACATGGAGATCTCGCTGGACGAGGCCTTCGCCGGCAAGACCGCGCAGATCCGGGTTCCGACCACGGTCACCTGCGACGCCTGCGACGGCACCGGCGCCGAGGGCGGGGCCGAGCCGGTGACCTGCCCGACCTGCCAGGGCCGCGGCCGGGTCCGCGCCCAGCAGGGCTTTTTCACCATCGAGCGCACCTGCCCGACCTGCCATGGCGCCGGGCGGGTGATCGACGATCCTTGCCGCGTCTGCGACGGCCAGGGCCGGGTCCACCGCGAAAAGTCGCTGCAGGTGAACATCCCCGCCGGTGTCGAGGACGGCACCCGCATCCGCCTGGCAGGGGAGGGCGAGGCCGGCCTGCGCGGCGCGCCCGCGGGCGACCTCTACATCTTCCTTTCGGTGGCGCCGCACCGCCTGTTCCAGCGCGACGGGGCCAACATCTACTGCCGGGTGCCGATCCCCATGACCACGGCAGCGCTGGGCGGCTCCGTTGAGGTGCCCACCATTGACGGCGGCCGCGCCAAGATCACCGTGCCCGCCGGCACCCAGGCCAACCAGCAGTTCCGCCTGAAGGCCAAGGGCATGCCGGTGCTGCGCTCGACGGCGGTCGGCGACATGTACGTCGAGGTCGGCATCGAAACGCCGGTCAACCTCACAAAGCGCCAGAAGGAACTGCTGCGCGAGTTCGAGGACGCCGGCAAGGGCCGCAAGACCAATCCGGAATCCGAAGGCTTCTTCGCCCGCGTCAAGGAGTTCTGGGAAGACCTGACGGAGTAGCGCCGGCAGGGCACGGGGCTTCCCCTTTTCCCGCCGATCCCCTAAACATCCCCCGAAGCTTTTTGCGGCCTCATGCGCTTACCGCCGGCGCCGCCGCAATCCTGGTGACAGCGCGACATTTGATGGAGCGCGACAGCAAGCGAAAGGCGGCCCGATGAACCCAAGTGACACCCCCATTGTTCTTCTCCACGGTCTGATCGGCAGACTGGGCGACGCCGAGATCCTCGCACCCTTCGGCGGACGGGAGGTGCACGCCCCCGATCTTCTCGGCTACGGCCGGAACCGCGATGCCGACACCTCCGCCCTGTCTCTGGAGGATCAGGCGCGCCATGTCGCGGGCTTCATCGCCGGGCTGGACCGCGGGCCGGTCCACCTGGCCGGTCACTCGGTCGGCGGTGCTGTCGCGGTACTCGTCGCGCAGCGCTTTCCTGAACATGTCCGCTCGCTCATCAGCATCGAAGGAAACTTCACCCTTAAAGACGCCTTCTGGTCGGCGCAACTCGCCGCCAAAAGCGACGCCGAGGTCGCGGAGATCCTTGGCGGCTATACTGCAGATCCCGCGGCCTGGATTGCCGCCGCCGGCGTCCCCGTCACGCCCTGGACCACCGCGCTTGCCCGCGACTGGCTCGCTCACCAACCGGCCACCACCGTCAAGGCCCAGGCCCGCGCGGTCGTCGCCGCCACCAGGCCGGCAGAGTATCTGAAGACGCTGCATAAGCTCATGGCTTCGGATCTGCCCGTCTGCCTGATCGCCGGCGGGCGCTCGGCGGAAGGCTGGGATACGCCCGACTGGGCCAACCGCGCCTGCAGGCTGCGCATCAACATCCCGGGAGTCGGCCACCTGATGATGGCCGAGAGCCCGCAGGCCCATGCTCGGGCCATCCTCACCTGTCTGGACAACGGCGAAGCGTAGCCGCACCGCCAGGCCGCCGCACAGCCTTGCCGGGCTGGGGAAGCCGACCGGATCTGCGCTTCAGGTGAATGTCACGGTCAAACCCTCCAGGCCAAGCTCTCCGTAGTCCGAAGACCAGGTCTCGCCGGGCTCGACCGGCCAGGCGTCGGTCAGGGTGCCGGTGGTGACGATCTCGCCGGCGGCCAGCGGCGGGAACTGCGGCTGCCCGGACAGCACGCGGGCCAGGTGGACGAGGGCCAGCGCCGGGCTGTCCAGCACGTTGGCGCCGCGGCCGCGCTCCACCAGGTTATCCCCGCGCGAAAGGCTCGCCGTGAAGACCGGCAGCGTCTCCGCCAGAGCTGTCCGATTGGCGTCGGTCACCGACAGCGGCGTGCCGACCACCAGGGCGCCGTGCAGCCCGAAGGCCGCCGTGCAGTCCGCCGCAGTGAACCGCCAGTCCGGGAAGTGGCTCTGCACGATCTCGAAGCCGGCGGCGATCCATTCCACGCTTTCCAGAACCGCGACAGGATCGTCGCTGACCGGCACAGGCGCCTTCAGCTTGAACACCACCTCCGGCTCGAGGCGCGGCTGCACGAAGGGCCGCAGCGCCAGGCTCGCCCGCCCTTGCTCGGCACCATGCACCGTGCGGTCCCAGACATGGGCCCACATCGGCTGCCACACGCCGTAGCGGTCCCAGAGCGTCCGGTTGGTGAAGCCGATCTTGCGCCCGAGCGGCCGCCAGCCGGCGGCGCGCCGCCGCGCCTCGATCTCCTCAAGGACGGCATAGCCTTCGTCGACGCTGAACGCGGGCCGCGCGGCCGTAATCGGCGCCAGCGTCACGGCGTCGTCGTAGGCCGCGATCAGCCGGTCGGCGATTTCGGAGAGCGCGGTCGGCATCTTCCTCTCTTCGGTGCGGTTGCTGTCGCCTGCCGGAGTCGCCCGATAGTGGCCGCTTGGCGGGGGCATGCGAAGTCAAAAGCGGCGCACGGGAAACGCCTGCGGTGTTGCCGTCACCCCTTGAGGCCGCTGGCGGCCAGGGCGATGCAGGCTTTGCGCGCGGCCTCTTCGTCGCAGGCCGGGGGTTCCGGGTCGCCGACGCGGCGCATGGCCATCCAGACCATCATCTCCAGGGTGCCGCGGGCGGCGGCGGCGGTATCGATGTCGCGGCGCAGGTGCCCGGCGCGCGCCATCAGGCGGATATAGGTCTCGAAGTCGCCCAGGAAGCTGCGGCGCAGGCCCCAGAGATAGAGGTCCTCCACCACCCTGACCTCCTGCGCACAGCGGTCGAGCAGGGCGATCAGCCGGCGTTCGCGCGCCAGCATGTCATAGGTCTCCTCCAGAACCGGAATCAGCGCGGCCTTGCGCCGTGCCCGGGCCGACAGCGCGGCGGTCAGGACAGGCCACTGAAAGCGCATGGCCACGGCCTCCGCGGTCACGCGTTTCAGGCGGGCCGGGCTGTGGCGCACGGCGGTCTCGCCCTTCGGCAGTTCGAGGCGCGCGGCGCTGCGGATCGCCAGTTCCACCAGCGCCTCTTTCTCGGCGACGTAGGTGTAGACCGTGCCGGCGGCGACACCCGCAACCGCGGCGACATCGGCCACCTGGGTCAGGCGCAGGCCCTGCGCCGTCAGCACATGGCAGGCCGCGCCCGCGATGGCTTTCAGCTTACCCGGGTCGCGTTTCGGGCCGCGCCGCGCGGGTTGTCCCGCCTGCCGCCTTGCACGCGCCGCAGGTTTCTGTTTTATTTGAATGAATGATTCGTTCATTATTTATGGATGCCCGAAAATGACCGCCCCGTCCAGTCCCAATCGACGTCACGACGTCGACACGCTGCGGGCCGTCGTGGTCCTGCTGCTGATCGTCTTTCATACCGCCCGGCTTTTCGATGCCGAGCCCTGGCATATGAAGGATCTGGCCGCGCCCTTCTGGGCCGCCGACTTCGTCATCCGCGCACTCAACATTTTCCAGATGCCGCTGCTCTTCCTGCTGGCGGGGATGAGCGCGGCCTGGGCTTTGGAGCGGCGCAGCGCCGGGGCTTTCCTCAGGGAACGGGCGGCGCGGCTTCTGGTGCCCTTGCTTGTCGGGATCTTTGTTCTGGTGGCGCCCCAGGTCTGGCTGGAGCGGATCAGCCCCCAGGTGCCTCTGCGCATGAGCCCGGTCGACTTCGAGGGCGGCTTCTTCGCCTTCCTCGGCCCCTACCTCGCCTGCTGCTATCCACAGGCGAACTTCTCCTGGCATCATCTCTGGTTCCTGCTCTATCTCTTCGTCTACTGCCTGCCACTGGCCGTTGTGGCGCGCAGCGGCGCCCTGCCGGGCCTTGCGGCCTGGACCACGCGGGCGCCCTGGCGGCTGTTCCTGTTCGGGCTCGTTCTGGTGGCGCTGGAGACGGCGCTGCGCCGGTCCTTTCCCAGCACGCACAACCTGATCTGGGACTGGGCCAATCACGCGCACTACGGATTTCTCGTGCTCTTCGGCTGGTGGTTGGGCCGCAATCCCGCCCTCGAAGACGCGCTCCAGCGGATCCGCCGTCTTGCCCTTGTCGGTGCGCTGGTTCTCGTGGCGCTCTGGTTCGCGGCGCTCGACACGGCCTTCGGCGGCTTCGGCTGGGTGGAGATCTCGCGCGCCCTGCGCCACGGCCTGCGTATCGCCGCCGAGTGGTGTCTGCTGCTCACCGCCCTGGCCTACGGCCGTCGCCTCCTGGCCGCACCGCTGCCGGGGCTTGCCGCCTTCGTGCCCATCGCTTTGCCGTTCTATCTCTTCCATCAGACGGTGATCGTCGCCCTCGGCTGGCTCTGGCTCGGCTGGACGGGTCAGCCCTTCATCAAGGCGCTGGCGATCATGGCGTTTGCAACGCTTCTCAGCCTCGCCCTCGCCTGGCTTTCGGCGCAGTCCGTGCTGACCCGCGCTGCCGTTGGCCTGCCGCTGCGGCGCCGGCAGCGCCCCGGCCCTGCCGCTAGTTCTGGTCCGGCAGATAGGCGTCCGACCACTTGAGGACGGCGTTGAAGGAGATGGAGATGCGTGCCGCGTCCGACAGGTTGGGGTGGACGAAGTGGGTCAGGAAGGCGGGCCAGAGCAGGATGTCGCCGGCCTTGGGGCGGTGGGTGAACTCCGCCTCGATCTGGCGGTCGCCGCGGATCGCGGTCATGTTGGCCGCGCCGCGCGGGTCGTAGAAGGAGATCGCCCCCGGACGCACGTCGCTGCGGTTCTCCTTGGGCGGGTTTTCCATGTCAGGCACCTGAACGTAGTAGGTGCCGCTCAGGTAGGCGTGGGGATGGTTGTGCGGATCGTGATAGTCGCCACGGCGGTTCACGTTGGCCCAACCCTGCAGATGCCAGTTCACGGCATAGTCCAGCCCCGCGCGCTTCAGGTAGTCGATCACCGTCTTGTTGATGCAGTCGCGCAGCCAGGACACGGCGGGGTTCTCCACCGTCAGCAGGTTGCCGCCGCGGTAGTCGGTGGTGAGGTCGGCGTGCTGCGCCTCCATCGCCTGGATCAGCCGCCCCAGTTCTGCGTTGGCGATGTCGTGCCCCGGCAGGCTGCGCCGCAGGAGGGTGGTCGGCCAGAGATCGAGGAAGCCGTCTGAATCGGGTGCGGGCATGGCGGCCTTGCGTGTCTTGTTGAGGGCCGAGCAAGCCAGAGCCGCCCCCTCGCCGTCAAGGTCCGCCGTCACGCCGCGATGATGCCGCGGCTTTTGCGCGATCATCCTGTCGTGCTAAACCGGCGCGGCAACAAGGAGAGGCGCATGGAACCCTACAGGATCGGCATCGTCGGCTGCGGCGGGCGCATGGGCCGCATGAACCTGGCCACCATCGCGGCGGCGGAGGGCTGCGTCATCGGCGGCGGCACCGACCGGCCCGACAGTCCGGTCATCGGCAGCGACCTCGGCCTGCTGGCCGGCGGCGAGGCGTTGGGCCTCACCGTGGGCGACGACCCGGTGGAGCTCTTCGCCGCGGTGGATGCGGTGATCGACTTCACGACCCCGGCGGCCTGCCGGCGCCATGCCGAGCTGGCGGCCCAGGCGGAGGTCGTCTACGTGGTCGGCACCACCGGTCTCGCCGAGGCCGACCAGGCGGCGATCGATCAGGCCGCGATCCAGACCGTGGTGATCCAGGCCGCGAACATGAGCCTCGGCGTGAACCTGCTGCAGGCGGTCACCGAACAGGTCGCCCGCGCCCTCGATGCCGACTACGACATCGAGGTCGTCGAGATGCACCACCGCCACAAGGTGGATGCCCCTTCCGGCACGGCCCTGATGCTGGGCGAAGCGGCGGCAGAGGGCCGCGGCGTCGCACTGAACGATGTCGCCTGCCGGGCCCGCGACGGCCAAGTGGGCGCCCGCCCGCGCGGCGAGATCGGCTTCGCCACCCTGCGCGGCGGCGACGTAGCCGGTGAGCACTCGGTGATCTTCGCCGCCGAGGGCGAGCGCATCGTACTGACCCACAAGGCCAGCAGCCGCGAGGTCTTCGCCCAGGGGGCGGTCAAGGCGGCGCTCTGGGGCCGCGACAAGCCCTCCGGGCTGTACTCCATGCGGGACGTTCTGGGGCTTTAGGGTCTCGGTTTGCGCCGACCCTGCGCGGCCGGCCTAACCCGGCAGCCGGGCCTCGTTGAGCGCGCGGCGCAGGGCATCGGCCAGTTCGGCGCGTTCGTGCTTGGTGAGGAAGGAGCCCACCGCGAGGCTGCGCCCGTGGGAGCGCAGCACCAAGGGGCTGTCATGCTGCGGCGGGTCGTCCAGCAGTACCTGCAGCCAGGTGGTCTGAAACTGCCAGGAGCGGCTCTTGCCGCCGGGCCAGGTCCGCGTCACGGTCAGGTCATCCGGGGTGAGCTGCAGGCGTTCGGTCAGGCGGCCCTGGCGGTAGCTCGCCTTGAAGGCCAGGTAGATGACCAGGACATCGGCACCGAGGAAGCCGATGACGGGCCAGGCCCCGGCCAGGAAAAAGGCCAGCCCGGCGCAGAAACTGATCGCGCAGATCCCCGCCATCAGCAGCAGGAAGCCGCGCGGCGGCAGGCTGCGGTGCGGTGTCAACTCGGCATCGAAGAGGAAGCTGCCCTCTTCGCCTGTTTCTGCTTCGCCTATGTCTCTGCTGTCGCTCAAACCGTCCCCACTAAACGTTCCGTTCAGTATAGACCGCAAAGGGGCCTCGGCAAGCACAGGCGCGGCTTCAAGGCGGGCGAAACCTATGGCCTCATCTGCAGGAAAGCCACTAAACTCCGGCCGTTTTCCATGTCTGCGTCCTATCACCGGACCTGGAGAGATCCAGAAGAAGCGTTGCTCATCAAGAGCCGCCCAAAAAAGCCATCCGAAAGAACCCATGAAAAAAGCAGACGTCGTCACCTTCTTCGACCGCCTTGCCGCGGCCATGCCCGAACCCAAGGGCGAGCTGAACTACGTCAATCCCTACACCCTGCTGGTGGCCGTCGCGCTCTCCGCCCAGGCCACCGACGTCAGCGTCAACAAGGCCACCGGCCCGCTGTTCAAGACGGTGACCACGCCCGAGGCCATGCTGGAACTCGGCGAGAGCCGGCTGAAGGATCACATCAAGACCATCGGCCTCTACAACTCCAAGGCCAAGAACGTGATCGCCCTGTCCCAGACCCTGATCGCCGAACACGGCGGGGAGGTGCCGCGCGACCGCGACGCCCTGGAAAAGCTGCCGGGGGTCGGGCGCAAGACCGCCAACGTGGTGCTCAACATCGCCTTCGGCGAGCCCACGATCGCCGTCGACACCCACATCTTCCGGGTCGGCAACCGCACCGGTCTCGCCCCGGGAAAGACGCCGCTGGCGGTCGAGCTGAAGCTGGAAAAGGTGGTGCCGGCGGACCGCCGGCTGCACGCCCACCACTGGCTGATCCTGCACGGACGCTATGTCTGCAAGGCGCGCAATCCGGACTGCCCGGCCTGCGTGGTGCGCAATCTCTGCGCCTTCAAGGGCAAGACCACGCTGGAAGGGCCGCCGGCCGGGAAGAAACCGGTGGCCAAGAAGAAGGCGGCCAAGAAAACCGTGAAGAAGAAAGCGACAGCGAAGAAGAGCGCCGCCGCCGGGAAGCCTGCGGCCACGGCAAAGACGCGGCGAAAGGCCGGTGCCGCAAAAGGCCTTAAGGACGTTAGCTGACCGGCACCGTCTGGCGCTCGCGCAGCAGGCGGTTGAGGCAGGGCCGGGGGGCCAGGCGGTCGGCGGCATCGTCGCGCGCTTCCAGATAGGTCACGCGATAGCGGCTGCCGGCGTCGTAGAGCACCACATCGAAGACGCAGCCGGCGGTTACGTACTGCCAGATCTCCGCCGGCTCCTCCCGGCGCACCAGATCGGGCTCGCCGAGCAGGGCGGAGACGCCGCCGCGGTCGAGGCCCATCAACTGGTTCGGATCGTCGTTGATCGGCGGCGGCGCGGGCGGCCGTGCGGTGACCTGCGGCGCCGGTTGCGGCGCGGGCGCTGCCCCGGCCGGTGCGACGCCTGGGGCCCCGCCCTCGGTGCTCTGAACTGCGGGGTCGGCGGTCTCGGTCTGGTTGTTGGCCAAACCGCTCCGGGATGTGCTGCCGGTGGTCTGGCAGGCCGCCAACGCAAGCCCGCTTAGCAGCAGGGCCAGCGCGGTCCGGAACTGTCTGAGCATCCTGTGCAAAGCCACGGCGTTCAGCCGGCCTGGGACTGCGAGGCGTCCCCGTTCGGGGCGGCATCGCTGCTGTGGGCCAGCTTCGGCCCCTCGCCCTGCAGGCGGGCCCGGAAGGAGGCGTCCAGAACGTCGACGTCGCCGCTCAGGCGGCCGCCCTTCAGGATTTCGATGTCGGCGTAGCGAATCTTGCCGATGACCCGGCCGCCGGGGTGGATCACAAGCCGGCCGGTGACGGTAAGGTCGCCCTCGAAGGTGCCGTGGACGATGCACTCCTCCACGATCGCCTGGCCCTTGAACAGGCCGGGCTCGCTGATTTCCAGGCTCTGGCTGTCGTTGAGGTCGGCCTCGACCCGGCCCTCGACCACCAGGGTTTCGCAGGTCTTGATCTCGCCGGACAGGCAGATTTCCCGTCCGACCACCAGCTTGCGGCCCTCCACGGCGCTGGGGGCCGCGGGAACGCGGGGTTCGGGGCGCCGTTGGGCTGCCTTGAGACCGGAGGGGCCGCTCGTCTGGGAACCGCTTTCCGTGGTCACTGCACCGGGGGCTTCGGCGCCGGGCTGCCTTTCCCCCGCCGCGCCGAGGGGTTCGGGGCGGGCCTCCGGGGACAGGGCTGTGGAGGGTAGGGGCGCAGGGGGGCTGGCGTTGGCGGAGGCCGTCGAGGGGGTCTTGCGCTTACCAAACATTCTCGTTCCTTTCCGGCTCCCGCCGCTCCCTGGTCAAAGGTCTGGGCCTTCAGGCCTCCTGCCGGCGCAACTGCTCGAAGATGTGCAGCATAAAGGCGGTTGCGATGATCGGTGTCGCCAAATTTACCAAGGGAATGGTTAGCAGGAAGGTAACGACCGCCCCGGCCAGGATCAGCCGTCCGCGGTTGCGCCGGCGCATGCGGCGGCTGTCGGCCAGCATCATGCGCCGCACCGAAACCAGCTCGAAGTACTCGCGGCCCAGCAGATAGCCGTTCAGCAGGTAGAACAAAACCAGATTGAGTGGTGGAATCCATATAAGTATCAAGTACAAAGGAAGAACCAGCAGGTTCACCACCAGGGTCACGGCGACGAAGATCAGGTTGCCGAAGATGGCCTCTCCCAGGGGCTGTTCGCGGGCCGGCGGCAGGTCCGAATAGTGGCGCCGCTCCACCGCCGCGGCGATGTCGTCCAGCAGCAGCGCCATGATGGAGACCATGACCGCCGGAAACAGGAAGAAAGACACCACGGCGATGGCGCCGATGCCGGCGGCGCTGACCAGCCAGTCCACCACGTCGACCCAGAAGCCCTCGCCGCTCCAGCCCCGGAGCCAGGCCACCAGCCATTCGCCGGCCCATTCCAGGGCGAACCAGGCGCCGAGCCAGAGCAGGACGAAAGTCACGAGGGAGTAAAGCAGCGAACGGTTGAAGACGCGGCGGAACGCCGGATCGAAAGACTGGCCGATGGCACGCGAAAGGGCTTGAAACATGGCCGGATATGTAGCCTGCCGGCCTTCCTGTCACAAGGGAACAGCACCGAAAGCGGGCTTGCCGCCGTTGCCAAGGCGCACTACAAGGGGCCGCGAAAGCGTATCCCGGCTGGCCGAGCGCTTGATGGACGGGATCTTTGACGGGCGGACGTACCGCAGGAGTGGCCGTGGCGGACCGAATGACGGACCCCGTACCGGTGGCAGAGGACAGGACCTCGCCGAACCCGCGCCGTAAGCGGGCGTTTACCAAACCATGATAACGGAAGCCTCATGACCGCACCGCGCCTCGACGTTGTCTGCATCGGCAATGCCCTTGTCGATATCCTCGCCAAGACCGATGACGCCTTTCTGGAGGCCATGGAGATCCCCAAGGGCGGGATGATCCTGATCGACCAGGACCGGGCCGTGCAGCTCTATGACGCCATGGGCCCCGCGGTGGAGGTCTCCGGCGGTTCGGCGGGCAACACCGCGACCGGCATCGCCTCGCTCGGCGGCCAGGCGGCCTTCTTCGGCAAGGTGCGCGACGACCAGCTCGGCAGCATCTTCACCCACGACATCCGCGCCGCCGGGGTCGGCTTCGACACGCCCCATGCCACCAGCGGGCCGGCCACCGGCCGCTCGATGATCCTGGTCACGCCGGACGCCGCGCGCTCCATGAACACTTTCCTGGGGGCCGCCGTCGATTTCGGGCCTGAGGATCTGAACGAGGCACAGCTCCAGGCCGCAGCGGTCACCTACATGGAGGGCTATCTCTGGGACTCGCCCTCGGCCAAGGCGGCCTTCCTGCGGGCGGCCCGCCTCTGCCATGCGGCGGGGGGCAAGATCTCCCTCACCCTCTCCGACCCCTTCCTCGTCGACCGCTACAAGGATGAACTGAAGGACTTTGTCGCCAAGCACGTCGACATCGTCTTCGCCAACGAGGAAGAGGTCTGCGGTCTCTTCGACGCCGACAACTTCGACGCGGCCCTGCAGCAGGTGCGCCAGCACTGCGACGTCGCGGCCCTGACCCGCAGCGAGAAGGGCGCGGTGATCGTCAGCGGTGAGGAGGTGCACGTGGTCGACGCGGCGCCGGTCGCCCAAGTGGTGGACACCACCGGCGCCGGCGATCTCTTTGCCGCCGGCTTCCTCTACGGGATGACCAACGGCCACTCGCTCTACGACAGCGGGCGCATCGGCGCGCTGGCGGCGGCGGAGGTGATCTCCCACGTCGGCGCGCGCCCGGAACAAAAGCTCGCCGAACTGATTGCGGCGGAACTCGGTCTTCAACAGGCGCAGCGGGCCTGACGGCCTTTCCAGCAGGACAGTGACAGCAGGGCATTGATAGGGACCATGACGGTGCAGGCTCCATGACGGTTCAAGCCAAAGACATCCGCAACATCGCGATCATCGCCCACGTCGATCACGGCAAGACGACGCTGGTGGACGAGCTCCTGAAGCAGTCGGGCACCTACCGCAGCAACCAGCAGGTGGCCGAGCGCGCCATGGACTCCAACGACCTGGAGCGCGAGCGCGGCATCACCATCCTCGCCAAGTGCACGGCGGTGACCTGGAACGACACCAAGATCAACATCGTCGACACGCCGGGCCACGCCGACTTCGGCGGCGAAGTGGAGCGCATCCTCTCCATGGTCGACGGCGTGCTGCTGCTGGTGGACGCGGCCGAAGGGCCGATGCCGCAGACCAAGTTCGTCACCGCCAAGGCGCTGGCCCGCGGCCTGAAGCCCATCGTGGTGGTCAACAAGGCCGACAAGCCCGACGCGCGACCGCACTGGGTGCACGACCAGGTCTTCGACCTCTTCGTGGCCCTGGAGGCCAGTGACGAACAGCTCGACTTCCCGACCCTCTTCGCTTCCGCCAAGCAGGGCTGGTCGGTTGCCGACCTGGACGACGAGCGCAAGGACCTGCACAGCCTCTTCGACCTCATCGTCGACCACGTGCCGGCGCCGGAAGCCGCCGCTGAAGGTCCCTTTGCCATGCTGGCGACGACGCTGGAGGCGGACAACTTCCTGGGCCGCATCCTGACCGGCCGCATCCACAGCGGCACGGCCAAGCTGAACATGCCGGTCAAGGTGCTGCGCCGTGACGGCACGACGCTGACCGGCGGGCGGCTGACCAAGCTGCTGTCCTTCCGCGGGCTGAAGCGCGAACCCATCGAGGAGGCCGCAGCCGGCGACATCGTCGCCGTGGCGGGCCTCAGCGATGCGACGGTGGCCGACACCATCTGCGCGCCGGAGGCGGAGGCCGCCCTGGCCGCTCAGCCCATCGACCCGCCGACACTCGCCATGACCTTTTCGGTGAACGACTCCCCGCTGGCGGGGCAGGAGGGCGACAAGGTCACCTCGCGCATGATCCGCGACCGCCTGGACCGCGAGGCCGAAGGCAACGTCGCCATCCGCATTACCGAGACCGAGGATAAGGACGCCTTCGAGGTGGCTGGCCGCGGCGAGCTGCAGCTCGGCGTGCTGATCGAGACCATGCGCCGCGAGGGCTTCGAGCTTTCCATCTCCCGTCCCCGGGTGCTGTTCCGCAGCGACCCCGAGAGCGGCCAGCGCATGGAGCCCATCGAAGAGGTGCAGGTCGACGTCGACGACGACTACGCCGGCGTCGTGGTCGAGAAGATGGGTCAGCGCAAGGCCGAGATGACCGACATGCGCCCCTCGGGCGGCGGCAAGACGCGGGTCACCTTCCTGGCGCCGGCCCGCGGCCTCATCGGCTACCACGGCGAGTTTCTCACCGACACCCGCGGTACCGGCATCATGCACCGCGTGTTCCACAGCTACGCCCCCTACAAGGGGCCGATCCAGGGCCGCCGCAACGGCGTGCTGATCTCCAACGGCAACGGCAAGGCGGTGGCCTATGCGCTGTGGAACCTGGAGGAGCGCGGCGAGATCTTTGTCGAACCGAACAAACCGGTCTATGAAGGCATGGTGATCGGCGAACACAGCCGCGGCAACGACCTGGAAGTCAACCCGATGAAGGCCAAGCAGCTCACCAACATCCGCGCCTCCGGCAAGGACGAGGCGGTGCGGCTGACGCCGCCGCGCGTCATGGCGCTTGAAGAGGCGCTGGCCTACATTGCCGACGACGAGCTCGTGGAGGTGACGCCCAGGTCGATCCGCCTGCGTAAGCGCCTGCTCGACCCGCATGCGCGCAAGAAACAAAGCCGGATCAAGGATGCCGTCTGAGCGGGCCGCAACCAAGGGCGCGATGGCGCGCCGTTCCTGGAGCGAGGCCTTCGCGGTCTACCTTCATCCGCGCGTTATCGGCATGCTCTTCCTCGGCTTTTCCGCCGGCCTGCCGTTCCTGCTTCTGTTCTCGACACTCTCTCTCTGGCTGCGTGATGCCGAGGTAACGCGCACCGCCGTTGGTTTCTTTGCCTGGGTCGGCATTACCTTCTCGATCAAGGTGCTTTGGGCGCCGGTCGTCGATCACATTCCTCTGCCCTGGCTGACCGCAGTCCTGGGAAAGCGCCGCAGTTGGATGCTGATAGGCCAGTTGGGGATTGTCACCGGGCTGCTTGCAATTGCGATCATCAATCTGCAGGCCGTCATGGTGGTGTCCATGGTGGATGGCGATGTCGAGATGGTCGCCCCTGACCGCTTCTGGATCGTCGCTGTTGCGCTGGCTGCATTGTGGATTGCGTTTTGGTCGGCGACTCAGGATGTCGCCATCGATGCTTACCGGATCGAGGCGGCGCCCGACGATCTGCAAGGCGGCATGGCCGCAACCTACCAGCTCGGCTATCGCATCGGGTTGCTCGCGGCAGGCGCAGGCGCCCTCTACATCGCCGAATTCTGGCCTTGGCAAACTGCCTACCTGGTCATGGCCGCCCTCATGCTGATTGGCATTGTCACGGTGCTGGTCATCCGCGAACCGGAGTCGACCCGTCCGGCAGGAACTATCCTCGAAGAAGATCACGTGGTTGCCTTCATGGCAGCACGCGATCATCTCTCCCTTCGGCAGCGGCGCGTGCTTGGCTGGTTCTACGGTGCGGTCGGTTGTCCCTTCGGCGAGTTCTTCCGGCGCAACGGCAAGTTCGCTTTGGTGATCTTGGTTTTCATCTCCGTCTATCGGCTGAGCGACATCACCATGGGCGTGATGGCCAACGTCTTTTATGACGATCTCGGGTTCAGCAAGCTCGATATTGCGAACGTGAGCAAGACCTTCGGGATCTTCGTCAGCATCGTCGGCGTCATGCTGGGCGGAGTCTTGGTTGCGCGCTATGGCATCATGCGCGTCCTCTTGCTCGGCGCGATCCTGGTGGCGAGCACGAACCTGCTCTTTGCCTATCTGGCGATCCATGGCAAGGACATCTGGCTGCTTGCCGGAACCATATCGGCGGACAACCTGTCGGCAGGCATCGCCGGCACGGCCTTCATTGCCTATCTTTCCAGTCTGACCAACCGGCACTATACGGCAACACAGTACGCACTCTTTTCATCACTGTTCACGCTTTTCGGCAAGTTCGTTGCAGGCTTCTCGGGCGTGATCGTCGACGCCGAAGGCTATGTCTTCTTTTTCGTTTACGCTTCTCTCCTCGGTATTCCGGCGATCCTTCTGGTGCTCTATCTTATGAATCATCAGCGGCGTCAGGACGCCGCCCTGAGCACTGCGGAAGGGCCGGCCCGTGAACAAAGCCCGCAAGGAAACACCTGACGCCAAGGTCGATCGGCGCATCGAGATCCGGCCCGGCGATATTACCCGCCTGGATGTGGATGCCATCGTCAACGCAGCCAATTCCCGGCTGCAACCGGGCGGCGGCGTCTGCGGGGCGATCCACCGCGCCGCGGGCAGGAACCTGCGCGAGGCCTGTGCCGCCATCGGCGGCTGCGAGACCGGTCAGTCAGTGCACACCGACGGCTTTGATCTAAAGGCACAGTACGTCATCCATACCGTCGGCCCGGTCTGGCGCGGGGGCGGAGAGAACGAGGAGGCCCTGCTCGCCTCCTGCTATCGCACCGCGCTCAAGATTGCCAAGCAGATCGGTGCGCGCTCCCTCGCCTTTCCGGCCATCTCCACCGGCGTCTACGGTTTCCCGCTGGAGCGCGCGACGGAGATTGCCGTCGAGACCGTACGCGCCTTTCTGGCCGAGGAGGACGGGGTCGAGCTGGTGGTCTTCTCCGTCTTCGGTGCGGAGGCCGAAGCCACCTACCGCCGCGTGTTGGGCCGGCACGGCTGACGCCGGACGTCTGCTGCAGTCATCGCGGGTGAAAGCGCCGGCTGCGTCGATGAAAATCGGCGGGCGGCTGCTTACATGGTTGCTTGAACGGTTCCACTGGAAAGCCTGAAGGCGCCGGGACCATTGGCGCAGCCGCAGGGCTGGCTCTGCTGGCGCCTCGGCTGATCCACATCATCGTTCCGTCATCTGGGCGTGCTAGTCTGAGGGCCGACGGAAAGCTTTGTTTTCAAACAAAAAAAGGCAGGTTGACGCGACGTGACCATTCGCAATCTGGATGCGCTTTTCGAGCCCAAGTCGATCGCCGTGGTGGGCGCCAGCCGGCGTCCGGGCTCCCTGGGTTCCGTGCTGGCCCGCAACCTCTTCAACGGAGGCTTCCAGGGTCCCATCATGCCGGTGCATCCGCGGCACGAGGCGATCGAAGGGGTGCTTGCCTATCCCTCCGTGGAGGCGTTGCCGCAGACTCCGGACCTGGCCGTGATCGCCACACCGCCGGACAGCGTGGCGGAGCTTATCGCGGCTTTCGGCAAGCGCGGCACCCGCGCGGCCGTCGTCATCACCGCCGGCTTCGGCGAGGGCGGCGACGGGCAGGGTGCCGAGCGGCGCCAGGCCATCCTCGACGCCGCCAAGCCGAACCTGCTGCGGGTTGTCGGACCCAACTGCCTGGGAATGATGGTCCCGGGCATCGGCCTCGACGCCAGTTTCTCCCATGTCGCGCCGCTGCCCGGAAACCTCGCCTTCGTCACCCAGTCCGGCGCCATGGTGACGGCGATGCTGGACTGGGCGACGCCGCGCGGCATCGGCTTTTCGAAGGTGGTGTCCCTGGGCGACAAAGCTGACGTCGACTTCGGCGACCTGCTGGATTACCTGGCCATGGATGTGCAGACCCGGGCCATCCTGCTGTACATCGAGTCGGTCGCCCATGCGCGCAAGTTCCTCTCCGCCGCGCGCATCGCCGCCCGCAACAAGCCGGTGATCGTCGTCAAGGGCGGCCGCCATGCCGAGGGCGCGAAAGCCGTGGCCTCCCATACCGGCGCGCTGGCCGGCGCCGATGCGGTCTACAATGCCGTCTTCGCGCGGGCCGGCATGCTGCGGGTCTACAGCCTGGAGGAACTCTTCGACGCGGCGGAGACGCTGTCCCGCCTCTCGGTTGCGCGGCGGCACCCGGACGGCCGTGCCCGCCTGGCGATCCTAACCAACGGCGGCGGCCTCGGCATTCTGGCGACCGACGCGCTGATCGACCACGGCGGCAAGCTGGCGGAGCTTTCCGCTTCGACCAAGGCGGCGCTGGACGCCTGCCTGCCGGTCACCTGGAGTGGCGGCAACCCGGTCGACATCATCGGCGACGCCCCGGGCGTACGCTATCGGGCGGCGCTGGAGGTGCTGCTGCAGGAACGGGAGGCCGATGCCACCTTGGTGATGCACTGCCCCACCGCCGTCGCCTCCGCCACCGAGGCCGCCAAGGCGGTGGTGGAAACCCTGGGGGCCACGGCTGCCAAGGACCGACCCGTTCTCGCCGCCTGGGTCGGCGACCAGGCCGTTGAGGAGGCCCGGCGGCTCTTTGCCCGCCACGGCATCGCCAGCTACGAGACGCCTGAGCAGGCGGTGCAGGGCTTCATGCATCTTGAGAACTATCGCCGCAACCAGGCGCTGCTGATGCGCGTTCCCCATCCCGAGCGCGACGTGGTGGAGCCGGACCGTGCCGCGGCGCGGGCGGTCCTGGAGCCGGCGCTGGCGGAGGGCCGCGAGTGGCTGAGCGAGGCCGAGGCCAAGGCCCTGATGCAGGCCTACGGCATTCCGGTGGTGGCGACCCAGGTGGTGGCCAGTCCCGCTGAGGCCGGAGCGGCGGCCGCGGCGCTTGGCGGGCCGGTGGCGCTGAAAATTCTCTCGCGTGACCTCACCCACAAGAGCGACCTCGGCGGTGTCGCCCTGGATCTGGAGGGCGAGGCGGCGGTGACCGCCGCAGCCGAGGCGATGCTCCAGCGCATTGCCGCTGCCGCGCCGCATGCAAAGCTGGAAGGCTTCACGGTGCAGACCATGTGCCGTCGCCCGCGGGCCGAGGAGCTGATCCTGGGCGTGGTCGACGATCCGCAGTTCGGCCCGGTGATGCTCTTCGGTCACGGCGGGACCGCCGTCGAGGTGATCGCGGACAAGGCCCTCGCCCTGCCGCCGCTCGACCCCATGCTTGCCGAGGCGATGATGGCGGAGACCAACGTCTACCGGCTGCTGCAGGGCTACCGCGACCGCCCGCCGGCCGCGATCAAGGAGGTCGCCGACTGTCTCGTGCGTCTTTCGCAGGTCGTCAGCGACATGCCGGAGATCACCGAGGTCGACGTCAATCCCCTTCTGGCCGACGCCGAGGGCGTCATCGCGCTGGATGCCAGAGTGCGCATCGCCGCCCGCCGCGATCCCCTGGCAGCCCCGACGGCACGCCTGGCGATCCGTCCCTATCCGCGCGAACTCGAGCAGACCGTTGCGATGCCGGACGGCACCGAGATCTTCATCAGGCCGCTGCGGCCGACCGATGCTGCCGGGTTGCGCCATGCTTTCCGCCAGTTGGATCCGGAAGACGTGCGCATGCGTTTCTTCGCCACCATCAAGGACCTTTCCGACGACATGCTGGCGCGGCTGACTCAGCTCGACTACGACCGTGAGATGGCCCTGGCCGCCTTCACCTCGCAGGATTCAGGGCACCAGGGGCTGGGCGTGGTGCGCCTGGCGGCCGACCCGGACAACCGGCGCGCGGAGTTTGCGGTCCTGGTGCGCTCCGACATCAAACGCCAGGGGGTGGGCTCGGTCCTGATGGAGGCGATCCTCGATTATGCCCGCGAACGCGGGATCGGCGAGATCTGCGGCTCCGTGCTGGCGGAGAATGCCGCCATGCTGGCGCTCTGCCGCAAGCTTGGCTTTGCGGCGACGCCGGCGGGCGAGGGTACCGTCGCGGTCAGGCTTCAGCTCTTGGAGGATCCGGCGCTGCCCAGGTTGCACAGTCAGCGGTCATAGGCGCCGCACCTGAATGCTACTTGAGAATGATTCTCAAGGAGGCTAAGCTCCTCTCCGTTCCTGGCAGACTTCCGTTGAGGCGTTGCAGTCCAGCCTGCCTGTCGCCGGGAGGCAGAGGGGCCCTTCCCGTGACACCCGGTACACCAGAATTCGATGTCTACCTTCGCCACCGCTCGGCTCTGATCGATTATGCGGCACCGATCCTGGGGTGCCGCGCGCGGGCTGAGGACGTGGTTCAGGAGGCTTTCGTTCGCTTCAGTCAGCGGCAGCAGCAGGGCCTCACGGATGCCACCGTGCCGCAGCCGATCGCCGATCCGGTTTCCTATCTGTACCGGATTGTCCGTAACCTGGCGTTCGACTGGTTGCGCAGGCCCGAGGCGGCGATGAAGCCCGGCGACAGCGATGATCTGGAAAGGCTTGCCGACGGCACCGCCACACCGGAACAGGCCATGATGCAAAAGGACCAGGTGCGCGTCTTGTCCGAAGCCCTGGCGGAACTGCCGGAACGGACCCGGACTGCATTCGTGATGCGCCGTCTGGAAGGCCGCAGCCTCAAGGAGATCGCCGATCACCTTGGGGTTTCGGTTGTACGCGCGCATCAACTGGTCAAAGATGCGGTGCGTCACGGCGCTGCACGCCTCGACAAGTGCACCTGACTGGCACGCAATATGTCCGTACCGCCGCCTTCGCACGATACACCCAATTGCGACCCGTCCGGGCCTGTTTCGGACCGGGACCCGATCGAGGAAGAGGCCCTCGAGTGGTTGATGCGCGTTGCCGACGCGCCGGACGACGGCAAGCTGCGAGAAGCCCTGAACGCGTGGCGCCGACAGACACCGCGCCATGATCAGGCCTATCTCCGGGTCGAGCATGTCTGGCGCCTTGCCGCCGCGCTGCCGTCGGAACCGCCGGCCTGCCCGCGCAGCGTGTCGTCGCTGCGCCGCCGCTACGGCTTTGCCGCCGCCGCGGCACTGGCGGCCGCGATTGCCGTGTTTCTGTTCCCCGGAATCCTGCTGAATCTGACGGCGGACCACGTGACAGGGGTCGGGGAGGTCCGTCCTGTCGTTCTGACGGACGGCAGCAGGGTGCATCTGGATGCGGAAACCGCCCTGGCCGTCGACTATGGCGCGGAGCAAAGGCGTGTGCGGCTTCTCGCCGGCAAGGCCTTTTTCGACGTGGCGGAAAACCCGGGCCGGCCGTTCATTGTGGCGACGGAGGACTTGGAGGTCACCGTCACCGGAACATCGTTTGCGGTCTCCATGGCAGAGGAGGGTGCATCTGTCGCGGTAAAGGCAGGCCACGTCCGCGTCACCGGCAGTTCAGGCCCTCCAGGCGCCGCCACGGCCCTCACAGCCTTGAAGGCGGGCGATAAGGCGGTGTTTTCGCCCGGCGACGAACGGGTTTTCCGCTCCCGCATTGCTCCCGGCGACGTCGCCGCGTGGCGGGAAGGCCTCCTGATCGCCGACTCCATGCCGCTTTCGGCCGTGGTCGAGCAGCTGGGCCGCTATCACAGGGGGCTCATCATCCTCCGTGATCCTGCGCTGTCCAGGGCGGAGGTCACAGGCGTTTTCAACCTCGGGAACCCTGTCTCAGCCCTGCAGGCTGCCGCGGCGACCCAGGGAGCCCGGGTCGTTTCCATGACCTCCTTTGTTCTGCTGATCGAGCCCGTCGAAGGGCCCTCGCCGCCGCAATAACCTCCCGGCCGCAAAAATAGTTTCGCCGCGCCCTTAAATCCCAAGGCCCCTTCACGTCCTTACTTTGAGAAGACGAATGCGTCGCATTCGCAAATAGGGGACCGGCACGGGCCTTCGTGCCGCGTTTTTGCGTGAGGGGGGATAGCAGTGAGGATGAAGGATCGAAGGAC
>NZ_JANQKD010000115.1 GCF_028281305.1 Pelagibius sp. | reverse complement strand
CTATCTCTACTACGTGTACACCGGTGGCACGCCCTGGATGGGCATCGACCATCTGCGCTTCGGGATGATCGGCATGCCGGTCAGCCTGATCGCCATGGTCGTGGTCAGCCTGATGACCCCGGCACCGGACGCGGAGACGCAGGCCATGGTGGACGAGGTTCGGATTCCCTCCGGCGAAACGATCCTCGACGCCAAGCACTAAGCAAAGGCAATTCGGTATCACCTGGGTGGCGGAACGTTTCCGCCACCCTTTTTCTTTCGAGAGTGAGAGCGTGATGAGTTCATATGGGATCGGTTTGATGGGCCGGATCAGCCCACTCGGTCAGGCGCGGTGCGCAGCGCGATGTGGGGCATCGGGCAAGCGCCGCAACGCAGCCGATGGGCTGATCCGGCCCACCGAAGGCCGGTTTTTCGCGCCCGCCGGCGGCGTTGCGGCCCCCTTGTGGACGATCCAGTCCACGGCGGGGCCCGCGCCTTGCCAGCAGACGCGAAAAACCGGTCAAACCGGTCCTATATGAATTCATCACGCTCTAGTATCGTTCCCCCATGACAGATCCGTTCGCCGTTTTCCCAATCTGGGTCATCGTGCTCGACTACCTGATGGGCGTGATCATGTGGACGCTGATCGGACGCGTCGCCATGAACATCTTCCTGCCCGAGGACTCGAACTTCTTTTTCATGAAAGTCTTCGTCAAAGCGACCAACCCGGTCATCCGGGTGTTTCGCCCGGTTACCCCCGGCTTCCTGCTCGACCCGCTGGTGCCGCTCTACGTCGCCTGGTTCTTCTTCATGATCCGCTTCTATCTCATGCCCTGGCTGCTGGGCTATTCGGTGATGGGGATGCTGTCGTTTCCCCTGGAAGGGGAAATCGCCGGGGCGATCTACGAAGCCTTCAATTGAGCTCGCTTAGCGCGCGCGGCGCGGGTCGGTCAGGGTCTTCAGAAAGGCGAGCAGGTCGTCGACATCGCGGTTCTCGCCCTTATGACCGGCCATCTCGATGTCGGAGAGAACGGGGAACATGGCCTGAGCTGCGAGATTCAGGTTGAATGCCGCGCCGATGACCAGCGCAGAGAGGGAAAGGAGACGCAACGCAAGGGGATCGGACAGGGAGAAATTCACACTGTGAAGATGATGTTAACCTTATTCCATTTTGCTAAACTTAGTTTCTGTTCGCTTGTTGCCGGCCCGTCCGCACCTCACAGGAAGCTGGCTGTGTGCAGGGTTTAGCAGCGCACGAGCTGGAACAACGAACCGAGATCGGACACCCCGATCGCCAGGAGTGACGTCGAAGCGACTGCGATCCGATAGGAGTGTGCGCTGCGCGCGCCATGACAAAGCTTGGCTGAATTGACCAACCGGACCTAGACCATGGCAGGCCATGAGATACTGCTCCACATAGCAGGCGGTGTCGCACTGCTGCTGTGGTCTGCACGCATGGTGCGCACCGGTCTGCTGCGTGCCTTCGGAACCGAACTGCGCAAACGCGTGGGGCGGGCGACCAAGCGCTGGACCTCGGCCGCCCTCGTCGGCTTCGGCGTCACAACTGCCCTGCAGAGCTCGACGGCGACGGCCATGCTGGCGGTTTCCTTCGCCGGGCGCGGCATGATTGCCCTGGCACCGGCCCTGGCGCTGATGCTCGGAGCGGACCTCGGCTCCACCATGGTGGTTCAGTTCCTCTCTTTCGACCTCTATTGGCTCTCTCCGGCCTTTCTCGTGTTGGGCGTGCTTTTGTTCATGACTGGCACGCTGCCGCTGCGCCGGCACCTCGGTCGTGTGGCGGTCGGCCTCGGCCTGATGATCCTGGCCCTCGACCTGACGGTCAGCGCCTCCGAGCAACTGCGGTCCAGCGCAACCTTGGAGAGCGTCTTCTCGGCGCTGGCCGACGAGACCATTGTGGCGCTGCTGTTGGGTGCGTTGCTGGCCTGGCTGTTCCATTCCAGCGTGGCGCTGGTGCTGCTGGTCGTCGGAATGGCGGCCGGCGGTCTGATCTCGCCCGCGGTCGCCTTTCCTCTGGTGCTGGGGGCGAACGTCGGCTCGGGGATCATCCCCACCGTGTTGACGCTGCGCAGCCGCAACGAGATGCGGCGCATCCCATTGGGCAACCTTCTGTTCCGGTTGATTGGCGCGATCCTTTTCCTGCCGCTGCTTGAGCTCGTGACTCCGCTGATCGCCGGGCTCGACCCCGACCCGGCCCGCCAGGTCGCGAACTTCCACAGCCTCTTCAACCTGGCCCTCGTCCTTGCCGGGTTGCCGCTGGTTAAGCTTATGGCAAAGGCCACCGAACGTTTGCTGCCGGCAACGCAAGGCGAGACGCCCGAGGGGCCGCGCTATCTCACCAAGGAGGCGGCGCAGACGCCGGCGCTGGCGCTGGCATCAGCAACGCGCGAGGCGCTCCGCATGGCCGACATCGCCGAGGAGATGTTGGGCAAGGTGGCCGACGCATTCGAACCCCAGGGTCAGGCTGCCGCAGACGAGCTCGGCGTCCTGGACGATCAACTCGACGAATTGAACGAGGCGATCAAGCTCTACTTGGCGGACCTAACCCGCGAGCCCTTGGACGAGGCGGCAAGCCGGAGCTGCACCGAGTTGCTGTCGTTCACCACCAACCTCGAGCATATCGGCGACATCATCAGCAAGAGCCTGCGTAAGAGCGCCCAGAAGAAGATCCGAAACAAGCTGTCCTTCTCCGAGGAAGGCTGGCGCGACCTCCTGGACATCCATGCCCGCGTCGCCGACCACCTGCAGCTGGCGCTCAGCGCTTTCGTGACCCGCGATCCGGCGACGGCGCAACAGCTGATCGACGAGAAACACGAGCTTCGCATTTTGGAGCAGGAGGCCAACGAGCAACATCTCGACCGGCTGCGCCGCGGCAGGGTCGAGAGCATAGAGACTTCAGGAATGCACATCGACCTGCTTCGCGACCTGAAGCGCATCAACTCCCACATCACAGCGATCGGCTATGCCGTGCTGACCACCGAAGAGCCGGCTTCGCAGCATCGCAAAAAAGCCTAGAGTCTGACCGAATTCGATCACCGCCGCACTGCCGCTAACAGTCTGGCCGCCGCAAGGATCATCCCCTGCCGCGGCCTTGACGGCGGGCCCACGCCTCGACCTTGAAGAGCGTCAAAGCGGTGAGGCGATGTAACGCCACTATCTGCCGTGAGGTGATTTTCGCAGCGGCACCTGTGGCAAGACTGCCATGCGATTTTCGCTGATATTACAATGCGGCATCACCGTTGGACACTTTCCCTGGCGCTTATGCAGGGGCACTGACGGCAGAACCTTAGAGGTCAGGCAGGTCCGGGCGGCGGGGCAGGTCGGCGCCGCGGCGCGCGCAGGTGACCGCCGCGGCCCCCATGGCGAAGTCGACGACCCGGCTGCATTCGTCGGCCGAGACCTCGGAAAGCCCGGCTTTGGTCGCCTTGCCGAGTTCGTCCAGACCGCAGAGCAGCGCCGCCTGGAAGCTGTCGCCGGCCCCCACGGTATCCACCACCTCCACCGTGCGGCCGGGGGCTTCGAAGACCTCGCCGCGCAGCGAGACCAGGGCGCCCTCGCCGCCGCGGGTGACCACGATCAGCCGGACACCGCGGGAGTTCCAGCGGCTGATGGCGCTGTCGATCCCGTCGCCGGGAAACAGCGTCTCGAGATCCTCTTCGCTGACCTTGATCAGGTCGGCCATTTCCGAGAAGGCCTCGACCCTCTGGTGCCAGCGGCCCACGTCCGGCTCGACGTTCAGCCTGATGTTCGGATCGAAGGAAATCAGCGCCGCGTCACGGCTGCGCCGGGCGAGCTCGAGCAGCGAGGACCCGGTGGGCTCGACCACCAGCGAATATGAACCGAAGTGCACCGCGGCCAGGGATGACGGGAGCTCGGGCAGGTCCGCTTCGCCGACCGAACGGTCGGCCGCTTCGTGGCCGTAGAAGCTGTAGTGCGGCACGCCCTTGGCGCCCAGGCCGACCAGCGCCAGGGTCGTGGGGTTCTGCTTGCTGACGAGATAGCCGGTGTCGACCCCCTCGTCCTTCAGCGTCCGTTCCAGACGCCGGCCCAGGGGGTCGCTGGAAAGGCCCGTGAACAGGGCCGCATCGCGACCCAGGCGGGAAAGGCCGATGGCCACGTTGAAGGGCGAACCGCCGATGCGCGCATCAAAGGTGAAGCCGGTCTCGGTCTCGGCCGAGGGAAAGACGTCGTAGAGCGCTTCGCCGCAGATCAGGAACATGTCACGTCACCCTCGCATCACCAATGGACCGGTCCTCAAGGTACAAGAAAGAAGGGGCGCGGTGCCTCGGCCAGCGGACGCGCCCCTCAAGGTAGGCGGCCCTTCATGGCCGGGCCGCCACAGGGAGGTCTGCTTTCGCCTAGTTCAAGACCGCACCCTCAGGCAGGGCAATCTCCGCCGGCGGTTCCATGGCGCCGGTCATGATCGCCACCGCATCGGACATGGAGAAGTCCTTCGGCCGGATCACCGCGTGGCGGCGGCTCAGCCGGTGGATGTGAATGCGGTCGGCTACCTCGAAGACGTGGGGCATGTTGTGGGAGATCAGCACGATGGGCATGCCCCGCGCCTTCACATCCAGGATCAGCTCCAGGACGCGCCGGCTCTCTTTTACGCCGAGGGCCGCCGTGGGCTCGTCCATGATGACGAACTTGGTGGCGAAGGCCGCCGCCCGGGCCACCGCCACGCCCTGACGCTGGCCGCCGGAGAGG
>NZ_JANQKD010000117.1 GCF_028281305.1 Pelagibius sp. | reverse complement strand
CTGGCAAAGGCGATGGACCCGCACTCGCTGATCGCCTTCGAGATGAACGGCGAGCCGATCCCGGCGCTGAACGGCTTTCCCGTGCGCACCCTCTGCCCGGGCTGGCCCGGGTCCACCTCGCAGAAATGGCTGCGCCGCATCCAGCTGCGCGATGTCGTGCACGACGGACCGAAGATGACCGGTACGTCCTACCGCGTGCCCTATTACAGCGTCGCGCCGGGCGCCGAGGTCGACAAGAAGGACTTCAAGATCATTGAATCGATGCCGGTGAAGTCCCTGATCACCACGCCGCAGACCAACACCAGCATCTCGGGCCGCAGCCTCGCGCTGCGCGGCCATGCCTGGGCCGGCGACCGCAGCGTGTCCAAGCTGCACATCTCCATCGACTTCGGCGCCAGCTGGATCGAGGCGGATCTCGACGCGCCGCCCAATCCCTACTCCTGGCAGGACTGGCGGGCCGAGGTGACCTTCCCCGAGAAGGGCTACTACGAGGTCTGGGCAAGGGCGACCGACGATCAGGGTGTGATGCAGCCCTTTGCGATCAACTGGAATCCCAAGGGATATCTCAACAACGCCATGCACCGGATCGCGGTGACCGTGGCCGCATGACCCAGGGGCATGGGATCGGGGGCCGCATGAGGAACCGTGTTGTGCAGGGCGGCGGCCGGCCCGTCCCGGGGCCTTTCCGGGGGCCGGTCCGCTGCCTCCGCTTTGCTGCCCTGCTTGCCGGCGCTCTCGCCCTGCCGGCCTTCGGTGCATCGGCGGAGGACGACCCTTTCGGCCCGGACTGGCCGGAAGGGCCGGGCCGCGAGGAGGCCGGCTATCTCTGCGGGGCCTGCCATTCGCTGCGCCTGGTGACCCAGCAGGGACTCTCCCGCAGCGCCTGGGACGAGACGCTGGACTGGATGGTCGAGGAACAGGAGATGGACGAGCCCGAGCCGGAAGAGCGCGCACTCATCCTCTCCTACCTCAGCGAGCACTTCGGCATCGACCACCGGCCGAGCCATGTCGGAGCTTTTCCGAATCGGCCCGCGCCGGACCAGCCCGTCCGTAACTAACCCGCCCGATTAGGGCCCGGTTAGAGCCCGGTTAGGGCCCGGTTAGGATTGCCTCGGCGATCCGTTCAGGCCGCCTGCCGAGCATCACCACCAAGGGGCTACCCCCACGGCGCGATTGCTACCGGAGCGGCCCCTTCTCATACTCTTGCGCGAAGATCCTTCGAGGTTTGCGCAACCGGGGTGCCGCTTCCCGCGGTGTTGCCGAACCGGCTGGTTGTACAGCAGGGGTGCTGGGCATGGGGTCAAGAACCGACGAGATTGTGCACGCCTTCACCGAGGGCCCGCCGGGACAGCGGCAGGCCATCCTCTCGGCCATGCCGCCGACCATGACGCGCGACGTGGCCATTCAGCTCGCCGCCTCCGACGAGCCGAGCATCGCCATCGTCGGCCTGGACCAGATCACCGCCGATCATGTCGGCGACCGCGATCCCGATCTCTGTCTCTGTCTGGCGACGGCCTGTTTTCAGGTCTGCCGCCGTCTCTATGAATCCCATGGCGCCGGCCCGGCCCAGGTTTACGTCAACACGGCCGGGCGCAGCGCCCATTTCGTGGTAACCGCCCTGCGCAGCGTGCCGCGCTACGAGGATATTCTCCGCTTCCTCGATGCGGCGCTGCCCTGGTTGGAATCGGTCGGCCACCGCAGCCACCTGACCGACTTGCTGATCGCGCGGATCGAGGCGCACCTGCAACTGGGCCAGACGGCACAGGCGCTGGAACAGCTCTCGGCCGTTCCCGAAGAACTGCGCAGTCAGGACGTGCGCTTTGCCTCCCTGCGCCGCCGTCTCGACCGCGCCGCGGACGGCGCTTGAGCGCCTCTGACGGGCCGGGTCGCGGTCTAGCGGTTTACTGGATGACCCGCGGGAAGGCGGCACCGTCGGCGTCGAAGAGATGGCACTGGCTGGGGTCGAGGCCGGCTGGCATCTGGTCGCCTTCGCGCACTCTGGCATCGCCCTCGCTGCGGACCACCACGGTCGCGCCGTTGGGCAGGCTGACATAGGCGAGGTTGGAATCGCCGAGCTGCTCGACGACGTCGACCCGTCCGACAAGCTGGGAGTCCGCACCGCCGGCGATCAGGTGTTCAGGGCGCACGCCCAGCGTCACCTCGTCGCCGTTGCGTGCGCCGTCGGGGCGCACGGCAATGCGCGTGCGCACCTCGCCGGGCAGTGCCACCTCGATGGCGTTCTGGTCCACCGCGGCTATGGAGCCCTTGACGAAGTTCATCTTGGGCGAGCCGATGAAGCCGGCGACGAAGAGGTTCTCCGGGTGATGGTAGAGCTCCAGGGGGGAGCCGATCTGCTCAACGTTGCCGGCGTTCAGCACCACGATCTTGTCCGCCAGGGTCATCGCTTCGACCTGGTCGTGGGTGACATAGACCATGGTCGCCGCCATGTCTTCGTGCAGCTTCGCTAACTCGATGCGCGTCTGCACACGCAGCGCGGCATCCAGGTTGGACAGCGGCTCGTCGAAAAGAAAGACCTTTGGGTCGCGCACGATGGCCCGGCCGATGGCGACACGCTGGCGCTGGCCGCCAGACATCTCTTTGGGCTTGCGCTCCAGCAGGTGGTCGATCTGCAGGATGCCGGCGGCGCGGCGCACCCGCTCCTCGATGGTCTCTTTGCTCGCCTTGGCCAGCTTCAGGCCGAAGGCCATATTGTCGTAGACCGTCATATGCGGATAGAGCGCATAGGACTGGAACACCATGGCGATGCCGCGCTGGGCCGGCGGCAGCTCGTTGACCATCTGTCCGTCGATGGTCATCTCGCCGGCGGTGATCTCCTCGAGGCCGGCGATGAGCCGCAGCAGGGTCGACTTGCCGCAGCCCGAAGGGCCGACGAAGACAACGAACTCCCGGTCGGCGATCGTCAGGTCTACGCCATGAATGGTCTCGATGTCGCCGAACGATTTGCGGATGCCTTTGAGCACCACCTCTGCCATGGGTTCATCCTCCCTCGATACCCTTGCCGGTTTCTTCTTGTTTTGTATCTGCGTTCTCAGCCTGCTGTGCGAAATCAGGCTGCTTTGCGAAATCAGCCCGGGCAAAGAACGCGCCGTAGCGCGGCAACGTCAGTCTGCCGTTTTCCCAGGATGCCGTAAACCCGTGGCCGTCAAGCGGTGTGATGCCCCCGGGCTCCGCAAGCGCCAGGCTTGCGGGTTTGCCGCCGAGATTGAAGGCGGCAAAAACCTGCTGCTCCGGGCAGCGGCGGTAAAAGGCCAGCAGCGGATCCTCCGTCTCCAGAAAGCGGAGCGTTCCCCACCTCAGCGCCGGTTGGCGCCGGCGCCAGCGCAGAAACGCCCGGTAGGCGTTCAGCAGCGATCCCGGAACATGGTCCTGGCGGTCGACGGCGCGCTCAAGGTGGCGCGGGTCGACCGGCAGCCAGGGCTCCGCCGTTGAGAAGCCTGCGTGGTCGGCGCTGCCGTTCCAGGGCATCGGCGTGCGGCAGCCGTCGCGGCCCTTGAACTCGGGCCAGAAGGCCTTGCCGTAAGGGTCTTGCAGCCGCTCGAAGGGGACCTCCGCCTCGACGAGGCCCAGTTCCTCGCCCTGGTAAAGGCAAACAGAGCCGCGCAGGCTGAGCAGCAGCGCCATCAGCAGGCGCGCGAAGTCGTTATCCTCCGCCTGTTCCGCACTCCCATCTGCGTTTTGGGCCCAGCGGGAAGGCGCGCGGATAACGTCGTGATTGCTGAAGGCCCAGCAGGGCCAGCCGTCGCCGGCCACCGATTCCATCTCCGCCACAACGTCGCGCAGATGCGCCGCCGAAAAATCCGAGGTCAGAAGGTTGAAGGTATAGGCCATGTTCAGGCGGTCGCCGCCGCTGGTGTAGTCGGCGGCGATGCGCAGCGAGTCGTCGCCGCTGACCTCGCCCATGGTGGTGCGGGCCTCGTAGCGGTCGGTCAGCGCGCGCAGGCGCTTCAGGAAGTCGATCGTCTCCGGCTGCGTCTTGTCGTAGAGGTGGCGCTGGTAGGCGTAAGGGTTGTCGAGCTGCACCCCATCGGTCGGTCGCTCGCCCGGCTTCAGCGGCGGGTTGTCGCGCAGTTGCCGGTCGTGGCTGCAGAAGTTGACGGCATCGAGCCGGAAACCGTCGACGCCGAGGTCGAGCCAGAAGGCCGCCTCCGACAGCAGCTGGTCCTGCACCGCCATGCTGTGCAGGTTGAGGTCTGGCTGACAGGTCAGAAAGTTGTGCAGATAGTACTGGCGCCGCCGCGGCTCCCAGGCCCAGGCGCTGCCGCCGAAGATCGACAGCCAGTTGTTCGGCACTGTGCCGTCGGGTTTCGGGTCGGCCCAGACGTACCACTCGGCTCTGGGGTTGTCGCGGCTCTGCCGGCTCTCCAGGAACCAGGGATGCTCGTCGGAGGTGTGGCTCAGAACCAGGTCGATGAGCACCTTCAATCCCAACCCGTGGGCCCGCCCGAGGAGCTGCTGGAAGTCGTCCAGGGTTCCGAAGAGAGGGTCGACGGCACGGTAGTCGGCGACGTCATAACCGAAGTCGCGCATCGGCGACTTGTAGAAGGGCGAGACCCAGATCGCATCGACGCCCAGGCTGGCAATGTGATTGAGCTTCTCGGTGATGCCCGCCAGATCACCCAGGCCGTCGCCGCTGGCGTCGTAGAAGCTGCGCGGATAGATCTGATAGATCACCGCGCCGCGCCACCATTCGGCATCGCCGCCTGCGGCACTCTTCCGACTTGCACCCTTGGAACCTGCGCCCTGGCCAGTCATCCCTTCACGGCTCCGGCGGTGAGGCCCGAGACGATCTTGCGCTGGAAGATCAGCACCAGAACGATGATCGGCACGGTGACGATGATCGAGGCGGCCATGATGTTGCCCCAGGGCAGCTCTTTCTCGCTGGCGCCGGTGATCAGCGCGATGGCCACCGGCACCGTGCGCTGGTCGTTGGTGAGGGTGAAGGTGAGGGCGAAGAGGAACTCGTTCCAGGCGGCGATGAAGGCCAGCAGCCCGGTGGTCACCATGGCCGGCCACATCAGCGGCATGAAGACCTGGGTGACGATCACCCAGGGGCTGGCCCCGTCCACCAGCGCCGCCTCCTCCAGTTCCACCGGCAGTTCGCGCATGAAGGTGGTCAGCACCCAGACCGTGAAGGGCAGGGTGAGAATCATGTTGGCGAGGATAAGCCCCACCAGGTTGTTGTAGAGTCCGAAGAAGCGGATCATCTCGAACATGCCCGACAGCACGGCGACCTGGGGGAACATGGAAACCCCCAGAATCGTCAGCAGCAGTATGCCGCGGCCACGAAACTTCACCCGCCCCAGGGCGTAGGCGCCGGTGAGCCCAAGGAACAGCGACAGCGCCACCACGGCCGCGGCCACCGCCACCGAGTTCGCGATGTTGCGGGCGAAGGGCTGCTGCTCGAAAACCGCGGCGTAGTTGCTCCAGTTCCAGGAGAAGGGGAAGTAGTCGACGCGGAACAGCTCCGAGCCGGTTTTGAAGGACGAGACGATGGCGTAGTAGAAGGGGAAGACGGCGAAGAGGACGATCGCCACCAGCAGCAGCGCGAAGGCGCCTTTGAGAGCGAGCCTGCGCATCAGCGGTTCCCCTCGCCCAGGTTCACCTTGCCGCCGACGATGTAGACCACCGTCAGCACGGCGATCACCATGAACAGCAGCGTCGAGGCTGCGGAGCCGTAGCCCACCGCCTGGAAGTCGACGAGCTGTTGGCGCGCATAGACCGACATTGACATGGTGTCGGTGCTGTTGGAGGTCAGCACGTAAATCAGGTCGAAGATGCGCAGCGCATCGAGCAGGCGGAAGATCACTGCGACCATGATCGCCGGGCGGATCAGGGGCAGGGTGATACGGAAGAAGACCTTCACCGGATGCACCCCGTCCACCCGCGCCGCCTCATAGCAGTCCGACGGCAGCATCTGCAGACCCGCCAGGATCAGGAGGGCCATGAAAGGCGTCGTCTTCCAGACGTCGACCATGATGACGGCGGCCATGGCCAGTTGGGGGTCGGCGGTCCAGGCGACGGGCTGGGAGAGAATGCCGAGGCCCATCAGCATATCGTTCAGCACGCCGAACTGATCGTGCAGCATCCAGCCCCACATCTTGGCGGAGACCACCGTGGGGATGGCCCAAGGGATCAGCACCGCTGCGCGCAGGATGCTGCGGCCGGGAAAGCTGGCGTTCAACGCCAGGGCGATGATGAGGCCGAGGGCCGTTTCCAGGCTCACCGAGATGAAGGCGAAGACCAGGGTGTTGCGGACCGCGTTCCACCAGTCGGGATCGACCAGCAGGCCGTACCATTCGCCGTCGTCGTACTCCAGGTAATTGGCGAAGCCGATGAACTCGTAGTTGGCGATGTCCGAGAGGTCGGCATCGGTGAAGCCGAAGTAGATGGTGCGGGCCAGGGGCCAGCCGGCGACCAGCAGCAGCACCAGCAGCATCGGCGCCAGGAAGATCCAGGCCGCGCGCACGCGGCTGCGCCCGAGGGATAGTTTTCCGGACGCTACCGCCGGGGCTGCTGCCGCATGATCGAGGGTCTGCTGGGTCATGGCACGGGCGCCCCCTCAGCCGTGCCGTCCTACCAGCGTCCGTTGCGGCTGATCCGCTTCAGCTTCTTCTCCAGCTGCGCAAGGCTGGTCGCGCCGTCGGCCTTGCCGGAAAGCACGGCATGGGTCGCGTTCCAGAACTCGTTGGAGACGCGGTTGTACTTCGCCCCAGCGATCTTGGAGGGCCGGGCCACGGCGTTGGTGAAGGTGTCGTAGAGATTGCCGAAGAAGGGATTGGCCAGCAGCACCTCGTCATCCTGGTAGAGGCTGGCGATGGTCGGGTTGTAGGCGCCGGTGATGGCACGGCGCTTCTGTTCTTCGGCACCAGTGAGATACATCACCAGGCTCACCGCAGCCTCCGGATTGGCGGAGTACTTGGAAACCGCAAGCTGCCAGCCGCCGAGCGTGCCGCTGTTCTTGCCGTCAGGCCCGCCCTTGGGCAGGGCCGTGACCCCGACCTTGTCGCGCACCGGGCTGTCTTCGCTGTTGGCGAGCCCCCAAGCATAGGGCCAGTTGCGCATGAAGACGGCGTTGCCCGACTGGAACACACCGCGCGCCTCTTCCTCCGCGTAGTTCAGCACGCCCGGCGGCGAGATGGTGCCGACCCAGGAGGCTGCCATGTCCAGGGCCTTGGCGGCCTGGGGGTTGTTGATGGTGATTTTGCCCTTCTCGTCGACAATGGCGCCGCCGCCGAAAGAGTCGATCCACTCCAGGGCATCGCAGGTCAGGCCTTCGTAGGCCTTGCCCTGCCAAACGAAGCCCCAGAGCTTGTCGTTGCCGGCGGAGCGCTCCGCCTCCTGGACGGCCGCAGCGGTCTCGGTCAGGTCCTGCCAGGTCTCGGGCAGCGCTTTGCCGTGTTTCTCCAGCAGGTCCTTGCGGTAGTAGAGAACTCCCGCATCGGTGAACCAGGGCATGGCCACGAGCCGGCCGTCGACGGTGTTGTTCTCGACGATGGCCTGGAAGTGCTCGGCCTCGGCGCCGTTGCTGTGGGGTTTCAGATCGATGAAGTGGTTGGCCAGCATGCCCGGCCAGATGACGTCGATCTGGAAAACGTCGATGTCCTCGGCGCCGGCAGCCAGCAGCTGCTGATAGAGGGCCAGGCGCTCGGTGGTGGAGTTCGGTGTGTTGACCAGCCGCACGGTGTTGCCGGTCTCCGCCGCCCAGGCTTCGGCGCCCTCTTTGCAGAGCTCGAACTCGACGCCCAGCGCGCCGCAGGCGATCGAGACTTCGGCTGCCTTGGCGACCGGGCTGGAAAGCGTTGCCGTGAGCGTTGCCGATGCCAAAAGGGCGCCCGCCACGGTCGTGCGGAACGCAATGCTCCTGTGGTCTTTCTTCATTGTGTCCTCCCTGCCCTGATTGCTGCCGCTGTGGCAGTGGCCGGTTTTCCGGTGGCCGTTCTTCTGGTGCCGGTCTTTGCGCCGGGAGGCAGCCATTCAAAGGATCGCTGCGGTGGCGCGCCGTTGCCACGCGGCCCGTCGGTTCTTGTCGCGCTGCTTTCCAGCGTCGCCATCGCGTCTGTTGGCCGGGGGTTATACACCTCCAGCGCGCAATTGGTACGAAAAAACGACCGAAACAACCCTAGGCGGATGTTTCGGGGCTGACCAGTGGTCAATAGGGGGCGCCCGAAAGGCTCGGTGTGGTTGTGCCCACCAGTGTGGCCAAAGACTCTGTGCGACGGCGACCCAAGATGAAGCCGTGGCCTTACCGCAGCCGGTGGCTGCCGGGCGACGCGGCCACCGCAGCGCGCCGGAGACCTCGAAAAGGCGCTCGTTTTGCGTTTTGGTTGAAAGTATTTCTAGGCAATATGGACTAATCAATTCAATCTAAAAACATGATTTATCGTTTATTATCCTTTGCCCGGAATAATAGAAGATGGCTCGTGAGGCTCGGCACAAACAAGAATTTTATATGGCCTGGGTTGCTTTTGATGATTTCGAACACTGATTGGGTGCTTGCATCGCGAGGTCAAACGGAAGGGTATTGGTTGCATGCAGGGACGTAACAGCACCGTCGCGCAGTCGCACCTGCGGTCCTATTCCAGGCCGCCGGTTCGATCTGACATCCCGCTGGACGCGGAGCCGCCGGACAAGGACACACTGCACAAACTGCCCCTGACCGGCATGCCCCTGGTCACCACCGGCCTGAGGAAGGCGCGCCTGATCAAGAACTCGCGTTTTGAGGGTGTGATCGAGCTGTTCTCCGACGAGAAGTCCGGCAGCGGTCAGATCTCTCCGGACCGCCTGAACGAGGTGTTCCATTTCGACGGGCGGAACAAGACCGACCTCGATCTCATCAAGCACCTGAGCCAGCTCAACAGCTATGACGTCTACACCGTGCGGGTGGCCATGCGGCGCCTGGGCATTGAGGTGGAGGATGTCGAGACGCTGCAGCTCTCTCCGGAACTGCGCAACCGGCTGGTCCCGCATATGCGCAGCTTCACCCGGCCGCTCCTGCACGCCGTCTACGGCGCGGCGCAGAAGGAGCCGGAGGACCTGAAGGATCTGATCGGCCTCTTTATCGCTCCGGACATGGACGTCGCGCGGGAGAACCTGGCGCGGCTGTCGCACCGCATGCGCATCGACGTCACCGCAATCCCCAAGTTCATCGAGGACTACGGCGACGTCTACCTCTCCCTCGCCTATTACCAGTACTGCCTTGATCAGAACAAACCGCAGATCCACAGCTTTCTGGCTGCGATGGAGGAGATGCAGCAAACCGCCAGCCTGAAGCAGGCTGCCAACCTGATGGCCACATGCAAGATGCTGGAGACGAAGATCACCGGCGTCGTGCACGACATCGCCAACGTGCTGGAGATGTTCCGCATCCGCACCATCGACATGTGGGAGAAGATGTCGGAGGAGACCTTCCGCCGCATGGAGGCGATGATCATCGGCTATCAGACCAGCATCGGCGCGGCGCTCTGCATCATCACCGTGAAGATGAACGCCTGGAACCAGCAGTTCCCGCAAAAGGAAAGCGGCGGTCCCTGGAGCCGGGCGGACTTCCTGATGACCAACATGCGCCCTGGCCTGGAACTGGTGCAGGACATCAGCTACGAAGACCCGCAATAGGGGACCTGCGATCGTGCCTGCCGGTCAAGACGCCGAAGACCCAACCTTCGGCGAAGTGCCTCTGGCCTTGGACTTGAGCGAAGACTCGGCCAAGGACTCGCTGCATATCCTGCCGCTCTCTTCGGTGCCCTTGGTGACGCGCGGTCTGCAGGATGCCCGGCTCATCAAGAACTCCCGTTTCGAAGGCGTCGTCGAGCTGTTCACCGACGAACAGGCCGGCAGCGGACAGGTCTTCCCTGCCGATCTGCCGCGCGTCTTTCACTTCGACCAGGAGAACCGCGGCGACCTGCCGCTGATCAAGAACCTGGCTACCCTGCCCAGCTACGATGTCTACAGCATGCGGGTGGAGTTGCGCCGTCTCGGCATCGACGTGGAGGACGTTGACGACCTGCGCCTGTCCGAAGACAAGGTGCGTGCGCTCGATCCGCACATGTCCGCCTTCACCCGGCCTCTGGTCCGCGCGGTCTTCGGCCCGGAAGAAGACAAGCAGCGTTCGGTCAAGGACCTGGTTGGACTCTTCGCCGCCCCCGAGGCCAAGGAGGCGCGCGAGAATCTCTCGAAGCTGGCCGGCCAGCTGCGCATGGACATCACCGGGATTCCGAAGTTCCTGGAGGACTACGGCGATGTCTATCTCTCACTTGCCTACTACCAGGCCTGTCTCGATGCCTCGCGGCCGAAGCTGGAGCGGTTCCTGAAGGCCCTGGCGGCGCTCAAGGCCGACCGCAAGCTGTCCAAGGAGCGCGGCCTGATGGCGGCCTGCTCGCAGGTGGAAACCAAGATCGCGACGACGGTCTCGGAACTCGGCGACATTTTGACCATGTTCCGCGACCGCACGACGGACATGTGGGACGACATGTCCCAGGAGTCCTTTCAGCGCATGGAAAACCTGATCGTCGACTATCAGAACAAGATCGGCGGCGCGCTCTGTGTCACGACGGTCAAGCTGTCGGCCTGGGAAGAACAGTTTCCGCGCCCGGACATCGGCGGCCCGATGCGGCGCGCCGATTTTCTGATGAGCACCATGCGCCCCGGCCTCGAGCGGCTCGAGCCGATCCAGTATCACGACAAGGCGTGAATCCCGCCAGGCTTTGGCTGGTCACCCGCAACGCAGCGCGGTCTGCAAGCCTGCGCCAGGCAGACCCGTGGCCTAGCCGAGCTGGCGCGCGAGACGCTCCAGGCTGTCCTGCTGGGTTTCGGAGAGGCCGCCCCCCTCGATGCTCGCCACCTGTTCGACCATGGCCAGCAGCTCCCGTTTCTCCGTGGCATCCAAACTGCCGATCAGGTTGCGGGCCAGCCGCCGGATGACCTCGTCCATGTTCGCCGGAGACTGCTGGATCAGCCATCGGCCGTAGGCGCCGATCTGGTCCGCCTCCTGCGCGTCGCAGCCGAAGGCGCCGCCGCAGAGACCGGCGATGCCGTCGATCTCGTCGCGGCTGAGGGCGCCGTCCATGTTGGCGAAGGCCGCCAGGATTCCGGAGGCAGCAAGCCGGGGGTCCTCGATGCCGTCCAGCGGGTTCTGATTGGCCTTGCGGCTGTATCCGAAGCGGCGCACCGCGGCGCGCAGATCATCGGCGACGTCCACCACCTCCCGCGCGGCGCCGGCCGCGTTGCGGAGGCGCCACAGCCAGAACAGCGCCACGCCGACGACGCCCAGAACCCCGAGCAGGATATGCATACGCCTTTCCCCTTCGCAGGCGTGGTTCAACCCCCGCGGCCATACTACACGGATCATTTCGCTTTGCACGGAAGAAGGGAAGGTCCGGAGGACGGCTCTCGGTTTGGCTTTTGGTGCCGCTCCGAAAAGCTGCCGGGGAATCACACCGGTGGCTGTCTAGCCTTCGGGACGGCTAGCCTTCGGGACGGCGGTCGTCGGGGCGCGCCAGAGGGTGGGAGTCGCGGCGGGCCAGAGGCCAGCGCACATGCAGGACGGCGCGCGCTGCCGGTGCCTCAGAGCGTTGGATCACGATCCTCTGAGCCCTCAGGGCCAACGGCCCAGGGGGGTGCTGTCCTGCGTCGTGTCGCCGAGACCGAGGTCGCGGAGCATGTGATCACTTAGGTCCTTCACGTGAATCTTGGGCTTCCGGCAGCGGCCCGCGCGCCAGTCCAGGCCGCGCAGCCGGGTCCAGAGCGGCGGCATCCACCGAAGCCGGTCTGTCAGGGATCTCGTCATTGTGCAGTCCTTTGTGCTGTCCGATCCAAGGGCGGTCGCGCGCGGTTCCACCCCGGTTCAATGCGGCGACGAGGGAGCGTCACAGTCTTCTATTCACTTTCAAATGGAAATTGACGAATTCTGTAATGTATTATTCAGTGATGAATAGATTTCCGATGAACTGGGACGATTTGCGGGTTTTCCTGGCGCTGGTGGAGAGCGGCAGCCTCTCGGCCGCCGCCCGGGACCTGGGCCTCAGCCAGCCGACGGTGGGCCGCCGCGTCCAGGCCCTGGAGCATGCGCTGGACGAGCGCCTCTTCGACCGTCTGCCCCGGGGCTATGTGCCGACGACGGCGGCCCGGGCCCTGCTGCCCATGGCGCAGGCGATGGCCCGGGCGGCCGAGGCGGTGGACCGGCGGCGCGCGGTTTCCGACACGCTGGAGGGTTCCGTGCGTATCAGCGCCGGGGCGGCCATGAGCCGTTTTCTCTGCAACCGGGTCGCCCTGCTGCTCGACGGCCTGCCCGGGCTGGACCTGGAGATCGCAGCCTCTTTCCAGTTCACCAACCTGTCGCGGCGGGAGGCGGACATCGCGATCCGCAACCGCATGCCTGAACGCGGCGACCTGATGGCCCGCAAGGTGACCGAGCCGGCGGTCGCGGTCTATGCCAGCCGCGACTACGTGGCCCGCAACAAGGTAACGCTCAGCCTCGGCGATCCGCCGGGGCTGGCCTGGTCGCGCTGGGACTGGGTGGACTACGACGAGGCGCGCCAGCACCTCTCCACGGCGCAGTGGCTGGCGCCGCGGCTGGGCGGTGCCAAGGCGCGGGTCGCCTGCAGCACCCCGGCGGAGAAGCTGGACGCCATCCGCGGCGGCGGCGGCCTCGGCCTGCTGTCCTGCTATTCCGCCGACACCGAAGCCGACCTCCAGCGCCTGACCGATCCCGTCGACGAACTGCGCGGCGAGACCTGGATGGTGGTGCACCAGGACCTGCGCGACGTTCCACGCATCCGCACGATCGCCGACCGCGTGGTCGCCCTGATCCACGACAACGCCGCCCTCTTCGCCGGCAGGCGGCGGGGGTGAAGCGAGGTTCTATCGAAGGAAGTATGTTGGCGGACCCGACAGGATTCGAACCTGTGACCTCTGCCTTCGGAGGGCAGCGCTCTATCCAGCTGAGCTACGGGTCCCCAAGGGGAAAGGGTCCCTTTCAGGACGCGGCGACCATACTGCATTCGTGAGGAGGGCGCAAAGCGCTTTGCGGGCCGGTCTCTCGTCGGCTGAAGCGCGGCAGGAACGGCTTCAGCAGGGCGCTTCGGCGCAGTCCTCACCCTCGGCGCTTGCCTGTTCTGATTCTTGATCCGCCTCGCCCGCCAGCGCCGCGGCGGCATAAGCTTCCGCGGCCGACGGCAGGGGTGCCGCGCGGTCGCGGGTCCAGGCGGCGATGTCGTCGATCACCACCTGGGCCTGGAGGTCGCGCAGCAGCATGTGCCAGCCCTCGGCATAGAGGGCGCGGCGC
>NZ_JANQKD010000021.1 GCF_028281305.1 Pelagibius sp. | reverse complement strand
CGCCGATGTCGACCACGCCGGCGTTCTCGCCCGGCCCCTTGATCACCTGCGGGCCCTTGGTGGGCAGGGTCTTCAGCCACTTCTTCGAGGACTTGTAGGAGCAGTGCTCCGACCACATGACCGAGAAGATACCGAGCTCCAGCAGGTTGGGCTCGCGGCCCATGATGTCGAGGATCAGGTCGTACTCAGCGTCGCTGAGACCGTGCTCGCGCGCCACCTCCGGCGTCACCGGCCGCTCGTTGGCCATGGCAGCGGTCACGACAGCGCCTCCACCAGGCCATCGAAGAGGGGGCGTCCGTCGCTGCCGCCGAGCCTGGCGTCGGCCAGGCGTTCCGGATGGGGCATCAGGCCGAGTACGGTCTTGGTCTCGTTGTAGACCCCGGCGATGTTGCGCCGGGAGCCGTTGGGGTTGGCCTCCACCGTGATTTCCCCTTCTGCGTCGCAGTAGCGGAAGGCGATCTGGCCGCGGTCTTCCATGGCCGCCAGGGTGTCGTCGTCGGCAAAGTAGTTGCCGTCGTGATGGGCGACGGGAATGCGGATCGCCTGGCCCTGCTCGTACTTAGCCGTGAAGAGGCTCTGGCTGGTCTCCACCTTAACCGTCACGTCGCGGCAGACGAAGCGCAGGTCGGCGTTGCGCATCAGGACGCCGGGAACGAGGCCGGTCTCGGTCAGCATCTGAAAGCCGTTGCAGATGCCCAGCACCGCGACGCCCTTGGCGGCGCGGGCGACGACCTCCTTCATGACCGGAGAGTTGGCTGCCATGGCGCCGCAGCGCAGGTAGTCGCCGTAGGAGAAGCCGCCGGGCAGCACGATCAGGTCGACCGGATCGAAGGTGGTTTCCTTGTGCCAGACCATCAGCGGCTCCCGCCCCATGGACTGGCGGCCCACTGCTTGCTTGAGGGCGACCTGCACGTCGCGGTCGCAGTTCGATCCCGGAAAGACGATGACCGCCGCTTTCATGCGCGCTCTCCTAAGAATTTCAGGTCCCGGGTCAGGCGCACCCGGATCAGCCGTCCAGCTCGATGGCGTAGTTCTCGATCACGGTGTTGGCCAGCAGCTTCTGGCACATGGCCTCGACGTCGGCCCGGGCCTTGGACGGATCGCGTTCGGCGAGAGAGAACTCGATGACCTTGCCCTGGCGGACGTCCTCGACGCCGTTGAAGCCCAGCGCGCCCAGGGCCTGCTCTATGGCCTTGCCCTGGGGGTCGAGAACACCGTTTTTGAGGGTAACGTGGACGCGGGCCTTCATGGGCAGGTCGCTCCGACTCGCGGGGTGGAAAGTTGGCCGGACCTTAGCCGTGCCGGCCCCTGGTGACAAGACGGCGGCAGGCTGCCATGTCGCCCCTGTCCGTCGTCGACCTTGGCACGCCGGGATAGCCGTAGCGCCAGAGATCCAGACCGCGGTCGGCGCTCAGTCGGGCGCACTGCTCGCCGGTGAATTGGGCGACCCGGGCTCTGGTGTCCGCTGCAGGCGGCGCCTTTGCCGGCCAGGTCACGTGCGCGGCGACTGTCGCTGCCCAGGTGAGGGTCACACCAAGACTGTTGGTCCCCCGGTTTACCCACCTCTGGCGCAGCCGCCAAAGGTTCAACTGCAGCCGTGTCGGAGACGGATTCACGGCCTGGTGTCTGCTGCAAAGCACCTGTTCGAAAGGCCCGGTATCGATGGAGAGCCAGCCGGCAAGCTGCCTGAGGAATGCGGCGGGGTTGTCGCGAAACTCCTCAAAGACGAGCACCAGCACCTTCTCGCGGCCAAACAGACGATCGAACAGCCTGACGGTGTCGTAGAGCCGGACCGTATGAGCATAGCTGCTTGCATCGTTCGGTTCTGCCAGCGTTTCTTCGACCCAGCGGTCGAAAGACGGCAGTGGCGCGGCGCCGGGCCTGGGGTGGCGGAGATGCTGTGCGTAATTCGACGCCAGCAGGTCGAGCGGCCTGCGGACGGTGACGATGATATGCGCCTCGGGGAAGAAGTCCCGCATCAGTTCGGCCTTTGCCGGAATGCCGGCACCGAAGTGGCCGGTGAAGCGTTCCTCTGAGAGCAGGCGGCAGCGTGTACCGGGGCGGCCACTGCAGAGCTCATTGCGGAGGAAACTGCGATAGCGCCGCCGCTCGGTCCAGAGATCCGGGTCCTCCCGCAGCCAGCGGACGAAGGCGCCGAACTGGCTTTCCGGCCCATAGCGCCCGCCTTTTCTGCGCAGGGCGAGGTAGTCGATTTCGGGGTGTTCGGCAAAGTAGAGCTGTTGAAGGGTAGAGGTCGCGGTCTTGGGCATGCCCACATGAACATGCAGCGGGAGATCGCGGTCGGACATGTCTCGTTCGGACTTCAGCGCTCTGGAAACCCGCCCTTTCGGGCAGCAGACTTGCGGCCGGCCGGGCTCTCTCGTCGGGCCAACCTGCCGCGATCATAGAATGAGCGTCACTCGACCCATGTGCGAAAGCTGAGCACTTTTTGTGACCTTGCCGCGAAGTCGGCTGGGTCAAAGCCAGCGCCGAACCCTTTGTTTGTAGGCCCTGTAGTCGTCGCCGAACCTGCGCTCCAGGTAGCGTTCCTCCCTGTGGATGACGCCGATCTGCATGGTCGCGAGCAGGGGCAGCAGGACGACCAGGGCGCCGAGGCTGGCGAGCCCCGCCACCAGCCCCAGGTAGACCAGGGTGAGGCCGAGATAGATCGGGTTGCGGCTGTAGCGGTAGAGCCCATCGGTCACCAGCGCCGTCGAGGGCAGGTGTGTCGGGATGTTGGTGCCGGCCTTTATGAATCGGAACGCGGCGGTGAACAGAAGGCCGAGGCCCAGAACGCCAAGCACGATCCCGGCGTAGAGTCCGGCCCCGCCAGGCAGGTAGGGGAGCGGCGGCAGAGCCAGCAGCCAGTCGGCGCCGAGTCCGATCAGGAGGGCGCCCAGATAGAGCACCGGCGGATGGGCGATCACACCCGCCGAGTCGCCGTGGTTCCCGGCGCTCACCAGCGTTGGCTCCCCGCCACCGCGGCGTCGATGCGGCTGCGCTGCTGCGGGTCCAGAGTAGAGTAGAAGGCGGCGAAAGCGGGCTCGACACTGTCCAAGGCTGCAAGGCCGGCAGCGATGCGCTCACGCAGGGCGGCAAGCTGTTCGGGCGCAGAGGTCGATTCGGGCGCAGAGGTCGATGGTTGTCCGGGCAACTCCCTGCGGGCCTCGCCGGCTCGGGTCATCGCCACCTTGGCGTCCGCGGTCAGGTGCCGCCATGCCGACCGCTGGCGCGACGTGAGGTCCAGATCGTTTTCGATGAAGCGAGCCATGCGATCGAACATGGCGGCTTCGTCTGCCAAGTGACAGGTCTGTCGACGGTGCCGATACATTTCCGTCTCCTTGTTTGACAAGGGAATTGTCAATCAAGTGGAGCCTATAAATTGACAATTTAGTTGTCAATATAGATTTGGCAGTTCAATGACTCAGGCGGAATCGGTCTCGATCATCGCAGCAAGATGGTCTTTTAAGTCTCTGATTGTATGAGAACTTGTTTTGAGTTCCCCAAGCTCCTGGCCCTGCGCAAGATCATGACAGAGGGCCATGAGATCACGGGTTATCTCCCGGTAGAGCGCCTTGCCCTTGGCGGTCGGGCGGAGGAGTTTGGAGCGCTTGTGCGCCGGATTGTCGATGAACGCGACAAGGCCCTGAGCGGCCATCTCGTCGGCCAGCTTCTGGATGTGCTGGCGCGCGACCGGACGGCTGCGGGCCAGTTGCGGGACAGTCTGCGGCCCCTCGGTCTCCAGGCTGCGCAGCAGCCCCCAGAGACCGCCGCCCCAGGAGGTGACGCTGCCGCTGCGCTGGCCCAGCGCCCGCAGCTTGAACGACAGCGCGAGGCTTTCCAGGAAGAGATCGAAAATGGCTTCGGCGCGCGGGTCGGCTGCCGCGGTCTTTGAGGTCTTGGCCATCGACCAGCAGTATCAGGGCCGACGGCCGGATGACAACTGTCTTGTCAATCGGTCGCCGCAATGTCCGGCGGGTGCTGCGTGCCTGCAGCGCCCGCCTGCTCGGGATTGGCCTACTCGGGATTGATGGTGGTGATCTTCGTGCCCTCGATCGTCAGCCCCGCCATCAGGCCCTTCTGGTCGAAGAAGAAGACGTAGATGCCTTCCTGCTCCGTCGTGGTGGAGAGCGCCGCACTGGCGCCGCTGTCGACCACCACGGCGTTGGGGGTGGTGCCGATTTCCCAGCCGTCGCTGTTGTCGAGGTAGGTCAGGCTGGTGTCGTCGAGGAAGAAGACGGCATAGCCGAAGGTCTGAATGCCGGCCTGCAGCCCGAAAGAGGCGGCTGCCGTGCTGTAGTAGCCGGAAACGGCATCGTTCTTGAAAAGGGCGCCCTCGCCGTATTGGCCGCCGAGGATCAGGCCCCCTTTGACGATCTTCGGAAAGACCAGGATGCCCTCTGCGTTGTTGGACAGGGCCTTGGCGCCGGCAGAGCTGTTCAGCAACAGTTCCAGCGCTTCGCGGGAGTTCTGCTCAATGGTGGCCGCTTTCTCGGCAAGGGCCTGTCCGCCGCCGAGGCCGGTGGCCACAACGGCCACGAAGAGGATGGCCAGAATGCGTTGAACCAGAGTTTCTTGAAGTCGCCTGTGCATCGCTGCCCCCTGTTTGCGCGGCGGGCTTCAGAGGCCCTCCGCACCCGAGATCGTCCGTAATCAGAAGCCGCAAGTCTAGCGCTGCACCCAGAGTCGAGGAAAGGGGGTCGGGGAAAGGAGGGTCGGGGAAAGGGGACAGCCCTGAAGCCACCCCTTGCAACCGTCAGAAGCGCAAAGCCTCGCGCTCGTTACCGGAACTGGCGTTACTGCAGCAGCCGGGGGCCCTTGATGTCCACGGGACCGGCCTCCGGCAGGACGCCCAGACGGCGCGCGACCTCCTGGTAGGCCTCCTCGACGCCGCCGAGATCGCGGCGGAAGCGGTCCTTGTCCAGCTTTTCGTTGGTGGCGATGTCCCACAGCCGGCAGGAGTCCGGGCTGATCTCGTCGGCCAGGACGATGCGCATTTCCTCGTCTTCCCAGATGCGCCCGAACTCCAGCTTGAAGTCGACGAGTTTCAGGCCGACGCCCAGGAAGAGGCCGCAGAGGAAGTCGTTCACCCGGAGGGCATACTGCAGCATCTCGTCCAGGTCCTGGGTATGGGCCCAGCCGAAGGCGGTGATGTGCTCTTCGGAGACCAGCGGATCGCCCAGTTCGTCATTCTTGTAATAGTACTCGACGATGGAGCGGGGCAGGGGGGCGCCCTCCTCCAGGCCCAGGCGCTTGACCAGGGTGCCGGCGGCGACATTGCGCACGACGATCTCGATCGGGATGATCTCCACCTCGCGCACGAGCTGCTCGCGCATGTTCAGGCGGCGCACGAAGTGGGTCGGAATGCCGATGCTTTCCAGGCGCGTCATCAGGTACTCGGAGATGCGGTTGTTCAGCACCCCCTTGCCGGTGATGATCCCGTGCTTCTGATTGTTGAAGGCGGTGGCGTCGTCCTTGAAGTACTGGACGATGGTGCCGGGCTCCGGCCCCTCGTAGAGGATCTTCGCCTTGCCTTCGTAAATCTGTCTGCGTCGCATTGGCTGCATCCAAATATAGGAAATATATCCTGCTTCCCGCAGGGGCAATCAGGCCCCCGGGCCACCCGTTGCGCCGTCGTTACAAGCACGGACGGCTGGCCGGAGGGGCCAGTGATATAGCAGGTGGGGATGCGCAAAACAATCGTGCCTCCAGGGCCCGCCACAGGCCCCGGTTTCGGCCCTAAAACCCCCCGAAAACCGGGCCTTTATCGGCAGTCAGGGCAGGCGGCAGGGTCAGGTCGACTGCTTCGTAGGGGTGCCGGTCCGGGCGCCCGGCGGCAAACAGCCAGCGGGCCGGCGGCTCGCCCGCCGGCGGGGCTGCGGCCAGGGCGATGAGGGAGGAGGAGACGGTCTGAAAGCCCCCCAGGCTGACGGTCATTGCCGCCTCCGCCGGTGCGCCGGGATCGCTCTCCGCGGAGCGTGCCAGGATCGCCTGCCAAGCGGACCAGTCACCGTCTTCCGGTGACGGTGCGGCGGCTTCCCGCAGGTCTCCGGCGTGGCGGGCGATGCGCGGGCTCTTGGGATCGTTCAGGTCGTAGGCGGTGATCATCGACAGGCCCTCCGGCACCGGCAGGACCTCGACCGGGCGGGCGGTCTCCGTCCCCTCCGCGCTGCCCGGATTCTTGATCCAGTAGGCATCCCGGTTGTCGGCCACCACCAGGTTGAAGCTGCGGTAGGCGGCGGGATTGAGCTCCGCCAGGGCCTCCGCGGCGGCAAGGGCATCGGCGTGGTCGAGCGCTTCGAGCACCAGTTCTCCGCGGCTGCGCTTGCCGTCGGCCGGCCCCAGAGATCCCCGGCGATTGAGGATCGCGGCGGCGAGGCCGTGATCGTTGACCCCCAGCCAGGACCCCCCGCCGGTCCGGTCGAGGCCGGCCACAACCTCCGGCCTGTCGGCCCAGTGGCGCCCCGGCGGCGCCCAGGGCCGGTCGGCCATCTCGTCGCGGTTGGCCGCCATCAGCAGGGGCCAGGGATGATCGGGGCGTCGCAGAAGCACGAGGGTACACATGGCGCGGCGTCGGTCTCCAAGGGCGGCGAAGGGGGACGCATTTCCCCCTCCAAGGCGGGCAAATCGGGTGGCAAGCGGGCTTACCCGCCTGCCCGGAAAGCGTTATACTTATCCAGAGGTTCTAATGGTTGACGCAGCGGAATAGAACCGCCACCTGAAAGAAAGCAGCTATCGTACCGGGAGACAAAGGGTCCGATGACCACATTCAACGAACGCGAAAAGGCCTTCGAGGACAAGTACAAGCACGACCAGGATCTGCAGTTCCGCACCGAGGTCCGCCGTAACAAGCTCTTGGGGCAGTGGATCGCCACCGAGCTGCTGGGCCTGGAAGGCGAGGCGGTGGAAAGCTACGCCAAGGATGTCGTGGCTTCCGACCTCGACGAGCCCGGGCCCGACGATGTGGTCCGCAAGGTCATGGCCGATCTGGAGGCCAAGGCGGTCGACTTCAGCGAGCACCGGCTGCGCCACCGCATGGACGAGCTGATGGCCGAGGCCAAGAAGCAGATCATGGAAGAGTAGGCCGCAGCGCTCTCAAGCCTGACGCAAAGGGGCCGTCCCTTGGGGGCGGCCCTTTCCTGTTGTCGGACATGCCGAGGTCGCAGGCAGACTTAGGTTGCCACCCGCAGGCGTGATCCTGAGCCGTCTTCAGCCGAAGACGCGCCGGAAGATCGTGTCCACGTGCTTGGTGTGGTAGGCCGGGTCGAAGCAGGCTTCCAACGCCGCGGCCTCGATGCTGCCCGAAACCTCAGGGTCGGCCTTCAAGAGGGCGAGGAAGTCGCCCTCGCCGCCCCAGACCTTCATGGCGTTGCGCTGGACGAGGCGGTAGGCGTCCTCGCGGCTGACGCCGGCCTGGGTGAGGGCCAGCAGCACCCGCTGCGAATGAACGAGACCGCCGAGCTGGTCGAGGTTCTGCTGCATGGCCTCGGGATAGATCAGCAGCTTCTCGATGACGCCGGCGAGGCGGTTGAGGGCAAAGTCCAGGGTCACCGTCGCGTCGGGCCCGAACATGCGCTCCACCGAAGAGTGGGAGATGTCGCGCTCATGCCAGAGGGCGACGTTCTCCAGCGCCGGCACCACGGCGGCGCGCACCACCCGGGCGAGGCCGGTGAGGTTCTCCGTCAGGATCGGGTTGCGCTTGTGCGGCATCGCCGAGGAGCCTTTCTGGCCCGGCGCAAAGTACTCCTCGGCCTCGCGCACCTCGGTGCGCTGCAGGTGGCGGATCTCGGTCGCCAGGTTCTCGATGGAGGAGGCGATGACCCCCAGGGTCGCGAAGAAGGCGGCGTGGCGGTCGCGCGGAATGACCTGGGTGGAGACCGGCTCCGGCGACAGGCCCAGCTTCCCGGCGACGTACTCTTCTACATAGGGGTCGATGTTGGCGAAGGTGCCGACGGCGCCGGAGATGGCGCAGGTGGCGATCTCCGCCCGCGCCGCCTCCAGGCGCATGCGGCAGCGCGCGAAGGCGGCGTAGTGGCCGGCCATCTTCACGCCGAAGGTCGTGGGCTCGGCGTGGATGCCGTGGCTGCGCCCCAGGCAGACGCTGTCCTTGTGCTCCAGCGCCCGCGCCTTCAGCGCGGCGAGCACCCGGTCCAGGTCGGCCAGCAGGATGTCGCTGGCCTGGGTGAGTTGGACCGCCAGGCAGGTGTCGAGAACGTCGGAGGAGGTCATGCCCTGGTGCACGAAGCGCGCCTCCTCGCCCACGTGTTCGGCGAGGTTGGTGAGAAAGGCGATGACGTCGTGCTTGGTCTCGCGCTCGATCTCGTCGATGCGCGCCACGTCGAAGGCCCCGCGCTCCCAGACCGCCTTGGCGGCGTCCTTGGGGATCACCCCCAGCTCCGCCTGGGCATCGCAGGCGTGGGCCTCGATCTCGAACCAGATGCGGAACTTGTTCTCCGGTTCCCAGATGGCGGTCATCTCCGGGCGGCTGTAGCGAGGGATCATGAAGGTCGGGTCCTGAACGCGCGCGGCCCCCGAGAAGGGGCCGTGGAAGGGGATGGCTTTGAGGCGATGCGCCTGCTCGGCAGACGCCCCGGTTTATAAACCCAACAGCCCGCTACAGCAAACCCAGGCTAGAGCAATCCCAGGGCGCGGAAGCTGGTGTGGCCGGCGCGGCCGATGACCAGATGATCGTGGATGACGATGCCCAGCTTCTCGGCGGCATCGCGCAGTTCCTCGGTCATGGCGATGTCGGCGGGCGAGGGCTCGGGCTCGCCGGAGGGGTGGTTGTGCACCAGGATGAGCGCGGCCGCCCCCAGTTCCAGGGCCCGCTTCATCACCTCGCGGGTGTAGACCGGCGTGTGATCGATGGTGCCCTGCTGCTGCAGCTCGTCGGCGATCACGCGGTTGCGCTTGTCGAGGAAGAGGAGGCGGAACTGCTCGACCGGCGCGTGGGCCATGGTGATGCGGCAATAGTCGAGCAGCTTGTCCCAGGCGGAGATCACCGGCGCGTCCACGACCTGTTCGCGGGCGAGGCGGGCGGCGGCCTCCGGCACGATGCGCAGGGCGGCGGTGGACGCCCGCCCCATGCCCGGGACCTTCGCCAGCGCCTCGGGTTCGGCGGTCAGCACCCTGGCGAGGCTGCCGAACGCCGCCAGCAGGGCTTTGGCCAGGGGTTTCGTATCGCCGCGGGCGCGGGCGCCGAACAGCAGAAACTCCAGGATCTCGTGATCGGCCAGACTGTCGCCGCCGCGGTCCAGCAGGCGCTCGCGCAGACGGTCGCGATGGCCGTGGTAGTGGGGCTGGTCGTTCTTTGTCTCCGCGCTCACCGGACTGCGTTCCTTGAAGATATCCCTATGCCGCCCCGCCAATGCCGCCCTTGTCCGCATCGCGCAGCGCCATTGCCGGAGATTTGCCCGGCGCCGCGTTCAACTCTGGGCTCGCTCTTTCCCAGGACTAGCTATTTGTTAACGGGCGACACCATTATAATGGGTACTACTATGGAGTCTCTTTCTCCCTTTGCGTATCACTGCTGCAGGAAATGACTATGACCGATGCCACCGTGATCGAGTTTCCAGGGCAGACGTCTTCACCGGGTCGGCAGCGCCCCGCTGAGACGTATCGCGACTGGCTGAGCTGGGCCGAGTGCGAGCTTTCGATTCTCGGGCACGACATGGCGGCGAGCGGCTTCGATTGGGAAGCCGCCTATCGCGACGGGCTGCGGCCGGAGTCGGCTGCGGCCAAGGCGGCCGCGCAGATCGAAGCCGGCTGAGTCGCCATTCACGGAACGGCAACGGCAGAGTGCTGTCGGGGTGTGTTCGGACGCTATACCTTTGGAGCGTCCCGCACCACAAATGCGCAGCCCTTCTGCGCCCTGATTCGATAGACAAGCATAGCGCGCAGGCGTAGCGTAACCACCATCTGCTCATGACCGCGAAGAGCGTTCCCTGGACCGCCCAGGGTGGTATCAGTCTCTCGTCGGTCGACCCCTTGCCTGTGGCCCGGAGCGGGCTGCAGGACCCGATCTGAACGACGGGCGCTGATCACGCCGCAGCCTTCAGAGAAGGGTTTCCGGCTTCAGGACCTGCAGATCCTGAAGGTCCGATCTAAGGATCGACAGTTCGGTACTCGAGAGTTCGGCGCTGCCTGTTCGGTACAGGCGCCGAACCCAGGCGTCGCCCGCGCGGCGTGGGACTGTTCCTCTCGATGCGACTTCCAGGCAGCCGCCAAGCAGGCGATCCCAAGACGGTGATTGCGCCCGGGTAGAGGGCGCGGTGAGGATAGCGACAACGGTCTTGCGGGTGCCGTGGCCACGGTTCCCGTTGGGCAAGCGATGTTCGCAGCGCCGTTGTGACGCGCAGGATGCGCGGCCATGAACAGCAAACCCCTCTGGCATCCAGCCGGAAGCGGAAGGAGGTGCGACCCCATGGATATCGAAGCGGTTCTCAGGAAGCACGAAGACAGCTTGCTGTCCTACCTCAACGTCAACGGCGTCGGGATCGGAGAGCGGGCCGGCCGCGCGGTGATCAAGGTTATGGTCGTCAAGAAGGTTCCGGAAGCCTCTCTGCCGCCCGATCAGATCCTTCCCAAGGAGCTGGAAGGCTGTGCGCTGGACGTCGAGGAAGTTGGCGAGATCACGGCCCCTTAGGCCGTACCCATCCAGGAGAGACGATCATGATGGATGCGAAAAAGATGGTTCTGACCCCCGAGGATGCCCAGAAGGCCCAGAAGGCGCATGCCGCGGCGGTGGACGATTTCCTGCAGCCGGAGAAGGCGCCCGCCAATGTTGTCGGCATGGGCTACGGAGTGAAGTGGAGCAACGGGGAGCCGACCGGCAAGCCGGCGCTGCTGGCCCTGGTCTCACAGAAGGTCGACAAGGACGAACTGACCGAGGCGGATATGGTTCCCGGAAAGATCGGCGACATGCCCACTGACGTGCTGGCCATCGGTCAGCCCTTTGCCGGCCAGGCCGAGCCGCTGGAGGTCGGTGT
>NZ_JANQKD010000008.1 GCF_028281305.1 Pelagibius sp. | reverse complement strand
GGCGGATATGGTTCCCGGAAAGATCGGCGACATGCCCACTGACGTGCTGGCCATCGGTCAGCCCTTTGCCGGCCAGGCCGAGCCGCTGGAGGTCGGTGTTCAGACCCTGGCCCAACGCGCCCGTCCTGCCCCCGGCGGCAGCAGCGTCGGCCACAAGCACATCACCGCCGGAACGCTCGGCACCTGCGTCTATGACATGGTGGGAACCCCCGGCAACCCGGTCGGCATGCCGGGCCACTACTACATTCTGTCCAACAACCACGTGCTGGCCAACAGCAACAACGCCACGCCGGGTGATGCCGTGCTGCAGCCCGGGCCCTTCGACGGCGGCAGTGACCCGGCCGACCGTATCGCCTCTCTCAGCCGCTTCATCCCCATTACCTTCGACCCGCCGGTGCCGCGGGCGCTGCACCGCAATCTGATCGATGCGGCGGTTGCGGAAGGGGAGTTCCATGACCTGAAGCGCGAGATCCACTGGGTCGGCCATCTGCGCGGCTGGCGCTCGCGCGGGCATGTCACCGTTGGCACCCTGCTGCACAAGACGGGGCGCACCACCAACTACACGACCGGCCGTATCACCGCAGTGAACGCCACTGTCGATGTGAATTTCGGCGGCGGGCGCGTGGCCCGTTTCCGTGACCAGATCCTCACCACGCCGATGTCGGCGGGCGGCGATTCCGGTTCTCTGGTGGCGGACCGCGAGAACTACGCGGTAGGGCTGCTCTTTGCCGGCTCGCCCTTGGTAACGATCCTGAACCAGATCCAGCACGTCCGCTCGCTGCTGCGGGTCGAGATCGTCTGACGCCTGATGGCTGATGGCGGCGCGACATCTGCCGCCCGCGAAGAAAGGGCGCCGGGCAGCTCTCTGCCCGGCGCCCGTTTTTACCTCTGTGGGCGTGCGATCCGCGCTTGCGCTTTATGTATAGGGTGGCGCGTACCAGCCTTTGGGAGAGAGCGTGAAGATCTCGTAGCCGTCTGCTGTCACGCCGATGGAGTGCTCGAACTGGGCCGAGAGCTTCATGTCGCGGGTCACCGCGGTCCAGCCGTCCTGCAGGATCTTCACCTCAGGTCGGCCGGCGTTGATCATCGGCTCGATGGTGAAGAACATGCCCTCGCGCAGGGCGATGCCGTCGCCGGGACGGCCGTAATGCAGCACGCTGGGTGCATCGTGGAAGACCTGGCCCAGGCCGTGGCCGCAGAAGTCCCGCACCACCGAGAAGCGCTGCTTTTCGGCAAAGCTCTGGATGGCGTGGCCGATGTCGCCCAAGGTCGCGCCGGGCTTCACCACCTCGATACCGCGCATCATGGACTCGTAGGTCACCTCGACCAGACGCCGCGCCTTGATCTTCGGTTCGCCGACGAAAAACATCCGGCTGGTGTCGCCATGCCAGCCGTCGACGATCACGGTGACGTCGATGTTGATGATGTCGCCGTTTTCCAGGCGCTTGTCGTCGCTGGGAATACCGTGGCAGACCACGTGGTTGACGGAGGTGCAGATCGACTTGGGAAAGCCGCGGTAGTTCAGCGGCGCCGGGACCGCGCCGTGGGCCTCGATGAAGTCGTGGCAGAGCTGGTTCAGCACGTTGGTGGTCACGCCCGGTTTCACCTCCGGCGTGATCATGTCCAGGGCTTCGGCGGCAAGACGCCCGGCCCTGCGCATGCCCTCGAAGCCTGCCTCGTCGTGAATGACGTAGCCGCCGTCTTTCGGGCTCACGCGCTCCACGCTGTATCCTTGCTTCATCAAGCCAATCCTCTTAACGGCGGTCCCCTATGGACCCCGCCCCGATTTCCGAATACTCCCGGTTCTGGCGCCCGCTTATAGCGCCAACGGCAGTGCCGCGTCCAACGCCACGCCCTCCGGAGATACCTCGCAACTATAGCACAACACTTCAACCCCCTGGACGATTGCCCGGTCCAGCGCTTTGCCATAGGTGGGATCGATGTCCCGGGCGACTCCGACCTCCCGGCAGTCGCCACGCTGAACGAGGAAGAGCAGCACGGCCCGGTGGCCCTCGGCGACCATCGCCGCCAGTTCCTCCAAGTGCCTGGCGCCTCGGGCGGTCACCGAATCCGGAAACTCGGCCAGGCCGTCGTTGCGCTTCAGGGTCACGGATTTCACTTCTAAATAACAATCCTTTACGCCCTCTTTCTGTAAGAGGAAGTCAACTCGGCTGCGGTTGCCATAGGGGACTTCCCGGCGGATGCGGTTGCCGCTGCCCAGGGCGGGGATGCGCTCCTGTTCCAGGGCCTCGCCCACAAGGCCGTTGGCGCGCCCGGTGTTGATCCCCACCAGCGCGCCGCCGGAGTCGACCAGTTCCCACGAGAATTTGAGCTTTCGCGCCGGGTTTTGCGCCGGCGACAGCCATACAACCGAGCCGTGAGCGGCCAGCCCCAGCATCGATCCGGGATTGGCGCAATGAGCCACGACCACAGACCTATCCTCCAGCTCAACATCGGCGAGGAACCGCTTATATCGTTTGAGAAGACGGCCGGGTATCAGGGGGGCTGGAAATTGCATCTGAGCGGATTAAATCGGAAAGGGAGATACGCAACTCTCAGGTGTGGCGGTGGGGGCCGAAGCCGATGACATGGGCTTGCAACTTCGGTGCTGTAAAGCCACTGTACGCGTCGTAGGTTACCAGTCGACCTCCGCCCGCTCCACACCAAGGGGGGCCGTTCCGGCCAATGGGACCGGCGCCCGCGAGGAACCCCAGATGTCCGTGCCTCATTCACCGCGTGCCGCTCTGCGTTTTTCCAGCCTGACCGCCGGCCTGCTGCTGCTCGCGGCCTGCTCGTCCTTTCCCGGTTTTGAGGGCTCCGGTCTTGGAGGTCAGGAAAGCGGCTCCGCGCCACCGCCCGGCAGCGTCGACAGCGGTGCGCAGACGGGCCAAGCGCAGACGGGCCAAGCGCAGACGGGCCAAGCGCAGACCGGCCAAGCGCTGCCGCCGCCGGGCGTCTCGGGCGAGGCCGGCTCCGCCTTGCCGCCGACGGCCTCGGAGGGGCTGCCGTCCCAGCAGGCCGCCGCCCCGGCGGAAGGCCAGGAAACCGTGATCGTGAAAGGTCCGGACGGCACCAACTGGGCCGTGGGGAGCAGCCAGGATGAAGAGGCCTACCGCGCCGACATCGAAGACTGCTACGCCTACGCAGCCGCGCAGACCCGGCGCGATGCGCAGATCACCGACGACCGCAATGCCGGCATCGATACCCTGACCAGCGATTCCCGCTATTCGGCCCTGCGCCAGCGCGTTGACGAGTTCGACCTGCGCCAGCGCCGCGGATCGCTGATGACCGGCTGCATGGAAGCCAAGGGTTACGTCCGGACCGACACCGTGCTGCCACGCCTGGAATTCTGAGCTCTATGGTGCAAGAGAAGGTCACCGCCTGCCTGCTGATCATCGGCAACGAGATCCTCTCCGGCCGCACCAAAGACAAGAACCTCGCCTTTCTGGGGGAAGAGCTGAACCATCTGGGCATCCGCCTGATGGAGGCCAGGGTCATTCCCGACGTGGAAGACGTCATCGTCGCGACGGTAAACGACGTCAGGCAGCGCTTCGACTACGTCTTCACGACCGGTGGAATCGGCCCGACCCATGACGACATCACGGCGGACTGCGTTGCCAAGGCCTTCGGTCTGCCGCTGATCGTCAACCAGGAGGCGCGGGCGATCCTGGAGGCGCACTACGAGAAGGGCCAGCTGAACGCGGCGCGCCTGCGCATGGCGCGCACGCCGGAGGGGGCCCAGCTGATCGAAAATCCGGTCAGCCAGGCGCCCGGGTTCCAGGTCGGCAATGTGTTCGTCATGGCGGGCATCCCGGTCATCATGCAGGCGATGTTTCAGAGCCTGCGCCATCGCCTTGCCGGTGGCGAGCCCCTGCTGTCCCTGACCGTCTCGGTCGATCTGGGCGAAGGCGTTCTGGCCGCGGGCCTGGGCGCGGTCCAGGAGCGTTTTCCGGACGTCGAACTGGGCAGCTACCCCTTCAATCGCAATGGAACCTTCGGTGTTCGTCTGGTGCTCCGGTCGACCGACGCTCAGCGTCTAAAGGCCGCGGCCCAGGCGGTTGATGAATTGATCTTAGAACTCGGAAGCCGCGGTGATTGGGACCCGGCGGGGCAAAGCCCCCCGGAACCGCGGCCGACCGAGCCGTCGTCGGGCGTCTTGGGTGCGGACTAATGCCTTAGCACCAATCGGCTAGGGGAGAATAGAAGGGCACGAAGAGCAATGGACCTCCTGCCGTTGCTGTTTACCACTGCCTTGGTCGCCTATGTCCTGGCCCTCGGCAGCGTGGACCTCGCGCGCACTGTTATCCGTGTCGTTTCCCTTTTTGGCGCGGCGGCCTGTCTGGTCACCTGGGGCGTAGCCATGCTGTCCTACGGCGATTGGGGCCAGCCGGTGATCGACGAATTCTATGCAACGGCCTACATCCACCGCCGGCTGGGCTACGAACTGGGCGGCTTGGTCCTCGTGCTGGGCGGGCTGGCCCCGATCTGCTTCGCCCTTTTCGAGCTGTGGCGCCTGAAAGCGACGCGGCCATCACTTTGAGTGCCGTCCCCTTGATGCTCGACGCCGCCGCTTCCCATTTGCTTTGGTGGAACTTGCCTTTGAGGACGGTGAAGAAAGGGAGATGCAGATGAGCGAAGCGCAGAAGCAGGCCAAGGAAGACCCGATCGACCTCATCATCCAGCCGCGTGGCCGTGACCTCGGGGGTTTCGAGGTGCGGCGGATCCTGCCTTATGCGAAGCGCCGCCTGGTTGGCCCCTTTATCTTTCTGGACGAGATGGGCCCGGCGGATTTCCCCGCCGGTCAGGGTATCTCCGTGCGGCCCCATCCGCACATCGGTCTGGCGACCGTGACCTACCTCTTCGAAGGGGAAATCATGCACCGCGACAGCCTGGGCTATGAGCAGCCCATCCAGCCTGGTGCGGTGAACTGGATGACGGCCGGAAAAGGCATCGTGCACTCCGAACGCAGCCCCGAGGCGGCCCTCGCCGGCCCGCAGCGCCTGCACGGCATGCAGTCCTGGATCGCCCTGCCGCTGGCTCATGAGGAGGCTGAGCCGAGCTTCACCCACTACCCGACGGCCGGGCTTCCGGAAATCGAGCGTCCCGGGCTGTGGATGCGGCTGATTGCGGGCTCAGCCTTTGGCCACTGTGCGCCGGTGCGTGTGTTCTCCGATATGTTTTACCTCCATGCGGAGCTGGAGGCGGGGGCGAGCCTTGAGCTGCCGCAGGACTATGCGGAACGCGCTGTCTACGTGGTGAGCGGTGCGGTTGAGACCGATGCCGGCACGGCGGGGTTGCAGAGCTTTGCCGCCAACACCATGGCGGTGTTCAAGGCCGGTGCCCGTGTCAGTCTGGCGGCACATCAGGCCAGCCGGCTGATGCTGCTGGGCGGCGCGCCCATCGACGGCCAGCGCTTCATCTGGTGGAATTTCGTCGCCTCCTCCCAGGACCGCATCGAGCAGGCCAAGGCCGACTGGAAAGCCGGGCGCTTTGCGATGGTGCCTGATGACCATGAGTTCATCCCCCTGCCCGAAGACTGAGCCAAAAAAACGTCTGCCTTCGTGAACCCCTGCAGACCCGGCGCCGACTAAAGAAGTGCCAACGGGTCGGCACCTGACCCGGGGGAAGGGCCGGCGCAATTGATCTGCGTGTGCGCCCAGGGCGGGCGGCTGCTGGCGGCGACTGTAGCCGCCCGCCTTCTTTCAAACTGCATTCCCCTTTCTCTCTGCAGCCCCTGACCCCTGTCTGATTCGGTCAGTTCGCACGGCACAGCGGAAGCAGATTTTTCCCGAAATGAACCGTTTGTGGAGTCCCCGCGACTGATGGGGGCCGAGCCCGGCACCGCGGGCTCGGCAGTGTGTACATAAGGAGAGAATTATGTGGGTCTCTTCCCTTTGCGGCGCTGCGCGCCGCAACCGCAGCGCGTCCACCGAACGTGGCGGCGCTGCTGTCCTCCCGTCCAGTCTTGGTATCCTTGCACTGCTGTGGTCCGGTCTGTCGGCCGCCTCTCCGGCGCTTGCCGACGAGGGACGGATCTACGTCAAGCAGCTTTCCGCGCCGTCAATCAAGGTGATCGGCAACGGCAGCATCTACACCCAGGTCGAGGACGGCACGGAGGATGTCGTCGTTCATGTCCGGATTGTCCTGGATGCCGGCGCCTCCGGTCTGGTCAAGACCTGGAGCGCCTGGCCGCAGGGAAAGATGGGTCCGGGTCAGTGGTTCGACTTCAAGGACAGCGGGCTCACGGTCTCCTACCCCCTCGGCAGCCGTCCGAAAACCGTCGACCGTCACGAAACCCTGGTCATTCCGCGGTCGGCCTACACCACCCTTGTCGCCGATGCCTGCAACAAGAAGGCCGCCGAACTGCGCGCTGGCGGCCTGTCCAACAGTGAAGTCTTCAGTTCCGACCACCTGATCACGGTGCCTGTCAGGGGTGCGCTGACCTACGAGATGTCAGGTCTTTCCGGTGGCCTTGTGCCACCGGAAGAAGCCGTCCTCGACCCGGAACTGATGGTGACCTGCGCGAAGGTCGAGTTCGGCCCCCTGACCCCCTTGACCCTGAATCAGGTCGCCGACTCGGCGCTCTCGATCAGCGCGGCCAACGACCTCTTGGGCTGCCGTCTGAACGCGGCAGGCAGCATCACCAGCCTTCAGCCCAACGAAACGGTGAGCTTCCGCTACGTCGACGACCAGGGCCGGAAAAGCGACGTCAAGACCGTGACGACTTCGGCTGCCAGAATCGCCAACTTCACGCACGAGCTCCCGCTGCCGAGAAACGGCGGCGCAGTGAGCGGCAAGGTCCGCATGGTCGGCGAGAGCTCGCACTTCCAGTCGCCCTGGTTCGCCTACGCCGTGACCTGCGCCCCTCTTGTCGGGTCCGATGACCTGAAGACCGAAGCGCCGCCGACGGTCTCCATCCTTGAAGCGGATGTGAAGAAAGAGGTCGTCTTGGGCGGCCGCTGGGCCTGCCCCTCGCGTGTCTGGGTGCGCGCGCAGGTGTCCGCCACGGCGGAAGGCACCGCCACGGTTTCACTCTTCGGCAACGACTCGCTGCTTGACTTGAGGCAGTTCGATGTCAAGGAGGGCAGCGAGGACATGTTCGCTGCCGGTCACGATGTGTCCTGGGCCGGGTTCTCGGCGGCGGGCGAGACGTCACCGCGCCAGGTTGTAACCTATCGTGCCATGGTCGCCACGGACCAGAGCTTCGTGGCCGACGAAGACGAACGCGAACTGAGCCTGCTTTGCCGTCCGGTCTGGCCGCAGACGGCGATCAAAGTGAAGGTCGTGGAGTCCGCACCCGTCGACGGGCGGTTCGTCTGCCCCGTCCGCTATCAGGTGATCGGGAACCTTGTCGGCCGCAGCGATGTCTCGGGCACGGTCGAAATCTTCGCCGAAGGTACGCCCTTCGGGCCCATTCCCTTCGCGTTGAACGACGGCATCAATCTGGACATCGTCGCTCCCGCCGAACGGACCTTGGCGTGGAAGGGCTTCGGCTCGGGGGGCGCCGGAGGCCCGGGGCCGCAGCAAGCCATCAGTCTTAGCATGAAGGTCTTCGACGAGGTCGGCGGCACCCTTGCAATACAGCAGGAGACGGCGCTGTTCCGCTGCACCAGGATGGCTGAGGGCGATCTGGGTCAAGGTGCGCAGCTGCCGGGCATCCCGTCGGGTCCGCAGGTGGGGCTGCCCGCCGGCGCTGTCCAGGTGGCTGGAGGGAAGGTCCGCTTGATCGGCGCGAAGCCGGGCGCGGTCTATGCCTTGCGCTTCTATCGTGCGAAACTCATAACAGGCCCTCATCTGCCGACCAGGATGACGAACGGCGTCGCCAATCTGAATCTCGCCAAGATGAAACCCGGCCAGTGGCGGGTCGAGGTCTGCGCCACCCGCAATGGACGCGGACTCCAAATTCTTCCCAATGCCTGCAGGGACCGGACTTTCGAGGTCAGGCATGCGATGACCGGGGGACCCGGACAGCACATGCAGGAGCCCGAAGAGGGACGCTCCCTGATCTTTCCCGGCTCCAATCCCTGGGGCAACTGACCGGCCTGGGCGTTGTCTCCCGCACCCGCAGGGAGTAGGGGACCTAAGGGAGCGGGAGACACGGGGGACGGGCGGCAGCCATCACAGGCTGCCGCCCGTTCTTGCGTTGTGGCTGGCAACTTCGCTGGCATCCCATCCGGAAACCGTGTCGCGGTGTGGCGGCGCCGGGCCTGCCTCATCCCTCCACCTACCCCTTATGGGTGACCCCCCTATGGCCGTCCCCAAAGGTTCATGCGAACTTGCATGGCGGTCCTGCGGTTTCACGGGTTCACGGGAGGCGGGCGGATCAGTATCTGGTTGGGGCGAGTGCACACCGCGGAGGGCCGCCCACATGGCATCTTCACGGATCGCACCCGCCCTGACGCTGAGTTTAGCCGAAGGGCAGGTTTTGAGCAATTGGTCTGCTCTGCACTCGTAGGCGGGCGGCTACCGGCGGTGATTGTAGCCGCCCGTCTCTGTTTCGGGTCGCCTTTATAGCGGTCTGCGCTCCGCAATCTGATCGAGAAGACTCGGAAGCACGCACCTGAGGCGCGAGGAGCTTCGTGCTCTGGCCGACAACGGGGCAAGAGAACCGGCGGCCGGCCCCCGAAAAGAGGCCCGGCTGCACGGGGCGGGCGGCTGCCGTGGGTGAGACGGCGGCCGCCCGCTTTCCCTTCGCCGGGGGCCGGATTCTACCTCTGAGTCTACAAAAATCCAGATATATCAATAGCTTGATTGCGCGATCCGGCAAAATCCCATCGTGCTTATGCGGTTTCTCGGGTTCACCCTTACGCCGCGTGGCTGTATCCCAGCCCTCCCGCCGATGTGGGACGGTCGAACGGGGTCTTGCACAGAACCGCTGTGCCTTAAACCCAAGCGCTTCCTCCGGCGACCAACGCGAAACTCTGCCGCATCGGGCAGCAATTTCTATTTGCCGATTGAGAAGGAAGAAATCATGTCCAGTCGCGAGAGCTCCGGCATCCCTCGCCGAAAAACCTGTGCTGCCCCCCGGTTTGCCCGCTGGGGCGCTTTCCGGCGCGGGGTGCTGGCTGCCGCCGCGCTGACGACGGCCATTTCCGCATCCGGACCGGCCTTGGCCGTCGACTCCGCGTATTCCTACGTGAAGTACCAGGATCCCGCGGTCATCCGGGTCTTGGGTGATGGAGAAGCCTACACGACCGTTTTGGCCTCCGCTCCCCCCATCACCGGCGACATCTTCATGCACTTGGATCCCGGCGGATCCGGACACGTGTTGTCCTGGCATGTTTGGGCGTCTCTGTGGATCGAGGAAACGGATACCAAGACTCAGTTCCCGTCTATCGGCCAGTCTGCGAGCTATGGCATTGGCGAGCGGCCCAAGTTGGTGGAAGGCGAGTTTCCTTTCTCCATTCCCCGCTCCACCTACAAAGACTTCGCACTGCAGGCCTGTAACGACAAAGCCGCTCACTTGCGGCAGAACAATGGTATGACCAACAAGGAGATCTTCGCGCAGGATCACCAGATCGACGTTAAGGCCGTTGCCGATCATACCTATGAGTTCAGCGGCTTGGCTGGAGTTGTCCTTGCCGATCCAGCGATACCGCTTGGCCCGAAATTCATCTCACCTGTCACCATCATCTGCGCGCAGTCGGCTTCGCTGGTGACGCCCCAAACGAATGTGGACATCGCCAATCTGAAGGTCGTCGGCAATGACACCGCCGCTGTCTGCTCAGTTTCGATGGTCGCCACTATCCGGACGGTAGCGCCGAACACCGAAGTGAGTTTCCGCTTTGAGAAAGGAAACGGTCAGAAAAGCGAAGTCCATACCGTGGTGACACCGGGGAATGCTCTTCACCAAAAGGCCTACACTTACCGGCTGTCGGGGACTGGGGTTCAGACCGGCCAGGTCCGAATGGTGATCGAGGGGGAAGACACCAAATCGGATTGGAAGGACTATGAGGTCAACTGCGTAACCAATGATTTTGCCACTCTGCTGCCGCCGGAGGTGGTCCACCTGGAGGTGGCGGCGACCGCCAAGAAGGGCGTTTATCGGGGCCACGTTTGCCCGGCGGAAGCAAAGATAATAGGTGTTTTCAAGGGCCGCGGCTCTGCCTCCGGCACTGCTGTCCTGACAGTGAACAACGTAATGCGGGTGGAGAGAGCCTTTAACATCGACGACAAGGAATCAAAGGCCGTCGACTATGTGCAAAGTCTTTCCTGGGCGGGTATCGATGGGCCGCTGCAGCAGGACATCGACGTTGGTCTCGTTCTGCAAAATGCAAATGGCGAGCCGGTCGACGTTCTGACGAAGACACAGACCGTCAGTTGCGTCGAGGCTGACAAACCCGACCAGTTTGTTTCCAACGACCCGACACCGCCGGTTCTGTCGCTCTCCATGAGGACCGGGGAGAGAAGGCTGTACCAGGGCTACATCTGCCCGGAGCGGGTTGTTCTAAGAGGCAGAATCCGGGGTCAGGACGACTTCAACGGACGCGCGGTCTTTGTCGTCAAGCAGGAGCAGTCCCTGGCCGAATCCCAGTCGCAGGTGAAGGAGTTCAACTTCGCCGTCACGGAGAATGAGAACCTAGCACTCGACTTCGAGCCCGAGGTGCGATGGAGCAACGTGCCTCAGAACGGCGATGCGCCGCCCAAGCAGACGATGGACCTTTCCTTCCGGGTCGTGAAAACCGGCGGTACCGTAGCGTCGGTCGAGCGGTCGCTGGAGGTGAGCTGCAAGGCTGTGACTGTTGCAAACCTTGCCATCAGCTTCGACCCGCCGAAAGCGACCGGTCTGGCGGCCGTTGCCAAGGCCGATGAAGTCTTCCTCCAGGGTCACATCTGCCCGGCGAGGATCAGCATTGGAGGCGTCTTCAAGGGGCAGGGCATTGCCTCTGGCACTGCGGTCCTTACCGCCAACGGCGTGGCCAAGGCGGAGATGCCGTACAGCATCGAGGACGGTCAAACAATGTCGATCGCGGGCGAACACGATCTCAACTGGGCGAACGTTCAGGACCCTGTCCAAAACAATGTCAGCCTTGCCCTGCGCCTTTACAATGCGGAAGGCGTCGAAGTGGATAGCCTGACCAAGGGGCAGACTTTCGAGTGCCGTAAGTACACGCCGGGCAGCCAGGTCGACGGTGCGCCTGATGGTATGGTCAGCGTTCTGCCGCCAAAGCCCAAGAAGCTTATCTTCGTGGTCAACAAGGAAGTTCAGTATCGGGACCTGGTCTGCCCCGCAGCCGTCTCGGTCATCGGCCGTGTGGAAGGCCGCGGTAAGGCTTCCGGGACGATCACGATGGAGGCTGCCGGCGACGAGATCCTTGAGAAACCCTTCAGCTTCGAGGATGACGAGACGCAGAATTTCGTCGGCAAGTATGACTTGCATTGGGACGTCGAAACGGCGACCGAGCAGGATATGGCTTTCGCCATGCTCGTGCACAATGCTCTCGGTGAGCAGGTCGGTCTTATGCAGGAATTGAGGACCTTCGAGTGCCAGTCTTATCGCGATGGCCGCCGTGTCGTCAGCGGTCTGTCCTCTGGCGGTGCGAAGTCGACCCAGGCGCAGCAGGGGCGGACGCCTGCCGCAACAGGGCAGTTTGCGCTGCAGACCGGGCCGGCCTTCGCGATCCAGGCGCCGAAGGGCCGGGTTCGCCAGGGGCAGATTCAGCTTTCCGGTGGCCCGGCCAACGCCAAGTACGATCTGCGCTTCTATCGCAAGACCGAAGGCGGCTACCGGTCGCTGCGGTCCGCCCAGCTTCCCCGGCAGATGACGGGCCGCACGGCGACCTTCAATCTGAAGGCCCTGAGCGGCGGCCGCGACTGGCGTATCGAGGTCTGCCCGGCCGGCAGCCCAGCCAGCAAGGGGGCCAAGACGGCTTGCAAGACCTCGGATTTCCGCATCGCGCGGATCGGGGCCGCAGGCAAGCCGGCGGCGCCCGGTACGCTGGGTGAAGCCAAGGTCTTCATCCTGCCGGGCCAGGGCGGTTGAGGGTCTACCGGGTCTTTCTCTAAGGCCCGGCAAGGCGCCGGTCGTGGCGGCTGCAGGCCCAGCCAGTCGCCGCGGCCGGTCAGCTTGACGCCTGATGGAGAGGCGGTATCCACGGCCTTCCGGGTCCCGCTGACCGGCGCCGGCAGCAAAGGGAAGGGTCCCGGCAAGAAACCGGAGGCCAAGGTCTTCATCATGCAGGGCCTGGGCGACTGAAGCGGATCATGATCGGACGGAAGCCCTTTGCGACTCTGTCCGATCATGTGAAGCCTCATTGCTTGCCAGACTTGGGGCAAGGGCGGCCGGGCCGGGGGGCGCGGCCGCCCTTCGTTTCTTTCGGCTCCCACTGATTCGGCAATTCTCCGGCCACGGATAGCAGGCCGCCGCGGGCCAAGCCTCACGGGGCCTCAGACCGGGCCCGTCAACGCGAGGCTAGGCGCCGCGTCGCCGGTCGTCTGTGCTGAGGCATGGGGTATTTTTCCTAAACATCGCGGCCAGAACGAGAGTGTTGATCTGTTGAGCTTGTGAAGCCGCATGGTGGTAGTGCGGTTTCGCAGGTTCCTCTTGATGCGCCCAGGCTGTAACCCACGGCTGGCGAAACTCTGCCCGCGGCCCGGATGGGCCTCGGCCGGTCGTTGTCGGCGCCGACCAATGACGCTGTCGCACCGCACTACGGTGAGCTTTGTCCACAATGCAAGGTTTTGATTGAACCCTCTTTTTCCTCCTGGCGACCCATGGGGGATGGCCACACCGCCGGCCCGAAGAACGCAAACGAACCGATACGGAGACTGGGCCATGCGTCTCATGAATTCTCTCGGCGGTGCCGGCTGTCTGTCCAAGCCGTTTGCCCGCCGCGCTCTGCTGACCGTCACGATCTTCGGCGCCGCTCTTGCGGTGGCCGCACCGGCCTCTGCCGCCGACAAGGCAGACAGCAAAGTCACCTGGGTGAGCAGCCTGCCGATTGTCGTGGCAAGCGATGGCTCGAACTACATCGGCGTCGTCGCCAGTCAAAGCTACGCCATCAACGGCACAATCGAAGTCGACCTGGACGCCGGCGTCTTGGGGGGCATCAAGGATTGGAGTGCCCATCCGCTCCTTGCGGTCGTGGTCCAACCTGCGGCCGGCTCTCAGAATGCAAAGATCGAGAACTTTACGGGCTTTGAAGAGAGCGGTCAGTCCAAGAGCTACTCCATTCCGCGTCCCTCCAGTGTGAAGGAGAGCTTTCCCTTTACGATCAGCAAGCAGGCCTATGCCGACTTTGCCGTCGAGGCCTGCAATCTGCACGCCGGGCTCAGGCGCGGGGAAGGAATGGGCAACCGGCAGATCTTCGGCCAGCACCGCACGATCCAGATCCATGTGCAGTCATCGCTGGACTACGAGATGTCCGGCCCGTCCGGAGTGCCTATTCCGCAGGAGGTCGCGGCGATCCGAACTGTTGACGTTACCTGCCAGGCTTCCCCTGAGTTCGCTGTCACTGACGCCAGCCTGGAGGCCGAGGTGGTCCAGACTGCCATGGTCGGGGGCACCTGCGAGCTTCGTCTGAACGGAAGTGTCACCTCCCTCGACCCGAACACCGACGTTACGTTCCGCTACCACGACAGCAGCGGCCCGAAGAGCGCTGTGAAGAGTGTCAAGACGGGTGGCGGCAAGACGGCCAGCTTCGAACACGTCTTTCCGATAGAGCTGGAGAACGGGACCAACGGCAAAGTCCGCATCATCGGCGAAGCCCAGAACTTCCAGACCGACTGGGCCGATTACGAGGTGGACTGCCAAGGCGGGTCGACAACCGTCGAGATCGCTGTGCCGCCGGTCCCTGAGCTGAGCGTCGGCGTGGTGACGGAGGTCCTGCACAAGGGCTTCATGTGTCCCGAGAAGTATATGGTCGCCGGCAAGCTCAAGGGCAAAGGCGCTTACTCGGGCAGAGCTTCCATAGGCATTGAAGGCGCGCCGAGAGACTACGAGGACTACAGCATTTCGGGCGAGGAGACCTATACCCTCCTGCGCTCCGGCGAGGTTTCCTGGCAGCAGGGTTCCATCGGTACCGAGGCGGCGGCTGCGGCCAGCGATCAGGTGCCGCAGAGGATCGTCGCAATGACCCTCGACGTGTACAACCAAAGCGGCGAGAAGGTGGCCTCCAAGGCCCACAGCGAAACCTTTACCTGCCGCATCCCCGAGCCGCCGGAGAGCCTGATCCAGGCGATTTCCGTCACGGAAGAGATTGTGCACGAGAACCAGGTCTGTCCCGGGCGCGTGCGTCTGACCGGAACCGTCATCGCGCAGTCGGATGGTTCCAGCGGCACGGTCTGGGTGGCCGCGGACAGCCAGCCGCTTCTGGAAACCCCTTACGACTTCGAAGCGGGCAAGGGCGAGGTTTACAACGTCGACCATGAACTGTCCTGGGAGAACAAGCCGCCGACCACCCAGAGCATCAAGTACAGCTTGGTGGCTGTCGCTCCCGACGGCGAGATTCTGGCCCAATCGCGGGTCACAAAGGATCTATCCTGCCGTCCCACGGCCTTCGACATCATGTCGCCCAAGGGGCAGGTCCGTGCGGGCCAGGCCGATGACGGAATCCTACTGTCGGGCGGTGTTCCCGGTGAAAACTACACCCTGCGGTTCTTCCGCCGGAGCGGCGGTGTCTACGAGGTCTTCGAGTCCGCCGAGTTGCCCACGACCATGTCGGGCCTCAGCCAGAGCTTCCCGATGGCGGCGCTGACCGGGTCGCGTTTCTGGCGCCTGGAGGTCTGCACCGCCGGTGAAACGCAGGGCTGCAAGTTCAGCGATTTCCGCAAGCCGCATCGCACAGCGCAAGAGCCGGTGGAGGCTGTGTTGATCCCCGATCTGGTTACCTTGCCGCCGGAGGTGTCGGAGCTCTGGGACCCGGAGGTTGTCGAAGAAGCCGAGCTCAACGGCAGGATCTGCCCCGTGGCGGTGAACCTGGGCGGCCGCATTACCGGCCAAGGCTCCGCCTTTTCGGGCACTGCCGCAGTCCGGGTGAACGGCCAGCAGGTCGGCGAGGTGCCGTTCAGCGTCGGCGCCGATGGGCTTGCCATCTTTGCCTCCGTGAAGTTGCCTTATGAGGTCTCCTGGACCGGCGTTCCCATAACCGGCGTTGCCACGCCCCAGCAGACGATCCAGTTCGGCGTCAGGCTGTTGGATGAGGACGGCGAAGAAGTCGCTTCGGACTCGCGGTCAGCGGCTCTTCAATGCCGGCAGCCGAACTGGGCAGGCCCGCCGCAGGGCGGCAACGGCCAGGAGGGTGACGCTGTCCCGCAGCAGCCCGTCTTGACCCCGGGCTTGGTTGTCTTCGCGCCGAAGGTATCGGAGGTCTTCGAGCCGAGTATGCTCGAAGAGGTCGAGCTCAACGGCATGGTGTGCCCTTCGGAGGTGAACCTGAGGGCCCGGATTGCGGGTCAGGGCTCTGCCTTCTCGGGCTCGGCCGTGATGCAGGTGGGCGCAGAGACGCTCGATCCGGTGCCTTTCAGTGTCGCTGCCCAGGGGCTTGCCGTGTTTGCCACGGTGAACGTGCCTTACGACGTCTCCTGGACCGGTGTTGCCTTCACGGGCGCCGTCGCACCCCAGCAGACGAGGCCGCTCACCGTCAGGCTCCTGAACGAGAACGGCCAAGAAGTCGGCTCGAAGTCGGGGCCTGTGGTTCTTCGGTGCCGCAAGGCGCCCGTTGTGATGGCGGTCGGCAAGGTCAGCTTCCCGTTCCAGATCCTGGCGCCCAGAAACGTCGCCACCAATGGCAACATCCGCCTGAGCGGTGTCGAGTCTGGTCAGGACCACACGCTGCAGTGGGCGAAGCGCCTGAACAACGGCAAGTGGAAGGCGGTCACCTCGGCCCATCTGCCCGGGGAGATGACCGGCGCCAGTGCCAGCTTCAACGTCCATGCTCTTGAGAGCGGAACCTGGAGGCTTCGGGCCTGCAAGGAGGGGGAAAGCTCCAATCCCTACAGCCCGTTTTGCAGGGTCAGCACCTTCCAGGTGGTGAAGAAAGGCGGCGGCAGCGGCCCGTACACGCCCCCGGGCGGCAAGAAGCCGGAGATCATGCTGATCACCCCCGGCGCGATCAACACGAACTGAAGCAGACGGCCGGGCCCTTCACTGCAAGGGGCCCGGCCGTCGCGCGCAATACAAGCCATCGCAGTACAAGACATCGATTGAGCCGCCCTGGTGCCGCGCAACGTCCCACAGGGGACGGCCATACCGCCGGCCGAGCGAACAAGGGCCCGACAGAAAACGGAGACAAGGCCATGTGCTTCTTCACTCCTCTCCGCCGCGCCGGATCTCTGGCGAAATCCGCCGCCCGCCGCCGCCCGCGTGCCGCGACCGCGTTGTTGAGCCTGGCCGTTGCGACGGCCTCCGGCAGCGCCGCCCTGGCGAACGACGTGGGTGTTGCCACCGTCAAAGGCGTTACACCGCCGACCATCTCCGTCCAAAGCAACGGCAACGTCTACACCGGTGTCACCGACCCCGAAGTCATGATCGAGGCCGACGTAGACTACCTTTTCAAGCCTTACAAACTTGGCAAGGTAGAGAGCTTCGGGATCTGGCTTGTCGTGCGGACCTCTGCCACGGGCTGGATCTCCTTCAAGGAAAACAAGTTTGGAGCCAGCTATCCAATTGGCAGCCGTCCGGACGATGTCGCCGGCTCTGCAAACCTGGTTCTGTTCGCCGACAGCTACGAGAAGCACTTTGTGAAGTACTGCAACGACCAACGCAAGGTCCTGGAGGCTTTGGGTCAGTCAAAGCAGCAGATCTTCTCTGAGGACCGGATCATTGAGGTCGCGGTCTCGGCCGCGGAGGAGTACGACTTCACCTTGAGCGGATTTGACGGCAATTCCCTTGGCAGCGGTGGCGAGTCCTGGCCGACCTATCACAAGATCAATCTGATTTGCGAACGCGATCCGAACATTCCCATGATCGCGGATTCCAGCCTGAGCGCCACCGTGGTCCAGAAGAACCAGATTGCCAATGCCTGCGAACTGCGACTCAACGGGTCCATATCTACTCATGGGCCGAACGTCGAGGTGAAGCTCCGCTATGTCGAGGAAGGCGGCCAGAAGAGCGGAGTGAAAACGATCACCACCGGTGCCGACGGCAAGAAGGATTTCCAGCATACCTATACTCTGGATCCGGAAGTGCAGAGCGGCAAGATCCGCATGGTTGGCATCGATCCGGCCTTCACCTCCAACTGGGCGAGCTACGAGGTCGACTGTTCCGAGCCCGCGAGTAATGACATCCAGGTCTTTCTCCCGCCGCAAGCAAAGGCGATGGCTTTCGACGTGGACACAGAGATCCTGCGTTACGGCATGGCCTGTCCCAGGTTCGTTGAGGTCACGGGCAGCATCGAGGGGCGAGGCAAGGTCTCCGGAAAGATCATTTTCATGGCGGGAGGGCAGGAGATCTCCGGGACCGGCGTCCCCTACAGCATTGATGACGGCGAGACGCAGTTTCACGAGGTCATGTACGAAATCCCCTGGCAGACCATACCGGCGTCCCAAACGAAGCACAGCGCCAATTTCGGTATGTATGTCGCCAATGGCCAGGGCCAGGTGGTCAGTCAACTGGAAGGCACAAAGCATTTTGAGTGCTATGAGCCGCTGCCGCCGAAGCCGGTTGCCTTGTATATGAACGTGACCCAGGAGATCGAGCGCAATGGCACCTTCTGCCCTTCCGAGATCAAGATCCGCAGCTTCGTAAAGGGTGGTGGCGGTGCTTTCGCCGGCACTGCTGTTTTCACTGCCAACGCCGATCAGTCCGACCCGCAGCCCTTGAGTATTCCAGGCACAGACATTGCGTCCACAGCGGTGCCGCATCAGGTTTCCTGGCAAAACGTCAGCGGATACGAGCAGTACCTTGAGCTTTCCGTTTATGTCTACGACGGTGACGGTAATGTCGTTGGCGCCAAGTCCGGCACGGAGTTTCTGCAGTGCCGCAACGCAGTCAAGGTAGAAGCGGTGGGCTCTGCGAGCGTGCTGGAGCAGACCGTCCACGACAACATGGTCTGCCCTTCGGTGATTCAGATTTCGGCGAAGGTGGCGAGCCTCGGCCCCGCCTTCTCAGGCACATTGCATCTCGGCGCGAACACGCAGCAGATCGGCCAGGAGAGCGTCAGTGTTGACGCCGCAGCCAACGGCGTTGCCGCAGAAGCATCGGTAGCTGTGCCGTACCCGGTCGTCTGGCAGGATGGCGATGGATTTGAGAAGAACATTCAGCTTTCTGCCAGCATCTTCAACTCGGATGGCCACAAAGTTCATTCGACCTGGGCCCCTCATGTCATCAGTTGCGCGCAGACCAACCTCGGCGGTCAGGCCCTGGCTGGCTCCGGCAGTGAAGGCGCCGCCTCCGGGCCCGGCACGGCGGACCCGGCCTCCCGGGGCCGCCTTGCCCTGGGCGAGATTGCGGCGGCGCCGTCGACGGGCCAGACCGCCCGGGAACGGCCCGTCAGGAACCGGACCGTTAGGGATCGGATCATCGGTGATCGGCCTGTTGGGGGCCGGACGCAGGGTCCCGCAGCGGGCCGGATCGCCTCGGCGCCCGCGGCCTTTACCATTCTCTCGCCCAAGGGCCGGCTGCGTCCGGGGCCGCGGGCGCAGATCCGCCTGTCCGGGGCGGTGCCGGAGGGCGGCTATACCTTGCGCTTCTATCGCAAGGACAAGGGCCGCTACAAGCTGGTGCGCCTGGCGAGCCTGCCGCAGAGTATGAACAGCAACACACAGCTCCTGCGGATCAACGCCCTGCGCAGTGCGGCCCACTGGCGCGTCGAGGTCTGCCCGGCCAATGCGAACCGCCAGGCCTGCAAGACGAGCGATTTCACGCTGCCGCGGGGCCGCGGCGCCGGTTCTGGAGACAAGAAGCCGGAGATCATGCTGATCACCCCCGGCGCCATCAACACGAACTGACGCAGACGGCCGGGCCCTTCGTAGCAGGGTCCGGCCAGTCTTCGTTGAGCCAGTCTTCTTTGAGAGGTCGATCATGGTGAGTCGTGCGAAGGCTTTTGCGGTGACGCTCCTGGCATGCGGTCTATCCGCTCCGGCCGCAGCGGAAACCGTGGAATGGGACTTCACCGGGGAGCTGCCGCGCTTCGAGGTCACCAGCCGGGGCGGCGCCTATGACGCGCTGGCCGCGCCCGGCGGGCACTTCGAACTGGAGGCGGAGCTGCGCATCGGGGATCTACCGGGAGAGGCCAGGGTGCGGTCGTGGACCTTCGGTCCCGCCATCGCCGTGAAGTACCCGGGCGAGTTGGCGGTGGAGGCCATCGATCTGGTGACCTACGCCGCAAAGCAGAGCTACGACGCGCCTCTGCCGGCGACGGTGGACGAGACCCTACGGACGCCGCCGATCCCCGGCGTCATCCTGACCAACCGGCTGATCGACCTCTGCAGGACCCTGGCCGACAAGCTGCGGCTTCAAGGCAAGAGCGATGCCGAGATCTTCGGCGGCGATCAGGAACTGAGTCTGCAGGTCTTCGCGCGGGTGACCGTCGAATACGCCTGGCCCGGGGGCAATCCGCGGGTCTACGGCTTCGCTGACCCGATGGCGGAGAACGCCACGCTGCTGTGTCGCGGATCCTAGCGGCAGGGCCGGTGCTTTAGGCTCTATGTCTATAAGATCAGGATATCATTGATAAAAATGAGATGATGAACCTTCTTTGGCATTGATACGACCGACGGCAAAGGAGCGTGATCGCATGACACTGCCTTCCTATGCCACTTACGCCGTGGTGCCGCTGCACCTGGCTGCCGGCTTTCTCTTCGCCCTTGTGCCGGCCTCTGTCTATCACCAGTCCTATTACCCCGTCTTCGGCGCCATCGTGCTGACCTTGCTGGTGACCGTGGTGGTCTACGGCTACACGGTCTGGCAACTTCAGCCCGGCTTTGCGGTTCTCTGGTTTCAGTTCCTGCTGGTGCTGCTGGCGGTTGCTGTCCCGTTCTTCACCGTCGATTTCGGCGATGCCTGGACCGCGATCGTCTACCTGCCGATCATGGGCGGCTCGGCGCTCGCCTGCCTGTTGGTCGGTCACGCCCTCCGCTTCATGGCTTAGCCCCAGGCGCGGCTTCGGGCCGATCTTCAGCGCTCAGGCGACGTTCAGAGCGGCGTTCTCGCGTGCTTCCAGAGCACCAAAGGCAGGCTCATCGAAGCCGATGTGCCGGAGGTGGGCCGCAATGAAGTCCTGCACCGGATGGGCCACCGCGCAGTGTCCGCCCGCCCGGTTGGCCAGCCGGCTTTCGAAGACGGGCCCGTGGTTGCAGCTGCGGGCGAAGGGGCAGGCCTCGCAATGGGCCGCCTCGATCGCATCGTTGCGGTCCAGGGAGGCCGCATAGCGCGGCGAAGCCAGGATCTCCCCAATCGGCTGGCGAAAGAGATTGCCGAGCGAGAGGTTGGGCTCATAGGCGTCGAGCACCTGGTAGAGATCGCCGTTGGTGTTGACGATGAGCACGCCGTCACCCTGCGCGCGCCGGCGCCAGGGCGTGCTCTCAAGGCCGTTGATGTGCAGCAGCGCGGTCTGCAGGTAGTGCTTCAGCGGGGCCACGGAGACGCTGAAATCGCGCTCCAGCCAGTACAGAAACAGATCGTTGAGGGCGGCCACCATTTCTTCGCTGCTGATGGCGAAGGCCGCTTCCGGCGTATTGAGCGGGGAGGGGAACAGCGGAAGCACGCGGAAGGAGACGTTCAGGTGCTCCATGAAGTCGTAGATGGTCCGCAGGTGCTTGGCCGTGTGGGCGGCAAGGACGACGATGCTTCCGAAGGGGATGCCGGCCTCTGCCAGACGGTCCATGTTGGCCGCCACGCGGTCCTCGGTCTGCCGGCCGCCGGCGGAAAGCCGGACGCCGCCGGCCAGGTCCATGGACACGCCGACCTTGAAGCCGCCGTCCTTCAGCAGCTCCAGTTTTTCATCCGCAAGGGCGTAGAGATTGGTCTGCACCGCGTTCACGAACACGCCGCGGTCGAGGGCGTCCCGCCCGAGGATGTCCTGCTGCAAGGCCAGAACCTCGCGCATGTAGCTGCTCGGCAGGACCAGCGGCTCGCCGCCGTGCCAGACGATCTCGGCGCGGGCCTCGACGCCCAGACGCCGTGCCTGCAGGGCATTGTGACTCTTGATCGCCTCGAAGACCTTCGCCCAGTCCTGGAGCGCGATGCGGTCCGGCTTGTTCAGTTCCTCCCACTCGTAGCAGTAGCGGCAGCGCAGGTTGCAGAGCTTGGAGGCCTTGATGGTCCAGGTGATACGGTACATTGACGGTTCCTTTGCCCCATCTCCTGCGCCGGCCGCGGTGCCGGAGCCGATGAGCGGCTCCGGCCAGCCCGACGAGCCTGCCGTCGCTTCAGCTTAGAGCGCGCCGGGGCGCCGTCCGGCGTTGTGCTTCAGCCAGTCCGAAGCGCCCGGGTTCGGCGCCGAGCCGCCGGGCGTGCTGTGGACTTCGATCCAGGTCGCCTCGACGAAGATGTCGCCAGGGCCCATCGCCGCTGAAAAAATCTTGCCGTCGCGGATCTCGATCCGGCCGCCGCCGGCCAGCGAGAAAACGCCGTTACGAACCGGACGGCGGCGGTCGCCGTCCAGCAGGGCGACGCGGTCTTCACGGACCTCCAGGATGCCGCCATCGCGCAGCGACAGCTTCACCGGGCTTTTCGTGCTGGCGGCAAAGAGGCGCGATTCCGGGGTCGCAAGGGCAACCGCCGTTGCCAGAGCGCCGAGCAGGAGCTCGCGCTTGCTGACGCTCAAGGTGGTAAAGGGCCGGGACGTCATGACGGAAACCTCCGTTCGGGTTGACCGGAGCCGCGCCTTGCCGGCGTTCGGCAAGGTGGCTTCGTCATGGGTCGCTGCGATGGTTAATGAGGTTCAATCGTCCGGAGCCCGGCGGCCCGCGGCGCCGTCTTGCTGGGTGTCATCCTGTCATCGGCAGGGAGCGGATGGACGCAGAGCAGCTGCTTCCTTCGAGATCTGCTGCCTTAACGGGAGCAATTCGAAGCGGGCAACGTCGGCGCGATATCTCGTGCCGGGACCCGGATTATGGAGGGAGTCTGTGGTGCCCGCTGCCGGACTCGAACCGGCACGACCTTTCGGTCCCGAGATTTTAAGTCTCGTATGTCTACCAATTCCATCAAGCGGGCTTCGCGCGATGCGTCGCGCTCTCCTTGTGCCCCAAGGTCCCCGCCCGAAGCAATAGCGGCAGCGGCGGGAGATCGCGGGCACACCGGAGAGCAGATCGGTTGCTCGCCGCACAATCTCCAGTCGAAATAGTCTGCCCCTATTGAACCATCTGCGGCCGGCCGCCGACGAACGAAGCGTTACGCCGACTTCGGGATGCTTCGTTCACCGCAATCACAGCCCTCAGAGCCTCCAACGTCTGCCGCGCCGCCGGTTGCCAACCCCGCAGCCTAGGGATCAACCGCCGGCGCCCGCCGCGGGGGAACTGTGTCTGCTGGCGGTCGCCCGGCACCCGACCCTGTTCGGCGGGCTGATCGGGCTCTCCCACAGCTCAAGCGGCCCGCCGGACGCTCCGTGGGCCTGCTCCCCAATCCACCCCGGGGACGGCCCACGGGGCACTTTGGCCTTAAGGCACTTTGGCTGTAGGGCAGCTTCGTCGCGGGGTACTTCGGCGGGCGCTCAAGGCGCTTCGGCGATCCGAGGGGTGCAGTGGTCTTCGCCCTTCGGCAGGAAAACAGAATGGAAGGTTTCGCGCAGCCAGCGGATGGTGGCCTGGATACGCGCCGCTTCGACCGTGTCGGGATGGGCGTGAAGGTGCAGCGCGCGCATGAGGTCCGGCTCTCCCTCCTTCACACGCACCAGATCGGGGTGCTCTTCGGCCAGGCACATAGGCAGCAGCGCCTTGCCAATGCCATGGCGCACGGCGGAGAGCATGATGCCGGCGTCGGTGGCGGTCATGCGGAGCGGCTCGCCGCGGGCGCGCAGACGCTTGTGGGCGCGCGTGACGATGGGCCTGTTGGAATCCTCATCATAGAAGGAAATCCAGCCCAGGCTCTGCGGATCGGCATCCTCTGCGCAGTAGACGGCGTAGGGCACGTCGCCAAGCTTGATGGCGAACTCGCTTTCCCGCGGCTCCACTTCAAACCAGATCGACAAAGAGGCATCGCCACGGATGCGGCCCCGCGGGGTCAAGGTGACAATGCGCAGATCGAGGCGGGGGTTCGCTGCCAGGAAGGGGCCCATTGTCGTACGGGCCAGCCGGTCCAGGGTCCAGTGGTTGCCGAGCAGGCGCACCGTTCCCACAGGTCCGGTCTCGCTCGGTGTCACGGCATCCCTCAGCCGGTCGATCCGGCGCTCCACCTCGATGGCTTGGTTAATGGCGGCTTCGCCGGCATCGGTCAGGGCGAAGCCGGTTTTGGAGCGGACGAAGAGGATCGTCCCCAGGTCGCCTTCGAGAGCGGTCAGGCGCCGGCCGGCGGTGGACTGGTCGATGCCCAGGGCCTGGGCGGCCTGGGTCAGCGACCCCAGGCGGCTGATGGCAAGCGCCACTTTAAGGTTGTCCCAGTCCATGTGCGGCCTCCTGGCAGGAACATGCAATGCTGCATTTTCCTTGTGCGGTTTCTCGGGTTCAAGCCTCGTGCCGTTGCCGGTATTCCTTTATGCGGCTTCGACGCGCCGTAGGATGCCGACTGCCGTGAGGCTTTGAACATAATTACTATAGCGATCTGACTAGAGACCTGCCCGATGGCCCTGACCCCAGACGAAACCGAGCTGATCCGTAACAGCTTCCGGGTTGTTTCGCAGGACAGCCAGCAGGCGGCCAACCGTTTCTATCGGATCCTTTTCGAGCGCTCTCCCCATTTGCGCCACATGTTTCTGAACGACATGGAGCAGCAGGGAGGCATGTTGATGAGCAAGCTCGGCCTGATTGTTGCCGAGCTTCAGAATATACCCGGACTCGTTCCGGTCTTGGAGGATCTTGCACTGCGCCATGTCGCCTATGGTGTGAAGCCACAGCACTATCCGCTGGTCGGCGATGCCCTGCTTCAGATGCTCGCAGAGATGTTGGCGGAAGACTTCACCCCGGCAACGCGGGCGGCATGGGTAAAGGCCTATGATGACGTCTCTCGGTTGATGATCAGAAGTGCCTACAGCCACGAGGTGATCCCCGCGGAAACCTGACGCCCGCACCGTCGGGCTCCGCCAGAAGCCCCGGCCAAGCCGCCAAGCGCCCCGTTTGATTAAGGAATTTTTGATGATGAATATTAACCGCAAAGCACTTTTCGCCACAGGTTCGCGACGGCCGGCAATGCCCGCAGGCCGGCGCCGCGGCGGTGCCGCGCAGATCGGGCTGCTTTAGGCGGCTCCCGAAAGCTCAAAAAAATGCAATTTGCCGCCGGAAGGAATGAACCGCGGCGGCTTCGACAACGACTGAAGATGTAGCAACGCGGCGTTCGCGCCAGCCTGCTTGGAAAAGGACAACGGGGTTCTTAGACACCGCCAGCAGTCTGCAGAGCAGATAAGGCCCGGCAGTCTGCAGAGCAGACAAGGCAGTGTGTTCTTTTCCGAGCAGAGACAAGTCGGCAGGCTGATAGGGCTCTCCCACCCCTCCACCCAGCCTGTCGTTGCCCCACGGGCCGCAGCCTTCTCCACCCCTGGAGCGGTCCGTGGGGCGCCTTCCTTCCTCCCGCAGCGTTAATCCAGCCGGCCGCATACTGTCGCCATGGGCCTTGCGCCTGCGCAGTCACGGCCGGGCTGGTGCCGTTCCGGTCGTTCTTTTATGAAGGAGACTTGGTGCGACACCACGGCAGGGAGGGAAGGCAGCGATGGCCGGGCGGCTCGAAGGAAAGGTGGCAATGGTGGTAGGTGCCGGGTCTTCCGGGCCGGGTTGGGGCAACGGCAAGGCAGCCGCCGTGCTCTTTGCACGCGAAGGCGCCAAACTGTTCTGCATCGATATCAATCTCGCGGCCGCAGAGGAAACCGTCGGCATCATCCGCGGGGAGGGCGGCAGCGCCGAGGCGGCGCAGGCCGACGTGTCCCGGGCCTCGGACGTGGCGGCGATGGTCGCGCGCTGTCTGGAGGTCTATGGCCGGATCGACGTTCTGGAGAACAACGTCGGCATTCTGGCGGTCGGCGGACCGGTTGAGACCAGCGAGGCGGATTGGGACCGCGTCATCGACGTGAACCTGAAATCGATGTTTCTCACCTGCAAGCACGTGCTGCCGGTTATGGAACGCCAGGGCAGCGGCGTCATCGTCAACATCGCCTCCATCGCCGGGATCCGGGATACCGGTGTGCCCTACGTGTCCTATTCCGCCAGCAAGGGGGCGGTGATTCCCTTCACCCGCTCCGTGGCGCTGCAGTACGCCAGGAAGGGCATCCGCGCCAACGCAGTACTGCCGGGCCTCATGAACACGCCCATGATCGTGGAGCCCTTGAAGGACGCCTATGCGCAAGGCGATGTGGGCGAGATGATCCGCAAGCGCGATGCCCAGTGCCCGACCGGCAAGATGGGCGATGCCTGGGATGTCGCCCATGCGGCGCTCTTCCTGGCGTCCGACGAAGCCAAGTATGTCACCGGTACGGAGTTGATCGTCGACGGCGGGATCACGGCCAAGTTTTCCTGAACCTACGCCGGCCAAAAGGAAAAGGGGCGCCCGGCGCCCAAGCGCCGGACGCCCCAACCAGGAAGGCGTAGCTAGGCTGCGCGGACGCGTCCCAGGAACTCTTCCACCTTCTTGTTGAGCTCGACGGACTGCTGGGCGAGGCCGGTGGCCGCTTCCAGGGCCGCCCGGGCGGCGGTGCCGGTCTCCGATGCGCCCTTCTGCACGTCGCCGATGTTGGAGGACACCTCCTGGGTGCCTGTGGCAGCCTGCTGGGTGTTGGTGGAAATCTCCGAGACGGCGGCGGTCTGCTCCTCGATGGCCGCGGAGATGGAGCCGGCGATCTCGTCGACCTTGACGATGGTCTCCTTGATCCGGCCGATCGCCTGGACAGCCGAGTCCGTCGTCGACTGGACGCCGGCGATCTGCTGGGAGATCTCCTCGGTGGCCTTGGCGGTCTGCTGGGCCAGGCTCTTGACCTCCGAGGCGACCACGGCGAAGCCCTTGCCGGCCTCGCCGGCGCGGGCTGCCTCGATGGTGGCGTTGAGGGCGAGCAGGTTGGTCTGCTCGGCGATGTCGGAGATCAGGGTAACGACCTCGCCGATCTTCTGCGCGGCGCTGGCGAGATCGCGGACCACGGTGTCGGTTTCCTCGACTTCCGACTTTGCCTCGCCGGTGCTGCGGGTCGATTCCGTCACCTGGCGGGCAATCTCGTTGATCGAGCTCGACATCTCTTCGGAAGACGCCGCGACCGTCTGGACGTTTGCGGTGGCCTGCTCCGCCGCGGCGGCAACGGCCGTCGACTTGGAGGTCGCATCTTCGGCCGCGCTGGTCAGGTCTTGGGCCGAGGTCTTGATCTCGTTGGATGCTGAAGAGACCGAGTCGACGACCTGCTGGACCGAGGCCTCGAAGTCGTCGGCCAACTGGTTCATCGCCTGGCGCTTCTCGGCCTCGGCTTTCTTCTCCTGTTCGACACGCTCTTCAGCCAGGCGGTCCATTTCGATGGCGTTCTCCTTGAACACCTGGACCGCTTCGGCCATGGCGCCGATTTCGTCCTTCTGGCCCAGGGCGGGGACCTCCAGGGTCTTGTTGCCCTTGGCCAGCTCGGTCATGGCCGCGGTCATGCGGTTGATCGGGCGGGAGATCCCCATGCCGATCACCCAGGCGATGGCCACGCCCAGGGCCAGGGCAACGACGGAGATGATCGCATCGGTGACCTCGGCCTGTTCCATCGCGGCGGTTGCCTCGGGACCGATCTGGTCCTGGCGGCCCTTGACGGAGAGCTTGTAGTCCTCGATGGACTTTGCCACCTCCGGGCCGATCGTGTCGAGCTGCTCGCGGATCACGGTGTTGCGCTGATTGATGATCACGTTCACGTCATTGAAGGACGTCTCATAGATAGAGACGTTCTCGACCACCGCCGTGGCCAGCTGGCGCCGGCGCGGGTTCTGCAGGCTGGCCAGCAGATCGTCGGACAGCTCGGTCAACTCGCCGAACTCCTTCATCACGCGGTCATAGGACTCCTGTTTGTTGTCGACCAGGAACTTGGTCGCATAGAGCCGTGCGAGCAGAAGGTTGCGCAACACCATGCCGGCGGTGAAAGCGGCCTCGGCGTCGCCGTCTCTGTAGGCGCTCTCCATGATCGCCGTCAGGTCCTTTTCGATCTGCGGACCGATGACGTTCAGGGTGCTGTGGACGATCTCGTTGCGCTTGTCGTTGAGTGCGACGACGTTTTCAAAGTGGCCTTTGTACTCGGCCATGCGCCCCTTCATGCCCTCCAGGAGGGCACGCCGTTCCGGGTCGGCGACCAGCGTCAAGGCATCGTCAATCAGGGTGGCGGTCTTTTCTTCGAAATGGAAGACTTCGTCCCGGTCCTTCTCGGACTTGGTGATGATGAAGTCCTTCACGTTCATCCGCGTCATCAGCAGGTTAGCCTGCACGCGGCCGATCGCATTGGCCTGGCGGGCCAGGGTGCGGTATTCGCTGAAGGTTTCGTTCGCGAAGTTGAGCGAGTAGATCGACAACACGCCGATCACCGTCAACATGACCAGAATCAGGCCGAAGCCCCCGAAGACCCGGGTCGAGATTTTGAGGCTGCTCATAAAGCCGAGCAGGTTGCTCGCACTTGAGAGCGAAGTCTTGACTTTCCCCTCATTGAGCGCAGAGGGGTCGGCGGCGTTTGTCTGTTTCATCTTCATCACCCATGCTGACGGCTGCTTAGACCCGTCTGTTGGCAGTCCGCTCTGTCCCGACCCGGTCGCGGGGTCTTGAGACACGTCGCGCGAAACTCTTTGGTTAGTCACTAGTCAAAGTAGTACTAGTGATTTGAACTAATTTCCCGGATAATGCGCGTAGATCGTTAACAACTAGTTGGCGAGACCGACTATCAATTCAGGGCGTTCTAATGAACGTCTCTTCTCTACTAGATCGCGCATGCGGCTCGTGGCCGGGCGATCTCCACTGACCCCCGGATTGAGACGGACCATCAGCCGAAACGCACCGGCAGTCGGCAGTGCTCTGCGGTCTCACATCGGACTGTGCTGGGTGTCGGATCTTTGGGCGGGCTAGCGCTTTGCAGCCCCGAGACTGGTGGCATCGATCGGATAGGCACCCCAGGGGCTCATGGCCTCTGCGTCTTCAATGCTCACTGTGATGGCATCGTTTTGGTCGCCGGGGCGGCGCGGTGCAGCGACGGCGTCAGGAGCGGCTTCGACGCCTGGGGAGATCACGACAACTCTCCGGACGTCAGGGCGGTTCAGAAGCGACTCAAGCTCGGCGCCGGGAGAAACACCGTCGTTCGGATCAAAGAGTTCGCCATCGAGGCTGAGGCCGAGCGGCAGCACGAGGAAAAGAGCCAGCAAAACGGCGAGTAGACGGTCCGACATCGGGGCCCCAACGACTCCCACAAGGCAGCACTCAGGCTGGCCCGCTCAGCGTGACAGGTGTGTGTCAATTGGGGGGACGGATGGAACCCAAGCATCGGGCGCGGCCCGTGCTATCCGGGGTCCGGAGTCCGGCTTCGACCGGTAAGTCCCGAGGGCAGGACCCGGAACAGCAGCGGCGTGAAGACGACGATAAAGAAGATCCGCACAATGTGATGCGTGGCCACCAGGGCCGCATCGACGGAGAGCGCGAGTGCAATCAGGCTCATCTCCGCGACGCCGCCCGGTGCGTAGGCCAGGAAGAGGGCGATGGTCGGAAGGCCGGTCAAGGGATGCAGCATCACGGCAAACAGCAGGCAACCGCCGACGAGGATGATTGTGCTGCCGAGCGATGCCAGCAAGGTACGGCCGACAAGCTTGAGCGCCACCCCGGCGAAGCGGCAGCCGATGGTGGTGCCCACCACGACCTGTGCCGCAGCGACCAATTCGGTCGGCGGCTTGGCATCGCTCCAGCCGGCGAGGTGGATGGCTGCCGAGGCCACCATGGGCCCCAGGATCGCCGCCGCCGGCAGCCGGGCGAGGCGGGCGGCGAAGAAGCCGACCACACCGCAAAGGGTGAGCACCGCCATGTCAAAGGGCTCGGCCTCGACCAGCGGAATGCCGCCGGGCGGCCGCGGGCCCGGGGTGAAGCCGAAGATCCACTGCAAGACGAAGGGCAGGGCGAGGACGACCAGGAGGATCCGCGATGTGTGGGTGAGGGAGATGATGCGCTCGTCGCCCCCCATCGCGCCGCCGATGATCATCATCTCCGAAAGGCCGCCGGGCGACGCGGAGAAGTAGGCGGTGATCGGATCGTAACCGGCAACCCGGCGCAGGAAGACCGACACAACGGCAGCGGCGACCAGGGTATAGGCGATGAGCCCGAGCAGCGAGACGACCCAGTCGCCCACCCGGTCCAGGATCTCCGGCGCGAAGCCGCTGCCTAGCATGACACCAAGCACGGCGACCATGGCCGTCCGGTACAGGATCGGCAGAGCGATCGGCAGGCCGGCGAGGGCGGCGATGGTCGTTGCCAGCATGGCGCCGATCATCCAGGCAAGCGGCAACGCCAGCAGGCTGGCCAGCCAGCCGCCGCCGGCGCCGACCGCCAGGGCCAGAAGGATCTTGTGCCAGGGCGTCGTCTTCTTTTGGGGTTGTCGCGGCGACATCAGAGGGCCGCCCGCCGGTGTGGCCCTGCGGAGCCGGCGCGCGAGCCGTGCGGCGCTGGACGTTGGTCCGCCGGCGGCAGTGGCGGCCTCAATCCAACAATCCCAGCCGCGTCAGATCATCGGTCAGGAGATCCGGCGAGGTAAAGTGCAGAGCCTGCCAGCCGGCCTGCCGCGCGGCCGCCGCATTGTCCCTGCGGTCGTCGATGAAGAGCGTCTCCGCGCGAGTCAGGCCATAGCGTTCGGTCAGCAGATCGTAGATGCGCGATTCGGGCTTCTTCATACCGACCTCGCCGGAGATCACCATTCCCGAAAACCGTTCGAAGAAGGCGAAGCGCCGGCGCGCATGAGGAAAGGTCTCGGCGGAAAAGTTGGAAAGAACGAACAGCGGCAGGCCCTTTTCGTGGAGGCGTTCGACCACGGATACGGTGCCGTCGATCGCCCCTTTCATCATCTCGGGAAAACGGTCGTAGTAGGCCTCGATCAGCGGCCGCTTTTCCGGATGCAGAGCGCAGAGCTCGGCAGTGATCTCGGCGGTCGGGCGCCCGCCGTCTGCCTGTTCGTTCCAGTCGGATGAGAACACCTCGGTCAGGAAGTGCTCCATCTCCGCTTCTTCGGAGAAGATCTTGCGGTAGAGGTGCCGCGGGTCCCAGTCGATCAGAACGCCGCCGAGGTCGAAGACCACGGCAGCCACGTCCCGGCTGCCCTGTTCGTGCTGCGCCCTTTGCTCAGCCATGGGCGAGGCCGCCCGGGCGCACCCTTTCCTCCAGCCGGTCCATGAAGCGCTCGCAAAGGGCTATCTGCTCCAGGGTCACGAACTCGTCGGGCTTGTGGGCCTGATCGATGGAGCCCGGCCCGCAGACCACGGCGGGAATTCCGCTGTCGTCAAAGAGCCCGGCCTCGGTCCCGAAGGCAACTTTCCCTGTCGCATTGCTCCCGGTCAGGGCCTTGGCCAGATCGACGACCTCGGCTTCGGGCGCCAGGTCGAGGCCGGGGAAGCTTGACAGCGGCTCCCAGGTGAAGCCGCTGGCCGGGTCGATGGCCTGCATGGCCGGGGCGATCTCCTGCTCGGCGAAGTCCTTGACCCGGGCCAGAAGTGCGTCGGGGGAGTCCTCCGGCAGGTAGCGGAACTCGAACTCGAAGCGGCAGTGCCCGGGCACGATGTTCAACTGGGTGCCGCCCTCGATGAGCCCCGTATGAATGGTCGTATGCGGTACGTCGTAGTCGCTGTCGAAGGGGCCGTTGGCGGACTTCTCGGCCGCCATGTCGGTGAGCAGCCCGATTACCCTGGCGGCGGCCTGGATCGCGTTCACGCCGTGGGGGGCGAGGGAGGAATGCGCCTCCTTGCCGCGCACGTGGCAGGCCATGGAGAGCTTGCCCTTGTGGGCGGTGACGACCTTCATGTCCGTGGGTTCGCCGACGATGCAGAGCCGCGGACGCACCGGCTGTTCGGCAAGATGGGCCAAGAGGCCCGGCACCCCGCGGCAGCCGACCTCTTCGTCGTAGGAGAGGCAGAGATGGATCGGCGTTTCCAGCTCGCCGCCCAGAAAACGCGGGGCATGCGCCAGCGCCACGGCCACGAAGCTCTTCATGTCGCAGGTGCCGCGGCCGTAGAGCCGGCCGCCGGATTCACTGACCGTCCAGGGGTCGCGGGTCCAGTCCTGGTCGTCGATGGGAACCACGTCGGTATGGCCGGAAAGTGCGATGCCGCCGCGGTCCTGCGGGCCCAAGGTGGCATAGAGGTTCGCCTTGCTGCCGCCGGGGTCATGGACCAGCGTTGCGGTCACACCGAGATCCGCCAGGTAGTCGCGGACGTAGTGGATGAGATCCAGGTTGGAGTTGCGGCTGGTCGTGTCGAAGGCGATCAGGCGCTCGATCATGGCACGGGATTCGGGCCTGATGGCCGGCGTTTCGGCATTCAGGGTATCAGGCAAGACAGATCACTCCGGGCAAAGGGGATTGGGGGGCAGGGGAACGGAAACATGACCGTTTGCAGCCTCAACAGGATGACAGAGCCACTGATTCAGCGCCAGTCTTCTGGTTCGGCACCAGTCTTCTGGGCCTCTTCCAAGAGCCACTCGCGGAAAAGGCGGACGCGGCGGCGCTCCGCCAGAGCCGGCGGGCAGACGATGTAGTAGGCGAACTTCGACGGCACGCTCGGTCCGAAAGGCTGCACCACGCGCCCGCTTTCCAGGTCGGCAGCGGCCAGCCAGCGGTGGGCGAGGGCGACGCCCTGGCCGGCGGCAGCCGCTTCGATCACCATGGAGGAGTCGCTGAAGCCGGGGCCGCGGGTGCAATCAATACCGCTGACCTGTGCCGCCCGCAGCCAGTTTCGCCAGTCCGGGCTTTCGTCGTGCCGCGAGACCTCGTCGTGCAGCAGCGTGTAGTGACGCAGGTCCTCTGGTGCCTTCAGCGGATTGGGTCCCTTGAGCAGCGCGGGGCTGCAGACCGGAAAGACCTCGTCGCTGAGCAGGAGATCGACCTGCAGACCCGGATAGGTGCCGGCGCCGTAGCGAATGGCCATCTCGACGGAGTCGTCCGAGAAGTCGACCAGCTTGTTGTTGGCCGAGATCATGACGTCGATGTCGGGGTGACGGTCGCGAAAGCGCGACATCCGGGGCAACAGCCACTTGGCGGCCAGCGAGGGCAGAACGCTCACCGTCAGCGGGCCGGAGTCATCGTCCTTGAAGAGCTGGCTGGTGCCGGCGGCTATGCGGTCGAAAGCATCGCGCAGGACCGGCAGGTAGATCTGGCCGGCCTCGGTCAGGACAAGGCGCCGGTTGAGGCGCCGGAAGAGTTGGATCCCCAGGTGCTCCTCCAGCAGCTTCACCTGGTGGCTGATGGCCGCCTGGGTGACGTTCAGCTCGGCGGCTGCCTGGGTGAAGGAGAGATGGCGCGCCGCAGCCTCAAAGGCCCGCAAGGCCTTCAACGGCGGGAGTTTTCGGGACATGCTTTCGCATTAGATTTGCTGATGTTGCGCATGAGATATCATCGTTTGCCGGATTCAGCAATCGTCAATAAATCTTGGGCTAAGAGATTGTCCATAGTTGCAAAAAGCCCGCGCCGCCGGGTGCCTCATGGTGAATTTTTCGTATAAGGAAGCCTAAGATGTCGAACGCAGTTTCACGGAGACCGTCCCCTGTCCTGGGCGCGCAGCCCGCTGGTGTGGCCGATATCCTCAAGGCCGTGCTGCGTCTGCCGCTGACCCTGCTGGACCTGATGATCGACTGGCAGCAGCGTTCCGAAGAGCGCGCCGCCATCACTGAACTGAGCCCGCACCAGAGGCGCGATATCGGCCTCTCGCAAGAGGATCTGTTTGAGATGGCGGCAAAGCTGCGCTGGACGCGTTCTCTGTAAGGCGCTCCCTCTGAGCTGTTGGTCCGGCCCCTCCAGTCGCCCCGAAGCCCGTACCTTTGATGAATCCGGTACATCTGGGATGCCGGCCGGGCCAACCGCGTCCGCAGCGCTGTAGCTTTGCCACAAAACCCGCTAGACTCCCGGCGTTGATGCGATTCTGACGCTGACGAGGACCGGTATGACTGAACCGCTTGAGCGGGCCACTCTGATTGAGCAGCTTGAGAAACTGGGCAGTGCAGAGGACGAGGAGGCCCTGGCGGCCGCCCGCAAGCTGCACGGCATGGTGACCGATGCGGACCAGTCGTGGGATGCCCTCATTGTGCCCGAGGACGACGAGGAGAGTCTCTCCGAGGACCTTGAGGAAGACGACCTGGACGATGAGGAGCCGGAGGACGAGGGCGAAGATGAGCCCGCCGACGAGGCGGACGAGCCCCTGAGCCCCGAGGCGCAACAGGCTCAGAATGCGGAGGCACTGCGCATCATCGAAAAACTGTTGGCCGGTGCCAATGTCTCGGATGGCCTGCGTGAAGAACTCGAGGGCTACAAGTCCGACATTGAAGAAGGCGAATTCACCACCGGCGATCTGCGTTACCTGAAGGCCCTTTCTGCGCGGCTCGGCAAAGGGGCCGCGGCAGGCTGAGACGCGCCGGTAAGCGGCCCCGGAATGGAGCCCCCGGCAGCGGGTGAGCCAGGCGATGGCTGACAAGCGTTTGCTGATCGTGGCCCATGCGCCCTCGGACAACACCAAAGCCCTGAAGCAGGCCGTGGTCGACGCCGCCCGGGGCTGCGAGACCGACAGCCTCGACGTGGTGGCGCGCGCCCCGCTCGACGCCGGACCGGACGATATTCTGGCCGCCCAGGCGGTCATTCTGGGCACGACCGAAAACCTCGGCTACATGAGCGGCGCGCTGAAGGATTTCTTCGACCGCAGCTACTACCCCTGTCTGGAGAAGACCCAGGGCCTGCCCTACTGCCTCTACATCCGCGCCGGCCATGACGGCACCGGCACCCGCCGTGCCGTCGAGAGTATCACCACCGGCCTGCGCTGGCGGGCGGTCCAGCCGCCGCTGGTCTTCAAGGGCGCCTGGCAGGACAGCTTTCTGGACGAGGCCCGCGATCTCGGTGCCGCCATGGCCGCCGGCCTGGATGCCGGGATCTTCTGAGGCGTATCCACGGGGTGGCGCGCGCCCCGGGCTTGCAAGGCCGCTAGATCTGCCTGCGGCCCTCTGCGAAGACCTGCTTCCAAGCGGAGATGCGAACCGATTTCCGCAGGCCTGTCGGCCAGAAGGGGTCTTCCCGGACCATCCGGTCGACGGTCTCGCGGTCTTCCGCTTCGACCAGCCAAAGGCCGCCCTGCGCTTCCCCCGCCGCAGACACCAGCGGGCCCGCGGCGACCACCCACTCTTTGTGTTTCTCGAGAAACCGCAGGTGGTCGGGCAGGTGTTTCCGGCGGAGCTCCGCCGCCTGTGTGGGATTGTCCTCGAACAGCACCGCAAAAAGCATGCTCTTCTCCTAAGCTTCGGATGACCTTTTGCGGTGGAGCTTATCGCTGCATACTTGCAGGCAGACAGGCGAACTTCGGCAAATGGAGCTGCAAGAATGCAGGCACCGAACTGGAACGATCTGCGCTACCTCCTGGCCATCAGCCGCACCCAGAGGCTGACCCTTGCTGCCCGGCGCCTCGGCGTTGACGATACGACGGTGTCGCGGCGGCTCGCGGCCGTTCAGACGGCGGTGGGGCGGCGCCTCTACCAACGCCTGTCGGACGGGCGCTTCGAACTGACGGTTGCGGGCGCGTCGCTGGTGCAGGTCGCGGAGCGGACGGAGCGCGAACTCGCGGCGCTCAACGGCAAGGGCGGCACCGCCGGGGACGCGGCCGGGGACATCGCCGGTGTGGTGCGGCTGACCGCGGTGCCTTACGTCATGAATCGGATCCTGATACCCAGGCTTGCAGAGCTGGCGCAGAGGCATCCGGCCCTGCGGCTCGAACTTGTCTCCGATCTGAGGGACCTCAGCCTGACACGCCGGGAAACCGACATGGCCTTGCGCTTTGCCCGCCCGCAGCGCGGCGGCCACAGAGTGAAGGCGCAGTGCGTCGGACGCCTGGCGTTCGGGATCTATGTCTCGGCGAACCTGCCGGCGAAGGAGCGGCAGCCTGCACGCTGGATCACCTATGATGAAGCCATGAGCCATTTGCCGCAGGCGCGCTGGCTGGAGGCGGCGGCGCGCAAGCCGGGAGAGCCGCCGGCGCCGTTTTGTGTGAACGATGTGGAGGCGGCGCATGAGGCGGCCGCCGCGGGCTGCGGCCGAACGCTCCTGCCCGTCGCCGTCGCCAAGCAGGATCCGCGCCTGAAGAAGCTGCCGGCGCCGCGCGAGCTGCCCTTGCCAGCGCGTGAGCTGTGGCTGCTGGTGCCGCGCGAATTGGCGGCCCTGCCGCGCACGCAGGTGGTCAGGCGCTGGGTCGAGAAGACCCTGAGCGCTTCTAAGGCTGGAACTGTTCCTTGATGATGCGTTCCTCTAGGTCGTGCTCGGGGTCGAAGAGCAGATTGAGATCCAGGCTCTTGTCCTCGTAGACGCGCACCTTCAGCACATCGCGCACCTCGGTGAAGTCTGCCGTGGCTGAGACCGGGCGCTTCTCCGGTTCGTGCACGGTGAAGACCACCTCGGCGGAGGCCGGCAGCAGGGCGCCGCGCCAGCGTCGCGGCCGGAAGGCCGAGATCGGGGTGAGGGCGAGGAGTTGTCCGCCGATCGGCACGATGGGGCCATGGGCGGAGAGGTTGTAGGCCGTGCTGCCCGCAGGCGTCGCCACCATCACCCCGTCGCAGATGAGTTCGTCCATGCGCTCCACGCCGTCGATGGCGATACCGACCTTTGCAGCCTGCCGGCCTTCGCGCAGCAAGGAGACTTCGTTGATCGCCAGGGCCTCGCAGCTCTCGCCGCTCGCGCAGTCGACCTTCATGAGGAGGGGATGCACGGTGGCCTGCTCGGCGGCGCTCAGCCGTTCCGGCAGATCATCCTCGCTGTATTGATTCATGAGGAAGCCGACGGTCCCGCAGTTCATGCCGTAGATCGGCAGGCCGTGGTTCATGAAGCGGTGCAGCGTCTCCAGCATCAGGCCGTCGCCGCCCAGGGCGACGACGACCTCCGCGTCCTCGACGTCGTGATGGCCGTAGCGCTCTTCAAGGCGCTGCAGCGCCTCGGCGGCCTCCGGCGTCTCGCTGGCAACCAGGGTAAACTTCGGGGCGGTCACGGTTAAGGGAAGTCCTTCCAGAGGCCCCCTGCCGGGGGCAGGCTGATGATCTGCAGTTCCGCCCGGTCCCCACAAGGAGCGTCAGGCGGGTCGCGCCGGGCCGATCGCGGCGGGCCGGTCACGATGGCGCTGAGTATAGCCATGAAATGCCGGGGCGCCAGCCCGCGCCCCACCTTGGCGCCCCACGTTGGCGCCCCACGTCTGCGGCTCACGTCTGCGGCTCACGTCTGCGGCTCACGTCTGCGGCTCACAAGGCTAAACGCCCTCTTGTCAAAAGCGCCGTCCTCCCGCAGGGTTGCGCCAACGACAAACTGGGCTTCGTACAGGGAGAAGGGTTCATGAGGCTTTGGCCACCAGCAGGGCGGCGCTTCTGCGCAGCGGCAACGGTTCTGGCCGGCGCGGTCCTAGGGGGCGCGATTCTGGCCGGCCTGACAGCGGTCGCGACGCCCGCCTCTGCGGACGACCGGCATGCCGGCTACTACTACCCTGACCCGACGTCTCGGGAGACCTATACCGCCCGCTCCTTCACCCTGCCGGAGACCTCGCGCAAATCCCGTATTGCCTTCGTGACGGGCATTACCAGCGAGCAGAACAAAGCGCCCTATCCGCCGACCGCGGCGATCTTCGCCAAGGGCTCGGAAGCCGAGAAGCTGATCATCGTGGCGCTCGACGAGGGGCGCATCGACACGGTCTACCGCGCCCGCGCGATCTTCGCTCAGATGACGGCGGTGGCCCGGTTGCTGCCGGTCTTCTCGGAGCTGGGGGTGGAGGACTACTTCACCTTCTTCGATCTGGCGAAGATGCTGGGCTTCGAACAGATCACCATTTCAAACGGGCGCGACTTCGCCCATCAGGTGCTCATCCAGTAGAGGGAACAGCCTGCGGCCTGCCGACGGAGTAGGTTATCCGCCGGTGACGCTCATGTGACGAGAGACCGCGGGCTGCTTGCGGCGGCGGTCGATGACGAAGTCGTGGCCCTTGGGTTTGCGCCCGATGGCTTCCATGATCGCCGCGTCCAGCAGCCCGTCGCTGTCGCTGGCGCGCAAGGGTTCCCGCAGATCGGCGGCGTCTTCCTGGCCCAGGCACATGTAGAGCGTCCCGGTGCAGGTGAGCCGCACCCGGTTGCAGCTTTCGCAGAAGTTATGGGTCATCGGCGTTATGAAGCCGATGCGGCCGCCAGTTTCGCGCACCCGCACGTAGCGCGCCGGCCCACCGGTCCGGTAGTCGATTTCGTCGAGAGTCCACTTCTGCGCCAGTTCGGCGCGCAGCATAGACAGCGGCCAGTACTGCTCGACCCGGTCCTCGCCGCCGATGTCGCCCATCGGCATTACCTCGATGAAGGTGAGGTCGTAGCCTTCGTCGCCGCACCAGGAGACCAGGCGATGCACCTCGTCGTCGTTGACACCCTTCAGCGCGACGGCGTTGATCTTGACCTGCAGGCCGGCGGCCTTTGCGGCGGCGAGCCCTTCCATCACCTGGTCGAACTTGCCCCAGCGGGTGATGGCGGCGAACTTATCGGGGTTGAGTGTGTCCAGCGAGACGTTCACACGCCGGACGCCGATGTCCGCCAACTCATGCGCGAAGCGGCCGAGTTGGCTGCCGTTGGTGGTCAGGGTGAGCTCGTCGAGGGCGCCGCTTTTCAGATGCCGCGACAGACTGCGGAACAGCGTCATGATGTCCCGGCGTACCAGCGGCTCGCCGCCGGTCATGCGCAGCTTGCGCACGCCCTGGCGCACGAAGGCGCTGCACACACGGTCCAGCTCTTCCAGGCTCAGGATCTGCGCCTTGGGCAGAAAGGTCATGTTTTCCGCCATGCAGTAGACGCAGCGGAAATCACAGCGATCCGTCACCGATACACGCAGATAGGTGATCGCCCTGCCGTAGGGATCGATCATCTCAGCCATTCGGACTCTCCCAACCCTGATTGCCCGCTCATGTTATGCCGAGCCGGACGACTTTCATTTGATACTTGTCAAAAATAGTACCAGCGGGACCCAAATTCGCCCCCAACTTTCGTATGGCCAATGGGACCTCGGGGAAAGCAGAATCCGCTCTAGGCGCCGGATTCCGCCGACTTTCTGGGGCTTGTAGGGTCCCGGCAGGGGCTTTAGCCTCTGCGCCATGGCTGAACCCCGGCAAGAGGTCTCTTTTCTAGACCGTCCCATCGCCCGCCTCTGTGCTTTGGGCGTCGCCCTTCTGATGGTTGCGGTGCTCGGCATCATGCACCGCGACGACCTCTTCCCGCCTGAAGCGGCAGTGCCGGCGGCGGACGACCCCGTGGCGCGCTGCCTGGCCGAGCGGGCCGCCGACATCGACGGCATGGTGGAAGAGGGCACGATCACCGCCGCTCAGGCCGACCTGTTCAAGAGCCGCGCCGAAGCGCTTTGCCAGTCCCAGGTCGGGAACAGCAGCGGGCCGCCGCTTCCCCCTCAGTAGCCGCCCCGAAAGCCGCTCAACCGAATTCAGGGATGCGGCGCACGGCGGTGAAGCCGCCGCCGGTTTCCGCGCGCACGCGGCCTTCCAGCGCGGCCAGATCCTCGATGGCCACGGTCATGGTAAAGGCGTTGGCGTGCACGATGCGCCCAGCGTCCAGCATTATGGCGACATGCCCGGGCGAGAAGACCAGATCGCCGCGCTGCAGGGCGATCTCTCCGGGCAGCCCGTTGAGCGCTTCGCCCGCCGTGGCTTCCTGCTGATAGCTGTCGCGCCGAACGGGCAGGCCCGCACAGGCCAGCGACAACTGCACCAGGGTCGAGCAGTCGAGGCCGACGCTGCTGCGCCCGCCCCAGTAGTAAGGCGTGCCGAGAAAGCGCAGCGCCGTTGCGACGAAGTCGGATTCGGTTTCCGCGACCGGCGCGATGTGTCTGCCGTAAACATAGCCGCCGCCCTGGAGAGCGGCGTAGTCGCCCTCGCGGCCGGTGACGCAAAGCGGCGAGCCGATGCTGAGGCAATCCAGCGGCGGCGCCTTGAGATTAGGCTCCGGAAAGAGATAGCTGCGCAGGGCCGTTACCCGATGGGTCGGCGGCGAAGGGGCCGCGCCGAGCGCCCTGCTTTCGACATAGCCGACATAGCCGTCGGTCTGGTTCTGCACCCAGGCCCAGCCCTCCGCCTCGTCGAAGACGGTCACGGTTTCGCCGAAAAGAAGCTGGCTGTCGAGGCCGGAGCCTGCATCGGGGGTGCGGCGCAGGTCGACGACCCCGCGGGCGATCCCGGCGGGCCGTCCTTCTGCGAAGCGGACTGCCGTGACCTGGCCTTCCAGAGCCGCATCGGCGAGATCGTCGCGGACGGCGTTGAGGCGGGGATCGATACGGGGGTCGAGAGTTGTGCCGGACTCGGTCATGCGTCTGAGTCTAGCCTAGGCCTCGTGAAAAGGCGATTAACCGCCCGGTCCAGTAACCGCCGGTCCTTAGCCGGCGTCTTCCCCGTTGCTGCCGACCTTGGCCGCGGCCCGCTCCGCCAGCACCTTCTGCCGCGCCTCTTCGATCTCCTGCTCCCGCAGGTAGTCGTCGGTGGTGCGCGGCGTCGGGCGCGGACCTGCGGCAAAGGGGTCGTTGCCGCCCTCGAACTGCACCACCACGCGGCAGTCGTCGCACATCTTGATGCGTTCGATCTGCTCTGCGTTCTGGAACATGTGGTGCTTGCCGGCGAGTTGCTCGGCGATGCGCTCGATGGATTGCCGTACGCCGAAAGGCTTGCCGCAACGTACGCACTCGAAGGGCTCGGCTTCGTTCAGCATGACCGCGCCCATGGCCGCCGTGGTGAAGTTGATCCGCGGCTCCAGGGTGATGACGCTTTCCGGGCAGGTGTTGCGGCAGAGCCCGCATTGGACGCAGGCATCCTCCTTGAAGCCAAGCCAGGGGCGTTCCTCGTCGTCCAGCAGGGCGCCGGTGGGGCAGGCGCCGACACAGGCAAGGCAGAGGGTGCAGCCTTCGGTATCGACCTTCACGGCGCCGAAGGGCGCGCCCGGCGGCAGTGGCAGAACGTCCACCGGCTGCGGCGCCTTGTCGTGCAGATGGCGCAAGGCCAGGAAAGCGCGGCTGCGCTTACCGCCGAGGGGCAGGAAATTGCCGCCCGGCATAGCCTGCTCGGGGATGGCGAGATCGTAGAGCTGTTGCTCGACCGCGTCCGGGTCCGCGGCCTCGATCACATGCACGCGCCCGCCACCGTAACCGAGTCCGTCCAAGACGGCTTCCGCGAGACCGATCTGACCGGCGAGCCCCGACAGTTCGTCGCGCTTCTTAGGGTCGGCCAGCACAACGATCTGCTCGGCGCCGTAAGCGAAGGCCGCGGCCAGGAAGTCGATGCCCACCTGGGTCACTTCGTTGAGCGGGAAGGGCAGAACGCGGGCAGGCAGGCCACGGCCCAGACGGGCGGAGAGCGCGATCACCTCGGCACCGTAGCTGGTATCGTGCAGCAGCAGGAGGGGCGCCTCGCCGCCGGCCTCCCGGTAGGCCTCCAGCAGGGTGCGCAGGCGCTGGAAGAGGCTGTCGCCGGCCGGAAGCTGGTAGGTCGCCGCCCCGGTCGGGCAGACCGAGGCACAGGCGCCGCAGCCGGCGCAGACCAGCGGGTCGATCGCGACCGTGTCGCCGGCCGAGGTGATGGCGGAGGTGGGGCAGATGTCCAGACAGCGGGTGCAGCCGGTCTTGCGGCTGCGCGAATGGGCGCAGATGTCGGCGTCGTAGTGGACGTAGCGCGGCTTGTCGAACTCGCCCACCAGATCCGCTGCCTCGAAGAGCGCGCGCTGCACTGCGACCGGATCGCCGGGGTCGGGCCGGAAGTAGCCGTCGCGCTTGTCATGGGCCGGGAAGAGGGGCGTGCCGCCTGTGAGATCGATGATGAGATCGCACTCGGAAAAGGCGCCGTCGCGCGGCGGCTCGAAGGTCAGGCGGGCGCGGCCGGAGGGCGAGGCCGGGGCGTAGTCGTTGACCGTGATGCCGAAGCCGCCGAGCTGGCCTTTGGCCTGGACGATGGTGCCCTGGAAGACGGGCACGTCCATGGCGCGCGGCGGCAGGATTTCGCCCGGTGCGCTCAGCAGCACCGTCACCTCCAGGCGGCCGGCCAGCTGGCGGGCGGCTTCGAGGGCGCTCTCGTCGCGGCCGTAGATCAGGCAGACGCCCTGTGAAGCCAGAGCCACAAGCGGCGTCGGCTCCGCCTCCACCGCCGCTGCTGCAATGAGCGCGGCGATCTTCGGCGTCGCGGCCTCGGCCTCGCCGGACCAGCCGGCGTTCTCACGGATGTTGAAGAACTCGACGGCGGCCTGGGGGTTGTCCTCCTCGGCGATCTCGCGGAACAGCGGCGCTTCCTGGGTGCAGGCCACCAGCACCGGCTGCTGGCCCAGGATGGCGCTTTGGAAGTTGCCGAGCTGGGCGCGGCAGAGCTGGCTGTTCAGGTCGGCCTCGCCGCTGGCGCCCACGGCCTGGCAGGCGCGGGTCAGGCCCTTCTCGTCCAGCGGCATGGTCGATTCGCAGTTGCAGACGAGGACGCGTTTGCCGCCCATCTCCATCAGGGAACTCTCCTGTGTGCGTCTGTAGGTTCGCCAAGCCCCGGCCCGATGCCGGCCCCCAGCTTCCGCAGACGATGTTTCTTGTTGGCCGTGTCGCCCCCGGACCCGAGGCAAGCTGGGCGCAAGTGGTATGACCAATCTGGGCTTATCTTAGCGGCCCGGCCCCGGCCATGACGACCCTATTTTTGCTGCGGTCATTTAGAGGCTTTGCTGGGTGGTAAGGAGCGTGCCGTTCAGCTAATAGTTGAACAGACCAGTCCATGAAGAACGGTATCGCGATGATCTCCAGAATCCTCGTTTTCGGCGTTGTGGCATCTCTGGGCGCTTGCGGCGGCCCAGCAACCGATTTCGGTTCCAGAAGCGCGACCTTTGGCAGTACCACGATGAACGTAACCGAAGCCTTTGAAGTGTGCGGGCCGAAGATGAGCTATGCCAAGCATCAAAAGGCGATCGCCGTCATTGAGGAGTTCATGTCGGCAATGGAGTCTCTTGAGAATGGCTTCTGGATGGGCCGCTTCGCGGTTGCCGACTGCTATCTGAACTATGGCCACTTTGACGAGGCTTTGCAGCGCTACAGCGATGCGCTGAACGACGTGGAGGCGCGTTGGGGCCAGGAGGATATGCGCTACGCCGCGACGCTGGAGAAGATCGCCGGGGTCTACCTGATCCAAGGCCGCTACGATCAGGCCGCTGTACTTTACCAACGCTCCCTCGGCGTCAAGACGGCGCTCGCGGGCGAGGACGATCCGCTGCTGATCCTGCCCCTCACGGGACTTGGAGAGGTTCATCTGCAAAGCGGGCAGTTCCGGGAGGCGCAAGCCCGTTTTGCCCGGTCCCAGGCGATCTGCGAAGAGACTCAGGGCGCCGATCATCCCGACTGTGCCTACACGCTCAGCAACGTGGCCAAGGCCTACTACCACACTGGGCGTGAAAAGCAGGCGGAAGAACTTCTGCAACAGGGGCTTTCACTGGTGGAGGAGGCCGTCGGCAAGCAACATCCTGCGGTGGCAGAGCGGCTCAACGACCTGGGCAGCTTCTACTATGCCCAGGAGCGGTTCGATGAGGCCAAGCCGCTGTTCCAGCGCGCGCTCTCAATCCTTGAAAGGCGGCTGGGGTCAAGCGATCTCGCCCTCTCGCCCAGTCTCCACGGCCTCGGGGCCATCAACTATGAACTGGGTCGCTTTGAGGAGGCCGAGAACCAGTACCTGCGCGGGCTTGACCTCATGGAAACCGCTTTCGCGCCGACCGATCAGCGCCTCTTCGGCGTTCTCGTGAACCTTGTCGAACTTTACGGCGCCCAGGGGCGTGAGGCGGAGGCTGATGCCCTGCGGGACCGTATCGACGATATCCTCACCGAGCACGGTTTCATTCCGGAAGACACCTTTCTCTAGGACGGGTCTCTAGGACGGGTCTCTAGGACGGGTCTCTAGGACGGGGCTCCAGGAAAGGCTGGCCCCAAGCCGCTACTCTTCGTCGAACCAGAAGGTGTCGGCGCGGTAGCGGCCGAAGTAGGCGCCGGGGTCGTAGAGGTAGACGGCTTCGTCCGGCAGGTTGCGCAAGCGGGCGCTGGCGACAACCGGCTGGCGCACGGCGCCCAGCAGACCGATGGTGAAGACCTGATCGGCGTGGATCGCCAGCATCCGCCGCCAGATCTTTTCCTGCGCGTCATCGTCGGGGCCGCTGGCCCAGGCCTCGTAAAGTCCCAGCAGCTCCTGCACCGCCGGCAGATCGGGGGCTTCCCCGGCGCTGCCGCCGCTTTGATGATGCAGGCCCCAGAGCGGCCAGTTGTTCTGGCGGTTGCTGGTGGGGGCCAGTTCCGCCGGGCTCATGGAGGCGGTGGCGAGACCGTTGGTCAGGCCATAGAAGATGCTCATGGCCGTGGCGCCGCTGCGCACCCGCTGGCGCGTGGCCTGGCGCCCCTGGCTGCGGATCAGGACGGCGATGCCGATCTTGCGCCACTGTGCGGTCAGGACTTCCAGCGCATCGGTCTCCGCCGCGTCCGCATCGGCGGTTTCGATCACCAGGTCGGCGCGCCGCCCGTCCGGCAGATGGCGGATGCCGTCGTTGTCGCGCCACAGCATGCCCATCTCGTCCAGCAGGGCGTTGGCCTGCTCCGGGTCGTAGTTCGCCCAGGCGCGGCGGTCTTCCGCGCTGTAGAGGGGCGAGCCGGGCAGCAGGGTGTTGGCGCCGGGCAGGGCGGTGCCGCTGTAGAGCACCTGGTTCAACTCGTCGCGGTCGGTCGCGAGGGAGAGGGCGCGCCGGAAGCGCACGTCCCGCAGCACGCTGCGCCAGCCCGGCGCAATCACGTTCAGATTAGGGTAGAGGGCAAGCTGTGCGCCGCGGCCGATGGGCCAGAGGCGCAGGGTGATGCGGCCCCTGTCCTCCGCCTCCTTCAGCACCGCGGCGTCCTTGAAGGAAAGGCCGCGGGCGATGAGGTCCGCGTCGCCGGCGGCCGCCTTTGCCGCCATCAGCCGGGCCTGGGTGCGCGTCAGGATGACCTCGTCGATGTAGGGCAACTGCCGGCCCTGACCGTCGACCCGGTGGAAATAGGGGTTGCGCAGGGCAACGAAACGGTCGGCCGGCGGGGCCACGGTGTTGATCCAGGGCTGGAGGGTCGGCCGCTGCGGGTTATCGAAGCGGAAGGGCCGGTCGCGGCGCTGAAACAGCTCGGCCCAGGTCCTGAGACCCATGGCCTCCGCCCGGGCGGTCAGATCCTGTTCGTCGGCATAGCTGGCATGGAACTGCTTCAGGTAGTGCGCCGGGCGATAGATGAACAGTGGCGAGGCCGCGGCCAGCGCCGGCAGGAAGAGCGGATTGGGGGACTCCCAGGTGAAGCGCAGGGTGGTGTCGTCCAGCACCTCGAAGCGCGGCGGCTTGCCGTCCACCAGCATCTCCGGCGGCAGGCCGCGCGGTGAAATCTCGCGGTTGTTGGCGACCTCCGCCCACCAGAAGCGGACGTCGGCGGTGGTGAAGGGCGTACCGTCGGACCAGCGGTGCCCGGCCCGCAGGGTAAGGGTAAAGATCCGCCCGTCCTCGACCTCCACCGACTTCAGGATGTCCGGCTCCAGCTCGAGATCCTCGTTCCACACCACCAGGCGCGCATAGCCCAGCAGGACGAGATCGCGGGCGTCGCGCCCGGCGCGGCTGAGCAGGCGGAGGCTGCCGCCGTAGCGCCCCTCCCGCCATCCCTCACGGACGGGCAGGGCGCGGCGCGGCTCCGCCGGCAGCCGCTCGGCCAGGGGCGGCAGGGCGTCGGTCGCCAGCGCGAAGCGCAGTGCGGGTGGCTCCTGAGGGGGCTCTGACTCCGTCCCCTCTTGGGCGCCTGCCTCCGCCGTCATCAGCGACGCGCAGGTTAGCAGGACGGCGGCAAAGCGGAGGGGCAGCGGGCTCATGGCGCCCTTATAGCCGGGCCGCTGCCACACACCAAGGGGCGGGCTGGAAGGCGGTTGTGCGAAAGTCATGGCGCCCTGAGAATTAGCTGCCAGTCCTTTGATTTTTCGTTAGGAAACGGCTTTCTTAAAGTAAACTATCGGGCCGCGGCTTGCGGTTGGCGGGCCCGGCCCCCATAGTCTTGAGGGACGGCGGAGCGGAGGAAAACGGATGGCCGAGAAGACGGCAGTGCCGGGAGCAGAAGGGGGGACGGATGGCGGGCTCAAGCGCCTGCGCAAGGGCCGCGCCAAGGCGAGCGACCCGGCGCTGCTGGAGGAGTTCGCCCTGCGTCCCGATCCTGCCGATCCGAAGCTGACCGAGCGCATCGCCGGCGTCGATCAGGACGGCACGGCGGTGGAGACTGCCGTGGTGGTGGAGCGGCCGCTCACCCTGTTCCTGAACGGGCAGGAGATCGTCACCATGATGACCATCGGCGACTATCCCGAATACCTTGCCCTGGGCTATCTGCTGAACCAGAACATGCTGCACCCGGACGATGTCATCGAAGGGGTGGACGTCGACGAGGAACTGGACGTGGTGGTGGTGCGCACGCAGCGCGAGACCGACTACGAGGAAAAGCTGAAGAAGAAGGTGCGCACCTCCGGCTGCGCGCAGGGCACGGTCTTCGGCGACCTGATGGAGAAGTTCGACACCGTGCGCCTGCCGGCGGAGGCGGTTCTGAAGACCTCCTGGCTGGCGAGCCTCTCGAAAAAGATCAATGCCGTGCCCAGCCTCTATCTGGAGGCGGGGGCGATCCACGGCTGTGTGCTCTGCGAGGGTGACCGGCCGCTGCTCTATATGGAAGACGTCGGGCGCCACAACGCCGTCGACAAGATCGCCGGCTACATGCTGCGCCACGGCATCGCGCCGGACGACAAGATCTTCTACACCACCGGGCGCCTGACCTCGGAGATGGTGATCAAGACGGTGCAGATGGGCATTCCCATCCTGGTCTCGCGTTCCGGCTTCACCGCCTGGGGCGTGGAACTGGCGCGCCAGGCGGGCCTTACCCTGGTGGGCCGCGCCAAGGGCAAGCGCTTCGTCGCGCTCGCCGGCGAGGAGCGCCTGGTCTTCGACCACGATCCGGCCGGGCTTGAGGACGAGGACCCGCGCCATCAGCGCAAGTCGAGCCGCGCCGACGATGCGGCCTGAGCGCGCCCGCCGATCCCGATGATCTTAGAGAAGACTCAGGTGGCCGGCGTGCTGCTGGCCGGCGGCCTGTCGCGGCGCATGGGCGGCGGCGACAAGTGCCTGCGCGACCTCGGCGGGCGGCCTATCCTGGCCCATATCATAGAACGCGCGGCGCCCCAGGTGGGCACGCTGGTGCTGAACGCCAACGGCGACCCGGCGCGCTTCGAATGCTTCGGTCTGCCGGTGGCGGCGGACGTGGTGGAGGGCTATGCCGGACCCTTAGCCGGTATCCTCACCGGCCTCGATTGGGCGGCGGCGCAGGCGCCCGGCGCGGAATGGCTCGCCAGCTTCGCCTGCGATGCCCCCTTTCTGCCGGAAGATCTGGTGGCGCGCATGATGGAGGCTGTGGCGGCGGAGGGGGCGGATCTCGCCTGTGCCGTCACCCACGGCCGCACCCACCCGGTCTTCGGCCTCTGGCGCCTCGGCCTGCGCGACGACCTGCGCCGGGCGATGCTGGAGGAGGAGATGCGCAAGGTCGACCGCTGGACGGCGCGCCACAAGCTGGTGGAGGTGGATTTCCCGGATCTAAAGTCCCCCGCCGGCCCCCTCGATCCCTTCTTCAACACCAACCGGCCGGAGGATCTGGAAGAGGCGGCCCGATACCTGGCTTAGCCCGGCCTGAGGTGTCCGATCGCGTGTCACTGCCGGAACCTGGCGGCGTCGGTCTCGAAGAAGTGAGTGCAGAACGACTTGCCATCCAAGTACCGTCGGCTGGCGTGTCCGTTGTTCAGAAACTCCGGGTCTTCCTCGCAGCCCTGACGCAGTTCCTCAATGAAGGCCCCAGGCAGGCTCTTACCCTGTTCGATCAAAGCCCAGAGCGTTCCGATCCGGTTTGGTGAGGGAGCCCGGCCCCGAAGCTCCGAAATGACACCTACCAGATTGGGCTCTGAACGCGCCAAGACAGCGGTATGGAAACCTGGCCCGGTGTTCGACAGAACCTTGTTCACGATCTCGGTGCTGAATTCCTCATAGAAGAGCTCGGTGTAAGGCGCGCCGAGGCGCAGCGCTAGGGCGGACGCGGATCGAAACGAGTGCGCTGCGGCGAAGACTGGTACGTAGTTGTTGCGCGAGAACTGTTCTTCCAGGTTCGGACGCTTGTTCCGGACCTGCTCCTTCCATCTGTTGCCGTAGTACCAGGGGCCGTATGGCTCGGATGCTTCGAACGGTGCGTAGAGCATTTCGATCATCATCGGGAAAATACGCTCGGCGGTTTCTGCCGAGGCTCCCGCGATCAGTTCCTGGAAACCGGGCGAGAACCTTTGTGCCGGGTCTTTGCTTGCCGAAGCCACTTGGAGGATCTGTTCAAGCACTTCCGGGGAGATCGTCCTGCGGACCGATACCTCAGGGACGAGGCCACGGTCCTCCATGCGTGCACGCAGCCGGATGATTGTGACCGCGGCTTCAGCGGTGCGACCTCCGCTTTCGATTGCACGAGCCAGTGCCACGTCCGAGAAGTCATCTTCAAAGACCGGCGAGCCGGGCTGCTGTGCGATGCTGGCGCGTGCGCCAAAGAGCGTCCTGATACCCTCCGGACCACGAGTCTTCGCCGCGCGCGCGACTATGGTGCCAGAGGAACGCTCTTCGATCGACCAGACGTTGTCGTTCTCCAGCACTCTCAGATCCGTATCGCTTTCGCTCACTGGCTGTACGATCACACAGTTGCCTCTCAGCAGGTCATAGTTTGATCGCCATACCGATGAGAGGATACTGAACCCGGGTGATTGAGTTGCTGCAGAGCATTCGGCGGAAGTTGGAGCCTTTGTGAACTTGCTGTAGCTCGACCTGCCACTCGCCGGGCTCGATGTAGGGCCTCGGCTTCGGTTCCTCGCGACAACGAATTCCACGATGTCTTCGATGACCAGATCATAGAAGAGTTCATCCGTGAAGGAGTCCGTATTGCCGTCAAAGAAGATGCTGGGTCTCTCTCTGACCAGATAGCCATCCGGAAACGCCACAGTCTCATTCTCTGACCGAGACCAATCAGCCGCGAACATCGATGCGAGAAGCGCAAGCCCAATCGAGAACCAAATGACAGCTTTGGACAAGACCTTGGGCTCCATGAACGAGAAGACCGCGTGATGCGTGAACGCCCGGGAGTCTATCGTTTCTTGCTCTGCTTGAGAAAAGCTGCTTTGAGCGCCTGGCAGCGGCCTCCCAGTGCCGCCGTGTCAGTAGCCGAGGATCGAGACGAACTCGCTTGCCATGTACAGCAGCAGGAACAGGATCGCCACCCCGGTGAAGAAGTTCGCCCGCTGGCGCGCAGAGCGCTGCCGCCTTCTGCGGCGCGTGGGTTGAGCCGCGCCGTAGTGCGGCATCGTTGGAGCTGCCGCAGGACGTCCGGTGCTGGTGACATTGGCCGCCGTGATTCGCCGTTCCTGCTGCTGCCCGGCAGCGTCGGACCAGCGAATAAACGCAAAAGGCAGGCCGTCTTCCAGAAAGGCTTGCAGGGCCGCGCTCTGGAGGTCCTCGAGGGAGTCCGACATCGCCAGGTGCTGGCGGTTGTTGTCGTACAGGTGATAGATCATGACTGGCAGCAACCAAACAGGGCCGAAAGCACCATCAGGTGTGAGCGGCCAGGCGTTAGCGGCACAGGCGCTCCCGGTCTTGGCAACGCTCAGAGGGAAAGACTGGGTCTGCCGCGTTAACATTTGGTTGAGTGATCGATGCAGTAAGTATCGTTATGGTTTTGATTAATCGAAGGGCTTATGGTGCGCCGGCCAGGTTGACGACGCTGCAACGACAGGATCGTCCCGCGCTTTCCCGGCGGCCTCGCCTCGATCCCATCACGCCCTAGTTCTCTGGGAAGCGGGCCGCCCTTTCCGGCACCGCGGCCTCTGGTAGCGAAGGCACAGATGACGGCTCCCCTTCACGTGGTCTGGTTCAAACGCGATCTGCGGATCGCCGATCAGCGCGCCCTTGCCAAGGCGGCGGCGCAGGGGCCGATGCTGCCGCTCTTCGTGGTGGAGCCCGCTTTGTGGCATCAGCCGGACATGGCCGGGCGCCACTGGGCCTTTGTCGCGGACTGTCTCGCCGAGCTTCGCCGCGATCTGGCAGCTTTGGGCCAGCCCCTGGTGGTTCGCGTGGGCTCTGTCGTGGATGCCCTGGAGCACATCCATGCTGACCGGGGAATGGCTGCGCTCTGGTCGCACGAGGAAACCGGCAACGCCTGGACCTACGCCCGCGACCGCCAGGTGGCGGCCTGGTGCCGGGCGCGTGGCATCATCTGGCATCAGGAGCGGCAGAACGGCGTTATCCGCCGGCTCGCTTCGCGCGACGGCTGGGCGCGCCGCTGGGACCGCTTCATGGCCGAACCGCTGACCGCGCCGCCGCCTGGCCTGCCGCCGCTGGCCGGGCTGGATCCCGGCAGCATTCCCGCGGCGGCGGAACTGGGGCTGCGCGACGATCCCTGTCCGCAGCGCCAGCGCGGCGGGCGCGATGCCGGGCTGGAGCGCCTGCATAGTTTTCTCATCGAGCGGGGCCGCGACTACCGCCGCGCCATGTCGGGCCCCGCCACGGGCGAGACCGTCTGCTCGCGGCTGTCGCCGCACCTCGCCTGGGGCAGCCTCTCCGCGCGCGAGGTTGCCCAGGCGACCTGGGCGCGGCAGCGGGCCTTGAAAGAAGCGGCGAAGAGCGCGGCGCGGACTGAGAACACGGCGGGCTGGCGCGGCTCCATGACGTCCTTCGCCGGGCGCCTGCACTGGCGCTGTCATTTCGCGCAGAAGCTGGAAGACGAACCGCGCCTGGAGTTCGCCTGCCTGCACGGCGCTTACGCGGGCCTCCGTGCGGCCGAGCCGGACCGGGCGCGTCTGGAGGCCTGGTGCAAGGGCGAGACCGGTCTGCCCTTTGTCGATGCCTGTATGCGCGCGCTGACGGCCACGGGCTGGATGAACTTCCGTATGCGCGCCATGCTGATGGCGGTTGCGAGCTATCACCTCTGGCTGGACTGGCGGCGGCCCGGCGAACACCTGGCGCGCCTCTTCACGGACTACGACCCCGGCATTCACTGGCCCCAGGTGCAGATGCAGTCCGGCACGACCGGCATCAACACTGTGAGGATCTACAACCCCGTGAAGCAGGGCCACGACCAGGACCCGCAGGGCGCTTTCGTGCGCCGCTGGATTCCCGAACTGGCTGATGTTCCGGACGCCTTCGTTCACGAGCCCTGGCGCTGGGAGGCGGCGGGGCGTGTGCTGGACCGCCACTATCCCTTTCCCATCGTCGACCACCTGGCTGCAGCCCGCGAGGCACGGCAGAAGGTCTGGGCGGTGCGGCGCGGCGGCGCCTACCGGGCAGCGGCCGACGCCATTCAGGACAAACACGGCAGCCGCAAGAGCGGGGTCCGGCCGGTCCGGCGCCCAAAGCAAGCGCCGGGAGCGGACGATCAGCTGTCCCTGGCGCTCGGGGCGAAGGAGCTGCCATGACGATGCGCAGAAAGGGCGATCTTCCGACGAAGATCTGCGCGCACTGCGGCCTGTCCTTTTCCTGGCGCCGCAAATGGGCGCGGGACTGGGAACAGGTGCGCTACTGTTCCGAGCGGTGCCGGCGGGAGGCCAAGCGCAAGCATGGCTGACGACTGCGCAGGTTCAAGGGGGCGGAAGGCCAAGCCGGATCGGACCGCGGGCCGCGCCGGGGCAGACCGCAACACCCTTTTGCAGAATGACGACGCGGCCATCTCTCGCCAGCACCGCGGCAGCGGCCCGGACCGCGGGCATCAGCGCACGCCAGCCGTCGCCGTCGGGTGCCAGCCTGCGGGCGACCTCCGACGGGCAGACCGTCTTGCCCGCTCCGCGCGCGCGGCAAAGCGCGAGAATGCACGCGGCGATGTCCCCTTCGCTGAAGCCGGTCATGCTGTCGCTGTTCGCGTGGTTGCGTTGCAGTGCCAAAGCCAAAGACAGGATAGCCTGTGGACGCCGGAACCGACATTGACTTGATCTCTCCGGGCTGGGTGTCGCGGCGGGCCGCTGCGCTCGCGCGGCTGCAGCGGTTTGTGCCCCAGGCCGGGCGGGCCTATGCCGCGAGCCGCAACTTCGACTTCGGACCGGGAGATCGCTCGAACGTTTCGGCCCTCTCGCCGTGGATCCGCCATCGCCTGATCCTGGAAGAAGAAGTCCTGGGCGCGACCCTGCAACGCCACAGCTTTGCCGCCGCGGAGAAGTTCGTGCAGGAGGTCTTCTGGCGCGGCTACTTCAAGGGTTGGCTCGAACACCGGCCGCAGGTCTGGACGCGCTACCGGGCCGATCTTCTGGCCGGCCTCGAAGACCTCGAACGGGATGCGGGGCTGCGCGACCGCTACGAAGCCGCCGTCGGGGGGCGCAGCGGGATCGACTGCTTCGATGCCTGGGCGCAGGAACTGGTCGCCACGGGCTATCTGCACAACCACACCCGCATGTGGTTCGCCAGCATCTGGATCTTCACGCTGCGCCTGCCCTGGCAACTGGGCGCCGATTTCTTCCTGCGTCATCTTCTGGACGGCGACCCGGCCTCCAACACTCTGGGCTGGCGCTGGGTGGCTGGGCTCCACACGAAGGGCAAGACCTATCTTGCGCGGGCGTCGAACATCGCCCGCTATACGGAGGGGCGCTTTGATCCGGCGGGCCAGCTTGCGACGGCCGCGCCGGCCCTGAGCGAGTCCGCCGTGGATGCGCCACTCCCGCCGCAGTTCGACGCTGTGCCTAGGGATCCCGGGCGCTTCGGCCTGCTGGTGACGGAGGAGGACGGGCAGCCGGAGAGCCTCGATCTACCGGGCCGGCCCAGCGCCCTTCTGGGATTGGCCGCAACGGCAGCGCGCTCTCCTATGGCAACCAGCGAGGGCGCCTCCAGTTTTGCCGCTGGTGCCGTGGCCGATGCGCTGTCCCGCGGTGCCGAGGCGTTCGGGTCGGAGGCTGCTGGTGCTGATGGCCTCCAGGCACAGGCCGAAGACTGGGGCGCAGGTCTGGTGCACTGGGCGCGCAGCCATGACCTGTCTGTGATCGTGACCGCCGCTCCGGCCGTCGGGCCGGTGCGGGATTGCTTGACTGCTGCGCGTCCGGTGCTTGCCGACGCCGGCATCACGCTGCTGCCGGTGACGCGCCGCTACGATCGCGCCGTCTGGCCCTATGCCGCCAAAAGGTTCTTTCAGCTCAAGGCAAGGATCCCGAAACTGCTGCAGAATCTCGATCTGAATTCCTAGCGGAGGTCAGCCAGCACTTTGGCCGCACTTGCCCGATAGTCTTTTTGCTTCTCCGGGCTCATGCGCGCCCAGGTGCGGTAGACCTGGGCGAGGCGCGGGTTGCCGCGCAGCTTTTCCTCGTTGCGCAGCAGAAAATCCCAGTAAAGGGGATTGAAGGGGCAGGCGTTGTCACCGGTCTTCTGCTTCACGTCGTAGCGGCAGTGGGCGCAGTGGTCCGACATCTTGTTGATGTAGTTGCCGCTGGCGGCATAGGGCTTGGAGCCGAGCAGGCCGCCGTCGGCGAACTGGCTCATGCCCAGGGTGTTGGGCAGCTCGACCCACTCGTAGGCGTCGGCGTAGACCGCCAGGTACCACTCGTGCACCTCCCTCGGATCGACCCCGGCCAGCATGGCGAAATTGCCGGTCACCATCAGGCGCTGGATATGGTGGGCGTAGGCTTCTTCCTTGGTCTGAGTGACGGCGGCCTTCACGCAGGCCATGTCGGTCTCCGCGGTCCAATAGAACTCCGGCAGCGGCCGGTCGGCTTCGAAGAAATTCTGTTCCACATAGTCCGGCATCTTCAGCCAGTAGATCCCGCGCACGTATTCGCGCCAGCCGATGATCTGGCGAATGAAGCCCTCGGCGGCGTTCAGCGGCGCGCGCCCGGCGCGGTATTCACTTTCTACGCGGCGGCAGACCGCTAGGGGGTCCAGAAGGCCGGCGTTGATGTAGAGCGAGAGGACTGAGTGATAGAGGAAGCGCTCGCCCTCCAGCATCGCATCCTGATAGTCGCCGAAGAGGGGCAGGGCATGTTCGACGAAGTGCTCAAGGGCTGCTTCAGCCTGCGCCGCGGTAACGGCGAACCAGAAGGGCTGCAGGTCGCCGAAGTGATCGCTGAAATGCTGCCCGACGAGGTCGAGCACATCCTGCGTAATTGTATCGGGTTCGACCCGATGGGGTTGCGGCAGGAAGAGGTCGGCCTTGGCCGGCTTGCGGTTTTCGGCGTCGAAGTTCCACTTGCCGCCCTCCGGCTTGTCGCCCTCCATCAGCAGGCCGGTCTTGCGCCGCATGTCCCGGTAGAAGAATTCCATACGCAGTTGCTTGCGCCCCTCGGCCCAGGTGGCGAAGTCGGCGCGGGAGCAGAGGAAACGGTCGTCCTCGAGGACGTCGACCGGCAGGCCGAGGTCGTCCGCCCAGCGGCTCATGGCGTCCCGCAGGCGCCACTCGCCGGGCTCGGTGACAACCAGACGCTTCGGGCTGTGGCGTGCGACGGCACGGTTCACTTCGCCGGTAAAGCTGCCGGCATTGTCTTTTGCATCGAGCGCGACGTAGTCAAGCTGCCAACCGGTGTTCCTCAGTGCCTCGGCGAAGTGGCGCATGGCGGCAAAGAGAAAGGCGATCTTTTTTTTGTGGTGCCGGACATAGGTGGCTTCCTCCCGGACCTCCACCATGAGCACCCGGTCTTGCGCCGGGTCGGCGGCCTTCAGGGAAGAGAGATCGGGTGAAAGCTGGTCGCCAAGGACCAGGACAAGGTTTCGAACGGCCATGATGTTGCCCAAACGTCGCGGAGTGTCTGGGTTATACGACCCACAGGCGCCGGCGTATCACTTTCGGCTGTGTCTGAGGAAGGGGCCGCGCGTCAAGCCGGTGGATGGTACTGGTAGAGCCAGTTTTCGGTCAGAGTCCGGCCCTCCAGTTCCAGAAAGCAGCGCAGCTCTACGGGCTCGCTCCCGGTGACCGTCAGATCGAAAGAGGCGAGCCAGCGCGGCGTGTACCAGACCGGCTCGGAACGGTTGAGGCTGACCTCCCCGCGCGAGGCGGAGACCACCACCTTCGGCCGGGCGCCCCAGGGAATGTCGGCCAGGCTCGGGCCGTCGAACTCGACCACGAACTTTACGACGCCTTCCGGGCGCGGCTTGCCGGCCTCGCCGCCGCGGCCCATGCGGGTGGCTACGCAGCGTGCCAGGTCGACCACCGGAAAGAACGGCTCGAACTCGACCCAGTGCAGGCGGTAGCGGTATGTCAGGCTGCTGCCGGCCAACACGGGATCGGCCGGGCGCCAGTAGGCGACGATGTTGTCGTGGATCTCGTCGTCGGTCGGCAGCTCGACCAGTTGCACGGCCCCTTCGCCCCAGGAGTCCAAGGGTTCGACCCAGCAGCTAGGGCGATGGTGGTAGTTCACGCCGTCGAGATAGTGGGCGTAGCTGCGGTCGCGCTGCGACAAACCGAAGCCGCGCGGATCGCCGTCCTGAAAGCTGGAGGTCATCAGCCGGGGCGGGTTGTTGAGCGGGCGCCAGATGCGCTCGCCGGTGCCTGTCCAGAGCGCCAGGCCGTCGGAATCGTGCACCTCCGGCCGCCAGTCCTTGAGGCGCTGATCGCCGTATTCGCCGAACCAGAACATGGAGGTGAGCGGCGCGATCCCCAGGCGCGCGATGTCGCGGCGGATGAAAAGTCGCTTTTCCACCTCCATGACCACGGCACGCCCGCGTTCCATGACAAAGCGGTAGGCGCCGGTCAGACTGGGACCCTCCAGCAGTGCGTAAACGACCTGGGGGTCGCCCTCCCGCTGGGTCGGCGTGAACCAGAACTGCGTGAAGTCGGGGAACTCCTCCGGGCCTGGGTCGCCGACGTTGATGGCGATGCCGCGGGCGGAGAGACCGACCTGTCCCAGCGGACCGACGGCTCTGAAGTAGGAGGCGCCGACAAAGGTGACCCAGGGCTCGCGCGCGCGCCAGTCGCCGGAGCGGCGCGACTCCTGGACCCAGAAGCCGGCGAAGGCGGAGGCATCGGGCGGGATGCGGGCCGCCGGATGGTCGGCCGGGATGGTGAAGTAGTCCGGCGCATAGAGCACCTCGCGGGCCTGACCGTTTTCCACCTGATGCATGCGAACGGACTTGGGGAAGTAGCGCCCGAGATGGACGAAGGTGATGGGATAGACGCTGCCTTCCGTTCCCCAGAGCGCGTACTCCGGATGCAGGCGCAGCTTGCCGTGGGCGTCGTAGTCGATCTCCTGCACCACGCCGGGGGCCGGGCGCGGCGGCTCGACGTAGGGGCCGGCGGCGCGCTGCCGTGCATGGTCGATCAGCCAGTTCCAATCGAAGTCCGTGGGCGGGCCCAGGCGCAGGGCTTGACCTTGCGCGCCGGCTGGACCGGGAAGAGTCAGGTTGGGAAGGGTCAGGGCGGTCCCCAGCACAGCCAAGCCCTGGCCCAGCGTCCGACGCCGAGTGATCTTCATGGTCTGCCGTTCGATTGGTTACGCGGATGCTGGAGCATATAGGCCTGAAACCCTGCAGAAGTTGTGAGATTCCGGTGATCAGCGGAGAGGAACGACGGGACTGCGGAAGCAGTCACGCCGCTTTGCCCCCCGTCGGTGGATGCCCCAGTTTGTGGACGCCCGGGGGAGCGCAAAATTCCCTGTTGTAGGACGGCCGGAGGGATCGCGTTAGGATTGACCCCGGTCCGGCCCGGTCCCAGGTCCAGTCCCTGCGCAAGGAGGCGGCGATGTCGGAACAGAGCTTTGCCACCCACGAGGTCACCAACCAGAGCCCGCCCTTCGAGGATGTGAACCTCTTTCTCAGCGACGCGGCGCTGCGCGAGGCTGTCGAGCGGGAAGGCGGCGGCGCGGAGGCGCAGGACCTGGCGGCCTTCGGCGCCGCCACAGGCTCGGCGCGCGGCTTTGAGATCGGCCGTCTGGCAAACGAGAACCTGCCGAAGCTCCACCGCTTCGACCAGAAGGGCTTTCCGGCGGACCGCATCGAGTTCCATCCGGCCTACCACGAAGCGATGACCATGAGCTGCGCCGCCGGTCTGCACTGCAGCCCTTGGGAGCATCTGAAAGATGGCGGGGGCGGTCCGCCGCCGGGAGCGCATGTGGCACGCCTCGCGCGGCTCTACATGATGACCCAGATGGAACCGGGCCATGTCTGCCCGATCACCATGACCAATGCGGCCGTGCCGACCCTGCTTCTGCAGGCGGAGCTTGCCGAGCCGCTGCTGCCCAAGATGCTGTCGCGGCGCTACGACCCGGCCTTCAAGCCCATGACGGAGAAGACCGGTGCCACCATCGGCATGGGCATGACCGAGAAGCAGGGCGGCACCGACGTGCGTGCCAACACCACAACCGCGCAGCCGGCCGGCGCCGGCGGGCCGGGGGCGGAATACGTCCTGGTGGGCCACAAGTGGTTCCTCTCTGCGCCCATGTGCGATGCATTCCTGATGCTGGCCCAGGCGCCGGCTGGCCTCTCCTGTTTCCTGGTTCCGCGCTTTCTGCCGGACGGATCGGTCAATCCGCTGCGCCTGCAGCGGCTGAAGGACAAACTCGGCAACCGCTCCAACGCCTCCTCAGAGGTCGAACTGCAGGGCGTGCATGGCTGGCTGGTGGGCGAGGAGGGACGGGGCATCGCCACCATCATCGAGATGGTCACCATGACGCGCCTGGACTGCGCCGTGGCTTCCGCCGGGCAGATGCGTCTCGCGCTGGCGCAGGCCGTCCGCCATTGCCGCCACCGCAACGTCTTTCAGAAGCGGCTCGTCGATCAGCCGCTGATGACCCAGGTGCTGGCCGACATGGCCCTGGACGTCGAGGCGGCGACGGCGCTCGCCTTTCGCCTGGCGCGCGCGTTCGACGAGGCCGCGCAAAGCGATGAGGCGGCGGCCTGGCGGCGCCTGATGACGCCGGTGACCAAGTACTGGGTCTGCAAGATCGCCCCGGCTCTGGGCTACGAGGCTATGGAATGCCTGGGCGGGAACGGTTACGTCGAGGACGGCTTGGCGGCGCGGCTTTACCGGGAACTGCCGCTGAACGCCATCTGGGAAGGCTCGGGCAATGTCATGTGTCTGGACGTGCTGCGCGTACTGTCTCAGGACAGTGCTGCCGTGGCCCTGGTGTTGGAAGAACTCGACGAGGCGAGCGCGGGCGACAAGGCCCTGGCGTCCGCGATCGGCGACCTGCGCGCGAGACTGGCCGATCCCCAGGGCCTGGAGGCCGGGGCGCGGTGGTTTGTCGAGCGGCTGGCCGTCACCGCCGCGGCCGCGATTCTGCGCCGGCATGCTCCGGCGGCGGTGGCCGATGCCTTTGTCGCCAGCCGCCTCGGCGGCGGGTTCCGCCATACCTACGGATGCGGTGCGGCGCATGCCGGCAGCCGCACCATCGTCGATCGCGCGATGCCGGCGGAAGGCGGCTAGCAATCCTGTGGTGACGTTTGTGTCCGGGACTTCAACCGCGGCGAAAATCTGAGTTACCGGGACAGGCCAGGCATTCGAGGGGCTGGAAAACCACTGACGGTTAGCGGTAGCCTGGGAGGGTTGAGGTGGCGCAGCCGGGGGTCCGAAGGGCGGCTGGAGTGAGGAGCGGGGTTATGGGTCAGGTGTTTCGGATGCGCGGCGTGGCCGGCGTACGGGCGGTTGCGGCGTGGGGCGCTGTCGCGGCCCTCTTGGGCGCATGTTCTCTGGCCGTCGATGAACGGGACGAGATGGCCGAACAGATCTACGGCCGAACCTGGATTGCCAGTCAGATCGACGGGCAGCCTGTTGTCCCGGGGATTGTATCCGATCTGCTGATCGCTGCCGACGGCAAGGTCAGCGGAAATGCCGGCTGCAACAGTTACTTCGGGTCGGCGATTGTCGACAACGATGCCATGGCCTTCGGGAACCTGGGCACCACCAAAAAGGCCTGTCCCGGTCCCGCCATGGGGCAGGAAGACCGCATGCTGCAGGCCCTGGACAGCACCCGGGGCTATCGCCTGGATCAGGAGGACCTGCTGCTTCTGGATGCCGGCGGCAATACGGTTCTGCGCCTGACGCTGGGGCAGAGCGCCTGACCACCCCTGCGGTGAGCGCTTCGACGGCCTGCCGCCTCAGCCTTTCATTTGGCGGCGGAACTTCTCGCAGAGGTCTTCTTCGTCGACCCGGGCCGTGAACCAGACGAAGTCGAACTTCGCCTCATCGAAGGAGGAGTAGGTTTCGGCGATCTCCTCGCCCCGTACCACCTCGATGATGGCCAAGCTGAAGACGTCCTCTCCGAGGCGCCAGGGCACGCCCCAATCCTCGCGGACGTGTTGGCCGCCGGCGATCAGGATGGCGCCGTCGCCGCTGTCGGCCTCGCGCAGGCTGGCACTCATCCAGGCGTCGCGCAGCCGCTGCACGTCGGCCATGCCCGGCAACATTCGCTCCGGCAGCATTCTGCAGTGGGAGTCCGCGAGGATTCCGGTGAGCTCGTCGAGTTGAGCCTCGGAGTACTCCAGAGTCCAATTGAGCCGTTCGATCTCAGCCGCTGTGAGCGGCTCGCCGCGCCCGACGGCCCTGGTCGCCTCCGGCGAAGCGTTGCCGGGCGCCATGGTCATGCCGTGCTTCAGGGCGGCTTCGGCGATCGGGCGATAGCTCGACCAGGCCGGCCAGCCGCGTGCTTCCCAGGAGAGCGCATCGCCGAGGCCATCGACAGTCCGGGCCGTGGCGGCGCGGAGCGTCTGCGCGTGGGCCGGTTCCGCCATCTCCCAAACCACGGCGGGCCGGCGGCCGGCGGCGCCGATGGCATCAACGATGCGCGCCTGCAGACGATGATGTTCGGGGTTGTCGTGCTTCTCGCCCAGCAGGACCCATTTGGCCCTGGCCGCTGCCGCCACAAGATCGGCCTCGGTGGCCCGCAGGCCGGTCCGGGTGTCCCAGATACTGCCGACCAGGGCGTGGTCCTGAAGCAGCAGCCCCTCCGTGCTGGCGCCGGCCGGCGACAGGGGCTGGATCGAAAGCGCGGCAGCCGCCAGAACGAAGCCGGCTGCAACAAGTCCGGCGGCGCGAAGCCTCTCCGCAAACCAACGATGTCTCATCTCTGTCCGCCTGCCTCCCGGTCACTCTCTGCCGAGGACATAGCTGGGCGGCGGTGAAAGTCCACGCGGCGGAGCGCCGCAGCGCCTACTCGGCTGCGACCCGGCCCAGCTCGGCATCGCCGCCAGGGCTCTTGTGGAACACGCCGTTTTTCATGATGGCATTCAGGTTCTCGGCTTTCTGCAGCAGGGTCACATCCTTGGCCGGGTCGCCGTTCACCAGCAGCAGGTCGGCCAGATAGCCCTCTTCGATGAGTCCGGTGTCCATCTCCATCAGCTCGCCGCCCAGCTTGGTGGCCGCGGCAATCGCCTCCAGCGGGGTGAAGTCGAGCAGCTTCACGAAGTGCTCCAGATCTCGGGCGTTGGTGCCGATCGGGTTCCAGGCAAAGCCGTAGTCGCCGCCCGGCAGCACCCGCAGACCGCGCTTGCGCAGCAGCTTCATGTTCTCGACGCACATCTCCAGTTCGCGGGCGAAGTAGACGGCGACCGGGTGATCCTTGTCGATGCCCCATTTGGCGCCTTCGCCCCGAGAGGTCGCGTACATGATACCCATGGCCGGCGCGACGAAGACGTCGTCCTTGCGCGCCTCGAGCATGTCCAGTGCTTCCTCGTCGCAGAGCGTCGCGTGGTAGATCACGTCGACACCGTTGCGTGCGCACATCTTCACCGATTCCGCTGAGCGGGCATGAGCCGCGACCTTTTTCCCGCGCGAGCGCGCAACCTCGCAGACGGCGGCCACCTCGGCCTCGTTCATCACGGTCTGATGCGCGCGGGCGAAGGGCACGAACTCGTCGCCGGAGGGATTGATCTTCAGGGTGTCGACACCTTCGCGGCACATCTCCCGCGCGGTGCGCAGGAACTCATCGGCGCCGTCGCAGCAGATCGCAAAGGTCTCGCGGTACATATGGGCGCGCCGGACATCGCCCAGACCGCCCGTCACCGTCAGTTCCGGGCTGGCGGCGCGCATGCGCGGGCCGGGAATGATGCCCTCGTCGATGGCGTTGCGGATCACCACATCCAGCCGCGCCTTGGCCGCGGCGGCCGAGAACAGCGCCGTGAAGCCCTGATCCAGCATCTTGCGGGCATAGGTCATGGTTTTGAGGGTGTGCTCCTCGGGCGGAATGTCGCCGAGGCCCTCCAGGTTCGGAGTGTCGCAGAAACTGATATGGGCGTGGGACTCAATGAGCCCGGGCATCAGCGTCTGGCCGCCGCCGTCCACCACCGTGGCGCCGTCCCGCGAAAGGCCATCGGCCGACCGGGCGACGCTCTTGATCCGGTTGCCTTCGACCAGAACCGCGCCGGCGAAAGGCGCCTCGCCGGAGCCATCGATGATCTGCACATTGGTGAAAAGCGTCGCGCTCATGATCTCTCCTCCGGTTGGCTGGGCCGGTCGACCTATTCATGCGGTCGCGCCGCCGTCGCTCTTTTGATTTTTTGATGCCGTGGGAGGGCGATGGATCATGCCCCGCTCGGCAGCGGGACAAGTCTAGCAGCTTTGCGCAGCAGGTTCCTGTGTTTCCCCCGGGACTGGTTTCCGCCGGGTGCGCGCCCCGAGATCAGGGAAAGGTGTTGAACGGCTGCAGCAGTGTGGGGCCGGTCAGGCGGCGCTGCGCTCGCTCTGTAGGGCCGGTGTCTGGGCCGGTGTCTGGGCCGATGTTTGGGCGCCCGCCTGGCTGTCGCGATGGCGGTTGAGCACCATACGGTCGTGGAGTTTGGTGATCATCTGGCTGCCGTACTTCTCAAACAGGAAGGGCAGCAAGGCATGGATCAGGCAGGCCAGGCTCGCCACCGCCATACGCCAGGAAAATCCCCAGGCGGAGGCCATGTGCTGCCTGTAGGTCTCGCCCACCGAGGCCGGATGTTCTTCGAACAGGGAACGCAAAGGCACCGGATCAACTCCATAAAGTCCTGGCTGCGCGGCCCGACGGCCGCTGCCGGCCATTGCTGACGACACGGCAGAGCATATCGAGGATTCGGGGGCAGGATCTTGCAAACTTGCGCAAAATCGGCATAATAGGGGAAAAATTTTTCCAATATTTCTGTATTTGAGGTGAAATCAACCTTGGATGATGTCGATCGCAGAATCCTTAAGGTTCTGCAGGAGAGAGCTGATCTTCCCGTTGCGGAGATCGCCGAGCAGGTGGGGCTCTCGGCCTCGCCCTGCTGGCGCCGAATTCAGAAGATGGAGGCGGAGGGGATCATCGAGCGGCGCGTCGCGCTCCTGAACCCGGAGAAGATGAATGTCGGGGTGACGGTCTTTGTCGCGATCCGGACGTCCCGGCACGACGAGGACTGGCTCAACGACTTTGCCGCCAAGGTCACCCGCATTCCCGAGGTGGTGGAACTCTACCGCATGAGCGGCGAGATCGACTATATGCTGCGGATCGTGGTTCCCGACATCAAGGCCTACGATACGGTGTACAAGCGTCTGATCGCTGCGGTGCCGCTGTTTGACGTCAGTTCGTCCTTCGCCATGGAGGCGATCAAGTACACCACGGCCCTGCCGGTCGACTACGCGACCTGAAGCAGGGGACGGTGCCTGGCAGTGGCGGCTCGTTACTCCGGCAGCGCGAAGCTGCTGCTGACGCGGTGCACCCTGTATCGGTTGCCGCTGACGAAGTGCTCGTACTCGAAGACCTCGGGATCCAGCCGGATGATCCGGTAAGCATCGTAAAGCTCGGGACTGGTGGTGTCGGCCTCCAGAAGCGTGTCGCCGTCGATCCAGCCCTTGGTGGACAGGAAGTAGACCGGGCCGGAAACCGCCCACTCGCCGACCTCGATCTGCTCGCGGAAGTCGCCGTCCGGCTCGTAGAAGCGGAAGGTGATCAGGAAAACCCCGTCCGGGAAGGTCTCGACCGTCCAGCGCTTCATCTTGCCGCCGGCCCGCTGCTGCTCGCCGTACCAGCGTCCGACCAGCACGTCGCGCGGTGTGACGGCCTCGTCGTCCGACAGCATGGCTTCCGAGTCGGTGGTGGCGGGGCCGCGTATGGCGGCATTCACCTGTTGCGACCACGCGGCCAAGACCAGGCAGGCCAGGATCGTGATCACGGCGCCAAGCAGCAAACCCTGACGTTTGCTGTCCACCTTGGCGGCATGGGCCCGGGCGCGGGCCGCTCTGTACTTCCTCATGGTCGCCTCCTGCATCGCTGTCACGGCCCTCGTGGCCGTTAACCATACCATTGAAATTGCAGGACTATTTTAACCGATCCTTTACGATTTGGCGACGACTTCGCTGAGCAGACAGAGAATCTCATACATCATGGTGGCGCCGACCAGGGCTGTGGCCCCGCTGGGGTCGAAAGGCGGGGCCACTTCGACCACATCGCCGCCAACAAGGTTAACGCCGCGCAGGCCGCGGATCATGCGCTGGGCTTCATGGGTGGTGAAGCCGCCGATCTCCGGCGTGCCGGTCCCGGGGGCGTAGACCGGGTCGAGCCCATCGACGTCAAAGGAGACGTAGGTCGGCCCGTCACCGACGACGCGGCGGGCCTCCTGAATGACCGCCTCCACACCCAGATCGTAGAACTCCTCGATGGTGATGACCCGGATGCCCTGCTCCAAACCCCAATCCATGTCGTGGCTGGTGTAGAGGGAGCCGCGGATGCCGATCTGGACGGTGCGCCTGGGATCGAGCAGGCCCTCTTCGATGGCGCGGCGAAAGGGCGTGCCATGGGTCAGCTTGTGTTCGCCGAAGTAGCGGTCGTTGGTATCGGTATGGGCATCGAAGTGCACCATGCCCACAGGCTGCGTGCGGGCGATGGCGCGCAGGATTGGAAGGCTGGCCAGATGGTCCCCGCCGGCCGAAAGCGGCAGGATGCCGGCGGCATGGACCTTGCCGTAGAAGGCTTCGATGCGGCCGATGGTATCCTGAAGGTCGATAGGATTGACCGGCGTATCGCCCAGGTCGGCGCAGTTCGCGAGGTCGAAAGGCCTGATACCGCTGACATGATGCACGTTGCGCACGAGGGTCGAGAGATCGCGGATCTGCCGCGGTCCGTGCCGTGCGCCGGCGCGGTTCGTCGTGCCCCCGTCCCAGGGCACGCCGATCAGGCCGATCTGCACGTCTTCCACCTCGTCCAGAGGGACGTGCGGCAGGCGCATGAAGGTGGGAATGCCCGCATAGCGCGGCAGGTCGAAGCCGGAGACCGGTTTGTAGGAGCGGGGCTTCTTCGCCATAAAGTGATTGTGGTCCCGAGCCTCGTGCATGCAGGCGGCACTGCATACACCTGTGCGACAGGGTGACGCGATGGCAGGCGATGCACAATACGCGCTTTCTGCGAAGCAGAGGGTGGGATTCGTCTTCCGGTCGCGTTTCCCGGACCGATCTGCTGGATCAGGCGGGCCCGGTGACCGCGCGGCCCTGCTCCGGGTCCCAGAGATAGGGTGGGTTCTGCCCGACCAGATGAAGGCCGCCGATCCAGCGGTCCAGGCGCGCGTGATCCAACCAGTCGCACTTTCCGTCGAGAAGATCGCGGCCAAGCTTGGTCAGTTCGATCGGGTCGCGCCACTCCGAAAACGCGGTGACCGCCGGCGCGGGCGCCCGGGCCAGCCCCGCCAGCAAGGGCCAGAACATGGCATCGCCCAGGTAGGGCTGTGGGTCCAGATCCCGCATGAGCCGGGCGAAGACCCGGCCCGGCGTATCGGCGCCGTCGGCGATGGCGGTGAGCGTGAGCTGCTCGGTCAACCCGAGCCCGGAGCCGAGCCAGGGCAGTTCCTGCAGATGTCGCAGCAGCGCTTGGCGCGCAAAGGGCAGGGCGCCGGACACCGTGTCGAGGCTGTCCTGCAGGGCCAGCGGGTCACCGCTGCTGTATGCGGCCCAGAGCGCTGCGGCGTCGTCGAACTGCGCCTGGGTGATCGCTGTTTCGCGGCCCCAGAGCTGGGCCAACTGATCGGGTGCGAGTTGGCCCAGGCCGAGAAAGCGGTCGACCCCTGCGAAACCGTCGATGGTGATCAGGAAGAGGCGGTCATGCAGCGCCGGGCGCCCGCCAAGCTCGTCTAGGAGACGCAGGAGAACGGCCTGATCGTAGAGATCGTGCTCGAACCAAAGGACGATCTTCGCATAGCGGTCCAGCTTTTCCAGACCCTCGGCTTCGCCTTCCAGCTTCTGCAGGACCGAGGCGGCATCGCCGACGTCCTTGTACGTCGATGCGATGACGTCCGCGCGGTGACGGCGCAGTGCGCCCGGAGCGTGGTTCGAGGACAGCGGTCCCTGGCACAAGGGGTCGGAGACTTCGAGGAAGCTTCCAGGTATGCCCGCCGCCTGCAGGCCCTCGTAGATGTCGCTGCCGCAGCGGATGTGAAGGACCGCCACGTCTGAAGGGGTCAGCGGCAGGAAGGGGCGTAGATCAAGGGCGGCTGCTTGGGACATCGGTCACTCCGGGGCGTTCGCTCACACTGGGCACGAGCAATGCTGCAACCCATAGCACAGCGGGCTCCGCCATTGCAGCGCCTTTCAGGCCAGGAGACTCACCGCTCCGGATCTCGGTTTCTAAGAGGCGCCCGCGCCGCAGGGGCACGACGAACCTGTGCATCCTGCAGCGCGGAACACCGGGCGGTCCGGCGTATCAGCCGGTCGACTCGTGGCACATGCCCCAGGTCTGTTCGGGGCCGTTGGTGCCAGGCGGCTTGTAGGTGCCGCTGCACGATGCAATCAGGTCGTCCGTGCATTCGGCATAGCCGCCGGGACCGGAGCCCTCGCCGCAGTACCAGTCCGCCAACTCGTGCGGTGGCGCAGCGAAGCTGCCGGGGCCCGTGGGGCGGCCGGGGCGTGCCTTTATCTTCGACATGCCTTGGTTTTGCGCCCCGACGTTGACGTGCGGTTTGGACCGCACAAAGACCTCGCGGGCCGGTTTGGGCGGCAGCGGACGCAGCTTTATCGCGTCACTTGCCGGGGCCCCGTTCGCTTGGGGAAGAGGCCGGTTTTCGCCGGCTTGGGCTTCGACCACGGCGGCCGAGGCCAGGAGGGAGACCGCAACGGCGAGGACCGGGGCGGTGATGAGCAGGCGCGTGCCTGCTCCAACGGTGCTACGCATGATCCATCTCCTCATTCACTGACTGATCCGTCCTGGAAGGGAAGCGTCACCTGCGTAGTTCTGTCGTCTAGGCAGCGGGCGTAGGTTCAAAGGCAGTTCTGAGTAAATGCGCGTCCAGTTCGACCGCGCAGTCCGTCACCGTGGATACCTCTTTTGTGCTCGCGGCTTTGCGCGTGCGGGCGCGCCCTAACAGATTTGTCACTTTTCAGCGGCGCGGCTTTGTGGCACAACGGCAGTTCCGTTGGGCGCCGTGCGCGCGCCCTTGGCAAAGACACTTAGAGGAAGAGGGATAGCGGATGCTTAGCATCATGTTCGACATCGTCGCGTCCCGCGTCTTTGCGCCACCCTGTTAAGCCGGTGGCACTACGGCCCGGGACGTTGACCGGGCCGGCGGATCTCTCCATTCCAGATCTTTCAGGCTCACGTGGCACCCAGCCGCTGCACGTGCGCCTCCTGACCTTCTCCGCTTGAGCCTTCGGTCGCTCTCCCTGTGTGGTGGCGCGCGCCGCGCCGCCTGAGATGGTTCAGAAGATAAGGAGGCCGCCACGCAGTGCGTACTGCGGGGCGGCACAGAAAACCATGAAGAACAAGTTCGGTTTCCGCGACGCCGCGGCATTTGTGGGCCGTTACTGGCTGCAGGTCCGCTGGCTGCTTGGCGGCGCATTCTTCACCATGGCCTTGGCGACGCTCTGCGATGTTTTTCTGCCGCTCTTTGCGGGTCGGCTGATCGACGCGCTGGCGGACGTCGCCCTGAACGAGCGCAGCGCCCAGATCGGCGCCGCATATGCGGCCCTTGCGGCCTTCGTTGCTATCTCGCTCGGGTTCTATCTCTTTCGCGAGGTGTCCTATCGATTCTGGATACCGATAGCGACGATCACCATGCGGCGGATCGTCTGCGATGCTTTCTACCGCGTGCAACGGTTCTCCGCCGACTGGCAGGCCAACAGCTTCGCCGGGGCGACGGTGCGCAAGATCTCGCGCGGCATGTGGGCCTATGACGAATTCGCCGACACCATCTACATCGGCTTTCTGCCCGCCGCCATCGTTCTGGTCGGCGTGACCGCGAACCTGATGGCCCATTGGCTGTTGATGGGTCTGTTCGTGCTGGTCGCGTCTATCGCCTATGTGGTGCTCAGCATCGCCTTGGCATCGCGCTACGTGGCACCGGCCAATGTCGTGATGAACAAGTCGGATTCCGCCATGGGCGCGGCCATGGCCGATGCGGTCACCTGCAACGCGGCGGTGAAGTCCTTCGGCGCGGAACTGCGGGAGGACAAGCGCTTCTTCGACGTGGCCGACCGCTGGCGCCGCCATGCACGCTGGGCATGGTCGCGCGAAATCAACAGCGGCACCGTGCTTTCGGCCATGTCGATGCTGCTGCAGGGCGGCCTTCTGTCGCTGGCGCTCTGGTACTGGTCGAAGGGGCTGGCGACAGCCGGTGATGTGACCTTCGTGATGACGAGCTACTTCGTCGTGCACGGCTACCTGCGCGAAATCGGTCATCACGTCCGCAACATGCAAAAGGCGATCAACGAGATCGAAGACCTGGTCGGCTTCGAGCAACAGGACATCGGCGTTGCCGACAGCGCCAATGCCAAGCCGTTGGCCGCCGATCAGGGCGCCATCGCCTTCGATGGCGTGACCTTCCGCTACGGCAACCAGGAGCGGCCGATCTATGCCGACTTCTCGCTGCAGATCGCAGCGGGGGAGCGTGTGGCGCTGGTCGGGCCGTCGGGAAGCGGCAAGTCGACCTTCGTGAAGCTGGTGCAGCGTCTCTACGATGTCGATGCGGGCCGCATTCTGATCGACGGACAGAACGTGGCGGAGGCGACCCAGGAAAGCCTGCGCCAGGCGATCGCCCTGGTGCCGCAGGATCCGGCGCTGTTTCACCGCAGCCTGGCGGAAAACATCGCCTACGCCCGGCCGGAAGCCAGTCAGGCAGAGATCGAAGCAGCGGCGCGGCGCGCCTACGCGCACGATTTCATCACCCGCCTGCCTCAGGGCTACGAAACCCTGGTGGGTGAACGCGGGGTGAAGCTGTCCGGCGGCGAACGCCAGCGGGTGGCCCTGGCCCGCGCCTTTCTGGCCGATGCGCCGATCCTGATTCTCGATGAGGCGACAAGCAGTCTGGACTCGATCACCGAAACCCAGATCCAGGAAGCCATCGAGGAGTTGATGGAGGGACGGACCACGATCGTCATCGCACACCGGCTGTCGACGGTGCGCAGCGTCGACCGCATCCTGGTTTTCCGTGACGGCGCAATCGTGGAGCAGGGCAGCCAGGCGGAGTTGCTGGCACGGCATGACGGCCACTTCAAGAAGCTGCATGCCATGCAGGTTCAGGGGCTCATTCTGGATGGCAGCTGATGGCTGTGAAGGTCAGGGTTCCTGCGGGTTTTCCACCCGGAAACTGAAGTGAAAGAAACAAAAAAACCGATGGCGAGACACAGAGCAGAAACAAGGCGCGCCTAGATTTCTCGTCATTGACCTGCCCCTATCCCGGAAGGCTAACCCCATCTCCCAGCAGTCCGGGATACCAGGGATTACCCAGTCCCTGGGCTGGTGGGGTGCCGCGACAAGCGGTACCCCACCACCATTTTTGAAAAGCGCCCTATTTCAACGCAGTATAGAAAAGCTCGCCGCCTCCTCTATTCATCGAGGAGGCGCTTTTCTTTCCGGCTCAGCGCAGGAGGGAGGCGGGCGAAAACAGCACGCCGAACTGCTCGCACCAGATGACAACTGAATTGTACTTCGAAAGATCGGCATCGGCGGGAATGTCATAATTCTGGTCGCCGATGTTTCCCTTCAGTTGGCCGAGGGCGAGCCACTCGCTCGCGGTCACATCCGACGAAGCGGTGATGTTTTCGGCCGCTACCAGCCAGACTTCCAGGTCCGGGCCGTTGGTGACCTCGAAGTCGCTGAGGCGCAGCGTGCGCCGTCCGTCCGTACCCTGAAAGATCGTCGCCGTGCCGCGGCCGCGGTGGGCGGCATCGGCATCGGAGAAGGTGCCGCGGGCCAGGATCTGATCTGTCTCCGACTGGGAAATGCTTTCGTCCACCACCTGGTCGATCCACAAGGGACTGGCCAGATACCAGAAGGCATTGCCGGCGACAAAGCCGATGCTGCCGGCGAGGAAAGCGACGAGGATGAGCTTCTTCATCTAAAGGTGTCCTTCACTGATCGGGCGACAGGATGGGTCCGGTCGTTTGTAACGTTGATGGGCATCGGCGTGTGTGCGCTTTCACGGGCGTCGGAACCTCCCGCGGCATGGCGCCAGCGATAGCCCAGGTATTGGCGGCCGCGATCAACATCCCGTCACGATCGGGTGACAGCGGCAAGAGCACAGTGTCCAAGGCTCCGCCTGCCTGTCGTCGCGTCCGGTCAGCCCTGCGGCATCTTTCCAGCGATTCAGGGGTCAGGTCTTGCACAAGTCAAGCACAATGAATAGACTGGGCCACATGGCGCGACCCCTTCGGCTTGAGCGGCCTGGCGCCGCTTACTTCATATCGACCCTCGGAAACGCGGGTCTGACGGTCTTTCGCGCGCCGGAGGACTCGCGCCGCTTTCTGGAGATCCTGGGCGAGACCTGCGCACGCTATCGCTGGCGATGCCTGGCCTATTGTCTGATGCCGGACCGCTACAGTCTGGTTGTCGTGACGGAGGCGCCAACGCTTTCGCGCGGCATGCGG
>NZ_JANQKD010000007.1 GCF_028281305.1 Pelagibius sp. | reverse complement strand
CGCTTCCAGGAGATGTCGGTGACGTGCAGCAGGCCGTCGACGCCGCCGAGATCGACGAAGGCGCCGTAGTCGGTGATGTTCTTCACCACACCCTGGAGGACCTGGCCCTCCTTCAGGTTGGCGACCAGTTCGGAGCGCTGCTCGGCGCGGGTCTCTTCCAGCACGGCGCGGCGGGAGACCACGATGTTGCCGCGCGAGCGGTCCATCTTGAGGATCTGGAAGGGCTGCGGCGTGCCCATCAGCGGGCTGACGTCGCGCACCGGGCGGATGTCCACCTGGCTGCCGGGCAGGAAGGCCACGGCGCCGGAAAGGTCGACGGTAAATCCGCCCTTCACGCGGCCGAAGATGGTTCCGGTGACGCGCTCGTTGCTGTCGAAGGCTTTGGCAAGCTGGGTCCAGGCTTCCTCGCGCTTGGCCTTCTCACGGCTCAGCATGGCCTCGCCGTTCTTGTTCTCCATGCGCTCGAGGTAGACTTCCACCTCGTCGCCGACTTTCATCTCCGGCACCTGGCCGGCTTCGGCGAATTCTTTCAGCGCGACGCGGCCCTCCGACTTCAGGCCGACGTCCACAATGGCGGAGTCGCCTTCGATCGATACGATCGTACCGCGCAGGACCTTGCCTTCAAGGGAGTCGTCAGTGCCAAGGGATTCATCAAGGAGGGCGGCAAAACTCTCACCCGCCGCCGGGGCATTCTCGCTGGCTGCTTCAGCCATTCGGTTCGTCCTTTCTCGTCTCTGCACTATCCAGGCCGGGCGGTTGCACCCGCCGGTCTTCCCGGGACCATCCCGGGCACCACACTAGTTTTGCAAAACTCCGTGGGACGCGGCTGGGTTTTCCGCGTGATCCTTTACGTCCTGTCGGATCCATCTCCAAAAACAGCGATCCGCATGGCCTGCCCTGACGGTCCGCCTCTGTGCTGGATCCGGTCCCTAGGTGGCGGGGCCGGGCAGCTTCAGACGCTTTTCGATCTCGGCCATCGCAGCTGCGAAGGCCTGGTCGGCATCCATCTCGCTGGTATCGAGCCGCAAGGCATCTGCCGCGGCCTTTAACGGGGCGGTCGCCCGCCCGCTGTCGCGCGCGTCCCGTTCGCGCAAGTCCTGCAAAACGCGGGCGTATATACTCTTCTCCCCGCGTTCAAGCAACTCTTTATGGCGCCGCTGGGCCCGGGCCTCCATGGAGGCGGTTAGGAAGAATTTCATATCGGCATCGGGACAGACGACGGTGCCGATGTCGCGGCCGTCCAGGACCGCGCCATCCCGCGGCCCTTCGGGGCCCGCCGGCGGCTCTGCCGCAAAGCGGTGCTGGAAGGCCAGCAAGGCTTCGCGCACCGCCTGATTGGCGGCAACCCTGGAGGCCGCCTGCCCGACCGCCTCGCGGCGCAGATCGCCGCGCTCCAGGTCCGCTGGGGTCAGCGCGACCGCCGCGGCGATCGCGGCGTCGTGGTTCTCCGGGTCGTCGCCGGCCGCCAGCATCTTGGCGGCCACCGCCCGATAGATGGAGCCGGTGTCCAGATAGGCGAAGTTGAGGGCCGCGGCCAGCCGCCGCGCCAGGGTGCCCTTGCCGGCCGCCACCGGTCCGTCGACAGCGATGATCATCGCGCGGCACTCATAGGACGGGCGTCGCGGCCGGTACTGTTGTGCCGCGCTGCGGAAGGATTTCAAACATCGCCCAGTTGCGCGCCCAGGCCTTGCATCAGGGTGGTGAAGTCCGGAAAGGAGGTGGCGATCGGCATGGCGTCGTCGATCTGCACGGGCCGCTCGCTGGCCAGGCCCAGGATCAGGAAGCTCATGGCGATGCGGTGGTCCAGTTCGGTCTGGATCGGCTGGTTGTTGCCGCCCGGCGGCCGGCCGCTGACCCCGTCGACCACCAGGCTGTCGGGCCCTTCCTCCACCGTCAGGCCGCAGAGCGCGAGGCCGCGGGCAACGGCGGCCAGGCGGTCGCTCTCCTTGACCCTCAACTCGCCCAGCCCCTGCATCACGGTGCGCCCCTCGGCGGCGGCGGCCGCCACGGCCAGCACCGGGTATTCGTCGATCATGGAGGGCGCGCGCCCGGCGGGCACCGTCACGCCATGCAGGGCAGAGCCACGCACCAGCAGGTCGGCGACCGGCTCGCCGCCCACTTCCCGCGCGTTCTCGATGGTGATGTCGCCGCCCATTTCCTGCAGGGTGGTCACCAGGCCGCTGCGCTGCGGGTTCATGCCGACCCCGGGCAGGCGTACTTCCGATCCCGGCAGCAGCAGGGCCGCCACCAGCGGGAAGGCCGCCGAGGAGGGGTCGACCGGGACTGTGACGGGTTTTCCGCTCAGCTCCGGCTGGCCGCTTAGCACGATCTCGTGGGCGCTGCCGTTCTCCAGCGCGATCTCGTTCCGGCGCAGGTTTGCGCCGAAATAAGCCAGCATGCGTTCGCTGTGGTCGCGCGTCGCCTCGCGCTCCACCACCCGCGTTTCGCCGGGGGCGTTGAGGCCGGCCAGCAGCACCGCCGACTTCACCTGGGCCGAGGGCACCGGCAGCTCGTAGTCGAGCGGCAAGGGGTCGCGGCTGCCGACTACGGTTGCCGGCAGGCGCCCACCCTCGCGCGCGATGAAGCTTGCGCCGCAGGCCGAGAGCGGATCGGTCACCCGCGCCATCGGCCGGCTGCGCAGGGAGGCATCGCCGGTGACCACGGCGGTCAGCGGATGGCTCGCCAGGATGCCCAGCAGCAGCCGCGCGCCGGTGCCCGAGTTGCCCATATCAATGACGTTTTCCGGTTCGCTCAGACCGCCGATACCGCGCCCCCAGATGTGCCAGCGCCCGGCCTCGTCGCGCTCGATCTCGGCGCCGAGGGCGCGCATCGCCTCTGCCGTGCAGAGCACGTCTTCGCCCTCCAGCAGGCCGTCGACCGTGGTCTCGCCATAGGCGAGGGCGCCCAGCATGAGCGCGCGGTGCGAGATCGACTTGTCACCCGGCAGCCGGACCGTGCCGGTCAGCGCGTCGCTCGGTTTCGCCGTCATGGGCCGAGCGGTCGTGGCTTGGGCCGCGTTTTCGCCCGTCGCGCTTTTCGTATGCAGGCTTTGGGGTTGCACTGACTGTCTTCCTCTGTCGGGCGCCCGGATCCGTCGGTCACGGGGCGCCCATCGTCTGTCTTTCACGCGGTTGTCCGCGGCGCCTCTCCGCAGGCGTGCGGAGCGCCCGCGACCGGCCGCCGGGGCGCCACCGAATTACCTTTTGACAGCGATGCACGATCATGGCAATTGCCAAACCCGGGACCAGACATTCAGAAGATCCTTGGAGGACGCGCTGGTGGCTAATCCGAAGTGGGGGACCAAGCGCATCTGTCAGAGTTGTGGGGCGAAGTTCTACGACCTGCGGAAATCACCGATCATCTGCCCCTCCTGTGGGGTGGAGTTCGATCCTGAAGCCCTGTTGAAGTCGCGCCGCCCGCGCTCGGCGCCGAAGCCCGAGCCTGCGCCGAAGGCGAAGGCGAAGGCGAAGAAGGCTGCCCCTGAGGGGGACGAGGAGGCAGCGGAGGACGACGACATCGACCTCGAGGACGCCGAGGCCGATGCGATGATCGAAGAAGCGGGCGACGACGAGGACGAGGATTTCATCGAGGACACCTCGGACCTGGGCGACGATGACGACGTGGCCGAAGTCGTGGTCAAGGAAGACAAAGACGACACCTAAGGCAAGGCCCCGTGGCAGATCGGTTTTGGCAGGCCCCTTTTGGCAGGCCCCTTTTGGCGGACCGTCGCGGAGCCGCCAGGGCGGGGGGTTTGCCGCGAGATTTTCCTTGCCTTGCGGCGGCGGGATACCTAATTTCCCGCGCACAGCCGGTCCGGGGGCCGGGAACCCAGCGTTCCTGCCGCCCATGACGGTCCGGCTTCCCTAAGGGGCCGTAGCTCAGTTGGGAGAGCGCTACAATGGCATTGTAGAGGTCAGGGGTTCGACTCCCCTCGGCTCCACCAGTTTCCAAAACCCCCGGCCGGCCCGGGGGTTTTGCTTTGCCGGCCTTGCCGCTCAGGGCACGGCGATCTTCAGCACCCAGACGAAGAGGCTGTAGAAGCCGCCGACCAGGACGGCGCCGGCCAGCACGTGCAGCAGCGCGGCGGTCAGGCTCATGCGCTCGCGGTAGGTCACCAGGCCGACGGCGGCGAGGCCGAGCCCGGCGGTCACCAGGAAGCCGAGGGGTTTCAGCAGCAGCGCCCAGGCCATCAGCGCGATGGCGATGCCGGCGAGGCGCGGCCGGTCGACCCGCGGCGCCTCCAGAACCTCCGTCGAGACCTCCGGGCCTTCGGGCTTCGGTGCCGGTTCCGTGGCTGCCGCCCGGCGCTGGCGCAGCAGGCTGCGCAGGGCGAGGCCGAGGGCGGCCAGGATCAGCAGGATCGCCGCCGTGCGCGGAAAGACGGCGCCGAGTTCCGACATCTCCCCGGTGCGCGACAGCGCGAAGACGCCGAGGCCCAGGGCCAGGGCGGCGGCCAGCAGGTCGGCAAGGCGCGAGTCGGCTCTATCCATTTGCCCTATCCATTGGAACCCGCCCCTTCCAGACGGCGGCGGCGCGCCTTGGCCACCAGCGGCCAGACCAGGGTCAGCAGGATCAGGGCGATGATCGCCAGGGAGATCGGCCGCCCGAAGAACATCGCCGGGATGTTGCCCTGGGCGCCGCCGATCAGCCAGGCCTGCACGAAGCCGGCCTCGGCGATGGGCCCGAGGATGAGGCCGAGGACGATGGGCGAGGCGGCGAGGCCGATGCGGGCCAGCAGCCAGCCGGCCAGGCCCAGGCTCACCATCATGAGGACGTGCACCACGTTGGACTCGATGGCGTAGGACCCGATCACGGTGAGCAGCGCGATGGCCGGCGCCAGCGCGGTCTTGGGCACCGAAATGATGAGCCGGAAGGCATAGCGCCCGACCACCAGGCCGGTGGGCAGCATCAGAAGCGTGGCGATGATCAGGCCGAGCACGAAGGTGTAGACGATGTCGCCCTGCTGGGTGAAGAGCTGCGGGCCGGTGCGGATGCCCTGGACCAGCAGTGCGCCGAGGATGATGGCATCGGGCGGGGTGCCCGGGATGCCCAGCACCAGGGTCGGGATGAAGCCGCCGCCGACGGTGGCGGAGTTGGCGGCCTCGGAGGCGATGACGCCGTCCTTGGCGCCCTTGCCGAAACGCTCGGACTCCGGCGAGCTGCGCTTGGCCTCGGCGTAGGACACCAGTCCGGCCACCGAGCCGCCGGCCGCCGGCAGGATGCCCACGGCGGTGCCGATCACCGCCGAGCGCACGAGGTTGAACTTGGAGCGCCAGACGGTCCCCAGGGCCTCGATCAGGCGGAAGCCGGCCATGCGCTCGCTGCGCCGCTCCAGGTGGGCCTCCGGGCGGATCACCAGATCGATCAGCACGGGAATGCAGTAAAGACCGATCATCGCCGGAATGATCGGGATGCCGCCCAGCAGTTGGGTCTGGCCGAAGGTGTAGCGCACGTCGCCGCCCACCACCGCCGAGCCGACGGTGGACAGCAGCAGCCCGATGCAGCCGCCGATCAGGCCCTTCAGCGTGTTGCCGGCCGACAGCGTGGCGATCAGCGAGAGGCCGAAGATGGCCAGCCAGAAATACTCCACCGGCCCGAAGGCCAGCGCGATCTGCGACAGCGGCGGGGCGAGAAACAGCAGCGCCAGGGCGCCCACCAGGCCGCCGACGACGGAGGCGAGGCAGGAGAGCGTCACCGCCAGGTCGCCGTGGCCGCTCTTGGCCAGGGGAAAGCCGTCCATGGCGGTGGCGATGGCCGCCGGCGTGCCCGGCGTGTTCACCAGGATCGCCGCATAGGCGCCGCCGTAGATCGCCCCGGTGTAGACCGCCCCCAAGGCGATCAGCCCGGAGGCCGGGTCCATGGTGAAGGTGAAAGGGACCAGCACGGCGACCGCCATGGTCGCTGAGAGGCCGGGCAACGCGCCGATGATCGTTCCCGCCATCACCCCGCAGAGGGCAAGGGCCAGGTTCAGCGGCGAGACGGCCGCGACCAGGGACTCGAGCATCGGCGCGCGCCGGACTTAGGTCAGGACTTTCGGCCTGCGCGTCAGTTGGCCGCTTTCAGCGCCTCGATGGCCGAGGCGTATTCGGCCCGGCGGTCGGCGATGAACTGATCGACCTTGTCGTGCGGGATGTCGGTCACGACGTAGCCGTTCTCCTCCATCTTCTGCCGGAACTCCGGCTTGGCGTTGATCTCGCCGATGATGGCCGAAAGCCGGGCGCGGACCTCTGCCGGGGCGTTCTGCGGCAGGGTGACGCCGCGGTAGGCGCCGGCCACGTAGTCGAAGCCCAGCTCCTTGAAGGTCGGCACGTCGGGATAGGCGGCGACGCGCTCTTCCGTCGCGATGGCCAGCACCCGCACCTGATCCCCGGCCTTGATGCCCTGGGTGGTGTAGCTCATGGCCGCCTTCACCTGGCCGCCGAGCAGCGCCGCGATGGAGGGGGCGGAGCCCTTGAAGGGGATGTAGGTGGACTTGGTGCCCGCCATCTGGTCGAAGCGCACGGTGGCCAGGTGGTTGGCCGAGTTGGTGCCGGAGCCGGAGAAGGTGGTGGCGCCCGGGTTGGCCTTGGCGTCGTCGATCAGATCCTGCAGCGTCTGATAGGGGCTGTCGGCCCGCACCAGGATCGCATCGGGGGTGTAGTGGAAGACGAAGGCCGGCGTCACATCCTCGGTCTGGTAGCCGACGTCTTTCATGGCCGGCTGCAGGATGGCGTGGGGGAAGTTCACGTTCATGATGGTGTAGCCGTCGGCCTCGAAGCCGTTGAGCTGGGCCCAGGCCGTGGCCCCGCCGGCGCCGGGCTTGTACTGGATAACCACGTCCTCGCCCGTTACTTCCTTGAAATAGGGCTCCTGGAAACGTGCGGTGACGTCGGACTCGCCGCCCGGATTGTAGGGGACGATGTAGGTCACGGGCTTGCTGGGATAGTCGGCGGCGATGGCGGCGGGCGCCAGCAGCGCGGTTGCCAAGGCGAGCGCAGCGGCCGGTGCGGCTGCGGCAGCAAGAATGCGCATTGAAATCCTCCCTATTGGATAGATTGTTACTCTTTTACGGTCGGGCGATGCTATGCGGCGGTCGTCCGGGGATTGAGAAGAATTTATTGAACAATCCCCCTGAAGAATTCAAGTTGACGCGTTCTCTAGTCCAATCGATGCCCCAATGGAACTTAAGCAACTGCGCATATTCCTGGCGGTCGCAGACGAGCTGCATTTCGGCCGCGCCGCCGAGCGGCTGCACATGGCGCAGCCGGCGCTCTCCGCCCAGGTCCGCGGGCTGGAGGACGAGTTGGGCGTACGCCTGTTTCTGCGCACCACCCGCCGGGTCAGCCTGACCCGCGCGGGCGAGAGCTTCCTGCCGGAAGCGCGGGCCACCCTGGCGCAGGCGGAGGCCGCCGCGGTGGCGGCGCGCACCGTCGCGGGCGAGGGGGCGGAGCTGCTGAAGGTCGGCGGCGTCGACTCCGCGACCGCCGGGCTGCTGCCCCAGGTGGTGCGCCGCTTCCGCCGCGACAATCCCGAGGTCGAGATCAAGGTGAACGAGATGCTCTCGGCCCCGGCCCTGCACGCATTATCCAATCGTCACCTGGACATAGCCTTTGTCCGGGTCTGGCCCAAGGACAGCCATCTGGCCGCCCGCCACGTGCTGACCGAGCCCATCGTCGCCGCGCTTCCGGCCGACCACCCCCTGGCCGCGCGGGAGGCCGTGCCGGCCCAGGAGATCGCCAAGGAACCGCTGGTCATCCCGGCCCGCTCCCACCGCCCGATCCTCTTCGACGTGGTGCACGACTACTTCCGCAGCCGCGGCTACGAACCGCGCATTCTGCAGGAAGCCAACGAGCGCCATGTCATCATCGCCATGGTGGCCGCCGGCCTCGGCGTCTCCCTGGTGCCGGAATGGGTCACCCAGTTCCGCCGCGACGACGTGGTCTACCGCCCGCTTGAGGGCGGCGGCCCGCTGGTGGAGGTCTACGTGGTCTGGCGTGAGCGCGAGGTGATGCAGAGCGCCCTCAGCTTCCTCGACTATCTGCCGGCGCCTCAAGCGGTGGGACGAACGGCCGATTGATAATCTGAGGCGATCAATGGCGGCGATTGGACTTGCCGCCGCCGCTTCGCTACCCAAAAAGCCATGTTCGACGGCTTTACACGCTTTGACCTGCCCGGCGACGGCGCGACGATCCACGGCGTTGCCGGCGGGGCGGGGCCGCCGCTGCTGCTGCTGCACGGCAATCCCCAGACCCACGCCATGTGGCACAAGGTGGCGCCGCGGCTGGCGCAGGACTTTACGGTCGTCGCCACCGACCTGCGCGGCTATGGCCGCTCGTCCAAGCCGCCGAGCGACGCCGAGCATGCGCCCTATTCCAAGCGCGCCATGGCGGCCGACATGGTCGCGGTGATGGAGCGGCTCGGACACGAACGCTTCCTGATCGGCGCCCACGACCGCGGCGCCCGGGTCGCCCACCGCCTGGCGCTGGACTGGCCGCAGCGGGTCGAACGCCTGGCGGTGCTGGACATCGCGCCGACGCGCGAGATGTACCGCGGCACGACCGAGGCCTTTGCCCGCGCCTACTGGCACTGGTTCTTCATGATCCAGAAGGCGCCCCTGCCGGAGCAGATGATGGCCGCCGACCCGGAGGGCTTCTGGCGCTGGCGCTGCGGCGCAGGGGCCGCCGGCATGAGCCCGTTCGGCGCCGAGGCGCTGGAGGACTATCTGGCCGCCTTTCGCGACCCCGCGACCATCCATGCGACCTGCGAGGACTACCGCGCCTCCGCCGGGATCGACATCCGCCACGACGACGAGGACGGCGGCCGCAAGGTCGCCTGCCCGCTGCTGGCGCTGTGGTCCGCCGGCGGCGCCGTCGACCGCTGTTTCGACGTGCTGGCGCTCTGGCGCCGGCGCGCCGAGGATGTGCGCGGCGGCCCTCTGCCCGGCGGCCATTATCTTGCCGAGGAATGCCCCGATGCCGTGCTGGACGCCTTCCTCGCGTTTTTCAAAGGACAGGATTAATGACAGGAAAGACCTATCGCATCGCCGTCATTCCCGGTGACGGCATCGGCCAGGAGGTGATCCCGGTCGGCCAGCGCGCCGCCGAGGCGGTGGCCGACGTACACGGCTTCGCCATCGAGTGGCAGAGCTTCGACTGGTCCTGCCAGCGCTATGCCGAGACCGGGCGCATGATGCCGGAAGACGGGATCGAAGCGGTGAAGGGCTTCGATGCGATCTACCTGGGTGCCGTCGGCTGGCCGGGCGTGCCGGACCACGTCTCCCTCTGGGGCCTGCTGATCCCGCTGCGCCGCGAGCTCGACCTCTATGCCAACGTGCGGCCGGTGCGCCTGCTGCAGGGCATAACCTCGCCGCTGGCCGGCCGCGGGCCGGAGGACATCGACTTCATCGTCGTGCGCGAGAACGTCGAGGGCGAGTACTCCGAGGTCGGCGGGCGCCTCTATCACGGCTCCGACCACGAGATGGCCTCCCAGCTTTCCATCTTCACGCGCCGCGGGGTCGACCGCATTCTCGACTACGCCTTCGAGCTGGCGCGCAAGCGCAAGCGCAGGCACGTCACCTCGGCGACCAAGTCCAACGGCATCGTGCACACCATGCCCTACTGGGACGAGCGCTTCGCCGCAGCAGCGGCGCGCTTCCCCGACATCGAGACCGCGCAGTATCACATCGACATCCTGACCGCGCACTTCGTGCAGCACCCGGACTGGTTCGACGTGGTGGTCGCCTCCAATCTCTTCGGCGATATCCTCTCCGACCTCGGACCTGCCGTGGCCGGCTCCATCGGCATCGCGCCGGCGGCCAATCTGAATCCGACGCGGGAGTTCCCGTCGCTCTTCGAGCCGGTGCACGGCTCGGCGCCGGATATCGCCGGCCAGGGCATCGCCAACCCCATCGCCGCCGTCTGGACCGCTGCGATGATGCTGGATCACCTGGGCGAAGGCGCAGCGGCGGCGGCGCTGGAACGCGCCATGGAAGCGGCCCTGGCGGATCCGGCGACGCGCACCCGCGATCTCGGCGGCAGCGCCGACACACGCGCCTGCGGCGAAGCGGTGCTGCGCGCCATCCGCTAGCAGAGCGGAGTCTTCGGGATAGTCTCTGCGGGGCGCGACACCCGGGGGCGCGACACCCGAGGGCGCGACACCCGGGGGCGCGACACATTGTCCCGGTGAGACCGCGCAACACCGCGCCTAGACTGTCGGATCGAACAGGGGATCAGGCAGGCTCCGGAGCTTGATGGTGATCGCGCCGGTAACCGGCAGGCGGAGAACGAGCGGGCGTATCCGCACGGCAACACCGCGGCAGTGGGCTGCTGTGGTGGTTGCGCTTGTGCTGGTCGCGCGGCTGCTGCTGCCCTGCCTGCCGGCCCATGCAATGGCGGGCGCCCCCGGCGGCAGCGACGACTTTTTCCTGCTGTGCACACCCAACGGCATCGTCGATCTGCGCAGCCTCGATCCCGCCGCCGGCGGCTTTGGGGAGAGCGCCGGGAAGAACGATGGGGAGCAGCCATCGGAGGAACCGGCGCCGGCCGACGGCGACACCTTCCGGACCTGCCCCGGGGCCTGCACCTTCACGCTGTCCCTGCCCCTTGCCGGCGATGCCTATGGGCCCGCGCGCCTTACACTGGGCAAACCCCTTCCCGTCCTGCCGGCGGACCTGGCGGCGACGTCGGACTGGCTGCATCACTCCCTGGCCGCGCGGGCGCCGCCCTCTTCCCAAAGCTGACCTCCGCTTCAACCGCACCACTCAGCTTCGGCGGCTCCGGTCGCCGCAAAGGGAACCGTCTCATGGACACCTCTTCCGTCTCGGCGGAGTCTGCAGCTTCTGCAGAGCCCCGCGATTCGACCTCCGCGTTTTCGCGCAAGTTCTACCTCGCTGCCTGGCGCTGGCATTTCTATGCCGGGCTCTTCGTCATCCCCTTCCTGCTCATGCTGGCCGTGACCGGCCTCATCATGGTCTATTTCAACTCGGTGGAAACGCGCTTCGGCGAGCGGCTCTATGTTGTGCCGCAGGAACAGATGACCACTGCCGTCGCCCAGGCCCAGGCCGCGCTCGACACCCATCCCGGCGGCAGCGTCAGCCAGTACATGCCGCCGCCGGCTGCCGACCGCACCGCCCTGGTCAGGGTGAAGGCCGATGGCGTCAATTGGATCGCCGCCGTCGACCCCTACACCAACGCAGTGCTGTCGTCGGTCGACAAGGACTCGACCTGGTACTACTTCGCCAGCGACATCCACGGCACGCTGCTGATCGGCGACCTCGGCGACCGCCTGATCGAGATCGCCGCCGGCCTTGCCATCGTTATGGTGGTCACCGGCCTCTATCTCTGGTGGCCGCGCGACGGAACCGGCCTTGCGCGGGCGCTCCTTCCCCGGCTCAGCGCGAGAGGCCGGATGCTGTGGAAGGAACTGCATGTCAGCATCGGCTTCTATCTCTCCCTGCTGCTGGTGTTCTTCCTGATTTCCGGTCTTGCCTGGGCCGGCATCTGGGGCGGCCAGTTCGTTCAGGCCTGGAGCACTTTTCCGGCGGAGAAGTGGGACAACGTCCCGCTGTCGGATGAGACCCATGCCAGCATGAACCACGGTGCCTTGAAGGAGGTGCCCTGGGGCCTGGAGCAGACGCCGATGCCGTCTTCGGGATCGCAGGCCGGTGCGGCCGGCGTGCCCGAGGGAACCGCTGTCAACCTCACCAGCGTGGTGGCCCTGGCGCGCGAAATCGGCTTCGAGAAGCAGTTCCGCATCAACCTGCCCGAGGGCGCCGAAGGCGTCTACACGATCTCCGCCGATTCCATGGACGGCGATACCGAGACCCCGACCGGCGACCGCACCGTCCACGTCGATCAATACACCGGCAAAGTGCTGGCCGAGGTGGGCTACGACGACTACGCCCTCGCAGCCAAGGCCATGGCCGTGGGCATCGCGTTGCACCAGGGCGACATGGGGCTGTGGAATACGGCACTGAACGCGCTGTTCTGTCTGGCGGTCGTCTTCCTCTGCATCAGCGGCGTGGTGATGTGGTGGAAGCGTCGCCCCAGCGGGATCGCCCGCCTGGCCGCACCGCCGCTGCCGGCGAACCTGCCGCTTTGGAAAGGCGCCGTCTTCCTGATGCTCCTGCTGTCCCTGGCGTTTCCGCTGGTTGGGCTCACCCTGGTGACGGTGCTGGCGCTGGACCTGCTGCTGCTCTCGCGGATTCCGCTTTTGAAGCGGGCCCTGCAGTAACAAAGGAGGCTCTGCGGGACGGGCCATCCGGTCCGCCCTGCGGCGCCGACCCCCGCCGCTTGACCTTCCAGTGGCTGGAATCCTCAAGCTCGTCCGGATGTGAAACGAACGGCGGGCGTGCGGGGATGAGGACAGTCAAACGGCGGCGGGTAACGATCGCCTTTGTGGTCTTGATCCTGGCTGCCGGACTGGCCGGCACCCTCGCGGTGGTGCAGCAGCAGGCAGCCGGCGGGATCGATCCAGACGACGTCCGGCTGGTGGCGCTGGGCCGCGACGTCTATGCCGCCGAGTGCGCGGTCTGCCACGGCGCCAATCTGGAAGGGCAGGCCAACTGGCGCCAGCGCCGCGCCGACGGGCGCCTGCCGGCGCCACCGCACGATCCCAGCGGCCACACCTGGCACCACCCCGACGTCCAGCTTTTCGCGCTCACCAAGTACGGGCCTGCGGCCATTGCCGGCGGCGCCTACGAAAGCGATATGCCGGCCTATGAGGGTATCCTCAGCGACGAGGAGATCTGGGCCGTGCTGTCCTATATCAAGAGCCGCTGGCCCCCTCCGGTGCGGGCGCGGCATGACGAGATCAACCGCGCCGCACAGGGTTGAGTGGCCAGGAACTTTCCGTCTCAGCCCTTGCGCCAGACCGCCAGATCGTGGCCAGCGATCTCCCGCCCGCCCAGCACGAAGGCGCTGCCTTCCGGCGCCGGTGCCGGCAGCGGCTTGTCGCCGTAATTGAAGGCGAAGGTGAGATCGCCAAGACGGCGCAGCCGCAGCGCGTCGTCGAGACGTTGGACCGTCAGGCCGCGCGCTTCGGCCAGGGACGCCAGATAGTCGGTCAGGAAATCCTCTTCCGGCCAGAAGCCGAGGTAGTGGGTGCGGCCCTGTGACAGGATCGCGGTCTCGCCGTCAGGGAAGCGGGCCTGCGTCTCCGCCGCCGCGCTCTCCAGGCGCTCGCGCCAGAGGCCTATGCTGTAACCCTTGTTGCCCCAGGTGATCTGATCGCGCACCGCGGGCGGCAGGCTCTCCACGCGGGTCACCTGCATGTCGATCAGTTGGCGTAGGGGGCCGGGCGGCAGGCCCTCGGGGATCTGGAAGCTCTCGGTCTTCGATCCGCTGCGCGGGCCGAGGACGACGGCGGCGTCGCTCTCCGCCAGCGCCGCGACGGCGCCGCTGCGCAGGATGGGCAGACTGGGCACGACCGCCAGGGCATAGCCGTCGAGCGCTGCCCCCGCCGGCAGGATGTCGACGTCCAGCCCCAGCCGCCTGAGGCAGCGGTAGAAGCGGTGGGCGAGATCCTTGTAGTTGAAGCCCCGGCCCTGCGGCTGGATCTCGAAGGTCCAGACGGCCTCGTAGTCAAACACCAGCGCGACCGGCGCCTGATGGCGTTTGCCGAGCGAGTCCGCAAGGGCTGCGATCTCCTCGCCGACCTGGCGGGCCTCTTCGCCGCCCTGGTCCAGCGCGCCGTCGGGGCGGTTGAGGCCGGCGTGCATCTGCTCCTGCGCGAAGGGCGCCTGACGCCAGCGGAAGTAGGACACCACTTCCGCGCCGTGGGCGAAGGCCTCCCAGGTCCACAGCCGCACCATGCCCTTCGCCGGCGCCGGGTTGAAGTCGGCCCAGTTCACGGGGCCCGGCTGTTGCTCCATGACCCACCAGCGCGCCGTGCCCATGCCGCGGCAGAGATCGTGATGGAAAGCCGCGACGTCGGGGTGGCCGGAGCGCGCCCAGCGCTTCTTGTCCTCGGCGGGCATGGGCAGGCGCTGGTCGGTGTGACCCAGCGGATAGCTGTCCCAGGACACGACATCCAGATCGCGTGCCAGGGGGTAGTGATCGAACTCGGTGAAGAAGCCCATGAAGTTGTGCGCCAGGAATCGGCCTGGCGAAAGGCGGCGCAGGATCTCCGCCTGCAGGCGGTTGTAAACGGCGACCTGATCCGAGGCGAAGCGGCGGTAGTCCAGCAGATGCGAGGGGTTGGCCTCGGTCACCGTCAGGTTGGGCAGGTCCACTTCGTGAAAGCCGCCGTAGGTCTGGCTCCAGAAGGCGGTGCCCCAGGCCTCGTTCAGACGCTCGATCGTCTTGTATCGGTCAAGCAGCCAGTTGCGAAAGGCCGGCACGCAATGCGGCACGTAGGACAGCACGGTGTTGTGGCAGCCGTATTCGTTGTCGATCTGCCATCCGGCGACGGCGGGGTGGTTTCCGTAGCGCGCGCCCATGGCTTCGACGATACGCTGCGTTTCCTCCCACCAGGCCGGACTCGAAAAGCAGTAGTGACGCCTTGCCCCGAAACGCAGCACGCGCCCACGGTCGTCGGCGGGCAGGATTTCCGGGCGCTCGTCGACCAGCCACTTGGGCGGTGTTGCCGTCGGCGTGCCAAGCACGACCTTAAGGCCGGCGGCCGAAAGGGTCTCGATCGCGCGGTCGAGCCAGTCCCACGCGAAGGCATCGCGTCGCGGCTCCATGAAGCTCCAAGCGAACTCGCCGATGCGCACGTAGGTGATGCCCAGCGCCGCCATGGCGGCGGCATCTTCGGCCCAGCGGCTCTCCGGCCAGTGTTCCGGGTAGTAGCAGACGCCAAGCATTCCGCTCAGACCTTCTCCAGATGTATCAGGGCGATGGACTGTGGACGGACGAGTCCGAAGTGTAGCGCACCCTCTGCCAACAGCCGGCCAGACAACACGATTTGGCCGTCAAGCCAAGCCCGCATATCGTTCAGGTAATTGCCGAGCTCTTTTGGCACGGGCGGCAGCAGCGTGACCCGGTACTCGGCATCCGGATCGAAACCGGGCAACTGCAGCGGCGCCGGCTGCGGGGGCAGCGGCGGGTCCAGGCAGACCAGGGCGGCGAGCCCTTCCGAAGCGTCCCGGGCGATGCTGAGCCAGGCCTGGCCCCTGGCGCCCATAAAGGGCAGCCGGTAGAGCCGGCCGCCATGGATCAGCGGACGGAAGCGCTTGTAGAGCGCGATCCAGGCCTTCAGGGCGTCGTGTTCCCCGGCGCTCAGTTCGGCCAGGTCGAACTCCAGCCCGAAGTGCCCGAAGAGGGCCGTGCCGGCCCTGAAGTCGAGGCTGAAGCGGCGCCCGGCGGTGTGGCTGGCGGCGGGGCCGACATGGGCGCCCAGGACCTCCGGCGGAAAGAACAGGCTGGCGCCGCGCTGGATGGTCTGGCGCGCCAGAGCGTCGTTGTTGTCGCTGGTCCAGAGCCGCTCGCTGCGGCGCAGGACTTCATAATCGGCGCGCCCGCCGCCGGAGGCGCAGGATTCGATCTCCACCTGCGGATGGGCGGCGCGCAGTCGGTCGAGCAGGGCGTGGAAGGCCAGGGTCTGGCGCCGCGCCGCAGGGCGCCCCAGGGCATCGCCGGCCGGGGCCAGGTCGCGGTTGTGGTCCCACTTCAGGTAGGCGATGGTGTGGTCCGACAGCAGCCGGTCCAGCCAGGCGAAGAGATGATCGGACACCTCCGTCCGGGTCAGGTCGAGCACGAGCTGATGGCGCCCGGTCGGGCGCGCATGGCCCGGCAGCGCCAGCACCCAGTCGGGATGTGCCCGGTAGAGATCGCTGTCGGGGTTGATCATCTCCGGCTCGACCCAGAGACCGAAGTCCATGCCGAGGTCCGTGATCCTGGCGATCAGCGGGTCGAGACCTTGCGGATACTTGGTCGGGTCGACCTGCCAGTCGCCGAGGCCGGACTCGGCGCTGACACGGCCGGGAAACCAGCCGTCGTCCAGCACGAAGCGCTCGACCCCCAGCGCGGCTGCCTGTTCGGCCAGGGCGAAGAGCTTCTCTTCGCTGTGATCGAAGTAGATCGCTTCCCAGGAATTGTAGTGCACGCGGCGCGGCTGCGCGGCAACGCCGGGCGGCAGAACCGCATCGCGCAGAAAGGCGTGGAAGCGCTGGGAGAGATCGTTCAATCCGGCTGACGACCAGGCCGCGTGCACCCAGGGGCTTTCGTAGCGCTCGCCCTCGCCCAGAACCACCTCCCCCGGCAGCAGCAGCTCGCCGAGTTGAACCTGGTGGCCGGCGTCGGGCTGGTGGTCGATCAGCAGGCGGTGGTTGCCGCTCCAGGCGAGGTGAAACCCGTAGACGCTGCCCTGCAGGTCGTCGAAGCCCCGGCTGCCGACGATGCAGCCGGGAAAGCTGGCGTGGCTGGTACGGCCGCGGCGGTTTTCCTGGGCGATCTGCCCGGCGCCCAGCGCGATGCGGCGGACTGTGAACTCGCTGCTCCAGGCGCCGCGCAGCAGCAGGGCGTCCTCTGCGTCTTCCGGCAGGTCGACGGCGGCCCCGGCCAGCCAGGTGAGGTTGTAGGCCTCGGCGGCGCGGTTGGTCAGCACCGAACGGCGCGAGACAACGCCGCTGGCGGCGTGCATTCGGATGTCGAGCGTAAGCGCCAGCATCGCCTGCGGTTCTTCCAGATGGAGGCGCAGGGCATCGTCTTGCTGCGCGATCTCGCGCAGCTCGAAAGCGGTGGCCCAGTCATTCTGTGCGCGGTGTCCCTCCAGGCCCGGCGCGCCGAAGAAACCGAGCCCCGCTTCCGGCAGCAGGCTGACCGGCGGCGGGCTGTCCAGGGTTGCGTGCTGGCGCAGGCGCGGCTGCGCCGCAGCGGCGAGGGTTTCCGGGTCCATGCCTTTCGGCAGGCTGGCGCCCCAGTGCAGGCAGAGCGGCACCCCCGGTCCGCGACAGTCGAGCAGCAGACTGCTGTCCGCACCGTCGAGGCGGACGAAGGAGGGCGGCATGGCGGTCCTCAGCCTTTTGTCGCGCCCAGGGTGAGCCCGGCGATGAAGTGGCGTTGCATGGCGAAGAACATGATGACCGGCGGCAGCGCGGCCACCAGGGAGCCGGCGGAGATGAGCTGCCAGGAGGCGACCCACTGCCCGCGCAGCGCGGCCAACCCCACGGTGACCGGCCGCACCTCGTCGCTCTGCACCAGCACCAGCGCCCAGAAGTAGTCGTTCCAGATGAAGGTGAAGACCAGCACCGCCAGCGCCGCGCAGGCCGGGCGCACCAGCGGCACGACAACATGCCAGAAGACTTCGAATTCGGTCGCCCCTTCCACCCGCGCCGCTTCGATCAACTCATGGGGCAGGGCCTGGATGAAGTTGCGCATGAAGAGGGTGCAGAATCCGGTCTGGAAGGCGATGTGGAAGAGGATCAGCGACCAGTAGGTGTCGTACATGCCCAGTTGGACCATCAGGTCGCGTACCGGGATCATGAGGATCTGGAAGGGAATGAAGTTGCCCGCGATGAACATCGCAAAGAGCAGAAGGTTGCCGCGGAAGTTGTACTTGGCCAGGGCGAAGCCGGCCATGGCCGAGATGGCAACCGTGATCGCCACCGTCGGCAGGGTGACGATGACGCTGTTCATCAGGTAGAGCGTCATCGGCGTCGCGGTGAAGACGGTGGTGTAGTTCTCCAGGATCTGCCACTCGGTCGGCAGGCCCCAGTAGTTGCCCTGGGTGATGTCGTTGAGTGAGCGCATGGAGGTCAGCATCACCGCGACCAGCGGCAGCAGCCAGACGATCAGCGCGATGGGCAGCGAGATCTTGTAACCCAGGGCGACGCCGGCCGGCGCCTTTTGAATGGCGGTCGGATACATCAGCCGCTCCTGCGTTCCTGTTTCAGCATGCGGTAGAGAAAGAAGGCGATGTAGATGTCCATGATCAGGAACAGGACCGTCGCCACCGCTGCGCCGTACCCCATGCGGTAATTGAAAAGCGACTGCTCGTACATGTAGTAGGCCAGCACGGTGGAACTGCCGAAGGGTCCGCCCGCGGTCATGATGGCCACCAGGTCGAAGCTTCTGAGCGCGCCGATGACGGTCACCACCACGGCGATGAAGGTGGCCGGCCGGAGCTGCGGCAGGATGATGTGGTAGAGCATCGACCAGCCCTTGGCGTTGTCGATGCGCGCCGCCTCGATCACTTCGCCGTCCAGGTTATTGAGACCGGTCAGATAGAGAATCATGCAATAGGCGGTCTGCGGCCAGAGCCCGGCGACCACGATCCCGTAGGTGACGAAGCGCTCGTCGGAGAGCACCGGCACCGGCTCGCCGCCGAAGACGCCGAGCACCTCGCCCAGCAGGCCGAAGCTGGGACCGTAGAACCAGGCGAAGACCAGGCCGACCACGACCTGGCTGATGACGAAGGGGAAGAAGAACAGCGACTTGACGAGGCGGATGCCCCAGACCTTCTGGTTCAGGTAGAGCGCGATCGCCAGCCCGATGACCGGCGACAGCATGAACAGCACCAGCCAGATGACGTTGTTCCACAGCGCCACGTAGAACAACTCGTCGTCGAAGAGTTCGGCGTAGTTGGCGAAGCCGATCCAGACCTTGTCGCCCAGCCCGTCCCATTCATGGAAGGAGATCCAGATGCTCTGGATGATCGGATTGACCACGAAGACCAGGAACATGATGAAGGCCGGCGCCAGGAACAGGATCGGCGCGATCTTCGTCTGGTTGCGATACCAGTAGGAGCTTCGGCCACGAAGCTCGGCGAGGCTTGCCTGGGCGTTCATTCCCCCTCCACAGGCTTTTTTGTGGATCGGGGCCGGTCGCTTCCCTCCTGCATCCGGCCCGATCAGAGCGGACCTATTGCTTGAAGATCCTTTGGCGCGACTTCTCGAGGCGGTCGAGGATGCGGTCCAGGCGGTCGGGCTTCACCATGAACTCCTGGAAACCCTGCATGCCGAGCTTGGCCATCTCGGGGTCGGTGTCGCGGTCGTAGAACTGCGCCAGGCCTTCCGACTCGGACAGCATGGTGAAACCGGCCTGCAGGAAGCGGTCGTCCTTGACGGTCGCTTCCTTGTTGGGCGGCAGGCGCTCCAGCACCTTGTTCATGGCGGTCTGGTTGTCGGCTCGCGCAACGAAGGCGAGGAACTTGCGGGCGTCTTCTTTGTTCTGCGCGCGCGCGGGGATATGCACCGTGTCGATGGGCGCATCTTCGTACATCGGCACATCCGGGTTGATGACCGGGAACTGGAAGAAGTCCATCTTGTCGGCGATCTCAGCCGGGAAGAAGGGCACGAAGAAGTTGCCGATGAGATACATCGCGGCCTTGCCCTGGAACACGAAGGGCTGCGCCTCCTGCCAGGAGTAGGTGGCGTGGTTCTCCAGGAAGTGTCCGGCATCGACCATCTGGCGCCACTTGTCGAAGACCGCGCGGACCCGGTCGTCGGTGTAGGGCACCTTGCCGTCCATCAGTTCGAGATGAAACGGCAGCCCGTTGACCCGCAGGTTCAGGTAGTCGAACCAGCCGCCGGCGGTCCAGAGATACTTGGTGCCGATTGCAATGGGGGTGACGCCGCCGGCCTTCAGCTTCTCGTTCACCGCCATGAACTCGTCCCAGGTCTTGGGCGCCGTCAGGCCCATTTCCTCGAAGATGTCGCGCCGGTAATAGACGCCCCACTGGTAGTAGCTCCAGGGCACGCCGTACTGCTTGCCGTCGACGGTCATGGCCGAGAGGCTGGACGGCATGGCGTCCTTCAGGCCGTTGTCTTCCCAGACGTCGCTCACATCCTCCAGCAGGTTACGGTCGACGAAGGTCTTCATGCGGTTGCCGGCGAACCAGGTGATGACATCAGGCGCCTGGGAGGAGAGGAAGTTGCGCACCGAGGTCTTGAAGCCCTCGTGATCGAAGACGTTCAGCTTCACCTCGATGTCGGGGTTTTCCGCCTCGAAGCGCTCGATCAGTTCCTCGAAAGCCTGCTTGGGGGCGGGATCGGAGGTTCCGGCATTGATGACCAGCGTGCCCGCCGCCGCAGTCTGGGTTGCGGTCTGGGCTGTCAGGGCCATCAGGGCGAACCCGAATGCCAAGCTGCCGGCCAGCGTTGCCAGCCGCCGTAGAGAGCGTGTCACCGTCATCCTCCCAGTTCGTTGTTTCCTTTTTTCGGCACAGCTTAAAGTGGCCGTTGCGCGCAATGGTAGACCCTTCCCGGGGACCTGCAAATGGTCTTCTTTGGATTTGCGGGGGACCAATCTGTGTCGCGCTTGGCCTGTGGCCGCGAAACCGGCGGCTTTGCCGCCTGCCGCCAAGCGTCTTGCCGCCGCCCACCGGCGGTATCACAATCGCGTCACAGCCTTGGACAGGCCCGTCGGTTTGGAGGTTTCACCGTTCCCTGTGTTGCGGCGCATCGGGCAGGCAGCGCAACGCTGCCGGTGAGCTGCCGGCACCCATCAAAGTGATCCCAAATGATCGGAACATGCTCTAGAGTCCAACGCGTTGGAACGATGCAGAGCGCTCAGCGATGTCCCGCATAGTCGTCGATGCCGGCCCCTGGCAGGCCGCGCCCCGCGCCCTGCCGGCCTGGAAGGCGATCTTCGCGATCGGCGACGTGCACTCCCATGCCGACCATCTTTGGACGCTGCATGAACGCATCAGCGGCATCATCGCCCTGGAGCACGATGCCCGCGACGTCTCCGTGGTCTGGCTGGGCGACTATGTGGACCGCGGCTGGGAGCCGCTCCAGACCTTGGATCTGGTGGCCGCCGGCCTCGGCCGGCCTGAGATCAGCGAAGTCAAGCTCCTGGGCAATCACGAACGCTACCTCCTCGATGCCGCGACGGGCCGCGACCTCTCGCTGCCGCGTCTGCTGAACTGGTGGCGCTACGGCGGCGAGGAAACCCTGAAATGCCTGGCCCCCGATGCGGAGATCGATAATCCGCAGACAGTCGGCGCGGCCCTCTTCGAGTCCCTGGGCGACGAGCGCCTCGCCTTTCTGGAGGCCCTGCCCCTGCAGCACCGCATCGGCGACTACGTCTTTGTCCATGCCGGCCTCAATCCGGACCGGCGCCTGGATGACCAGGATGAAGAGGACCTGCTGTGGATCCGCGAGCCTTTTCTCAGCGGCTGGGACTGGCCCCACCCGGTCACGGTTGTGCACGGCCACACCCCGGACGGGCCCATTGCTCTGCAGCATCGCATCGGGATCGACAGCGGCGTCTTCGCCAGCGGCTCCCTCAGCGCCGTGGAAATCCGCGGCGAGGAACTGCGGTTTCTGACCACCCGCATCGAACGGTAGGACGGCAGCGCCCGGGTTACGGACTAAATTCCCATAACCCAGCGTTGCGGACTTGATGGTCCCCGGTTTGATGGCCCTCGGTTCGATGGCCGTCGGCTTGGCAGCCGTGTCCGGGGTGACAGAGGCCTGCTCAAAGCGGCCACGGTCTTAAGCGCAGTCTTAAGCAAAGACTAAGTGTTTTGCCCTAGATTGATGCGATTATGTCGCCGCTCTGCGTTGGGTTGTTTTGGATGCCCAGGCCTTGCGCAGTCGTCGAAACGCCCAGTTCCCAGAAGGCCGGAATGGACCAATCCAAACAGAAGCGAGACGCGGAGGGGAGCAAGCCCGACTCCGAGCCGCTGCGCGCGCAGCGCGACCGCTTTCTGGCTTTTGCCTTTGCCGCTTCGGACCTGCTGCTGGAAATCGGCGACGACAGCCTGATCCGCTATGCCCTGGGGGCGACGAGCCAGCTTCTCGGCCGCGCGCCGGAGGAGATGATCGGTCTGGGTTGGTTGGACCTGTTCGCGCCCGAAGACAGGCCGATCCTTGTCGCCAAGATCGGCAGCCTGTCCGCCGGCAAGCGCTGCGGCCCGTTGCTGGCCACCATGGTGACAGCGGATATGACGGCGGAAACCGCGGCCGGCCAATCCGCCGAGGCCGGAGCCCGCGGCGCTGGGGCCGGGATCAAGGTCATCTTCAATGCCTGCCGCATCCCGGACCACGAAAAAGTTGTCTACTGCACCATCACGGTGGCCAATGCCGCCTCGGCCAAACAGGCGCGGGCCGCTGCCCAGCGCACCGACGGCGGCCTGCTGCAGCGCGAGGCCTTCGAGGCCGCGGCGGTGGAAACCCTGGAGGCCGCCCGGGCTGCCGGCGAAGACGTGGAGTTCACCTTTATCGAACTGGTCGATGCCGAGCCCTTCCGCGAGCGCGTGGGCCTGGACCGCTGGCATGCCTTCTGCGCCGATGCGGGCGCGGTGATGCGCGAAGGCTCCATCGACAGCGACTCGGCCGGCGCCATTGCCCAGGACCGTTTTGGCATCGTTCACGCGGCCGGCGCGGCGACGGGCATGGAGGTGCGCCGCCAGTTGCAGGAGCTTGCCCGCGCTTTCGATCCGGTCGGCGGCGGGCTGGCGGTCGAACAGGCCACCATCGGCGCCGGTGCCGAGGAACTGACCAGCGAAGAGGCCGCCCAGGCCGTGGTCTACGCCATCAACAAGGTCGCCTCCAACGGCACGGCCAAGATGGCCTTCTCCAACCTCAGCGCCAGCTTCCACGAGCAGGTCTCGGAGACCCAGGAGCGGATCTCCGCATTCAAGGCGGTGGTCTCCGAGAACCGTTTCGATTTCGCCTTCCAGCCGATCGTCGACCTCGCCACCCGCGAGATCTCGCACTTCGAAGCCCTGACACGCTTCGCCAAGGGCGAATCGCCATACCAGACCATCGTTTTCGCCGAGGAGGTCGGCCTCATCCAGGACTTCGACCTGGCCTGCACCCGGCGTGCCTTCGACTACCTGGCGGAGCGGGTGGACCATTCTCCGGTCAGTCTCGCCGTCAATCTCTCGGGCCAGTCGCTGCAGAACGACGCCTTCATCGACGCCCTGATGGCCTTGAGCACGGAGAACAAGGACCTGGCCGGGCGCCTGATGTTCGAAGCGACCGAGTCCTCGCGGATCTACGATCTCGAGCGCGTCGGCAACGTCTTCCAGACCCTCAAAGGCCTGGGCTTCTCCATGTGCCTCGACGACTTCGGTGCGGGCGCCGCGTCTTTCCAATACCTGCGGGCGCTGGAGGTGGACTACGTGAAGATCGACGGCACCTACACCCGCAGACTGCTGACGTCGGACCGCGACTCCCTGATGCTGCGCAACCTCTGCGACCTCTGCCGCGATCTGCGGATCAAGACCATCGCCGAGATGATCGAGCTGGAGGATCAGGTTGCCAAGCTGCGCGACCTCGGCGTGCACATGGGCCAGGGCTACCTCCTGGGACCGCCGGCACCCCAGCCGGTGTTCTCCGGCAGTGCCGAGGTCGGCGGCGCCCGCCGGCGCGCCTGAGCCGGGCCGGACGCGCGACCCCGACTTCTGCTCGGCCTTTCAATTAAAGGAAATCTGTCCTAGATTCTTCCAAGGCATGCTGGCTGCTTGATCGCTGCCCGCCGCCTCCCCAAATATAGTGCAAGCGGTGCCTAACCAGGGCCGCCGGCAAGGGATGACCAGACCGGTATCCCCGTATTGCCTAGAAGACGACGGCTGACCTTGCTCGCGATGTAGAGGAGGAAAATCCGCAGATGACACGCCTGTCGCTTTTCAACAGCCCGCTGCTGCTCGGATTTGAGGAGTTCGAGCGGGCCGTTGACCGAATTTCCAAAACCGCCGACGGCTATCCGCCCTACAACGTCGAGCAGCTCGCCGAGCACCGCCTGCGCATCACCCTGGCGGTGGCCGGCTTTGCCGAGGAAGACCTCGCCGTCCAGATCGAGGACAACCAGCTGGTCATCCGCGGCAAGCAGCAGGACGATGCGCAGCGCAACTATCTGCACCGCGGCATCGCGGCGCGCCAGTTCCAGCGCTCCTTCGTTCTGGCCGAAGGAATCGAAGTCACCGCCGCATCACTGGAAATGGGCCTGCTCCACATCGATCTGGAGCGTCCGCTGGCGCAGCCGCAGGTCCGCAAGATCAAGATCGACAGCAAGGAGTCTCAGTCAGGGGAGTCGCCATCCATTCAGGATATTCGGAAAGGAGAGTAAGACATGAACGAACTGACAGCCGTTCGCGAACTCTCGCCCCAGGACTTTCTCTTGCTGGGCGTCAACGACTTGGCCTATGTGAAGAAGACGAGCCAGGAAGGCAAAGAGGTCTATCTGGTGTTTTCCGCCGACGGAACCCAGATAGCCACGATGTCCGATCACGACATCGCCTTTGCGGCCGTGCGCCAGAACGGCATGGAGCCGCTCAGCGTTCACTGACCGTTTTTGCTGGCCATTCGAGATTGCTAAACGAATGACGGCCCCGCAAGCTGCGGGGCCGTTGTCACGCGCAGAGGCCGCCGGCAAAGGCCGCCGGCAGCAGCGCCTGTCAGGCGGCGTGGCTGGCCGCGCCCTGTGTCAGCAGTGCGTAGATGGCATCGGCGTTGTCGGTGCCGCGCAGCTTGTCGCAGATCGCCCGGTCGCGGAACAGGCGCGACACCCGGGCCAGGGCTTTCAGATGATCGGCCCCCGCGGTTTCCGGGGCCAGAAGCACAAAGATCAGGTCGACCGGCTGTTCGTCGATGGCATCGAAATCGATGGGGTTTTCCAGCCGGGCGAAAAGGCCGTAGAGGCGCTCAAGTTCCGGAAGTTTGCCGTGCGGAATGCCGATACCGTGGCCCACGCCGGTGGTGCCCAGGCGTTCGCGTTCGATGAGCACCTCGAACACGGCCCGCTCCGGTTGTCCGGTCAGCTCTGCCGCCTTCTTTGCCAGCTCCTGAAGCGCCTGCTTCTTGCTGGTCACGCGAAGGCTCGCAACAACGCTTTCCGGGTCGATAAGATCGGATAGTTCCATCAGTAACTCTTGGGTTTTGCCTGACCGCCCCGCCCGTCGTTAGCCCTTGCGGGCCTACTCTTTGCGGTTTCCGCGGGGATCGATCCAGCCGATATTGCCGTCGCTGCGCCGGTACACCATGTTCAGGCCGCCGTGCGCCGAGTTGCGAAACATCATTGCCGGAAGATTGCCAAGGTCCATGTGCATTACAGCCTCGCTGACTGTCAGTGCAGGGATCTCCGTTGCCATCTCCGCGACCACAATGGGTTGATTGTCGCCGCCACTGTCTTCACCGGTTTCTTCATCGCCTTCGCCGGCCAGAATGTACTGCTGTGCCGGCAGCGACGCGCCGTCGGCATTCGCGACCTTGTTGTTGTGGTCGCGCAGACGACGCTTGTAGCGGCGCAGCCGTGTCGACAGCCGCTCCGCCGCCGCATCGAATGCCGGGTAAGGCTCGTTGGCCTCGCCCTGTGCTTCCAGCTTTATGCCACGCCCTACGTGGGCCGATACAACCGCGCGGTAGAGATGCGCTTCCCGCGACAGGGTCACTGCACAGTCAATGGCATCCCCGAAGTACTTGTCGAGAATGCGAGAGAGGCTTTCATCAACGTGCGTACGCAGCGCGTCACCGACGTCAAGCTGCTGGCCCTTAACAGAGAGCTGCATGATCACTTTTATGGATTGTAACGAGGTGGCTCACCACCCGCATAGCATAGCCCCTTCCTCAGGGCGGGCGCAACATAGAGACGGGCCCGATGGCTGTCAATAGCCTCTCGGGGCCGACTCACCAAGGCCTAGATATCGGGTCGCCACGGTGGCGAATCAATAGGTTAAGATTGGTTAACGCTGGCCGATTTCTCACGCCGACGCTGCACCGAGGATGGAATTCGCATCGCCTCGCGGTACTTCGCCACGGTGCGCCTGGCGATGTCGACCCCGTCCTTGCGCAGCAGCTCGACGATGGTGTCGTCGGAGAGGATCTTCTTGCGGCTTTCCCCGTCGATCAGCAGCTTTATGCGGTGGCGCACCGCCTCGGCGGAATGGGCGGTGCCGTCGGCACCGGCGATGGAGGCGGTGAAGAAGTACTTCAATTCGAAGGTGCCGCGCGGGGTGGCAATGTATTTGTTGGAGGTCACCCGACTTACGGTTGATTCATGCATCTCGATGGCCGAGGCGATGTCCCGCAGGGTCAGGGGCTTCATGTGCTCCACCCCCTTTTGAAAGAATGCGTCCTGCTGGCGCACGATCTCGGTCGAGACCTTGAGAATGGTGGTGGCGCGCTGGTGTAGGGCTTTCACCAGCCAATTGGCTGACTGCAGGCGCTCGCTGAGGTACTCCCGCTCCTTCTTGGACCGGACCTGGGTGGTGATGTGGGCATAGTAGTCCGTGTTCACCAGGACCCGGGGCAGGGTTTCGGCGTTGAGTTCCACCACCCAGCCGCCCTTGCGGTCCGGGCGCAGCAGTACGTCGGGAATGACGGGCTGCGCCACCGAGCCGTCGAAGGTGAGCGCCGGGCGCGGGTCGAGAGCCTTGATCTCCCCGATCATATCCGCGAGATCTTCCTGGTCGACGCCGCAGAGTTTCTTCAGGCGCGCCAGATCGCCCTTGGCCAGGAGCTCCAGGTTTTCGACCAGCGCCTGCATGGCCGGGTCGTAACGGTCGCGTTCTTTCAGTTGCAGTGCAAGGCACTCGGCCAGGGAGCGGGCAAAGATGCCGCTCGGCTCGAAACGCTGCACCTTCTGCAGCGTTTCCTCGATGATCGCATCCGGACAGCCGAGCAGCTCGGCGAGGCCGCCCAGGTCCTCCGGCAGATAGCCGTTGTCGTCGAGCAGGTCGATCAGCGCCGCGCCGATGGCCCGTTCCACGGGATCTGCGATTTCCAGCAGCAATTGGTCGGAGAGGTGCTGGCGCAGACTCACTTCATCCGACAGCCGCTGTTCCAGCGAAAAGTCGTGGTCGTCGCCGCGCGCAGAGCCCAGACCGCGGTTGGAGAAGGCCGCTTCCTCGCCGCCGCTTTCCCAGGACGCCCCATGGGTGAAGACGTTTTCGTAGTCGGTGTCCAGCGGGTCGTCGCCGCGTTCGGGCAGCTGCTCGGCGTTGGCGCGGTCCAGGCTGTCGCCGCCTTCGTCGGCCGCAACGATCTCACCAAGACCGCTGTCGTGGTCGACCGCGCCACTGTCGGGCGCTGCGCCGTCGCTTGGCGTTTCCGCTGCTGTGAAGGCTGTGTCGAGCCCGGGTTCCGTCGCAGGGTCGAGCGCCGCCTCCTGCTGGTCCACCGCCGGTGGCTCTAGCAGGGTGTCGTTGCCGCCGTCCTCGCGTTCAAGCAGAGGATTCTGCTCGATCTCTCTGTCAACTTCTGCCGCCAGTTCCAGATTGGAAAGCTGCAGCAGCTTGATGGCCTGCTGCAGCTGCGGCGTCATGACCAGAGATTGGCGCTGGCGCAGTTCCAATCTTTGTGTCGCCGCCATACTGCTTAACCTTTTAGAGGCTAAACCTTTCGCCCAGGT
>NZ_JANQKD010000121.1 GCF_028281305.1 Pelagibius sp. | reverse complement strand
GTGCTTTTCCAGTTTCGCCGAGAGGTTCACCGCGTCGCCGATGACGGTGTATTCCAGCCGGCTTTCGTCGCCGACGGCACCGAAGAGGATGGAGCCGGTCGCCACCGCCCCGTTGACCGTCGGGCAGCTCCGCCCATCGGCGCGGCACTGCGCCTGCCAAGAGGCCGCGGCGGCCATGGCGTCGTCCAGCGCCCGCAGGGCATCGGCGGCATAGCTCTCGGACGGTTCGGCGGCGCCGAAAGTTGCCATGATGCCGTCGCCGAGGAACTTGTCGATGGAGCCGCCGTGGCGCTGGATCACCGGCACCATCTGCTGCTGGTAGTCGGCGAGCAGGCTCATCACCTGGTCCGGCGGCGCCTCGCCGGCCATGCGGGTGAAGCCGCGCATGTCGAGGTTCAGGATGGCCGCCTGGCGCAGCTCGCCGGTGCCGGCGCGGATCTGGTCTTCCGAACCCTTGATGCGCCCGGCGATCTCCGGCGCGAAGAAGCGCGACAGCTCCTGCGCCGCCGCCTGCTCGGAACCCGAACGCACCAAAAGGCTCTTGGCCCGGGCCAGGGCGATGGCAATCAATCCGGTGACCATGAGGATGGAAATGATCTTGTCGAACTCGGCGCCCAGCAGGACGGAGTTGGACGTCATGTAGGCGACATAGTCGCGGGTGATCATGGTGTCGAAAGGATCGTAGTAGATCACGTAGAGGATCATCAGACCCCAGCCGATGGCCGCGACCACCCCGGCCAGCAGCACGAAGCGGGCATCGAAGCGCAGGGCGCGCAAGGCGATGAAAATGAAAACGTAAAGCAGGGTCGGGGCCTTCAGATAGAAAGAGGCCGGCTGCATGTACTGGATGTGGAAGCTCCAGATCAGCACCATCAAGAGGGTCATGTCGAAGAACACCGAGATGGCCAGCGACCAGTCCGGCAGGCGGCCAAGGTGCGACCAGATCACCCGGATGATGGTGAGGACGAGATAGACGGAGAGCGCCCAGGGGACTGGGGCGATATCGACCTCCGGCTTGGGCGAGACGAAGTAGAGGGTTCCGAAGATCACGACGATGCCGAGCTGGATCCAGGAGATCAGCCGTTCCGTCGCATCTTCCTGCGCCCGGACCGCCGCCTTGACCCGCTCCGGCAGACCGGCTTCTCGATCCTTGTGCCACCAGTTCAGCATCAGCCCATCCTCGTCACTGCCCCAGCGGGCTGTGCGTCAGTCCGTTCATTTTAGGCGATGATCCGGTCCCAGGCTGATCGCAGCGCATAACTTCTGCGTGACCGATTTGCGGCCCCAGATCGGGAGACTACCGGGAGATTGCCGGGCCTTGCGGGGGGCGGGAACAGCCCGTTGCCCGGGCGTCTTCCGACATGAACAGCCCGCCGCATTTGGTCGCGCCGCGGGCTCCGGGATCATGGCCGCAGGATCATGCCTTCTTGGGCAACGATGGTGCCGGGGCGCAGCGCCTCGGCCTCCTCGGCGACCCGGTCCATGAAGCTGTCTTCGTGGCTGGGATCGTGATGAAAGATCACCAGCTTCCCGGCGCCGGCCTTCTCGCAGAGACGCACGCCCTCCTGCCAGGTGGAGTGCCCCCAGTTGCGGTATTTGGGAAACTCCTCGTCGGTGTAGGTGCAGTCGTAGATCACCAGATCGGCGCCTTCGATCAGCTCCAGGATGTTGCGGTCCGGCTTGCCCTCCAGATGTTCCGTGTCGGTCACATAGCAGATGGCATGGCCGTGGAAATTGATGCGGTATCCGGTGGCACCGTTGGGGTGGTTCAGCGGCGCGGTGACCAGGCGGACGCCGGGCCGCGGCTCCAGCACGTCGCCGGCGGTGAAGTCGTGGAAGGAGACGTTGGCGGCGAAGATCTTCGGCGGCACCGGGAAGAGGGGGGCGTTCATGAACTGCACCAGAACGTCGTGCAAGGTCAGCTCCGGCACCAGGTGGCCGGCCCAGAGCCGGATGCGGCTGCGCTTGTCAAAGAGAGGCGCGAAGAAGGGCAGGCCGACGATGTGGTCGTGATGGGTGTGGGTGAGGAAGATGTCCGCATCCAGCGGCTTGTCGCCCATCAACGATTTGCCGAGCGGGCGCAGCCCGGTTCCCGCGTCGAACACGAGGATCTTCTCGCCGCAGCGCACCTCCAGGCAGGCCGTGTTGCCGCCGTAGCGAAGGTGCTTCTCGCCGGGGCAGGAAATCGATCCCCGGGTGCCCCAGAAACGAACAAAAAAATCGCCACCGTTCTGCAAAATG
>NZ_JANQKD010000097.1 GCF_028281305.1 Pelagibius sp. | reverse complement strand
AGACATGACCGCGCTGGCCTATGCCCCTATTGCAGCGGAGCCCCGCGCTCTCATCGCCGAGCGGCTGGATGCCATCGAGCGCGATCACGACGTGCGTCTGCTCTTCGCCATCGAATCCGGCAGCCGCGCCTGGGGCTTTCCCTCGCCGGACAGCGACTACGACGTGCGCTTCGTCTACGTGCACCGGCCGGAGTGGTATCTCTCCATCGAGCAGCGCCGCGACGTCATCGAGCTGCCGATCGAAGGCGATCTCGACATCAACGGCTGGGACTTGCGCAAGGCGCTGGCCCTTCTGCTGAAGCCCAACCCGGTGCTGCTGGAATGGCTGCGTTCGCCCATCGTCTACCGTGCCGATGGGGAGGCCATGGTGAAGCTGCTGGATCTGGCGGAGAAGACGGCACACCGGCGCCCTTCGGCCTATCACTACCTGCACCTCTGCCGCGGCCAGTACCGCCGCTTTATCGAGGATCAGGACCGGGTGAAGCTGAAGAAGTACTTCTACGCCCTGCGCCCGGCGCTGGCGCTGATGTGGCTGCGCCGTCACCCCAACCGCGCGCTGCCGATGAACTTCGCCGAACTGCGGGCCGGGCTCGACCTGCCGGCCGGCCTCTCGGCCTTTCTGGACGAGATGCTGGCCCGCAAGGCGCGCAGCCGCGAGCTGGGCGAGGGTCCGCGCCTTGTGGTGCTCGACGCCCTTATCGAGGAGGAGATGGCGCGGGCCGAACGGGCCCTGCCGGGCAACGCCCCGGCGACGCCGGACCTTGCGGCCGAGGCCGACACCCTGTTCCGGGATCTGGTCTGCGAAAACCGGAAAGGCGGGCGGACCTGATGCTGTTGACCATTGCGACAACGCACAGGCCCGCCACGGACCTGGGGTATCTGCTGCACAAGAACCCGGCGCGCTGCCACGAAAAGTCGCTTCCTTTCGGCAGAGCGGTGATGTGCTTTCCCGAGGCGGAGGAGGACCGCTGCCGCTTTGCCCTTGCCGTCGACGTCGATGCGATCGGGCTCGTGCGCAAGCCGGGTCGGGCGCCGGGTCTGCACGACCACTACGTCAACGATCGTCCTTATGCGGCCTCCTCCTTCCTCTCGGTGGCCATTGCCCGTTCGCTGAACACCGCCTTTGCCGGGCGTTCGAAGCATCGCCCGGATCTGGCGCAGACGGCACTGCCCTTGGAAGCGACGGTGGTGCCTCTGGCCGCGCGCGGCAGCGAAGGCCTCGCGCAGCGGCTCTTCGAGCCGCTCGGCTACCGCGTCACGGTGACAAACCATCCGCTGGATGCGGCGCTGCCCGATTGGGGCGAGAGCCCCTACATCACCCTGCACCTGGAAGGGATGCTGCGTCTCCAGGAACTGCTGACGCACCTCTATGTCCTGATCCCGGTGCTCGACAACGCCAAGCACTACTATGTGGCCAGCGACGAGGTGGAAACCCTGATCGCCAAAGGCGAAGGCTGGCTGGAGGCCCACCCGGAGCGAGACTTCATCGTAAAGCGGTCCCTGAAGCGCCGGGAGAGCCTGGTCCGTGAGGCGCTGGCGCGCCTCAGCGAAACCGACGCCGAGACGGAAGCCGAGGAGCCGCAGGCGCAGGACGCTCGCGAGCAGGACCTGGAAAAACCGATGCGCCTGAACGATCAGCGCATGGCCAGGGTTGCCGAAGTTCTGACGGCCGCCGGCGCCAAGCGGGTGATCGATCTCGGCTGCGGCCAGGGCCGCCTGCTGCGGGAACTCATGCAGAATCGGCAGTTCGAGGAGATCGTCGGGGTCGACACCTCCGTCGTCGCCCTGGAGCGGGCCGAGCAGCGCCTGAAGCTCGACCGCCTGCCGCAACGCCAGGCCGCAAGGCTGAAGCTGCTGCATGGCGCTCTCACCTACCGCGACCGCCGGCTGGAGGGCTACGACGCCGTGGCGCTGGTCGAGGTGATCGAGCATGTCGACCTGGACCGGCACAACGCACTGGAGCGTGTGGTCTTCGGCAGCATGGCGCCTGGCCTGGTCGTCGTGACCACGCCGAACCGCGAGTACAACGCCCTGTTCGAGGGAATGGCGCCGGGTGCGCTGCGCCACGGCGATCACCGTTTCGAATGGACCCGGCAAGAGTTCAAGGACTGGGCCGAAGGTGTCGCCGGCCGCTTCGGCTACGGGGTTCGCTTTGACGGAATCGGTGAAACGCATTCGGAGCTTGGCGCACCGACGCAGCTCGCAGTCTTCGAGCGGAGCGCCCCGTGACCCGCATCGCCTTGCCGGATTTCTGTCTCGTGGTTCTGATCGGCCCGTCCGGGGCCGGCAAGTCCACCTTTGCCCGCCAGCATTTCCTGGAGACGGAGGTGATTTCCTCCGATGCCTGCCGGGGCATGGTGGCGGATGACGAAAACGACCAGACGGCCACCGGGCCGGCCTTCGACCTCGTGCATTTCATCGCGGAAAAGCGCCTGCAGAGCCGCCGTCTCACCGTGATCGACGCGACCAACGTGCGCGGCGAGGACCGCGCCGAGTACGTCCGCATCGCGCGCCGGCAGCATGCCCTGCCGGTGGCCATCGTGCTCAATCCTGGGGAGGACGTCTGCCACGCCCGCAATGCGGAAAGGCCGGACCGGCAGTTCGGCCCCCATGTGGTGCGCAACCATATCCGCGCCCTGAAACGCGGCATTCGCAAGCTGCCGAAAGAAGGCTTCCGGCAGGTTCACGAGTTCCGAAGCGTCGAGGACATGGCGGCGGCGGTGGTGACGCGCCAGCCGCTGTGGACGGACAAGCGCGGCGAGGCCGGGCCCTTCGACATCATCGGCGACGTGCATGGCTGCTGTGACGAGCTGGAGGCTCTTCTGGCCCGGCTCGGTTACACCGTGCGGTTTGAAGGCGAGGGCGATGAGCGCCGCTGCACCGTGACCCCGCCGGAGGGGCGCCGGGCCGTCTTCGTCGGCGACCTGGTTGACCGCGGACCGCGCTCGCCCGATGTCCTGCGGCTCGTCATGTCGATGATGGCCGCGGGCGACGGCTTCTGCGTCATGGGCAACCACGAGAACAAGTTTCTGCGCTGGCTGAACGGCCGCAACGTGAAGCTGACCCACGGGCTGGCGGAGACGGTGGCGCAGATGGAGGCGGAGACCGAGGGTTTCCGCGAGACGGTGCGGCGGTTTCTCGACGGGCTTCTCTCCCACCACTGGCTGGACGATGGCCGCCTGGTCGTTGCCCATGCGGGTCTGCGCCAGGACATGATCGGACGGGCTTCCGGGGCCGTGCGCTCTTTCTGCATGTATGGCGAAACGACGGGGGAAACCGACGACTTCGGCCTGCCGGTCCGCTACAACTGGGCAGCGGACTACCGGGGCGATGCGATGGTGGTCTACGGCCATACGCCGGTCCCCGAGGCTGAATGGCTGAACGGGACCATCTGCATCGATACCGGCTGTGTCTTCGGCGGCAAGCTGACGGCGCTGCGCTATCCGGAGCGTGAACTGGTGTCCGTGCCCGCGGCGCAGACCTACTTTGCTCCGGTCAAGCCGCTGGGAGGCCCTGAAGACCAGCGCAGCGCTCAGGCCATCGACGACGACATGCTGGACCTGGACGATGTCCGCGGCAAGCGGATCATCCAGACCGGCCTGCAGCGCAGCGTGACGGTCAACGAGGCGCAGGCCGCCGCGGCCCTGGAGGCGATGACCCGCTTTGCCATCAATCCGAAGTGGCTGGTCTATCTGCCGCCGACCATGTCGCCGTCCGAGACCTCCGAGGAAGGCGGCATGCTGGAGCACCCGGCCGAAGCCTTTGCCTATTTCCGCAAGCAGGGCGTCGCCACCGTGGTGTGCCAGGAAAAACACATGGGCTCCCGCGCGGTGATCGCTCTGTGCCGCTCGCCCGAAGCGGCGCAGGCCCGCTTCGGCACCGAAGGCAATGAGACCGGAGTCATCTATTCGCGCACGGGCCGCGACTTCTTTTTCGATCGGGACAAGACCGAGGCCGTGCTGGCGCGTCTGCGCACGGCGGCCTCTTCGGCCGGGCTCTGGGCGAAGCTGAAGACCGATTGGCTGCTGCTGGATGCCGAGATCATGCCCTGGTCGGCCAAGGCGCAGTCCCTGCTGCGGCAGCAATATGCCCCGGTGGGCGCGGCCGCCCGGCTCTCGCTGGCGGCCCAGGAAACGGTCTTCAGGACCGCAGTGTCCCGCGGGGTCGACCTGGACGGCTTTGAGAGAACCGTGTCTCAACGCGCGGAGCGGGCGGCGGACTACGCGGCTGCCTATCGCCGCTACTGCTGGCCGGTGGAGAGCCTGGACGACTATCGCATCGCCCCCTTCCATCTGCTCGCCAGCGAAGGGGCGGTTCATATGGACAAGGATCACCGCTGGCATATGGACCAACTGGAGCGGCTGACGGCCAACGGCGATCCGCTGCTGATGGCGACGGCGCACCGCTTCGTCGATCTCGGCGACACGGCGGCCGAAGCGGAGGCGACGGCCTGGTGGACGGCGCTCACCGGGGCCGGGGGCGAGGGCATGGTGGTCAAGCCGCTGGATTTCGTCACCCGCGGGCCGCGCGGCCTCGTCCAGCCGGCGGTGAAGTGCCGCGGGAAGGAGTACCTGCGGATCATCTACGGCCCGGACTACGACGCCCCGGAGAACATCGCCAGACTGCGCAAGCGCGGGCTCGGGCGAAAGCGCTCCCTTGCGCTGCGCGAATTCGCCCTGGGCATGGAGGCACTGGAGCGCTTCGTTGCACGGGCTCCGCTGCGCCGCGTGCATGAATGCGTTTTCGCGGTTCTGGCGCTCGAGAGCGAGCCGGTGGATCCCCGACTCTAGGGCAGACTCTAGAGCAGACTCTTGAGCAGGCTCTGGGGCAGCTTCCGCAGCGGCGCGGCGTCGTAACTCCAAAGATCGCCGGCTCGGCGGATGGCCCCATTGACGCCGCGGCTTGGATGGGCCGAGACTGACTTCATTCAGCAGTCATGAAGGGGGGAGATCTCAGATGCCAGGATCCGGTCAAGGTGATGGCAAGGTCTATTCGGGTGTTGTCAAGGATCCGCTCGATCTGCGCGATCTGATGTACGAGAGCGGCCTCTTCGAATTGCCCTTCAAACTCGACAACCGGAAAAGGGTGCCGGTGGTGCTCGACCAGGGCAAAGAGGGTGCCTGCACCGGCTTCGGGCTCGCCGCTGTGGTGAACTTCCTGCACCACAACCGCGGCGATTTCACGGCGGCACAGAAAGCCAAATACAAGAAAAAGGAGAATGGCGCCAGCGCCCGCATGCTTTACGAGATGGCCAAGCGCTATGACGAGTGGCAAGGGGAGAACTACGACGGCTCATCGGTGCGTGGCGCCATGAAGGGCTGGGCCAAGCACGGCGTCTGTTCCTGGCGCAAATGGCCCTACAACGCCAACAAACCGGGGCGCCTGACGCCGCCGCGCCAGTTCGATGCCCTGCGCCATCCCCTCGGCGCCTACTACCGCGTGCGCCACCTTTATCTGAACCAGATGCAGGCGGCGCTGAAGGAAGCCGGCATCCTCTATGCCAGCGCTTCGGTGCACGACGGCTGGAGTCATGTCGGAGGCGATGGGATCATCCGCTACAGCCCCAGACTGATCGGCGGCCATGCCTTCGCCATCGTCGGCTACGATGACCGCGGCTTCTGGGTGCAGAACTCCTGGGGGCCGCGCTGGGGACTGAAGGGCTTCTGTCACCTCGGCTACGACGACTGGCTGCAGAACGGCTATGACTGCTGGGTCGCACGCCTTGGCGTGCCGGTTTTGGCGATTCCGGAGGACCAGCGCGACCGGGTTCACGGTCGCGCCGCCGAGTTCGGCTATGTCGCCGATGAAGCGGTTGAGCTGAACGACATCCGACCCCACTTCGTCAACCTGGGCAACGACGGGCGCTTCTCCCAGTCCGGGCGCTACTCCAGCGACCCAGATGACGTCGAGGATGTGGTGCTGAAGCGTTTCAAGGAAATCTCTGCATCGTGGAGCGGCCCGCGAAAGCTGGCGATCTATTGCCACGGCGGGCTGAACAGCGAGAAGGCCTCGGCCGCGCGCATTGCCTCGCTCAGACCCTACTTCCTCGCCAACCAGATCTATCCCCTGCATTTCATGTGGGAGACCGGGGCGCTGGAGTCGATCCGCGGCATCGTGCAGGACGCCTTTCGCCGCGGCCGTTTCCAGGGCTGGGCCGACAGGATGAAGGAGCGCTTCTACGACCTGCTCGACGAGGGCGTCGAGCTGGGCGCCCAACCGCTTGGCAAGCCGCTGTGGAATCAGATGAAGGACAACGCGACCCGCGCCTCGGTGGATGCGGAAGGCGGTGCCCGTTTTACCGCCAAACGGATTAAGTCCTGCTTCGACGGCATGAGCGAGAAGACGGAACTGCACCTGGTGGGCCACAGCGCCGGCAGCATTTTCCTGGCCCATCTGGTGCCAGTGCTGTCGGAGATCGGCCAGCCGGTGAAGTCGCTTACACTCTTTGCGCCGGCCTGTGCGCTGTCGCTCTTCGATGAGAAGATCGCCGGGCATATCGGGCAGAACATCGAGCGCTTCGTCATGTTCAACCTGACCGATGCGGTTGAGCGCGATGACTCCGTGGGGCCGGCCTACCACAAGAGCCTGCTCTACCTGGTGACCGAGGCCTTCGAGCAGCGCCACCGCGTGCCGCTCCTGGGCATGGAGGCCTTTATCGATCCTGCGAACAAGGCATACATCAAGCTGCCACCCGAAGACCGCAAACTGTCGAAGCGGGTCCAGCAGGTTATCGGCAAAGCCCAGCCGGGCAACGGTAGAACGACGATCCGTGCCCTCAATGTGCCAACTTCGATCAAGCTCGATTCCGACAGCACCACCCACGGCGGTTTCGACAACGACGAGGCGACGCTGAACTCAACCCTCAGAATCATCACTGGCAAGCAGAGCCTCGCCAAGGCCTTCTGATGGTTGCGGCGGCTGGGCCGACCCGGCACACTCGCGCGGCGAGGATTTGCTGGTTGAGGGATGACGAGCGTGGGGGATCTCGAAGCGCTGAAGGCGCGGGTGCGGGGCCTTTCCTTATGGTCCGGCCCGGTGGACCCTCAGCCGCTTGAAGGCGGCATCACCAACGTCAACTTCCACGTGGTCGACGGGGATGCGGGCTATGTCGTGCGCCTGGGCGACGACATCCCGGTGCATCATGTCATGCGCTTCAACGAAGCGGCGGCCAGTCGCGCCGCGGCGGCGGCCGGGGTGTCGCCGGAGGTGGTCTATGCCGAGCGCGGCGTTCTGGTGGTGCGTTTCGTCGAGGGGCGCACCCTGGGCGAGGCCGACCTGCGCGCCGCTGCGATGCTCGACCGCCTTGTGCCGCTGCTGCAAAGGGTGCACTGGCAGGTGGCGCGCGTCTTCCGCGGCCCGGCCCTGACCTTCTGGCCCTTCCACGTGCTGCGCGACTACGGGCGCGCCCTGGAAGAGGGCGGGAGCCGCCACCGCGCCGATCTGCCGGAGCTGCTCCAGATCACCGAGGACCTGGAAGTGGCCGTCGGAAAGATCGATCTGGTCTTCTGCCACAACGATCTGCTGCCGGGAAACATCCTCGACGACGGCGACCGGCTCTGGCTGATCGACTGGGACTACGCCGGCTTCGGATCGCCGCTCTTCGACCTTGCCAATCTCGCGACCAACTGCGGGCTCGACCGGGACCTGGAACGCCATCTGCTCGCGCGTTACTTCGAGGCGCCGGCGGACGCGGCGCTCTACCGCCGCTTCAGCGCCATGAAATGCGCGTCCTTACTGCGCGAAACGCTCTGGTCCATGGTCTCCGAGATCCACTCAACCCTGGACTTCGATTACGCCGCCTATACCGCGGAGAACCGCCGGCGTTTCGAGCGTGCTCACACGGATTTTGCGGCACTCTGAGGAGCCTTTATGGGCCAGCTTCCCTCGTCTGCGAAGATCATCATCATCGGCGGCGGCATCATCGGCTGCTCGACCGCCTATCACCTGGGCAGGCTCGGCATCACCGACTGCCTGCTCCTGGAGCGGCACAAGCTCACCTCCGGCAGCACTTTTCACGCGGCCGGGCTGGTCGGCCAGCTGCGCAGCTCCGCCAACATCACCCAGCTGCTCGGCTACTCCGTCGACCTCTACGACCGCCTGGAGGCGGAGACGGGACAGGCCACCGGCTGGAAGCGCAACGGCGGCCTGCGCCTGGCCTGCAACCAAGAGCGCTGGACCGAGGTGAAGCGCCAGGCGACCACGGCCCATTCCTTCGGCCTGGAGATGGCACTGCTGACGCCCAAGGAAGCACAAGCCCTCTGGCCGCTGATGACAGTGGACGACGTTGTGGGCGCGGCCTTCCTGCCGAGCGACGGCCAGGCTAACCCCTCCGACATCACCCTGGCGCTGGCGAAGGGCGCCCGGCAGGCCGGCGTGACGCTGATGGAAGACACGCCGGTCACCCGGATCGTGCTGGACGACGGCGGCCGCATCGCGGGGGTGGAGACTCCGCAGGGGACGATCGCCTGCGAGACAATCGTCTGCTGCGCCGGGCAGTGGTCGCGGACGCTGGCGGCTGGCGTCGGGGTCACCGTCCCGCTGGTTTCGGTCCAGCACCAGTACATGGTGACCGAGCCCATCGAGGGGGTGACCCGCGACCTGCCGACCCTGCGCGATCCCGACCGGCTCACCTACTACAAGGAAGAGGTCGGCGGTCTGGTGATGGGCGGCTACGAGCCCAACCCGATCCCCTGGGCGGTGGACGGCATCCCGCCGGACTTCCACTTCAGCCTGCTGGACTCCGACTTCGATCACTTCGAACCGATGATGGAACTGGCGCTCGGTCGCGTGCCCGCGCTGGAACGCGCCGGGGTCAAGCAACTGATCAACGGTCCCGAGTCCTTCACCCCCGACGGCAACTTCATTCTCGGCGAGGCGCCGGAGCTGGCTGGCTTCTTCGTGGGTGCCGGTTTCAACGCCTTCGGCATCGCCTCCGGCGGCGGTGCCGGCATGGCCTTGGCGGAATGGGTCGCAAAGGGGGAGCAGCCCTTTGATCTCTGGCCGGTGGACATCCGGCGCTTCGGTCGGCCCCACGCCGATACCGACTGGGTGCGCCGGCGCACCCTGGAGGCCTATGGCAAGCACTACACCATGGCCTGGCCCCATGAGGAGCATGCCTCGGCGCGGCCCTGCCGGCGCTCGCCGCTCTATCAGATCCTGAAGGATCAGGGTGCCTGCTTCGGCGAGAAGCTGGGCTGGGAGCGGCCCAACTGGTTCGCCGACCTTGCGGCGGGGGAGGTACCGGAAGACGTCTACAGTTTCGGCCGCCAGAACTGGTTCGGGGCGGTGGCCCGCGAACACCGGGCGACGCGCGAGGCCGCGGCGCTCTTCGACCAGAGTTCTTTTGCCAAGTTCCTGCTGCAGGGCCCGGATGCGGAGGCGGCGCTGGGCTGGATCTGTGCCAACGACGTGACGCGGCCGCCGGGCAGCGTGATCTACACCCAGATGCTGAACGACCATGGCGGCATCGAATGCGACCTGACGGTGACGCGCCTGGCTGCCGAGCGCTACTACATCGTCACCGGCACCGGCTTTGCCACCCATGACTTCGACTGGATCCGCCGCAGCATGCCGGCGGGCGCGCGTGCCGAACTGCTGGACGTCACCTCGGCCTACGGCGTGCTGGCGCTGATGGGCCCGCGGGCGCGCGATATCCTGCAGGCGGTGACCCCGGCGGACGTTTCGAACGCGGCCTTTCCCTTTGCTGCCGCGCGGCCCCTTCCCATTGCCGGGGCCACCGTCTGGGCGCTGCGCCTGACCTATGTCGGCGAGCTCGGCTGGGAACTGCACGTGCCCACGGAATCGATGGTTGCGGTCTATGAGGCGCTGAGTGCGGCGGGTGCCAGCGCGGGGCTCTGCAATGCCGGCTACCGGGCCATCGAGTCGCTGCGGCTGGAAAAAGGCTACCGGGCCTGGGCTGCGGAGATCGGGCCGGATCATACGCCGCTGGAGGCCGGCCTGGGCTGGGCGGTGAAGCTTGGCGGATCGTGCGACTTCCGGGGCCGGACGGCCCTGGAGACCCAGCGCAGCGCCGGTGTGAAGAAGCGCCTTGCCGCCTTCCTGCCTGACGACCCGGAGGTCGTCCTGTTGGGACGCGAGACCATCTTCCGCAACGGGGCCCGTGCCGGCTGGCTGACCAGCGGCGGCTTCGGTCACAGTCTGGGGCGACCGGTCGGCTACGGCTACGTCCGCGCCGATGCGCCGATCGGACGGGATTATCTGGAGGCTGGCGACTACGCCCTGGAGGTCGCCGGCGACCGGCTGCCCTGCCGCCTGCACCTCGGACCGCTGATCGACCCGGAGATGGCCAGGATAAAAGCCTGATCTACAATCGTTTATTTGTTAATTAATCATCTTCTAATGCTTCAGTGGTGTGTTGCAGCTATAGTCCTGCCGACAATCAAAATGGGTTCAAGAGGTGGCAGAGCCGCAAATCCTGGATGCCGTGCGCTGGTTCCTTGCGCTGTTTTTCCCGGGCGTAGCCTTGTTCTACATCCTGCGCCTGACACGGCGTCGCTCCGCCCTCGGCCATTCGGCGGCTTCGCACGGCGCCGTCGGCAGCCAAGCCTGGTGGCTGGCCAAGACCTTCGTTTTCTTTCGCAGCGCGATCACCCTGGCCATGCTCGCCCGGGCGTTCTGGCCTCAGCTCGATAGCTATCTGCTCGCCTTCCCTTGGATGGTGACGCCGGCCGTTGTTGTCACCGGCGTCGCGGTGATGGTGGGCGCCTTTACGGTGGTCGTGGTTCTGAATCTGACCATGGGCGAAGCCTGGCGCTCCGGCCTCGTGACTGCGGGCGGCCCGCCGCCCCTGATCACGACGGGGGCTTTTGCCTGGACCCGCAACCCGATGTTCCTGATGGTCCAGGTCGCCCAGCTCGGGTTCTTTCTGGCCTTCCCCAGCGGCTTTACTCTGCTTTGTCTTGTGGTCGGCGTTGTCGTGCTGCATCTGCAGGTGCGTCTTGAAGAGACTCACCTGTCGAATGTCCATGGCGAGGCTTACCGCGACTATGCGGCGCGGACACCGCGCTGGTTCACGCTGCGCCACCTGCTCGTCCGCACGAAGATCCTGCCGGCCTCCGCCTGAGCGTCGTACATCGACTCTCCTCACCGTTCTCTGACTCTTATTTGTCACGGCCCCTAGTGAAAACGTCGCTATGCTGTGAAAATAATCGGTCGATTCCTCCGGAAGGTTACATCGCTGTCCGCAGGAACGGCCCTGGGTTGTGAGCCGAGCCGTCGCGGCAGCGTCAGGGAGCCTGCTCGCCTTGCGGGCAGGGGGACGCGCTTCGCCGCGGGCTCGTCAACGGAGGGGAGACTATGGCCGTAGCAGGCGAACTGCAGGCACTACCGTTCGGGTCCTTGATCGGCGGCCCGCTCGACGCGGCGATCGAAGCGCAGGCCAAGGCGGCCGTCTCGTCGGTGAACTTCATCCGCTCCATCGGGTTCGACGACAAGGGCGCGGTCCAGAACATCACTTTCACCGCCAAGAAGGGCAGCACGGAAACCGAGATCACGGTGCCGCTGCTGACGATCGTGCCGATCCCCTTCATCCGCATCGACGAGATGACCATCGACTTCAAGGCGAACATCACCTCCAGCAAGGAGAGCGCCGACAAGACGGTGGAGTCGACCAGCAAGAGCGCCAAGGTCAATGCCAGCGCCCGCTATCTCTTCTTCAAGGCGAGTCTGGAAGCCTCGATCTCCTCCAAGAAAGACTCGGAGTCGACCAAGAACTCCAAGTACTCGGTGGAGACCACCATCGACGTGCATGTCCATGCCGTACAGGACGAACTTCCCGCCGGTCTGGCCAAGATGCTGAACATCCTGGCCGACACCATTCAGGCACCACCGCCTGTGACGGATCAGACCGGCGGCGGCGGTGCTGGCGGCGGTGGCGGCGGGGGCGGCGGTTCCCGGGGAAACTGATCGCGCTGGGGCCGCCTGAGCTCAAGAGTCTGCCGGGCCGCCCCAGCACCCTTGCCAGATCCCGTCCGGTCCACACCCGCCTCTGGCGGCGTCTGTTGGATTGGCTCGGCGGATGGCATAGTGCCTGGAGCGCAGGCTAGAAGACGCTCTGGGGCGGGTAACGTCCGCATGAAGGGGGAGGCGGCGTAGGCGAAGATGGCCGATCTGCAACAGATCGTCGGGGCGATCCTGAGGGACCTGGCAAAGGCGCGATTTAGCGCCGATCTCTATTCGCGCTCGATCGCGCGCTACTACGAGAACGACTACCTCCTGCGCAAGTTTCCGGTGCCGCGCGCCGACTTCGAAGAGGTGGAGATCGATCTGAAGTTCTCCATTGCCGGCGTTCCGGACAGCGAGGTGAACAACGAAAGCCAGGAAGCCAACGCCGCCGTTCTCTTCGAGCGTTCGGTGGAGCGCCTGGTTGCCAGCTTTCTCGACATCGCGCGGGCGCGCAACCAGGATGACCAGGCCTTCAACGAGAGCTGGTGGAAGTATCTCAGCAAGGGTTTCAACTCGACCGCCCTGCGCATCGAGATGCGCCAGAAGGTGCTGCGCTACTTCATCGAGTCCTACACTCACATGATCGACGATGACGGCAACTTCAATGCCGCGCTCGTCCTGGGCGAGTTGGAGCGGCCTTTCCGCTGGGCCATGGAGGCCTTCGCAAAGGAGGATTTCACCCGCGATGAAGAGGCCGAACAGCAGATGAAACGGGATCTGCGCGAGCTGATCCTGCCGATTATAGGCGAAGACGCCATCAAGCAGGCGGTGGCGGCCATGGCCGGACCGATCAAGACCATCTGGCAGGGCAACAGCGATACCCGTCTCGATATCATGATCGAGGGCGGTCAGCTTTCCCAGTTGAGCGACGCGGCCCTGTCCAGCGTCAAGATCAAGGCTGTGGTGCGCAACATGGTCTGGACGGAAGTGAAGGTGGGCGACCGCACGACGCGCCACGCCCTGACGTCCGAGTAGGCGCGCGCAGAAAGGAGAGCGGCAATGTCTGACGAGACACCGGAGGACGCGGCGGTGCCGGTGCCCGCCGGAAACGGCGAGCCGCCTGGTGGGGGTGATGACGGCGGCGGTAGCAGTGGCGGCCCGTCGTCTTCGCGTGGTGATCTGCCGGACCCGCAGGGCTCGGTGCTGTCGCTGGCCCAGCTCATCGGTGCGCCGATCCATGCCCTGGTGGATGCCGAGGCGCAGTCGGCCATGGCGACGGCCCGCTTCATCCGCTCGGTGGGTTTTGTCGGCAACGGCGACGGCATGGGCGAACTGGGTGACCTGCAGATGGCCCGCTTCAAGCGCCGCCGCAGCAATGCCGACGGCAGCGACGAAGAGGTCGAAGTGCAGATCCCGCTGCTCTCCATGCTGCCGATCCCGGCGCTGCAGATCAAAGACGCGGAGCTGGACTACACCGTCAAGATTATCCAGACCGAGGCGCTGCCGCAGCGCCAGGCCGAGATCAACCAGTTGATGACCACCAAGCGCCAGGGGCCGCTGGGCGAACCGCCGGCGACCCTGCGCGCCGCTTTCGCCCGCGAGCAGCGCCCCGGCGACCGGCGTTCGGTCGATATGCTCCTGAAGATGAAGCTGCGCATAGAACAGGCCGACATGCCGGCCGGCCTCGCCCAGCTTCTGGCGCTGGCCGGGGAGTCGACCGGCCAGAAGGCGGTGACCGCAACAGAGAGTGAAGAAGCACAGAGTGAAGACGGCACGCGTGAAAGCAAGGACGACTAGGCCATGACGGCAACGCAGCCCGGGGAAATCCCCTGTCCATCCTGCAGCCGCCCGCTGCCCCTGCCGGTTGCCGCGGTGCTGTCCGGGCAACCCATCGTCTGCGCCGGCTGCGGACTGGAGCTGACCGCCCAGCGCGAGACCTCGCGCGAGGCGCTGGATGCCCTCGGCCGGTGGTACGAGGAAACCGGCGCTGCCCGCGACATGGCGGCCTCGGCTGCCGGCACCGGCGGTGAGGGTGCTGCAAAAAAACAGCGATCGCGGTAGTTCTGAAGACTACCCCTCTGTCCGCCGCGCCCCAGGCACGCCTCCCTTGTCCGCAACCAGACATGAGAGATCCTGACTGTGGCCAGGCTTGAAAGCTGGTTCCGGCCCTGGCTGGACGATCCCGGGCCCTGGGACCTTTGGGAGCTGGAGCCCAGGGAGGCAGCGGCTGTCGCGGAACGCCTGCGGGTTGCCGCGGGTTCGGCCAAGGCGCGCCTGGAGAGCGATTTCGCCGCAGAGGCCCGGCGTTTCGGCGCCACCGCCCTGGTCGACCGCCTGGCGGCGACACCCGCGGAGCCCGAAGCCCTGTTCCGCATCGTCCTGGCCCTTGCGGCCGTCGATCACTACCGGGCCCGCCTCGCCCCGCCGCGCCCCGACCCCGGGGGCGGCACCAACGCGGCGAACAGGGAGCGCTGGGCCGCCCTGCAGCCCTATCTGCTGCGACGGCTTCACGCCTGGGCCGAGGACAATGCGGCGGACTCCCTGGTCTGGCGGGCCGCCGCCGGACGGATTGCCGACAACTGGATCCCGGCGGAGCAGATCAGCCGCAGTCTCGAGCGTCAGCTGTCGGAGACCGGGCTTTTCACCTCGGTCGCCGTGGACCTGGATCTCAAACCGCCGGTCCCTGGCGGTGGCGCCTGGTTGAGGGCCCGGACCGCCGAGACTCTGGAGCGCATCAAGGCGGCGCTGGCGCAGCGGCAGCCTCTTGCGGTGGAGCTGCTGCGCGACCCCCTGACCGCGCCCGCGGCAGCCCAGGTCCTGGTCGTCTACCGCCTGGAGGACCGGGACGACGGCTGGCTTTCCCTCAGCGGTTACGATCCCATCGCGCCTGAAGCACCGCAGCGTATGGAGCTACATCTCGGGCCGGAGGCGTTGCGCGTCCGCGAACCGCAGGACGGCGAGGGCCGCCCAGCCGTCAAAGGCCTGCGCTGCATCGCCATGCCGCCGGGCGAGCCGCCGCTGTTCGGCTGGCGCCGCCGGCTGCGCCGGCTTCTGCCCTGGGGTCTCTTCTGGTACCTGGGGCGCCGCTGGCGATTGTTTCGTGACCGCAAGCGCGATGGGACTTGAGCAAAAGCGGCTTTGCCGGCTTCAGCCCGCGGCCTTGGGCGGCGCCTCCTCGATCAGCAGAACCCGCAGCGGCGCGACCTCCCTTTCGATCTCTGGCAGCAGTGCGACCAGCTCGGCGTCTTCGATCGCCGCGGCATAGAGGCAGACCGCGTTGTCCGCGCGGCGGATCCCCACCGCGTGGATACCGCAGCGGCCGAGCAGGCGGTGCTTCAGCCGCTGCTTCGCTTCGTCCAGAGGGTCGCCCATCGGTCAGGCTTCCTAGATCGGTTCGATTTCCAGGCTCTCCATCACATCATTCATCTGGTTGGCGATGCCGTAAACCCCGCTCTGCGGTCCGGCGAAGAACAGGCCCACCGCGCGGGCCGCGGCCCGGTTGACGATCAGCGACCCGCTGTCCCCGCCGAGCCCGATGGCGCTGTAGGGCGGCGTCACCTCGATACGCAGCTGATCGACGAAGAGCGCCACGGCAGCGGGGTCGAAGGCGTCCATGCCGACCAGTGCGTCGTAGGACTCGTCCGTGACCACGCCCTCGGTATAGCCGGTCGTGCGCCCGTGCTTACGCACCTCCATACCCTCGACACCGCGCTCGGCGCCGGACAGCGGCCCGATGCTGCAGACCTCCGCCCGGCTTTCGGTCTCCGGCAGCAGCAGGCCGACGGCGGCGTCGATGCGGTTCGGCGTCTGTCCGTCGATGACGATTTCCTGGAAGCGCTGCAGCGTCGCGAAGCGGTCGGTTACCGATCCGCCGTCGGCTGGGCCCGGCTGCAGCAGGTCGTCGCCGATGAGCGCTCGGTTGGTATCGGCGAGGACGTGGTTGTTGCTCAGTGCCAGCACCTGGCCGGGATCGTCGCCATTGCGGGTCGAACGGCAGAAGCAGGCGAGTGTGCCGGCTGTCACGTCCTCATGGGCGACGCTGATGCCGGCGACAACCGGACGCTGGCGGGACTGCCTGGCCTCGCTGCAGTCCTCCTGCTGCGTTGCGCTGCGGCGCTTCGCGGCAGGCCTTGCCGTCTTCGACGGCGGCTTCTTCACCACGGTGCTGCCCAGCGCGAAGGCAGGCGCCGTCTCGATGACGTCGGTGACCAATCCGTCGATGGTCTCCGGCAGGCGGTCGCGCGGCGCCAGCAGGGACAGCGGCAGTTTCTGCGCCACATAGAAGCGTACGCAGCTCTGCTTCGTCGCCTTTCCGGCGACGACCTTCTTGCCGACGCCCACTGCATGCACATTGGCGCCGGCGGCGGCGATCGCGCCGGAGATTCGCCCGGAGACTCCCAAGGGCCGGCGCGCGGTTACGGTGCCGCCGCGCAGGGCGGCGCGCAGCAGCCGTGGGGCAACGGTTTGCTTGGCTTGCAGAAGGTCGGTGGGAATCGGCATGGCGCGTCTCCTCTGATCGTCGATCCTCGGGCTCGGCGCTCTCTCCAGGTCTATAGGTGGGGGCTTCGCTGCAGGGGCGAAGGGGGCTTTTGTGACATTTCTGTCCTTTCCCTGTTCCCCGATCCCCCCACTCTGCTTTGTGTCGGCTATCGCTTGCGCCCCGGTGGCGCTCTGTGGCTAGCTGGCATTCATGCAGGATGCCGTCTTTCGTCGTATCGAGGAGAAGCAGGAGGACCTGGTCGCGCTGACCTGCGACTTGATCCGCTTTCCCACCGTGAACCCGCCGGGCGAGGCCTACACGCCCTGCGCCGAGTTTCTCGGGGAGCGGCTGCGCAAGCGCGGCTTCGATGTCTCCTATCACCGTGCCGAAGGCGTGGTGGGCGATTCGGCGCGCTATCCGCGCACCAACGTGGTCGCCCGCATCGAAGGCAGCCGCCCCGGCCCCTGCGTTCACTTCAACGGCCACATCGATGTGGTGGCGGCGGGCCGCGGCTGGTCGGTCGATCCCTTCGCGCCGGTGGTGCGCAACGGCCGGGTCTATGGCCGCGGCGCCTGCGACATGAAGGGCGGGATCGCCGCGGCGGTGATCGCCGTCGAGGCCCTGGTCGAAGAGGCCCGGGTCAAGGAGGGCGGCGGCTTTGCCGGGGCGCTGGAGATCTCCGGCACCGTCGACGAGGAGTCCGGCGGCTACGCCGGCGTCGGCTATCTGGCGCAGCAGGGCCTCTTCTCACGGCCGCGGGTCGACCACGTGATTATCCCGGAGCCGCTGAACGTCGACCGGGTCTGCATCGGCCACCGCGGGGTCTGGTGGGCGGAGGTGGAGACCAAGGGTCACATCGCCCACGGCTCCATGCCCTTCCTGGGGGACTGCGCCGTGCGCCATATGGGCGCCTTCCTGCAGCGCCTGGAGAGCGAGCTTTACCCCGCCCTGGCGAAAAAGCGCACCGCCATGCCGGTGGTGCCGGAGGGCGCGCGCCAGTCGACCCTCAACATCAACGCCATCCACGGCGGCCTCGCCGAAGACTACGAGGGCCTGCCGGCGCCCATGGTGCCGGACTCCTGCCGCATGGTGCTCGACCGCCGCTACCTCATCGAAGAGGATCCGGAGGCGGTGAAGAACGAGATCGTCTCGATCCTCGAGAGCCTGAAGCACGACCGCGCCGGATTCGACTATGCCTTGAAAGAGGTGCTGGCCTTTCAGCCCACCCTGACCGATGCCGGGGCGCCGGTGGTGCGCGCGGTCTCTGCCGCCATCGAGTCGGTGCTGGGCCGCCCGGCGGAACAGGTGGTCTCCCCCGGCACTTACGACCAGAAGCACATTGTGCGGGTCGGCCACCTGGAGGACTGCATCGCCTACGGGCCGGGCATCCTCGATCTGGCCCATCAGCCGGATGAGTATGTCGGTATCGACGATATGATTGCTTCCGCCAAGGTCATGGCCTCTGCGACATTGACGCTTTTGGGCAGCGCCGCGGCTGGCTAAACTTCCGGCAAAGCAGGGGACGGCGCCGTTCAGCGGCCATGCTCCCGTCCAGAGGCCAAGGAGGAGGCAGAGCGGACCGATGAACAGATTTCTTGCACGCAGCATCCAGGCGGGCGTGGTGGCCTGCGGCCTGATCGGCCTCGGCGCACTGCCGGCCACCGCCGCCAAGGACAGCATTACCCTGGCCATGCCGCTCGAGCCGCCGCACCTCGATCCCACTGCCGGGGCGGCGGCGGCCATCGACGAGGTGGTCTACGCCAACATCTTCGAGGGCCTGACCCGCATCGACAGCGCCGGCGCCGTACAGCCTGCCCTGGCCGAAAGCTGGGAGGTCTCGGACGACGGCCTGACCTACACCTTTGCGCTCCGGTCAGGGGTGCGGTTCCACGACGGTACCGCCTTTGACTCGGGCGACGTGAAGTTCTCCCTCGACCGCGCCATGGCCGAAGACAGCACCAATGCGCAGAAAGGGCTCTTCGAGTCGATCGCCTCGGTGGAAACGCCGGATGCGGAAACCGTGGTGGTCACGCTGAAGCAGCCGGCGGGGAATCTGCTCTTCAATCTCGGCTGGGGCGATGCCGTCATCGTTGCGCCGGAAAGCGTTGCCAACAACAAGACCAATCCCGTCGGTACAGGCCCCTTCGCCTTCGAGCGCTGGGTGAAGGGCGACCGGGTCGAGATGGTCCGCAACGGCAATTACTGGGGCACGCCCGCCAGGCTGGCCAGGGCCACCATCAAGATCATCCCTGATCCCGCTGCGGCGACAGCGGCCATGCTGGCCGGCGACATCGACGCCTATGCCAATTTCCCGGCGCCTGAGGCGCTGGCGCAGTTCGAGGCCGATCCCCGTTTCAAGGTGGTGATCGGCAGCACGGAGGGGGAGACCATTCTCGCCATCAACAACGCCCGCGGACCGCTCAGCGATCTGCGCGTGCGTCAGGCGCTGGCCCACGCGGTCGACCGTCAGGCGGTGATCGACGGGGCCATGTTCGGTTATGGCACGCCCATCGGCACCCACTTCGCCCCGCACCACCCCGCCTATGTCGACCTGACCGGCAGCTACCCCTACGACCCGGACAAGGCCAAGGCCCTTCTGGCCGAGGCGGGCTACGGTGACGGGCTCTCGCTCAGCCTCAAGCTGCCGCCGCCCAGCTACGCGCGCCGCGGCGGCGAGATCATCGCCGCCCAGCTTGCCGCCGTGGGTGTTGCGACCGAGATCAGCCAGGTCGAGTGGGCGCAGTGGCTGGAGCAGGTCTTCAAGGGTACCGACTACGACCTCACCATCGTCTCGCACACCGAGCCCATGGACATCGGCATCTACGGCCGCGAGACCTACTACTTCAATTACCAGGACGCTGACTTCAAGGCGCTGATGGCCAAGCTCAACACCACGGTGGAGGAGGGCGCGCGTTACGGCCTGCTCGCCGAAGCGCAGGAAAAGCTGGCGGCGGACTCGGTGAACGTCTTTCTCTTCCAACTCGCCAAGCATGGCGTCTGGAACAAGGACATCGTCGGCCTCTGGGAGAACAGCCCGGTGCAGGCCAACGACCTGACCGCGGTCTCTTGGCAGTAGGGACGTAGGTTGCCGGGTTGAGGCTCTGAATTGCAGGGCGACCCTGCGTCTTTCGAGACGCGCCTCCGGGCTGATGCCCGGCCGCGCTCCTCAGGATGAGGGAGACCCTGTATGGCACGAAGAAAGATCCTCATGCTGAGGAGCCCGCCTTGGCGGGCGTCGCGAAGCATGCAGGCTGGTGATCCAGCACGGCACGCCAGCTTCGTCGAGTTCTCGAACTAGGCCATGGCCCTCTTCCTCGTTCAGCGGCTGACCGCGCTGGTCATCACCCTGCTGGTGGCGAGCCTTTTGGTTTTCCTGGTGATGGAGGTGCTGCCGGGCGATCCGGCGGCCATCATCCTGGGCGTGAACGCGCGCGCCGATACGCTGGCGGCGCTGCGGGCGGAGATGGGGCTCGACCGGCCGGCGGCCGAGCGCTACCTCGTCTGGCTCGGCGGGTTGGTGACCGGCGACCTGGGGCGCAGCTACACCTATGGCGTTCCGGTCTGGGAACTGGTGGGCGAGCGTATCGGCCTCACCCTTCCGCTGGCCCTGATGGCCATCGTGCTCTCCACGGCGCTTGCCATTCCGCTCGGCGTGCTGGCGGCGGCGCGGCGCAACAAGCCCGCCGACGTGGGCGTCATGGGGTTCACCCAGTTGGGGATCGCCATTCCCAACTTCTGGTTCGCCATGCTGCTGATCCTGCTCTTCGCGGTGCATTGGCAGGTCCTGCCGGCGGGCGGCTTCGCGGGCTGGGATGCCGGCTTCTGGCCGGCGCTGAAGACGCTGATCCTGCCTGCGGTCGCGCTGGCCCTGCCGCAGGCGGCGATCCTCGCCCGTGTCACCCGCTCCTCGGTGCTGGAAACCCTGGGCGAGGATTTCGTGCGCACCGCCCGGGCCAAGGGCCTCAGCCGCCGCGCCGCCCTCTGGCGCCATGCCGTGCGCAACGCCCTCATCCCCGTGGTCACCATCATGGGCCTGCAGTTTTCCTTCCTCCTGGCCGGCACCATCATCATCGAGAACGTCTTCTACCTGCCGGGTCTCGGGCGCCTGATCTTTCAGGCCATCGCCCAGCGCGATCTCATTGTGGTGAAGGACCTGGTGATCCTGCTGGCCGCCAGCGTGGTGGTCGTCAACTTCGTGGTCGACCTGCTCTACGCCGTGCTCGATCCGCGGCTGCGCGGAGGCCAGCATGTCGTCTGAGACGCAGACCTCGGCCCTTCGCGAGTACTGGCAGCGCGGGCGCGGCCAGGCCAACCTCATGATCGGTCTTGCGGTGACCCTGACGCTGGTCGCAGTCGCGCTGGTCTCGCTGGTCTGGACGCCCTATACCGTCAGCGCCATCGACATTCCGGGCAAGCTGCAGCCGCCCTCGGCCGATCACTGGCTGGGCACCGATCAGTTCGGCCGCGACGTGCTGTCGCGCATCATGGCCGGGGCGGTCAATTCCATCGCCGTTTCTCTGGTCGCCGTCGGCATCGGCGCCGGCATCGGGGTGCCGCTCGGCGCGCTGGCGGCGGCCCGCCGCGGGCTGGTGGAGGAGGTCGTGATGCGCTTCAACGACTTCACCTTCGCCTTTCCCGCCCTGCTGTCCGCGGTGATGATCACCGCGCTCTTCGGGCCCGGGGCGATCAATGCCATCATCGCCATCGGCATCTTCAACATTCCGGTCTTCGCGCGGCTGACCCGCGCGGCGGCGCTCAGTCTTTGGAAGCGCGACTTCGTGCTGGCAGCGCGGGTCGCGGGGCGCGGGCGCACGCGCATCACCATCGATCACATCCTGCCCAACATCGCCAGCCTGCTGATCGTGCAGATGACCATCCAGTTTGCGCTGGCGATCCTGGCCGAAGCGGGTCTGAGCTATCTCGGTCTCGGCACCCAGCCGCCGAACCCGAGCTGGGGCAAGATGCTGAACGAGGCACAGACCCTGATGTTCATCGCCCCGCAGCTCGCGGTCTTTCCGGGCCTTGCCATCATGGTGACGGTCCTCGGCCTCAACCTTCTCGGAGACGGCCTGCGCGACCTCCTGGACCCGCGCCTGCGGCGGCTGCGGTGAGGACGCCATGACACTGCTCAGCCTGCAGGACCTGCGCGTCACCATCGCCACGCCGGAGGGTCCGGCGACGCTGCTGGACGGCGTCAGCTTCGACCTTGCGGCCGGCGAGCAGCTGGGGATTGTCGGCGAGTCCGGTTGCGGCAAGTCGATGACGGCGCTGGCCGTCATGGGGCTTCTGCCGGCGGCCGCCCGGGCGGAAGGGCATGTCATCTTCGAAGGCAAGAATCTCCTGGCGCTGGACGAGGACGCGCTTTGCCAAATCCGTGGCCGGCGCATCGCCATGGTCTTTCAGGAGCCCATGACCGCGCTCAACCCGGTGAAGACCATCGGCGACCAGGTTGCCGAGGGGCTGCGCTGGCACATGGGCCTCGGGCGCGGTGAAGCGGAGACCCGGGCGGTAAAGCTGCTGGACCGGGTCGGCCTGCCGCAGCCGCGCTTTGCGCCCGGGCTCTATCCGCACCAGCTCTCCGGTGGCCAGCGCCAGCGGGTGGTGATCGCCATCGCCCTGGCCTGCGATCCGGCGGTGCTTATCGCCGACGAGCCGACCACCGCCCTCGACGTGACCAGCCAGGCGGAGATTCTCGATCTCCTGGCCGATGTCACGGCCGAGGCGCGCATGGCGCTCATGCTCATCACCCACGACCTCGCCGTGGTCTGGCAGAACACGGCCTCCATGCTGGTGATGTACGCCGGCTGTGTGGTGGAGCGCGGTACCACGGCGGCGGTCTTTGAGCGCATGGCCCATCCCTACACCCGCGGGCTGCTGGCGGCCTCGCCCCATGCCCTCGACAGGGCCCTACCGGCGGGGCGGCGCTTGGCCACCATTCCCGGGCGCGTTCCCGATCCGCAGCACCGGCCTCAGGGCTGTGTTTTTGCGGGACGTTGCTCGCGGGCGGCGCCCGACTGCCTGCCCGGCCCGCCGGCCGAGCGGGCGCTGGAGGACGGGCACCGCGTCGCCTGTCTCCACCCGCACGGCGCGGAGCTGCCGGCATGACGGCAGGCGAGACAGGCCCCATGCTGCTGCGCGTCGAGGGCCTCACCCTCGACTACCCCCTGCCGCGCGAACGTCTCTTGGCGCCGGCGCCGCGCTTCCGGGCGCTGAACGCCGTCAACCTGCACCTCGCCAAGGGGGAGAGCCTGGCCGTGGTGGGCGAGTCGGGCAGCGGCAAGTCCAGCCTGGCGCGCACGGTCCTGGCGCTGGAGAGGCCGACGGCCGGGCGGGTGGAGATGATGGGGCAGGATGTCTTCGCGCTCCCGCCCGCCGGTCTGCGGGCTCTGCGGCGCCACGCGCAGATGGTCTTCCAGGACCCCTACGGCTCCCTCGACCCGCGGCGCAAGATCGGCTGGACCATCGCCGAGCCGCTGGACGCGCTGGAGAGCGGCGTGAGCGCCGCCGAGCGCAAGGCGCGCATTGCCGAGGTCCTGGACTCCGTCGGCCTGAAGCCGCGCGATGCGGAGCGCTTTCCGCACGAGTTCTCCGGCGGCCAGCGCCAGCGCATCGCGATCGCCCGCGCCTTGATTACCCATCCCGATCTCATCGTTGCCGACGAGCCGGTTTCGGCGCTGGACGTCTCGGTGCAGGCCCAGGTGCTGAACCTCTTCATGGACCTGCGCGAACGCCTCGGCCTCAGCTACCTCTTCATCTCCCACGACCTCGCCGTCGTGCGGCATGTTGCCGACCGCGTTGCGGTCATGCGCCACGGCGAGGTGGTGGAGGAAGGGGGCGTCGAATCCGTCTTCAACGCCCCCCGGCATCCCTACACCCAGGCACTGCTCGCCGCGGTCCCGCGCGTCGGCATGCCGCGGCGGCGAAACGCTGGCTCTTAACTCCCTGCGGTCGGCCGTCCTTCGATCACGACTGTGGTGTGGCCGATGGTTCTGCCCGCCCGGTGCAGCTTGAGGGCGCTGGCCGGGTCGATCCGCTTGGGCGCCAGCGCGCTTTCCAGGGCCAGCGCCTCGCTTGTGGACTGCACCGGCGCGGCGCCGGCGAAGGCCGCGTCCAGATCCTCGGCCAGGTAGAAGTGGAAGGGCCCGCGGCCGTTGCTCTGTGCTTCGGCATAACCGCCGATCACCTCCTCGGGCTCGCTCTGGATTTTCCAGCTGTAGAGCAGAATCTCGGCACTGAAGTCCACGGCCGCAAAGCTGTGCAGCATGGCGCGCAGCGGCAGCCGCCCGCCGATGGAACAGAGCACCCTGCCGCCGGGGCTGAGGAAGCCGCGCGCCTGCAGCAGGAAGGCGACATGCAGGTCCAGCAGGAAATCGCGGGCCAGCGGCGGAAGAGCTTCCCTGCGCGGGGCGATGAAGCTGGAACTGGCCTGTCCGTCTTCCAGGGAGATGTCTGCCGGCAGCGGAATGTTCGGCAGGTTCTCGTAGATCAGGTCGAAGCTGAGACCGCTGCCGGCAAAAGGAGCGAGCAGATCGCCCACGCCGCTGCGCAGGATGACGCTGTCCGGCCGCTTCAGGTTGGCAAGAACGTTGGCCATGGCCTGGTCGACCACGGCGCGGTGCAGGTCGGTGACTGCGATCATGGCGGGCTTCAGCACCTCCGCTGCGGCCAGAGCGTCCAGGCCGGCGCCGGTGCCGATCGTGCAGAACCGCCTGAGTGCCGCGGCGGCCTCCGGGTGCTTGCGGCGGTAGGCCAGGAAAGCCGGGCAGGCCACCCGCGCGACCCAGTCCCGCAAGGGCGCATCGGCCTTTGGCAGATAGCACTGGTCGGTGAGCCGCAAACGCAGGGTCTCTGTCAGACATGACGGCTGCGCCAGGCCGAGGAAGCTTTTGGCGGAGACCTCCACGCTTGCCAGGTCAAGCGTGGAAGCCTCCGAGGGACTGTCGTTGGCAATCAAGAGATCAGCAGCATCTGACACGGTGACGTCTCCTTTTGCACAAAGCTTTGGGGGAAGGGGATTGACTGCAATCGACGGGTCCGCCGGAGAGCGCCGGAAGCGTCCCTCCCGGGGACCGCACTAGGCGCCGGCTGCCAGAGTCGGAAGGTCGGAGACAGCCAGGCGAAGACCGAGGAACACGAAGACGATGCCGGCGGTGGCGTTGATCCAGCCCTGGGCACGGCCATAGGCAGCGCGGATCTGCGGCCAGGCCAGGGTGGCGACCACCAGCGAGTACCAGGTGAAGGAGGTGACGGCCATGATGGTCACGGCGGCAAGCCCGACCCAAAGCGGCGCGGGGGCCGGCAGGGTCGCAATGAAGAGGCTGCCGACGAAAGCGACGGTCTTGGGGTTGGCGAGGTTCGTCAGCAGACCGCGGCGCCAGGCCGACACTTCCGATGGCGGATTTTCCTGCAAGGCGGCGCCCAGGCCGGACGCGCCGAGCGCGCTGTAGACCAGGCGCAGGCCGAGATAGATGAGGTAGCCGCCGCCGATGACCGAAAGCACGAGAAAGGCACCGGGCGCGGCGGCCATCACGGCGGAGAGGCCGAAGAAACCGGCCAGCCCCCAGACCACGGTGCCGCAGACGATGCCCAACACGGTGGCCAGACCTTTCCTGCGCCCGAACAGCAGGGTGGACTGTGCGGAGATCAGAAAGTTCGGCCCCGGCGACATGGCGGCGATCGCCCAGACGCCGGCAACACTCAGCAGTCCGAGGTGGGTTTCCATCAGGCCGCGCCGTCCGGTTTCAGCGACACCCGCCCCAGGCACAGGGTGGAGAGCGTCTGGAAGCCGCGGGCGCGGCTGATCGCCTGGGCCTGATAGGGCAGCAGGGACTCCGGCGCCGTCGGCTTGTAGATGAACTGACGCAGGCCCTCCGTCGTGCGGCAGAGCACGCGGCTGTCCGGGGCGGCGCTGCCCGCGATGCGGGCGAAGATCGCGGCCTTGGGTTCGGCCAGAACCCCCACCAGAATGACATTGTATCCGGCAAAGTCGACCGTGCGCCCGTCGGCGGGGATCACCTGCAGGCTGTCGGCCAGGCCCAGGCGTTCGATGACCGCGCCGGCCTGCGCGGCCCTGTCGCGGAGGATTTCGACGGCGTCCACCCGGCAGCCTGTCCGGCGCACGTACTCCATTGCCGTGACGGGCAGGCATCCGGCGCCGACGAAGACGACCCGGTCCTGCGGGCCGATTCCGGCCAGGGCGACCTCCGCGGCCGCCAAGGCGCGGTAGCGGGCGAGGTAGCCGCGCGTTTCCGACTCGCAGTCGCTGAGGTAGCGCTGTGGATCCTTGACCCGGGCGATGTCCGCTACGAAGGCGTCTTCCAGGCGGCACTCGAAATCGGCGAACAGCCGCTGGCTGGTCGCCATGGCGGCCTGCAGGTCCTCGCCATGCACCACTTCGCGCGCTTCCGGATCGGACAGCAGGTCGCTCAGCAGCACAGCCTCCAACGCCAGCAAGGCGGCGATGTGGCGTTCAGGATCGCCGTCCTCTGCCGTCTGCTCTGCAGCCTCAACTAAGGATTGGATATGGTCTCCGAACCGCTTCAGCAGCTCGGACCCGGGGTAGAAACCGGCAAGCCCGCGCAGCAACCCATCCTGGATCCGCTCTTCCATCTTCCTGCCTTCCTGTCAGAGGCACAGCGTACCGAGTAACCCCAATGATTGCTCAAACCACAACCCTATGTCACATTCGTAATTCGGATACATGTCAGAGGGGATTTCGATGGATTGGCACGCACCGGTGCATTATCCCCGCCCTCAGCTTGACTTGGAGTTGCTGAGGACCTTTGTCGCGGCGGTGGAGGCCGGCAGTTTCACCGGGGCCGGACACCGGATCGGGCGCTCCCAGTCGACCATCAGCAACCAGATCTCCAAGCTGGAGGCTCTTACCAAGGCGCGGCTGCTGGTGCGCTCCAAGCAAGGGGTCGCGGTCACGGCGGAGGGGGCTGTTCTTTTGGGGTATGCGCGCGATCTGCTGCGCATCGAAAGCGATGCCGTGGCTGCCCTGCGTCTGCCGGTCGGGTCCGGCAAGGTGCGGCTCGGCACGCAGGAAGGACTGGCGGTGACCCAGCTGCCGCCGCTGCTGAACCGCTTCATGCGCCTGCACTCCGCCTTTGAGATCGAAGTGGTCTCCGGTATGGCGGTGGATCTGACCGAAATGCTGCGTGCCGAGCAGCTGGATCTTGTGCTCATGCGTCAGCCCCGCCAGGACGCACCGCCGGGCAAGGTGCTCTGGCGCGAGCCGATCCTCTGGGTCGGCCATGGCCAACTCCTGCAAAGGCAGGACACGCCGCTGCCGCTCGCGGTCTACCCGGCCGGCTGCTTCTATCGGGAGGCCATGTTGGAGGGTCTCGCCGCCCGCGGCATCGAGCATCGCCTGATCTACACCGCGGCCTGCACCGCCAGCCTGCAGGCCGCGGTGCTGGCCGGGCTGGGCGTTTCGGCCTTCGCCGCCGGCACCATCGGCGAGGGGGTTCCGGTGCTGGGTCCGGCCAGCGGGCTGCCGGCCCTCGGCGATGTGGTGGTCCGTCTCTACCGCAGCAAGAAGAAACACAACACGGCCGCCGAAGCGCTGGGCGAGTTCATCGAACGCTCGCTGCGCCCGACGCCAGCCGGTATGCGGGTTGCAAATGCGCGGCGATAGAGTGTTCCGACGGGATCAGAGCAGGGCGCCGGCGATGGCCGTCCACTCCTCGTCCAAGGGGCCTTTGGGGTGGTCCTTGCCGGCACGGCGGTACCAATAGCCGGCGTTGCTCTCGTCGCCTTCCACCCGGTGCAGATAAGCATGGACCCAGGCACCCGCGGCGCTGTCGTCGGCCTGAGCCAGGCGGTGGGCGGCATCCCAGTCGCCCTTGGCGGCCTGCCACAGCGCGGCGAGGGGCAGGCTCAGGCCCGCCGGCGGTTCGCCGGCCTGAAGGCTGTCACGAAAGGCATCGAGGTTCATGGGGCCAATCCGGAAGAAAGGTGCCTAGTCCTTGAACAGGCGGTCGCCTTGTTCGTCGATGATCTGCCGCCCTTTCACCAGCGCGAAGTCGTCTGCATCCTGTTGCGAGGCGTGGGTGTCGGCGCGCAGGAAACTGTGTTCCCTCACTTCGCCGTCGACTTCCTTGCGGATGACGCCGGCGGTGAGCCATTGGCCGCCCTGGCGCCGCGCTGCCGGTTGAATCTGAAAGCCCTTGTACTCGATCGCCTCAGCGCTCGGGGCGGCGGTCTCGCCGCCGCCACCGCCGAACAGCTTACTTAAGAAGCCCATGGTTCCGATCCCCGGTTCTGATGCCTGTTTCGCGGAGCATAGCGCGCCCGGGCCACTCTTCCTAGAGCGGGCCGCCCTTTGCAGGAACCGTGAAATCCAATAGACCCTTGTTATGACCCGTCTCTATCACCCCAGCCTCTACGACCGCGCTGCGGCGGTCGGCAGCTATTGGGAGGCTTCGGCCCCGCCGCTGGACCGCGAGACACCCGCCCTGGCGGGGGAGGCGGCCTGTGACGTTGCCGTCATCGGCGCCGGCTATACCGGCCTGACGGCGGCGCTGTGCCTGGCCGAAGAAGACAGTATGGATGTCGCCGTGCTGGAGGCGGGGACCCCCGGCTGGGGCGCCTCCGGGCGCAACGGCGGCTTCTGCTGTCTGGGCGGCGCGAAGTTGGGCTATGGCGCCATGGAGCGCCGCTACGGCCGCGAAGAGACGCGCCGCTTCTTCCAGGTTCAGACGGAAGCCATCGATCTGGTGAAGGACTTCTGCGCCCGCCGCGGTATCGCAGCGGATCTGACGGGGGAAGGCGAGATCGTGCTCGCCCACCGCCCGGGCCGGCTGGTGGAGATGCGCGCCGAGCAGGAGACCCTGCGCCGGCTCTTCGGTCTCGACTCCGAGATTCTCTCGCCTGCAGACCTGGCCGGGCGGGGGCTCGCAGCCAGCGGCTTTCACGGCGGCTTCCTGGTTCCTCTGGGCACCGGCCTTCATCCGTTGAAGTACCTGCGCGGCCTCGCGCGCGCCGTGGTCGACGCCGGGGTCAGGGTTTTCGGCAACTCGCCCGTCCTCGCCGTGGAACGCAGCGCTGCCGGCTTCCTGCTGGTCACGCCGCAGGGCCGGCTCTCCGCCCGCAAGGTCATCATCGCGACCAACGGCTACAGTGAGGAGCAGCGCCTGCCCGGACTGGCGGGCCGGCTGTTGCCGGTGCTCTCCAACATCCTGGTCACCCGGCCCCTGAGCGAAGCGGAACGGGCGGCGCAGGGCTGGACGGCGACCACCATGTGCGCCGACAGCCGCCGGCTGCTGCATTACTTCCGCTTGCTGCCGGACGGTCGGTTTCTTTTCGGCGGGCGCGGCGGGGTGTCGGGCTCGCCGGCAGCCGCAGAGCGTGGTGCGCAGCGCCTGCGCCATGCTTTCGAGCGGCATTTTCCTCTGTGGCGTGAGGTTGAGACGGAGTTCTTCTGGCGCGGGCTGGTCTGTCTCAGCCAACCGCTGGTGCCCTTTGTCGGCGCTCTGGAAGAAGGCCGTGGCGGCGGCCGGGAGGCGGGTCTTTTCGCCGCCCTGGCCTATCACGGCAACGGCGTTGCCTTGACCGCCTATGCCGGGCGGGCGCTGGCGGCGTTGGTCGCCGGGCGCCAGGGAGCCGAGGCCCTGCCGGCGGTGCTGCGCGCGCCGTTGCCGCGCTTTCCCCTGCCGTTCCTGCGCAAGGCCTACCTGGCGGCGGCTTACGGTTTCTACGGACTGCAGGACGCGCGCGGCTGAAGGTCCGCACGCCGGTTGCGGTCAGTCGCGCACGATGTGCACCGAGCAGGGCGCATGGCGGGCGACCCGCGCCGTGTTGGGGCCGAGCAGATAGTCCTTCAGCGAGGGGCGGTGGGCGGCCATGACGATCAGATCCGCGCCGACCTGCTCCGCCGCTTCGACGATCTTCTCGTAGATCGTCCCGTGGGCGGCGATGATGCCGCCGAAGAGATCTTCCGGAATCAGCTCGCCTGCCAGTTCCTTCAAACGCCCCTCGGCCTGTTTGACGAACTCCTTCACGTCATAGTCGATCGAGCCGTGCTCCTCGCCGCGGATGGCATAGCGCCAATCGATACCGGAGGGAATGTGCGGGACGACCGTCATCAGCCAGACCTCGCCCCCCAGGATGCGGGCCTGATCGACGCCATTGGGCAGCGCCTTGGCCCAGGAGCTTTTGTGTTCCAGGTCGATGGGAACCAGTACTTTCTTTGTCATTGGCGCGTCCTCCCCCGATCACTCGCCGGTGCTGTCGGCCGACCTGGCCGGTGTTATGCGGATGTCGCTGGGCTGATCCGGCGCGCGCCGCGGTCTGGCGACCAGGAGATAGACCATCCAGACCAGGAACAGGCTGGCGACGAGGTTGATCAGCGAGGTCGCCGGGTCGGCGACGAGCGGCTGCGGACCTTCGTCGAGCGTGGGCCTGAGCGCGGCGGCAGCGGGCGCTGCCGGGTCGACCGCCTCGGCCGAGCCCAGGGCCTTGGAGAGCTCCTGAACGGTGGAGGCCGGCAAGGGCTGCGTCGCCGCCGTGCCGGTGGTGCCGGGGCCCTGCGCGCCGAAAGCCTCCCGTCCGCCGGAGGGACCGGCCAGCACCATCTGCACCCCGAGCGTCTCGATGGCGGCCTGCTGGCCGTCGTAGGTGCCCTGCGGGATCTGGATCTGGCGCAGGAAGGAAAAGCGCAGCGGCGCGTTGCCTTCGGTCCAGCCCGGGATCGGCAGCAGCTTGAACGAGCCGCCCTCCAGCAATTCCAGCACCGCCGTATCGCCGAGCGGGGCCATGACGAACAGGGCGTCCACCAGGCCCTTGGCCATGGCCTCGAACTGGATGCCCAGTTCCGCATCCTGGCCGGCGACCACGTTCACCTCGGCCAGCCCGATGCCGGCGAGCGCCATGCGCGCCACCCGGTCTGAGGAGGAGCCGGCCTGCCCGACGCCCAGCTTGCCGACCTCCGCCAGGCCGGCCGGGCCGTTCTCGCGGGTGATCACATGGGCCACTTGGAAGCCGACCACGCCCAAGGCTTCGGCCGGGCTGGTCAGCACGGCATTGTCGCCCTCGACGTCGTAGAAGGAATCGACTCCGGCCACCGCGAGGCGTGCAGCCCCGGAGGTGACGAGATCGAGCGGGTTGGGCGCGCGCTCGACGACGACGGAGCGCTTGGGAAAGACGCTGCGTGCCGCGCGCACGGCCTTTCCGGCCGGCCCGGCGAGCGAGTCCAGCTCGCCCATCGCCACCACCAGGGGGTCGGCCCCGCCGCCACCGGTGTCGCCCGCTTCCGATGCCGCCTGCAGCAGGCCTGATGCGACAAGATAGTCGAAGGCGACGGCAGCCACACTGCGCCCCTCCAGCTCGACCTCGGCAATCATCTCGCGCATCGCGTCGGCGGTCAGCTTGTTCTCCAGCTTGGCCAGTGCGGGGCCCAGTTCGGGAAACCGGGTCAGCGCCTCGCGGCGCACCAGCGGGGAAGGCTCGTAGACCGGGAAGAAGGCGAGGTCGTCCTGCAGCACAACTAGGTCGAAGCTGTCGATCTGCTGGTCGGTGCGGAACAGTTCACCGACCAGGGCATCGCCTTCCAGCACCGCCTGGGCGATGGCATCCTTGCCGCCTTCGTCGAGGCTGTAGGTCAGAACCTTGCCGGGCCGCAGCCCGTAGCGCCGCACCAAGGGGTTGAGGCCGTCCAACGGACGTTCGACGAAGGTGTCGTCGGTGGCGAAGTCGACGCTCGCCAACTGCGCGAGATCGCTGATCCTGGTGATGCCCTGGGCCTGGGCGACCTCCGGGCGGACCACCAGCACGTAGTCGCTGGAGAAGCCGAGGCGCTCACGCCAATCCAGCTCGAGGGCGCCATAGAGCTCGCGCACCCGCGCCAGGGCCGCATCGCCGTCGGTCATAGGCGGCTGGCCGAGATAGACCAGGCCGGTCCCGTTGTACTCCGGATAGAGGTCGATGCGCCCCTGCTTCAGAGCCTCGAAGGTCTCCGCCGAGGAGCCGTAGGGGATGGCCCGCTGCACCGCCAGGCCGTCCTCTTCGGCGATGCGGGCCATCATCTCGGCCATCAGCATGTTTTCGGTGAAGTTCTTCGAGGCGACGCGCACGATCTTCGCGTCTTCCTCCGCGCAGGCCGCAAGGCCGAGGGTGGCGGCGAGGACGAGGGCGAGCGCGGCGGCTTTGCTGAATCTGGTCATGGTTCGTCTCCCCCCTAGTCCGCCGATCCGCCGCCGCTGCCCGACTGGACCTGGGCCTGGGCGTGCGCCATACGCCGCGCCATGCGAAGGTCGCGGTTCTCCGGCGACTCGTCTTCTCGCAAGGCTCGGAAGAACCCGACCAGTTGGAAGAAGACGATGAAGGTAAAGGGTATGGCGCCGGTGATCGCCATTGCCTTGGCCACCGTGACGCTGCCGGAGACCAGCACGCCGAAGGTGATGGCCGACATGATGATGCCCCAGAGCAGCTTGGTGCGCACATCCGGGTTCAGATTGCCCCGGGTGGTCATCATGGAGACGACGAAGGTTCCGGAATCGGCGCTGGTCACCAGGAAGACGAAGATCAGAATCACCGCCAGGATGTTCAGCAGGCCGGTGCCCGGCAGATAGCTGAAGAAGGTGAAAAGCGCCTTGGTGACGTCCTCGAAGACCACCTCCGCCAGGCCGCCGCCGCCGTTCATCTCGATGTAGACCGAGGCGCCGCCGAAGACGGCGAACCACAGCATGGAGAAGATCGTCGGCACCATGACCACGCCGATGCAGAACTCGCGAATGGTGCGCCCGCGGCTGATGCGGGCGATGAAGATGCCCACGAAGGGACCCCAGGCGATCCACCAGATGAGGTAAGTCAGCGTCCAGCCGTGGGTCCAGCCACGCAGCGAATCGTCATAGGAGAAGATGCGGAACGACAGGAAGATGAACTGGCTGAGATAGTCGCCGATGGAGTTCACGAAGGCGTTGAAGATGAAGGTCGTGGGACCGGCGAAGAGCACCACCAGCATGATGACGATGGCGATCACCATGTTGAGGTTGGAAAGAATCTTGATGCCTTTGTCGACGCCGGTGCAGGCGGACAGCAGAAAGGCGATGGTCATCACCACCAGGATGCCGATGGCCACGGTGAGCGACGCCGGATCGGTGCCGAAGACCTCTGCAAGGCCCGAGCGCACCAGCAGGGTGCCCATGCCGAGCGAGCCGGCCAGCCCGAAGACCACCGCCATGACCGCCAGCACGTCGGAGGTTACGGAGATGACGCCGGTCGCACGGTCGCCCAGCAGAGGGCGCAGGGCGTATTCGATGGGCGTCGAGACCATGGAGGGGGCGTCTTTGCGGAACACGAAATAGGCGATGACCAGCGCACAGACGCCGTAGATCGCCCAGGCGTGAAAACCCCAGTGCAGGTTGGTGATGACGAAGGCCATGCGCGCGGCTTCTGCGGTCTCCCCGTCCATGCCCGGCGGCGAGTAGAAGTGGTACATCGGCTCGGCCACGCCCCAGAACAGCAGGCCTGAGCCCATGCCGCCGGCAAACAGCATGGCGATCCAGGAGGCGGTCGAGAACTCCGGCTCCTCTTCGTCCTTGCCCAGCTTGATCTCGCCGTAGCGGGTGATCGCCAGGTAGACGACGAGGAAGACGAACATGGTACAGGTGAGCATGAACAGCCAGTCGAGGTACTCCAACGCGCCGCTGGTCAGGGCGACGGCGGCGCCGGTCACGTCATCCGGTGAAACGACGCTCCAGATACCGATGATGGCGCTGAGTCCGACGGAAATGATCAGGACAGGATTCTTGAACAGCATGCACACCCCCCAGTTATGCGCTTCCGCATTCTTTTGCGCTGCGGAAGCATTTTTGTTGCTTGTGCTTAGTCGTGGTGTCGCGCGACCGTAGCACGGTCCGGAACTGCTGTCCCCGGTTGAGTGGCCAGGATAGATGCTCGCAAGTGCCGCCGTGTGCTTCTCACGACCTTTAGTGTGCTCGAGACGACGTTGGCGCGCCTGGACGTGGCGGTCCTGTGGTGGGGTCGTCTAGAGCGGGCCCGGGTTTTCCCAGAGAGTCGGAAAGAATGCGCTCTCCAGCGCGTCGCCTTCGCGGTGGCCGGCGGCTTCCATAATGGCGCGCTCCTGTTTGGCCCAGTCTCCGCGGTAGCGGATCCGCGCGTCTTCCTTGGCCATCCGCAGGGTATAGCGCCGCCGCGTCTGATCGGGCGTATGGGCCGAAAGAGCGCCGTGCAGACAGCGCATGTCGAAGAAAATGCAGTCACCGGCTGCGCAATCGAAGGACAGAAGCTCGTAGTCCTGCGGGTTGGCATCGATATCCGGCGGCGCCTCGTAGAGCTTGCCGTTGACCATCCCTGGCGCGGCGGCAGGGCGGTGATCGGCGAAGAAGGTGCGCATAAAGAGGCGGTTCCAGAGGTGGGAGCCGCGCACGAAGGAAATCCCCTCCGACTTGCTGGTGGCCTCCAGCGGCAGCCAGAGCACGCACATGCTGCCCTCGAAGTCGAAATAGGAGATGTCATGGTGCCAGGGCGGCCGAGACGTGGAGCCGGCCTCACGCAGAAACCAGTTATCCATCACCAGGTTGATCCGGCGCGCGCCCAGCAGTTGCGCCGCCAGGCCTGCGGCCGGTGACTGCCGCACAAAGGATTCGAAGGCGGGGAAGTCGGACCAGACCCAGAAATCCTCTATGTAGCGCGGCCCCTCTTGGTTGTCCTGGGCGCGGCGAACTTCCTGCCGCGGACTTGGGCTGCGCAGGTTTTCCGAGATGCCCCGATCAAGCAGGTCCAGCCAGTGCCGGCCAAAGGCCTGCCGCAGGCAGACGACTCCGTCCCGCTGAAAGGCGGTGATGGCCGCTTCGGGGAGCTCCGTTGCGCGCTCTGTTGATACGGCATGATCGGGCATGTTCTGCGTTTCCTTGCTCCGGCCTGCGGTCCAAGCCGCCGCACGCTGTCGCCAGCTTAGCCTCCTCCGGGTCGCCTTGTCGCGGCTGCGTTGCGGCTGGCGAATATGTCGGCCGGCTCGGGAATCGCGTCCGCCTGGCCTGACCCAGCCGACCTGGCCCAGCCGACCTGACCCAGCCGACCTGACCCACCTGGCCCGAAAGGAGAGGCTGGACAGTGCGGTCTTCGATTCCGCATACTTCTGGCAACAAAGAAATACAAAAGTTCGCCCTGTGAGGTTTTCGGTTCGCAAGGCGCGACGGGTGATGCTGCGCGCGGAACCGGACCTTACGCTGTCCTGGGGAGGTCAGACCCATGTGCCATGTTTTTTCCGGACAGGATCCTGAGACCTATCGTTTCGTAACGCGGTCGATCCGCATCAACGGCCACAGCACCTCTGTCAGGCTGGAAGCCCGTTTCTGGGATATTCTGGAGGCTATGGCGCGGTCACAGAACATGACGGTGCCGCAATTTGTCTCCGAACTCTATGAAGAGGTTCTGGAGCTTCAGGGCGAGATCAGCAACTTCGCCTCGCTGCTGCGTTGCGCCTGCCTGGTGTTCCTGACCGACGAACGCTTTCCGCAATCGGTTCGGCCATCGGCCAAGCTTTCGGTTGAAGAAAGCATCGCGGTCTAGACAGCGATCTTGCAGCGAGGGTCGCGTATCCCCGCTGCTGTAGTAGCGGCATAACACCACCTGCCCGCTGCCGGGCTGTAGACTCCTCACCAACGGCCGAAAGAACGCGCAAAGCCAGACGGCCTGGGAGGAAGCACAGCTGTGCCGACCGCTCTTCACCGGTTGTGAATTTTGCTGCCCGATGTGTGCCTGCGCTCTGCCTCTCATGGCGCCGGCGACGCGCCCTTGGCGCTGGCTGTCGCCAGACGTCGCGGGCGGCCTGATCGAGGCAGCCAGCAGATAAAGCGAGGACGACCGCCATGGCCAAAGCCATCCACACCATGATCCGCGTACTGGACGAGACGCGCTCGACGGAGTTCTACAAGAAGGCCTTCGGGCTGGATGTCGCCGACCGCTTCGACTTCGACGGCTTCACGCTGATCTATCTGCGCAATCCCGAAAACGACTTCGAAGTCGAACTGACGGTCAACAAGGATCAGAGCGAACCCTATACCCACGGCACCGGCTATGGACATCTGGCGGTCGCGGTGGAGGACCTGAAAGCGGAGCACGAGCGCTTCGAGGAACTCGGTCTCAATCCTAATCCGATGAAGGAGTTTCACCGCGACGGCGCGTTGATGGCGTCCTTCTTTTTCGTGCAGGACCCCGACGGCTACAAGATCGAGGTGCTGCAACAGCACGGGCGCTACCGCTGAAAGCAGCGGGTCGGCGAGAAACCGGAAAAGCAAACAACAGAGAACGAAGAACAAAGCAGAGGATCTGAGGAGGAAAAGCCCATGAGGACGTTGGATAAGCGCACGAAGGTGACGCGCCGGCGGTTTCTGAAGACCGCCGGGGCCGGCACCGCCGGCATCATCGCCGTTGTCAACGGCGGGATCGTGATGGGCTCCGGCGGGGCCTGGGCCATGGAGGTGAAGACCCTGCGGCCCGAGAGTATGGCAACGCTGGTGCAGATGGCCCGCGACACCTATCCGCACGATCACCTGGCGGACAAGTTCTATGCCCAGGCGATGATCGGCTATGACGCCTCGGCCGGCGAGGACGCGGCGTTGAAAGCCATGCTCGAAGGCGGCGTCGACCTCTTGGATGCGACCGCCCAGGCGCGCCACGGCGGCGGCTACCGCGATGTTGCCTGGGAGGAGGACCGCGTCGCCATCCTGACTTCGATAGAGGACGGCGCCTTCTTTCAGAAGATCCGCGGCGGCCTGATCACCGGGCTCTACAACCAGCCGGAGGTCTGGGCGAAGTTCGGCTACGAGGGCGCCTCGGCGGAGAAGGGCGGCTACATCAGCCGCGGCTTCGACGACATCGACTGGCTGGAAGCCTGAGCGGGAGGACGGACCATGGCAAAGACATTCGATCTGAACGACGACTCTGTCGTCGTCGTCATCGGCTCCGGCGCCGGCGGCGGCACGCTGGGCACCGAGCTCGCTTTGAAAGGCATCCGAACCGTGATCCTGGAGGCCGGCGGCCGCCACGAGATCGACGACTTCGAAAACGACGAATGGGGGATGTTCGGCAAGATCTCCTGGCTCGACGCGCGCACCACCTCCGGCGACTGGCGGGTCGCCAAGGACTTTCCCGGCCTGCCGGCCTGGATCGTCAAGGCGGTGGGCGGCTCCACCGTGCACTGGGCCGGCGCCTCGCTGCGCTTTCAGGAGCACGAGTTCAAGGTGCGCAGCACCTACGGCGACATCGCCGGCGCCAACCTGCTGGACTGGCCGATCACGCTGGCCGACATGGAGCCCTGGTACGCCAAGGCCGAAGACCGCATGGGCGTGACCCGCACCCACGGCATCGACGGCCTGCCGGGCAACAACAACTTCAAGGTCATGAAGGCCGGCGCCGACAAGCTGGGCTACAAGAGCTGTCACACCGGCCGCATGGCGATCAACTCCGCCGACCGCGACGGCCGCGGTGCCTGCCAGCAGATCGGCTTTTGCTTTCAGGGCTGCAAGACCGGCGCCAAGTGGTCGACGCTCTACGCGGAGATCCCCAAGGGCGAGGAGACCGGCAAGCTGGAGGTGCGGCCCAACAGCCAGGTGCTGCAGATCGAGCACGACAGTTCCGGCAAGGTCACCGGCGTGCTCTATGCCGATGCCGAGGGCAAGCAGCACCGGCAGAAGGCGCGGGCAGTGGCGGTTGCCGGCAATTCCATCGAATCGCCGCGGCTGCTGTTGAACTCCGCCTCGGCGATGTATCCCGACGGCCTTGCCAACTCTTCCGGCCAGGTGGGGCGTAACTACATGCGCCACATGACCGGCAGCGTCTATGCCGTCTTCGACCGCCCGGTGCACATGTACCGCGGCACCACCATGGCGGGGATCATCACCGACGAGTCCGTCAACGATCCCTCGCGCGGCTTCGTCGGCGGCTACGAGATGGAAACGCTGTCGCTCGGCCTGCCGTTCATGGCTGCCTTCCTCAACCCCGGCGCCTGGGGGCGCGGCTTCACCTCGGCGATGGACATGTACGATCACATGGCCGGCATGTGGCTGGTGGGCGAGGACATGCCGCAGGAGACCAACCGCATCACCCTGCATGCGACGATGAAGGACCAGCACGGTCTGCCGGTGCCCGACGTGCACTTCGACGACCATGCCAACGACATCGCCATGCGCAACCATGCCTACCGGCAGGGGGCGGCGGTCTATGACGCGGTGGGCGCGGTCAGGACCTTCCCGACGCCGCCTTATCCCTCGACCCACAACCTGGGCACCAACCGGATGAGCGAGAAGCCGCGCGACGGCGTGGTCAACAAGTGGGGCCAGACCCACGACATCGCCAACCTGTTCATCTCCGACGGCAGCCAGTTCACCACCGGCGCGGCGGAGAACCCGACCCTGACGATTGTCGCCCTGGCCCTGCGCCAGGCCGACTACATCGCTGACCAGATGGGCAAGAATGCGATCTGACCGCGCATTTCCCGTCTGATCACCTGGGCCGCTCAGATCCGCTCGATCTGCCGGGCGGTCCGCAACTTGCCACTGGCGGCGGTCTCTTCAATGAGACCGCCGCACTTTTTTGTGACTTCTGTGACCGCCTTTTGCGCCGCTGGCCGTTCCACACCACATGAGGGGCATGAGACCGAAGTTCCTGATGCTGGCGCTGGTGCTTGCGCTGATGCCAAACGGACTGGCTGCAGCCGAGAGCCCAGAAGACCTGCCGGGCTGGGGCGCGGCGCGCTGGGGCATGGCCGCCGGCGAACTGGAGACGGCCCTGGGGGCGGCGGTGCAGCCGCTGCCCGGGCGCTGGCTCTACGGTGGCGCCTATGCGGACCTCAGCGTGCCGGACGTCGATATCGGCGGCCTCGCCTTCACCGCCTATCTGCAGATGGACGAGACCAGCGACCGCCTGCGCCAGGTGTTGCTGGAGCGCCGCCGCGTCGGCGCCACGCCGGCGGCTTTCGAGCGCCTGGTGGAGAGCCTGGAGGCGGCCTACGGCGAACCCAGCCAGGTCTGCGCCCAGGCCAAGACGGGCGGCGTGCCGCTGGACTACCACATGATCTGGCGTTTCCCGACCACCATCGTGCACGCCAAGTTCCTCGACTTCTCCACCACGGCCGCCTTCAGCCGCGATCCCCAGGCCGGCTTCGACCCCCGGCGCGCCGAGCGCGACGTCCGGCGCAACCTCAGGCGCTTTTTTCCGCGGCGCATCCTGCTGCGCTTCCACGACGCGCGGGAAAACGATTTGGACCGCGGCTGCCCCTGAGCGACATCGGGGGCGGTCCCTTGAGGGACCGGCAGCACGCTCAGGGGTTTAGAAGATCTTTCACCCGCTCGGCCGTCTCCTGCAGGTCTTTGCGCGGCAGTGCCGGAAAGTCCGGGCTGTAGAAGCGGGTCATGCCGTTCGGCAGCTTCTCCTCGACGATCTCGCCCTTGATCATCTGATCGTTCAGCGCGTCGCCGGCGCGGTGTGGGGCAAGGTGAAGGTGCAGGTGCGGAACGCCGTCGCCGAAGATATAGACATAGACGACCTCGGCACCGGTGGCTGCCTTCAGCGCCTTGGTGCAGCGCGCCAGGGCCGGCCCGAAGGTGCTGGCTTCGTCGCCGTCCAGGGCGTGGATGTGGGAGATGTGCCGCTTCGGCTCCAGGTAGGAAAAGCCCATCACCTCGGACGAGAGGCTGAAGGTCAGCCGCCAGTGCGCATCCTGCCAGACCTCAATGCGGTCGAGTTCGCCGTCGGCTTCGGCGCCGCGGCACATGATGCAGTCTGTTTCGGGCATGGCTTGTTTTCCCGCTGAAGGAGACATCTGTCCGGGCAGCCTACACCCCTTCCGGTGCCGCTCAGTAGGGCCGGGCCCAATCCGAGGCCGCTGCAGGGCTTGCTGCCCGATACTCCAGGCCGTCGGATTGTTCCTTCAATGATGCTCCTGAGGTATCATTGGAGGAATGGAACTCAGGCATCTTCGCTACTTCGTTGCCATTGCCGATCATGGCGGTCTGCGGCACGCCGCCGACCGTCTGAACGTGGCCCAGCCCGCTGTCTCGCGGCAGATCAAGGACCTTGAGGCCGAACTCGGCTTCGATCTGCTGCGCCGCGAGGGGCGCGGTGTTGTTCTGACGGATGCCGGAAAGGTCTTTGCCGAAGAAGCACGCGCCGTGCTGGCACGGGCCGCCGCCGCCGTCGACAAGGCGCAGCGCGTCGCGCGTGGCGGCGGAGGATCGATCAAGATCGGTTTGCTGGAAAACGCCTCCTGGTCGGGACCACTGCCGCGCGCGTTGAACCGCTTTGCGCGGGCCTATCCCGATATTCAGCTTGATGTGGTGCCGCTTGGGTCGATCGCGCAGATCGACGCCGTGCGCGACGGCCTGCTCGATGCCGGCTTCGTCTACCGTCAGGACAGCCTCGTCGGCGGCAAGCTGGCGGTCCATCCGCTGGCCACCGACGACGTGGTCCTCGCCGCCTCCACCGACATGGCTTTCGATCGCGACGGGCCGCTCGATCCGGCTGACATCGACGGGCTGCCCATGGTTTCCTTTCCGCGCGAGGCCGCACCCGCCTACTTTGATCGCCAGAACGCGGCGATGGCGGCGCTTGGCCTCGAACCGCGGATCGTTCAGCGGGCCAACAACGAGACGACGATTCTCAGCCTCGTCTCGGCGGGGGTCGGCTGCGCCCTGGTCAACTCGGCCAACATGCAGCGCCCGCCGCGCGGCGTTCAGTTCCGCAAGGTGAAGGGGCTGTCCGTACCGCTTGAGTTTGTCTTCATCCACCGCAGCAACCCTGGCAGCCTGACGGCGCTCCTGATCGAGACCGTTCTGAATGAATGATGCTTTGAGAGCATCATTTAAATATGAAAACGGTATTTGTGGTTATCGATAGAGGCGCCTATCTCCAGCCTAGCGAACCACAAAGCGCGATGGAGATGGCCGATGAAGACCCTTGCTCTCGCAGCCGCCCTCCCGGCTGCCCTGTCCGTGGCGCTGCCGCTCACCGGCCCTGTTCAGACCGCGCAGGCCCAGACGGCAGGACCGGCCCTTCAGGGCAGTCCGGTGACCGCCGAGACCCTGGTCGACCGGGCCGAGATGATCCGGATTGCCGATACCCTGGACGCCGCCGTCGACGCCAAGGACTGGGCCCTTGCCCGCAGTCTCTTCACGGATCAGATCGATGTCGACTTCACCTCGCTGGCGGGCGGCGAGCCGGCGACCATTGCCGCCGACGACCTGATCGCCGGCTGGGCCGCCAACCTGACGGCGGAGAAGGAGAGCTTTCACCTGCGCGGCAACCACCGCATCACCTTCACCGGTGCCGACACCGCGGTGATGCTCAGCCACGGCTATGCCTGGAACCGCATGGACCGCGGCGCCCTGCCGGAGAACGGCGGCAACCCGCTGTGGGAGGTCTGGGGCACCTATCTGCACGGCTTCGCGCGGGTTGACGGCGCCTGGAAGGTCAACGCCATGACCTTCACCGCGACCGCCGAGCGCGGCAGCACCTTCGTACGCAACACGCCCGGCAGCTAAGCCTGCACCAGGTCCGGACTCTTCAAGGCGAAGGCTTGAGCAGTACCGGTTCCGCGCTCGGTCTTTCTGCTCCTCCTTGAAAGGATCCCCGCGATGTTATCTGAAACCGACACCACCCGCCGCGCCTTGCTCACCCGTGGGGCGCTCGGCCTGGCCGTGACCGCAGCGACAGCGGCCGCCGCCTCGACGGCAAAGGCCAACGCGCTGAACCCGCTTGCCGCCCCGGACCGCGCCGATCCGAACGGCAGTTTCGCCGGAAAGGTGGTGGCGATCACCGGCGGCAACTCCGGCATCGGCGCGGCAACGGCCCATGCCTTTGCCATGGCCGGCGCGCAGGTGGTTATCACCGCCCGCCGCGATGCCCTCGGCAAGCAGGTCGAAGCCGAGATCCGCGCCAAGGGCGGCGAGGCGACCTGGATGGTCACCGATGTGCGCGACCCCGCGCAGGTCGAGGGCTTCATCGCCGCGACCTTCTCCACCTACGGACGGCTCGACGTGCTGTTCAACAACGCCGGTATCTTCATGACCCCCGGCCTGATCGAGGACATCGCACTCGAGAACTTCGACGACATGCTGCGCACCAACACCTACGGCGTCTTCTACGGAATGAAGTACGCCATTCCGGTGATGAAGGCGCAGGGCAGCGGCGTGATCGTCAACATGGCCTCCGTCGCGGCCCACCGCGGCTTCCCCAGCACCGCGCACTACAACGCCTCGAAGCACGCCGTCGCCGGCCTGACCAAGGCCGGCGCCCAACTGGCCAAGGACAACATCCGGGTGGTGTCGATCTCCCCGCTTGCGGTGGATACGCCGATGCTGCGGGAAAGCTTCGACTACCAGGGCTTCACCTACGAAGCCGCCGCTCCGACCTTCGTGACGCCGCGGATCATGGACCCGCACGAGATGGCCGAGGGGGTCATGTTCCTCGCCTCCGACGCGGCCACCGCCTTCAACGGCATGGACTTCGACGCAACGGGCGGACAGCTCGCCTGACTCGCGTGGGTCTGGCGGTTTACAGATAAGTTCCCGCCAGCGAAAAAACTTCGCCGCCAAGGCCGAGTTTGAAGCGGGCGATGCCGGGCTGGCTTTCGGTGTTGACGCCGCCGAGGTCGAGCCAGCGGCAGCCGCCGGCCTTCAGCGCGTCGATGCCGCGCCAGAGCAGCAGGTTGTGGGCCTGCCCGGCGCGCCCTGCATCGCTGGTCCAGGAGGCGAGGTAGGTGGCGCTGGCGCCGTGACGCACGAGGATGATCCCGGCGACAAGGTCGCGTTCGCGGCGCGCGGTGAGGGCTGTCACGGCCCCGCGGTCCGCCCGTGCCAGGGCGGCAATGAAGTCACCGTTGGGGCCAAGGAAGCGCTTCTTGCGGCGGAAGCGGTCGTAGAGCAGCAGCATCTGGTTGAGGCGGCGCGGGTGGTCGACCGCCTCCACCGTGATCCCGGACCCCTCTGCTTGTTGCAGGGCGTTGCGCCACTTGCCGTGGAGCTTCGCGCGCAACGTCTCCAGCGGCGGATCGAGGTCGAGCCAGACGGAGCTGTAGCCGGTCACCACCGGGCGCAGGCCCAGGGCGCGCAGCGTGGCGTCGCTGCGGACGTCCTGCGGCAGCTCGGCCAGCCAAAGCAGGAAGTCACCGAGGCGGCGCCGACGGTAATGACCGGCAATCGCCGCGCAGACCTGCGATGCGCGGCGATCCGCCAGCGGGTCGATCAGCCAGACCGGTCCGCGCATGACCCGGGCGAAGCGGACCAGAGCCCGGCGGCGGCAGAAGCTCTGGACCAGGGCGAGAGGCTCGCCGCCCGCGGCGACCAGGCCGCGCTCGACCGTCAGCCCGTGTTCGCTCTCGACGGCCTGTCCGTAGGCCCAGGCCTGTTCCAGGGTCGACTTGCCGGCCGCGCGGAACAGCGCCTCCCAGCGCTCGCGCATGCAGGGCTCCCAGGCGACTTCCGTGGCGGTGTCCGGAACGGCGACCATGGGCGCAGTCTCCCGGTTTTCTCTCCGCCCCACAATGCTTAGTCTGCGGCCATGGCAGAGCCTTCCACCGAATCGCCTGGGTCGCCCGGATCGCCCGGATCGCCCGGGTCGCCCGGATCGCCCGGGCCGGCCGTTCCCGAGATCCGCGGTCACCGCATTCCCAAGCGCCGCTTTACCGGCTGGGCGCTCTATTATCTCCTGCTCTATGTCGGGCTGCCGGTCCTCGTCCTCGGCCTGCTGGTCGACGCGGTTCTTTACTTCGTTTTCACCGGCCTTCTGGGCCGTTGCTACGCGCTGTTCTGCCTGTTTCTCTGAAGCGTCATTTGACCGCAGCGGCGGCGGCAGGCTAAGCCAGAGCCGTCTTTGCGTTGTAACAAACCCGCCACCCAGGGAACCCCAGGGAACCATGGTCGCCCTCACGATCTCCTCGGTCTCCAAGCGCTTCGGCGAGATCCGCGCCGTCGAGGCGGTCAGCCTGGATGTGGCTGACGGCGAGTTCCTGGCGGTGCTGGGACCTTCCGGCTGCGGCAAGACCACCCTGCTGCGTCTGATCGCCGGCTTCGAGCGGCTGGATGCCGGCAGCATCCATCTGGGCGACCTGTTGGCATCCTCCGACGCCCATCACCTGGCCACCGAGGACCGGCGCATCGGCATCGTGTTTCAGTCCTACGCCCTCTGGCCGCACATGAGCGTGGCCGGAAACGTCGGCTATCCCCTGCGGGTGCAGAGGGTGCGCGGCAGTGACTACGACCGCCGCGTCGCCGCGGCGCTGGAGACCGTGGGCCTCAAGGGCCTGGAGGAACGACGCCCGGCGGAGCTCTCCGGCGGCCAGCGCCAGCGGGTTGCCCTGGCGCGCTGCCTGGTGATGGAGCCGCGCATCGTGCTGCTGGACGAGCCCCTGGCCAACCTCGACGTCCATCTCCGCGCCGCGATGGAGGAGGAGTTTGCGGCCTTTCACGCCAAGACCGGCGCCACCATGGTCTACATCACCCACGACCAGGCGGAGGCCATGACCCTGGCCGACCGCATTGCGGTGATGCACGACGGCCGCCTGGCCCAGCTTGCCGCGCCGCGCGATCTCTACCGCAAGCCGCAGAACGACATGGTGGCGGACTTCATCGGCCAAGGCAGCATCGTGCCGGCCGAGGTCTCTTCCCTGCTGCGCGAAGGGCGCTGCACCGCCACCCTGCTGGGGCGCGACTTCGTGCTGCGCTGCGCGCCGGACCAACGGCAGGGGCCGGCCAGGGTCTGTCTGCGGCCGGAGGATCTGGTCCTTTCTCCGGAGGGTGCCATCCGCGGACGGGCGCTCAGGGTCACCTACAAGGGCGGCGTGACGGCGGTGGAGGTGGCGCCGGAGGCCGATCCGGCGGCGCGGCTGCAGCTTACCCTGCCGGATGATTCTGCGCCGTCCCGCGGCGACCCCGTGCGCCTGACCGTGCAGGACGGCTGGGTGATCCCGGCGGCTTGATTGACCCCGTGCTTCGAGACGACCGCTGCGCGGTCTCCTCAGCATAAGGTCAATCAGTCTGAGCGCTCACCCTCACCCTGAGCAGATCCGAAGGATCGTCTCGAAGGGTGCGCCTATTCACTGACTTCGGTCTTTTCCCTTTAGGCTTCCCAGGGCAGCACGCCGCGGGGCAGGCGCTTGGCCAGGCGGCCGGCCAGCAGCATCAGCCCCAACACCACGGCGACCACCATCACCGCGACGGCGGAGGCCATGGAGGAACTGCCGCTCTCGTCGAGGAAGAAGATGATGACGCCGATGGTCTCGGCGCCGGAGGAGGTGAGCAGGGCGGAGACCTGGATCTCGTTGAATGCGGTGAGGAAGACCAGCAGGCCGCCGGCCGCGGCCACCGGTGCGGTCAGCGGCAGCACGATGGTGGCGAGGCGGCGGAAGAACCCGGCCCCGGCCATCTGTGCCGCCTCCTCCAGCGTGCGGTCGAGCTGGTAGAAGCCGCTGATCACCGGGCGCAGGCCAAGGGTGAGGAAGCGCGCCAGGTAGGCGGCGAAGATGGTCCACAGCGTGCCGTAGAGCGACACGCCGAGCAGCGGGATCGGCTTCAGGAACACCAGGATGGCGGCGATGGCCAGTACCGCGCCGGGCAGGGCATAGGGCAGTTCCGCGAGGCCGTTCAGCACCCGCAGCAGCGCGGTGCGGCGCCAGACGATAAAGTAGGCCAGCGGCAACGCCAGCGCGATGAGCAGTACCGCCGTTCCCGTGGCCAGGGCGAAACTGTTCACGAAGCCGCGTGCCGTGGCGTCGTGGCTGAACACCGCATCCGCGTAGTGCCGCAGGGTGAAGGTCTCCGCCGAGAGCGACAGCCCGTAGGCCCTGACCAGGGAGGCGGCCAGGAGCGCCGCCATGGGCAGCACCAGGATCAGCAGGATGATCAGCCAGCACAGCGCCTCCACCGGCCGGCGGCGGGACCCGAGCTCGTAAAACAGCGGCTGGGAGGGCGCGCCGATGGTGCGGTAGTCGCGCCGCCGCAACAGCCAGGCCTGCAGGCCGAAGCCGGCGGCGGCGATG
>NZ_JANQKD010000074.1 GCF_028281305.1 Pelagibius sp. | reverse complement strand
TCTTCGCTGGGCACCGCTACGCACGGGAGTTCGGCGAGACTGTCGACCCCGATGTTACGCCGTTCCGGCGCGAGGCAATTACGCTCGGATAGCCCCGCGACGCCTACGCGCTGAACAGGTGCGTGCCGAGGATGAAGCGCCGCCCTGAGGTTACCGGCAGCACTTCGTGCAGCAGGGAGCAGGACCAGACGATGGCCGTGCCGGTGGGCACCAGATAGCCCTCCCGGCTGTACTCGCCGAAGCGCAGCGCGCCACCTTCGAAGCCCCCGGCGTTCAAGGTGACGGAGACGGTGAAGCGGCGGTGCCGCGTTTCCTTCGTCGGGTTGTCCCGGTGGGCGCCCAGGGAGCCGCCTTCGGCGGCATCGTAACCGGCGATGCGGTACTCCTCGCGGCGGGTGATCTGCGCCGAGAAGGCCTTGTGGATTTCCGGGATCACCCGGCGGTTCAGCTTCGCGTCCAGGTACTTCTGCAGGTCCGCGTCGCGCACCACCCGCTGCAGCACCTTGCCGTAATCCTTATTGCGGACCATGAAATCGCCGCTCTCCTGCTGGAAGCCGCGGGTCTGAAAACCCTCCGCCTCCCACAGCGGTGCCGGCCGGTGCCAGTGGTCGATCAGATCGCTGCAGTCCTCCGGGCTGAGGGTGCGCGGCAGCACCAGCACCGGCGGGTGCCCGGCGAGCGGAGCGCTTGTGGGATCCTCGGCGGCGGCCTGCGCGAGCGCCGCGGCAATCGCCGGGCCGCGGCTGGCACCGCCGCCGTCGACGAGGGCAACAAGCCGCAGGTTGGCATCGAGCACGAAGGTCACGGCCGTCCGGCCGATGGTTGCGGCATCCAGGCCGCAGGCGCGGTAAAGCTGGCTCTTGCTGTCGGAGAGCACCGGGAAGGACAGAGCCTGTTGCCCGGCCAAGGCCAGGTTCTCGTCCTGGCTGCGCCGGGTGACGGCCAGTGCCGCCGGGCTTTGGGCCTCTGAAGAAGAACCGTCCGGCAGCATCGCTGCCAGCCCCGACAGTTCCGCCGCGAAGTCCGGCTCCGTCCCCTCGCACTCGAAGACCAGAACCAGAGGCCTGCCGGCCCGGAAGTCATCCAAGGGACTGACGGCGGCGCCGTGCGCGTCCGGCAGGGCAAAGGGCGGGATGCGGTCGCCCGCTTCCAGGCGGTCGGCGCCTGTAAAGGCTGCCCGCCGTCGGGTCTGCACAGTCATTGTCTGCGGTGTCCCCTTTGACGGCCATCATAGGCGCGTCGCGATAAGGGGACCAGTTTTTAGTAAGCGCGTGGACTAGCGGGGACTAAACGAGTCAGTCGGTGAGCGGGGGTTGGCCGTCGAGGCTGTAGCCCGTCAAGTGGCCCATCACGGTGCCGTAGCCGGTTTCGATCTGCAGGCGCACGGGGATCAGGGGTGCGTCCGCCGCCGGGCGGGCGACCCAGATGATCCGCTCGCGCGCCGTTGCGGCGTACTTGTTGCGCTCGATGCGGTGACCGCCCAGCATCTCGTAGTCGACCTGGCAGCCGCGGGCGACGCCGTCGAAAATCGAATAGCTGTTGGGCTCCAGAGTCTTGGTGCCGGCATCGGCGACCTTGAGGTCATAGCGCTTGCGGCCGTCGAACACGGCGAAGCGTCCCTCGCAGGCGCCACCGTTCTGCAACAGCTGGGCGATGCCGGCGATGACGCTGAGGGGATCGAGCGTGCCCTTGCCGGCATCCTCGGGCAGGGGGTGGCGCCCTTCCCAGTCCTGCTCCGGCACGGCCTCGGACTCGATGATGTTGCCCTCGTCGTCGTAGCGCAGCGTGACAATCCGCTCCAGGTCGTCCAGCGTGCCGCGGTTGTCGTGCCACTGCGGCACGATCCTGTCCGGGTCGACGCGCCCGACACTCTCGGTCTCGCCCTTCCAGCTCGTGAACCAGGAGAGAAAGCCCTGGGTTTCCGCTGCCGCGGTGACGCGGTAGCGCTCTCCGCCGTTCTCCAGCGTCGCTTCCGCATTCAGGACGTGGAAGCCGCCGAAGTAGACTTCGTAGGTGGCGGTGACGGGCTTGGTCGCGGTCGCTTCCGCGGCGGTGGCATTCGAGGCGGTGGCATTCGAGGCGGCGGCATTCGAGGCGGCGGCATTCGAGGCGGCGGTTGAGAGCAGCGCGGTCGAGAGCAGGACCGTTGCGAAACTCCCGAACCTCTTGCGGCAACTGGGGGTCATCATGTCTCCAGCCTATCATCGCGACGCGGGAAAGTGTATGCCATCTCTGGGACCTCAGCTATCACTTACGGTGTCCGGCCGGGCGGTGGATCACATCTTTCCGGCGATGCCCCGGAAGACCCGGCGCGGCGCGCCAACCGATGCCGCACTGCCGGGACCTGTCCTGCGCAGCTAGAGAGGCCGCCATGACGACTGTTACGAATCTGTTGCGCGATCTGCCGTCCGCCGCGGCGGCAGAGGTCTTCGAAACGCTGCTGGAACGGCCGGGCGTGAAGCTGGAACGCATCGTCTCCGAGGGGCAGACGACGCCGGAGGGCGACTGGTACGACCAGGAGAGCGACGAATGGGTCCTGCTTCTGGCCGGCGCTGCGCGCCTTGCTATTGAGGCCGGCGACGGGAACCTGGAGGAGCGCGACCTTGTGCCGGGCGATGCGCTGCTGCTGCCTGCGCGCTGCCGCCACCGGGTGACCTGGACCGATCCTCTCCGTCCGACCATCTGGCTTGGTCTGCACGTAACGCCGCAAATAGCGTGAGCCGTGCGCATGGAAGTCTTCAGGGCACCAACCAGGTCTTCTCCCAGATCTGGCCGTCTCTGATGAACCGCGCCCGGCGATGGCCCCGGGCGGCGAGGTAGAGCCACTCGATGCTGCGCAGTGTCACAACGACGGCGGCGAAGTGTTCGGCGCCGGCCTCGCCCTGCCCGGCATGGCCGAGCTGCGCGGGTCCGAGGTGCGGGGGCCCAAGGTGCGCAGGGAGGGGCGCCGCGATCTCTTCGCCCGGCGTTGCCGGCACCCGGTAGCAGGCGCGGCTGAAGGGGCGGGTCGCCTTCCATGCACCATCGGCGATGGGGTCGTCGCGGTGCAGGCTTGCGAGGCCTTCGACGCGGAGCTGGATTTTGCGGCCGGGATCGTAGAAGTGCAGGGCGACTGCCGGCCGGTCGCTGATCTCGCTCACCTTTGCGGAGCGCCGGTCGGTGTGGAACCGCAAGGTTGCGGTCTCCTGATCGGCGGCCCGCAGCACCACCGTTCTGGCCGACGGCGTTCCATCCGCCCGCACCGTGGCGAGGCAGGGGGTGTGAAAGGCGGCCCGCCGGTCGGCCGCGCCGCGCCGCAGCTGGTCCCAGGCCTCCGCCAGGGCCGCCTCCAGATCGTCGTAGAAGGGCTCTTGCGGTACCGGTTCAGGCCGAAGGCTTTCGGCCAAGGTCGGATCAGGCAGGGTCATGACACACTGTGCTATTACCACTTTTCGGAAGTACCCGAAGATCTAGCGCGTTTCGGCTGGAAGCCCAGGTGTTGTTACGCCTGCTGCCGGCTTGACCGGGCTCCGCCGCGCGCTAAGTCGTGGATCAAGGAAATCAGGACTTTAGGCGCCCCGGGTCTGTCTGATCCCAGGGCGCCGGAAAGGACTTCGGGATGGGAGTTTTGGCCAGCTATACCCTTGCGACGAAAGGGTTTCTGTTGGGTGCCGCCATGGGGATGACGGCCGTCGCCATGGCCCGCTGCTGTGCAAAGTCCAGGGCGCGGAGGCGCGCGCAATGATTGTTCGCCTGGGGCTCAACTTCGGCGCTCATCTGCTCGCCGGTGCCGCCTTTGGGGCGCTGGCAGCCTGCGCCGCCAAGTCCTGCATGCGCAAGGACCGCGCGGCGGAGCACGACAATCACCACGACGAAGACGCAGCGGAGCCTGACGTCGGCGCAAAACCCGAAAGCGCCTGACTGCACCTCGTATGTCTGACTCCGAAAGACTGACCGTCTTCTACGATGGCGCCTGCCCGCTGTGCCGGCGTGAAATCGCCTTCTACCAACGCCGGCGCGGGGCCGAGGCGGTTGCCTGGTGCGACGTCAGCGCACTGGCCGGTGGCGAGGCGACGGCCGGCCTGTCGTGTGAAGCGGCACTGGCGCGCTTCCACGTGCGCGAGCCCTCGGGGCGCCTCCTCTCCGGCGGGGCTGCCTTCGCTCGCCTCTGGGAGGAACTGCCGGCCTTCCGCGCTCTCGGGCGGGCCTTTCGCCTCCCGCCCATGCGCTGGCTCCTCGAGCGCTGCTATGATCTCTTCCTTGTTCTCCGTCCCTGGATGCAGGGTCTTGTCCGACGGGCCGGGGCGTGACGGACCTTGCACGCCGAGGCCTTCTGCTGGCAGGGCTGGCCTGCACCGCCTCGGTCGTGCTTGCATCGCATAGTGTTGCAGGTGCGCGGAAGGGCGACGACACGGTGGCGCCGACGAGATCCTTTCTGATCGACGACTTTAGCGATCCCGGCCTCGTGTCGCGACTCGGCACGCCCTGGCGCGCGGTCAGCGACCGGGTGATGGGCGGGGTCTCCGAAGCCTCTGTGACGCGAGAGGCGGAGGGTGGTTCCGCCTGCCTGCGGCTGACCGGCGATGTGCGGCTGGAGAACAACGGCGGCTTCGTGCAGGCAGCCCTCGACCTCACGTCCTCGGGCGAGACCTTCGATGCCTCCGCCTATGCCGGTCTGCGTTTGACCGTGCGCGGCAATGGAGAACACTACGGCCTGCATCTGCGCAGCGCCGACAACACGCGGCCCTGGCAGTCCTATCGCTCGGCTTTCACGGCGGGATCGGAGGCAACGACCCTGGAGATTCCCTTCGCGGCCTTTCAGCCCTACCGCAGCGAAAAGCCGCTGGACGTCAGCCGCCTGCGCCGGCTTGGGCTCGTCGCCATCGGCCGCGCCTTTACCGCCGATCTCGTCCTCTGCCGCATCGCCTTCTATCGCTAGGCGGGGCGCTGGGTGGGGGCGATGGGAGAGAAAGACACAGCACGGATTGCCGTGATCGGGGCCGGCCTCGCCGGCCTGCTCTGCGCCCGGCGCCTCCAGGATGCCGGCCTGCGTCCGGTCGTCTTCGAGAAGAGCCGAGGCCTCGGCGGCCGGCTGGCGACCCGCCGCGCCGAGGGCGAACGGACCTTCGACCACGGCGCCCAGTACATCACCGCGCGCAGTCCCGGCTTCCGCGCCCTCCTCGAAAACGCGCGGCGGGCCGGCAGCGCGGATCTCTGGCGCCCGCGTCTCGCGCCGGGGATGGAGGGGTGCGGCGAGGACTGGATGGTCGGCGCCCCGGCGATGAACGCCCTGGTCCGCCCCCTGGCCGAGGGGCTCGACATCCGCTTGCAGAGCCAGGTCACCGCCCTTCGCCGCTCTTCTGGAGGCTGGTGTCTGGACGGCATTGACGAGGAGGCGGACCGACCCTTCGACACCGTAGTTTGCACCGTACCGGCGCCACAGGCACAGACTCTGACGGCCGGCGAAGCGGCGCTGGCGGAACACCTCGCCGCCGTCCGCGTTGCCCCCTGTTGGGCCCTGATGGTGACGTTTTCCGGGTCCTTCGATCCCGGCTTCGATGCCTGCCGCCTGGAGGGGGAGGCGTTGGCCTGGATCGCCCGCAACGCCTCCAAGCCCGGCCGCGCGGTCGGGCGCGACACCTGGGTGATCCACGCAAGCCCGGAATGGAGCGGCGCGACCCTCGAGCTGGAGCGGGAGGAAGCCGCCGCGCGGATCGTCGCGCTGCTGCCGGCCGCCTTCGGGCGCGACCTGCCGCCCATCGACCACGCCGTCGCCCACCGCTGGCGCTACGCCCTCACCACCGCACCGCTGGGAAAGCCCCACCTCGCCAGCGACGACGGCAGCCTCCTCATCGGCGGCGACTGGTGCCTCGGCGCCCGGGTCGAATGCGCCTATGAAAGCGGGGAAGCGATGGCAATGGCGGTGCTGGAGCGGTTTGGCAGATAGATTCCTTCGGCGCGGAACCTATGCGCCTTCATCCGACGCACCCTCATCCGGATCCGGAACGGAGCCTTCGGCTTCTTCGATCTCGGCGCCGGCTCTGTCGAGGATCTCCAGGTCGTGGGTGACGACGTCATGAAAAGCGCCCGAGACTTCAGGGTCAGGCTTGTCGACCCGCGTCTTTTTCGGCTCCGCCACAAGTAGCATGCGCTCGTCCTTTCGGACGCACATGGTGGCCAAAGTCGCGCGGTTTATGCAACTGTAAAACGAATATTAGAGAAAGCTATACGCGCATTAAGAGATTTGATTAGGCGGTGCCGAGTGCCCCGCCTCTTATTGCTGTTCGCACAGCCGGACCAAGATCGCAGGGTGAGACACAAAGGTTGCGCGACCGGCATGTTCGCCGTTGTGCTTTTGGAGGTGCTGGTGCCGGCTGAGGGACTCGAACCCCCGACCCTCTGATTACAAATCAGATGCTCTACCAGCTGAGCTAAGCCGGCCCCGGCGGGCGCCGCCTGAACGGCATTCGGCGCCTGATGCCATCGGGCGGCAAGATAGGGTGGGCGGGGCCGCACCGCAAGGTCGCTGGCCGCCGTCCTGGCTTTAGGGCGCGGCCCATGCGGTGTCTGCGGGTCGGCTATGCCCCCGGGCGCCAAGGCTTGCCTTGCCTGACGGGGCGGGCTTAAGGTCCGGGAACGCGGGCCTTTTGGCCCCCCCAGGAAACAGCTAACCAGCAAACAGCTAACCAGCAAACAGCCAACCAGCTACAGCCAACCAAACGCGCCACAGCCGTGGCCGGCACCAGGGAGCATTAGCGCCATGTCAGCGGCCCTCTCCATCGAATCCCTCAAGACCCAGGCCCAGGGCCTGTCCTTTCGCAATCAGGCCTTCATCGGTGGCCAGTTCGCCGATGCCGCCTCCGGCAAGACCTTCGACTGCGTCTCGCCTGTCGACGGCAAGGTGCTGACGGCGGTGGCCGCCGGCGAGGCGGAAGACGTCGACCGTGCGGTGAAGGCCGCCCGCGCCGCCTTCGAGGACGGGCGCTGGTCGCGCCAGCACCCGGCCAAGCGCAAGAAGGTGCTGCAGCGCTGGGCCGATCTGATCGAGGAGCACGCCACCGAGCTGGCGCTGCTGGAGACCCTCGATATGGGCAAGCCGATCGGCGATTCCGCCCGCATCGACATTCCCGCCGTCGCCAACTGCATCCGCTGGTACGGCGAGGCTATCGACAAGATCTATGATGAGGTGGCGCCCACCGGCGACAACGCGGTTGCCATGATGCTGCGCGAGCCGCTGGGCGTTATCGGCGCCGTGGTGCCGTGGAACTTCCCGCTGCTGATGGCGGCCTGGAAGATGGGCCCGGCGCTGGCCACCGGCAATTCGATGGTGATCAAGCCGGCCGAGCAGTCGCCGCTGACCGTGATCCGCGCCGCCGAGCTGGCGGTCGAGGCGGGCCTGCCCGAGGGCGTGCTGAACGTCGTCCCGGGCTTCGGCGAGACGGCGGGCCAGGCGCTTGGTCGCCACATGGACGTCGACGCCATTGCCTTCACCGGCTCCGGCGAGGTCGGCAAGCTGTTCATGAAATACTCGGGCGAGTCCAACATGAAGCGGGTCTCGCTGGAGTGCGGCGGCAAGACCCCCAACATCGTCATGGCCGATGCGCCGGACCTCGACGCCGCGGCGACGGCGGCGGCCTGGGCGATCTTCTTCAACCAGGGTGAGGTCTGCAACGCCGGCTCCCGCCTGTTGGTGGAGGAGAGCGTGAAGGACGAACTGCTGGAGCGCATCATGAAGGTCGGCCAGCAGATGCGCATCGGCGATCCGCTGGACCCGGCGACCCAGATGGGCGCCATGGTCGACGACACCCAGATGGAGCGGGTGCTGGGCTACATCGAAAAGGGCCAGAGCGAGGGCGCCAGGCTGGCCATGGGCGGCGAGCGCGTCATGGCCGAGACCGGCGGCTACTACATCGCGCCCACGGTCTTCGACAATGTGAAGAACGACATGACCATCGCCCAGGAAGAGATCTTCGGGCCGGTGCTCTCGACCATCAGCTTCTCCGACCCGGAAGAGGCGGTCCGCATCGGCAACGACACCATCTACGGCCTCGCCGCGGCGGTCTGGACCAGCGACATCAACAAGGCTCACAAAGCGGCCAAGGCGCTGCGCTCCGGCGTGGTCTGGGTGAACTGCTTCGATGCCGGCGAGATGTCGACGCCCTTCGGCGGCTTCAAGCAGTCCGGCTTCGGCCGCGACAAGTCGCTCCACGCCATGGACAAGTACACCGAAGTGAAAACCGTCTGGATCGAGCTGCACTGACCCCTGCGGCAGGCATCGGGGTAGAAGCGGCGGAGCTCTCACGGGCTCCGCCGTTTCTCTTTGCGCTGCGCCTGTCCGGGTAAAGATTCCCAGCGTATTGCCCTGGCGCGAATTCACTCCAGTTTCTTTTGCGTATATGCAGCCTAAGAGGGCGGACTTGCCTCAGGTTTGTCCCAGCGTTGCAGGGCCACCGCTCCTACATTTTCATATGTATGGGCAGCGATTCCGCCAACCGGTGCAAGGCCGGGCAGGCGGGGTCATGAAGGGCAACGACATGAACGTGATTGATTTCCGCGAAGCGGCGGCGCGCCAGGGCGTGAGGACGGCGCGGCTGGACATGGACGACGTGCTTTCGCGCGGCAGCCAGGACCTTGGGCTCGACGAGGACAACGCGGGCTTTCTGGTCCTGACGGAAGGCGAAGACTTCGAATGAAAGTCAGAGGTCTGGCAGGCGGCGTTCCCGTCTAAACACGCTTTTCCATGTAGACGCGGTCAAAGCCGCTGACGGTTCTGCGCTCCAGCTCGCGGTAGCCGTTGCGCCGATAGAGCGCGACATTTTCCGACATCAGTGCATGGGTGTAGAGCTGGATGCGGTTGTAGCCCCGCCGGTGCGCTTCTTCTTCTGCGAAAGCCATCAAGGTTCTTCCGTGCCCGCCCCCCTGGCGGGTCGGGTCGATGGCGATGTTGTCCAGCAGCAGATGGCCGTCACCCGCCTCCAGCACCAGAATGCCGGCGACGTCACCGGCCGTTTCCAACACATAAGCCTGCCCGTCCGCAATGCGCTTGGCATAGTCGTCGAGCATCGGTCCCGGGCGCTTGCCGATGCGCGCGATGTAGGGGGTGTAGGCCGCCGCGACGATCGCTTCGATACGCGCCTGGTCGGCGGCGAGCGCCGGCCGAATGGTGCCGGAGGTTGCGGCCATCAGCTGTCCGCGACGCCGCCGTCCAAGGTCATCAGCGGGCCGTAGAGGTCCGGGCGGCGGTCGCGGAACAGGCCCCAGGACGCACGCTGGGCACGCAGCGCGTCGAGGTCGAAGGTGGCGGTGATGACGGAGCGCTGGTCTTCGTCGGCTTCGGCGACCTTGGCGCCGGTGGCGTCGGCGATGAAGGAGGAGCCGTAAAAGGTGATGCCGGCGGCGTCGCCCTCCTCACGGCCGATGCGGTTGGAGGCGACCAGCGGCGTCAGGTTGGCGGCGGCATGGCCCTGCATGGTGCGCTGCCAGTGATCCTTCGAATTGAGGCCCGGGTCCTGGGGCTCGCTGCCGATGGCCGTGGGATAAAACAGGATCTCCGCGCCCATCAGCGCCATGGCGCGGGCGCATTCCGGGAACCACTGGTCCCAGCAGATGCCGGCGCCCAGAGTCCCGTAGCGGGTCTGCCAGACGCGAAAGCCGCTGTCCCCGGGATTGAAGTAGAACTTTTCCTGATAGCCCGGCCCGTCGGGGATGTGGGACTTGCGGTAGACGCCCAGGCTGCGGCCGTCGGCGTCGATCATCGCCAGCGAATTGTAGTGGGCGTTGTTGGCCCGCTCGAAGAAGCTGACCGGGAGAACCACATTCAGTTCCGCAGCCAGGGCGCTCATGCGCTGCAGCACCGGGTTGCCCTCGGCCGGCTGCGCCAGGGCGAAGTACTCCTGCTTCTGGTCGACGCAGAAGTAGGGTGTCTCGAAGAGTTCCTGGATCAGCACGACCTGGGCACCGGCTCCGGCAGCCTCGCGCACCAGGGCCTCGGCGTTGTCGAGATTGGCGTGGCGGTCCCAGTCGCAGGCCATCTGGGTGGCGGCCACCGTAACCTCGCGCATCTTGCTGTCTCCCTTCGTTGCTCGGCGGCCGGTTCTCTGGCTGCCGGCGGCTAGCGGATGTTCAGGTCTGCCGCCGTCAGGTCGAGTGCAAGGCGCAGCCGGCGGACCAGTTCGTCGGCTTCCGCGCGCGTGAGGGTGAGAGGCGGGGCCAGCACCATGGCATCGCCGACGGCGCGCGAGACCACGCCGTTGGCAAAGCAGTGGTCGCGGCAGAGGGTGCCGGCGCGCCCGCGCGGAGAGAAGCGGCTGCGGCTGGGCTTGTCGGAGACCAGCTCGACCGCGCCGATGAAGCCGATGCCGCGCACCTCGCCGACCAGCGGATGCTCGGCCAGATCCTGCAGGAGCGCTTGCAGGTAGGGCCCGGTGTCGTCATGGACCCGCTCGACCAGCTTTTCCTCTTCCATGATGGCGATGTTCTCCAGCGCCACGGCACAGGCGACCGGGTGGCCGGAGTAGGTGAAGCCGTGGGCGAACTCGCCGCCCATGGACCAGAGGGTTTCGGCGACCCGGTCGCCCACCATCACCGCCGAAAGCGGCAGGTAGCCTGAGGTGATGCCCTTGGCCAGGGTCATCATGTCGGGCTTGATGTCGAAGAGATCGCTGCCGAACCAGTGCCCGGTGCGCCCGAAGCCGCAGATCACCTCGTCGGCGATCAGCAGGATGTCGTGCTCCCGGCAGATGCGCTGCACTTCCGGCCAGTAGGTTTCCGGGGGGATGACCACGCCGCCGGCGCCCTGGATGGGCTCGCCGATAAAGGCGGCCACGGTTTCCGGGCCCAGCTCCAGGATCTTGTCCTCGACCGCCCTGGCCGCGGCGATGCCGAAGTCCGCCGGGTCCATGTCGCCGCCTTCGGCGAACCAGTAGGGTTGGCGGACGTGGTGGAAGCCGGGCAGCGGCAGGTCGTCGAGCGCGTGCATGGGCTGCATGCCGCCCAGGCTGGCGGCGGCCATGGTGCTGCCGTGATAGCTGTTGGTGCGGCTGATGATGTTGCGCCGCTCCGGCCGGCCCGCCAGCTTCCAGTAGCGCCGGACCATCCGCGCGATGGTGTCGTTGGCCTCAGAACCGGAGGAAGCGTAGAACACCCGGGTCAGCCCCTCCGGCGTCAGCGCGGCCAGCTTCTCCGAGAGCTCGATGGAGGGCGGCGTCGCCGTCTTGAAGAAGGTGTTGTAGTAGGGCAGGGCCGCCATCTGGTCGTAGGCGGCCTTGGCCAGGCGTTCGCGCCCGTAGCCGACGTTGACGCACCACAGGCCGGACATGCCGTCGAGGATGCGGTTGCCTTCGGAGTCTTCCAGCCAGACACCTTCGGCGCGGGTGATGATCCGGCTGCCGCCCTCCTCGGCGAGGCCTTTGAAGTCGGTGAAGGGATGAAAGTGGTGGCGGCTGTCGGCGGCGCGCCAGACGGCGGTGGAGTTGCGCAGGGCTTGGGTAGACATGACGACAATCCTATTCAGGTCACCAGGGATGGATCCTCTTCCCGGCGGTGCCGGGCCCCTGGCGGTCTAAGGATTGAAGCCGATTCTTGCGCAGTTCAGCAGCAGATCGGCCAAGCGGCAGCGCAGGGAAACGCCGCAGCCGGCGTCCCCGTTCGCGTTCCCGCCTGATTGTCTGGTGCTTGCCGTCGTCCCCATGCCGCTGCCCGAAATCCGTGTTCGACGGGCCTCTGCTGCCCGCGTCGAGCCCGGATTTTACCAGCCCTAGACATTCAAGAGAAGGTGCTCGCGCTCCCAGGAGGAGATGACCTGCTGGTAGGCGTCCAGTTCTTCGTACTTCACCAGGGTCACGGCCTGAATGAAGAGCGCCCCCAGGACAGGCTTCAGCGCCTTCGTGGAATTGAAGCGTTCCAGCGCGTCATAGAGCGTGCGCGGCAGGGTCCGGGCAAGGCGGTAGGCGCTGCCCTCGATGGGCGCGCGGGGCTTCAGGTTTTCCGTCATGCCCAGGAAGCCGCAGGCCAGCGAGGCGGCGATCGCCAGATAGGGGTTGGCGTCGGCACCGGCCAGGCGATTCTCGACCCGCCGGTTCTCCGGCCCCGAGTTCGGCACCCGCAGGCCGACGGTGCGGTTGTCGTAGCCCCAGTGGGTGTTGATCGGGGCGTCGTAGTCCGGCATCAGCCGGCGGTAGCTGTTCACGTTGGGCGCCAGCAGCGGCATCACCGCCGGCAGGTAGCGCTGCAGGCCGGCGATGTGCTTGCGGAACAGGGCGGTGTCCTTGCCGGACTTGGTGGCGAAGAGGTTGCGGCCGGTCTTGGCGTCCAGCACCGATTGGTGGACGTGCATGGAACTGCCCGGCTGGCCCTGCATCGGCTTGGCCATGAAGGTGGCGTAGACCTTGCCGCGCAGGCCGGCCTCGCGCACCGCGCGCTTAAAGAGGAAGGCCTGGTCGGCGAGGCGCAGGGCGTCGCCGTGGTTGAAGTTCATCTCCATCTGGGCGGCCCCGCCCTCGTGGGTCAGGGTGTCGATGTCGATGTTCATCGCCTCGCAGAAGTCATAGACCTCTTCGAAGATCGGGTCGAACTCGTTGACGGCGTCCAGGCCGTAAGCCTGGCGGCTGGTCTCGCGGCGCCCGGAGCGGCCGATCGGCGGTTCCAGCGGATAGTCCGGATCGGTGTTCACGTCGACCAGGAAGAACTCCAGCTCCGGGGCCACGGTGGGTGTCCAGCCCTGCTCGGCGTAGAGCTCCAGGACCTGTTTCAGGATGCGCCGCGGGGCGATTTCCACAGGCTCGTGGCTGAAGTGAAAGGCATCGCAGATGACCTGCGCGGTCGGCTCCTCGTACCAGGGGACGATGCGGATCGTCTCCTCGTCCGGGATCAGGTAGACGTCCTTGGTGGAGGCGCTGACGACGGAGCTGGGGTCTTCCGGATAGTCGCCGTTCACGGTCTGGACGAAAACATCCTCCGGTATGCGAAGGCCGTGGCGGCGCATGCCGTCCAGAAACTTCTTGGCCGGCAGGATCTTGCCCCGGGCAATGCCGGCCATGTCCGGCACCAGGCATTCGACCTCGTCGATCCGGTTGTCCTTCAAAAAGGCTTCGATGGCGGAACTCATGATCACCTGCGTGTTGATTTGGGCAAACCGCTAACACGGCCCTCGCGCGACTGGCAAGCAGGCCGGGCGGGCTGCCGGTGTCCTGGAGAGGGCGGTCAGCCGCGCCCCAGGAGCTCGTAGAGGGCGACGGCGGCGGCGTTGGAGATATTGAGGGATTCGATGGGCGGGCGGGTCGGCAGCCGTACCAGCAGGTCGCAGCGTTCCCGCGTCAGGCGGCGCAGCCCGCTGCCCTCTGCGCCCAGCACCAGGGCCACGGCTTCGGCCGGATCGCTTCCTGCCAGGGTCCCGGGCGCTTCGCCGGCCAGGCCGAGGCACCAGAAGCCTGCTTCCTTCAGGCCGTCAAGGGCCCGGGCTAGGTTGGTCACCTTGATATAGGGGACGACCTCCAGCGCCCCGGAGGCCGACTTGGCGAGGGTGCCGCTCTCCTCCGGCGCACCCTTGTCCAGGCTGACGACCGCCAGGGCGCCGAAGGCGGCGGCCGAGCGCAGGACGGCCCCCACGTTGTGGGGATCGGTCACCTGGTCCAGCAGCAGGATGACCCGCCGCCCGGCCTCCGCAACCCGGGCGCCGGCGGCGATCTCCTCCAGAAACGGCTGATCCAGCGGCGCGACCTGGGCCGCCAGGCCCTGGTGCACCGCGCCCTCAGGGAGGAAAGACTCGATTTCCGGGCGGCTCAGGGTCTCGGCCGCGACCTGCGCGTGGGCCGCGGCGCGCTCCTGGCGCAGGCGCTGGCCCCAGGTCTGGGCCGCCTCCGGGCTGAGCAGCAGCCGCTGGATGTGCCGCCGCGGATTGGCGAGGGCCGCCAGCACCGGATGGACGCCGTAGAGCCAGAGGCTGCCGGGGGTGAGTGCGCCGGCGCTGCGCCGGCGCCTGGAGTCGTGGCCCGGAGCCGCGGAGCGCCTGGGAGTTCGGGGCTTGCGGCCGGCGCCCGGGGCCAGCTTGGGCTTGCGTTTGGTCATTCCGAGACCTACTATTTATACAGACAGGCAGCAGCGTTTCTCTGCGCTCCTTTCGACCGGCCGATGAAAATGGTCGGAAAGGGGCGCTATTGCCGTGTTTAGAAGTTGACAGGCTGAATTAAATCAACATATTTCGCAACTCCATCGCACCACCGGTTGCGTCGGCTGGAGGGGTGCCCGAGTGGCTA
>NZ_JANQKD010000111.1 GCF_028281305.1 Pelagibius sp. | reverse complement strand
AGGCGCGGGTGCAGATCTCCCCCATGATCATCATGGTGGCGTGGCGCTGGGCCCAGCACTCCCCGATGTTGGGGCAGGCCGCCTCCTCGCAGACCGTGTTCAGCTTGTGGTCGCGCACGATCTGGCGGGTCGCGTGGTACTCCTTGGAGACCGGCGCCTTGACCCGGATCCAGGCCGGCTTGCGCTTCACCTCCTGGTCCGGCTTGTGGGCCTTCTCAGGATGGCGGACCCGGTGAGCATCAGTCATCTTCGTTCCTGTTTTTCTCTGGCTCCCTGCGGAGTGCATACCGAGCCGCAAGTGCATCCTCTTCTTGATCCGCCTCAAAGCGAACTCTTTCCATTATTTCTTTTAGCTGGCGCGCAGAGAACCTTGTTGTCTTATCAGATCTCGCTTCCGCTAGAATGTACCCTGACAAATGCTCTGAACTAGATACATTCACTCCCTGGATTTTCGCCCCTCGGAGGCTCCCAGGCTCCAATCTTGCTGATGTCAAAGTGACGTTTCGAAGGTCCACTTCTGAAAGATCGGTGCCACTTAAGTCAGCCCCGGTCAAATCCGCGCCTTCCAAACTTGCACCACTAAGGTTTGCACCAGAAAGATTTGCCCCTCGCAAATTGGCACCAGCTAGGTTTGCCCCTCGCAAATTAGCCTTTTGGAAATCAGCGTCGGTGAGAAGCGCTTTGCTCAGGTTGGCCTCACGAAGGTCGGCTTCGGACAACCGACCTTTGACGAAGTTTGCCCCAGGAAGGTAAGCCCCGGGCAGCTTCGCACCACGGAGATCTATGATTATCTCCTGCGTATGCGACAAGCCCTTTGCAGCAGATTCAACAACAGTCACCATGCTCTCCTTAGTCGCGCACCGGCTCCGTCACCTGCCATAAATAATCTAGCGCCTCCGCAACATCTTTACTTATACCACCCGGTTCGTCTTGATCCGCAATCGAAGTATTTCTTATAAAGAATGAAAATACGTTAGCGACTGGTGTTTTATATTCAGGGAATTCTTCACCTATTCGCTTTAACGTGTAAACAGCTCCCAACCGAATGTCGGCGCGTTGATTGGACAGCTGTTCTATGGATTTCGAGAAAAGCTCAGAAATGTGATCCCTTCTGGAAATCTCGACCTGATCGGAAGATGACTTCGCTTGACGGCTCGCCGCCAAGCCGCGCCACCAAGCAATGCCGATCCCCAAAATCCCTCCAAATACAATAGCGTAATTCCTTAGGATTTCGCTGTCTTGAACGGTCCACATTTCTAATTACTACATATGGATGACACGGTCGTAGGCATCAAGGACCGACTCGTGCATCATTTCCGAGAGGGTCGGGTGCGGGAAGACGGTGTGCATCAGCTCCGCCTCCGTCGTCTCCAGTCCCATGGCCACCACGTAGCCCTGAATCAGCTCGGTCACCTCGGCGCCGACCATATGGGCACCCAGAAGCTGGCCGGTCTTGGCGTCGAAGATGGTCTTCACCATGCCCTCCGGCTCGCCCAGGGCGATGGCCTTGCCGTTGCCGATGAAGGGGAAGCGCCCGACCTTGATGTCGTGGCCGGCCTCCTTGGCGCGCTTTTCGGTCAGGCCGACGCTGGCGACCTGAGGGTTGCAGTAGGTGCAGCCGGGGATCTGCTCCTTCTTCATCGGATGGACGTCGTTGAGGCCGGCGATCTTCTCGACGCAGATCACGCCCTCGTGCTCGGCCTTGTGGGCCAGCATGGGCGGGCCCGCCACATCGCCGATGGCATAGATGCCGGGCTCGGCCGTGCGGCCGTACTCGTCGATGACGATGCAGCCGCGGTCGGTTTTGACCTTGGTGGTTTCCAGGCCGATGTTCTCAATGTTGCCCTGCACGCCGACGGCGGAGATCACCCGGTCGACGGTGAGTTGGGAGGTCTTGCCGGCCTTGTCCTCGATGGTTGCGGTGACGTTGTCGCCGTTCTTCTTCACCGCTGTCACCTTTGTCTCGGTCATGATCTTGATGCCCTGCTTCTCGAACTGCTTGCGGGCATGCTTGGAAATCTCCTCGTCCTCCACCGGCATGACCTGCGGCATCACCTCGACGACAGTCACATCGGACCCCATGGACCGGAAGAAGGAGGCGAACTCGATGCCGATGGCGCCCGAGCCGATAACGAGCAGGCTCTTGGGCATGGTCTCCGGCACCATGGCCTCGAAATAGGTCCAGATCAGCTTCTTGTCCGGCTCGATCCCCGGCAGAGCGCGCGGACGCGCGCCGGTCGCCAGGATGATGTGCGGCGCCGTCAGGTCGCTGATCTTCTTGCCGTCCTTGGAGACGCTCAGCTTACCCGGGCCGTTCAGCTTGGCCTCGCCGTCGATCACCGTCACCTTGTTCTTCTTCAGAAGGTGGCCGACGCCGCCGTTGAGCTGCTTGGAGACGGCGCGCGAGCGCTGCACCACCTTGCCGAGGTCGAAGCCGACGCCGTTGGCGGAGAGCCCATAGGCATCGGCGTGCTGCATGTAGTGATAGATCTCGGCCGAGCGCAGGAGCGCCTTGGTCGGTATGCAGCCCCAGTTCAGGCAGATGCCGCCCAGATGCTCCCGCTCGACGACGCAGACCTTCATCTTGAGCTGCGCGGCGCGGATCGCCGCCACATAGCCGCCCGGCCCGCCGCCGACGACAACCAGATCGAAGTTCGTATCAGCCACAGTACCCTCCAAACGCCGGATCAGCCCGGCGGGTTCCAGATGTTCGCATCGGGCGCGCGCCCGGTGATGAGATGAATGATCAGCGGTACCGCCCCGCCCTTGCCGTCCTTGGTCTGCAGCTTGGACAGCAGCCCGGCCTGGGTATCGAAGACCGCACGGAAGGGCGCGATGGAGGACAGCAGGTCGAAGCGCCAGGTGCCCTGCTCCTCCTTGAAATGCACGGTGACCGGGATCGGCGAGCCCTTGAGGTTGGACAGCGACGCCTGGGCCTGGGTGCCGTTCACGCTGAAGGGCTCCGCCGTCAGCTTCTGCACCTCCTCCATGTCGAAGGCCTGCTGGTCCACCGCATAGGCCACCGGGTCACTTTCCGTCATGGCGCGCAGTTGATCGCCCGTCATGTTGTGGCGAAGCATCAGCACCGAGATCTGGTCCAGCAGCGGCAGCGCCCGCAGTTCCGCTTCCTCCATGGTCAGCGCCCGGTCGAGTGTCTGCGCCAGAAAGGCATGGGTGTCGGAGGCCGTGAGCCTCGAGGCTGCTGTTCCGTCGCCTTCCACCAGCGCCTGCTTGTAGGCGTCAAAGCTCTCGGCCACCGCCGCCGGCTCGGCAAGCGCGACACCGGGCAGCAACCCGATCAACAAGGTCGCGAGCCAGAGGCGTGGTCTCATGACGGCGGGTTCCAGATTTCCGGGCCGGCCTTGCGGCCGGTGCTGATTTCAAGCACCAGGAACAGAAACTCATCCTCGGTCATGCCCGACTGCTTTACCGAATACTCGATGGCGGTGCGCGTGATGTTCAGCATGCTGACAAGGTCCAAGCGCCAGCGCTCCGCTTCCTTCAGGAACTGGAGCTGGAAGGATGTCCTTCTGCCGTCCGCGGCCAGGACCGTTCCCGTCGCGGCGTCGCCCGCAACCGCGTAGTCGCCGAGCTGCAGGCGTTCTGCGCCCTCCTTGCCGATCCAGCCCTGGTCCACGGCAAAGGCGATGATCTCCTCTCCGCTCATAGTCTCCATGCGCGGCCGGTCGAGGCTGTGACGCAGCAGCAGGACGTTGGTGCGGTCCATGACATGCAGGGCATTCAAGCCGCTGCGATCGAGGGTGAGAGCCTGATCGGCATACTGGCGATAGAGATCGTGCGAGCCCTGCGTCACGACGGCCGCGGCTTTCGCCCCGTCCGATGCCATAATCGCCGTTCTGTAGGCCTGGAAACTCTGATCGACCGCTGCCGCGTCGGCGCGGGCCAGGGACGGCACGACAAGCGAGACGACAAGCAGCAGGACCGGCAGGCGTCGCATGGGGCTATCCCTTCCAGTGCAGAGCGATGGCCGCTACAGCAGCATCGACAGCGGATCTTCGATCAGCTTCTTGAAGGCGGCCAGGAACTCGGCGCCGACGGCGCCGTCTACCACCCGGTGGTCGACCGAGAGCGTGCAGCTCATGACCGTGGCCACCGAGAGGGCGCCGTCCTTCACCACCGGACGCTGTTCGCCCGCGCCCACCGCGAGAATGCAGCCCTGGGGCGGATTGATGACGGCAGAGAAGTCCTTGATGCCGAACATGCCGAGGTTGGAGACCGAGAAGGTCCCGCCCTGATACTCCTCGGGCGCCAGCTTGCCCTCGCGGGCCCGCGCGGCCAGGTCCTTCATCTCGTTGGCGATGGTGGCCAGACCCTTGCCTTCCGCCGCCTTGATGATCGGCGTGATCAGCCCGCTCGGCGTCGCCACGGCCACGGAGACGTCGGCGTGCTCGTAGAACAGCAGGCCTGAGTCGTCGTAGGAAGCATTGGCCGCCGGCACCTTCTTCAACGCCAGGGCGACCGCGCGGATGACGAAATCGTTCACCGATATCTTGTATTCGTCGGAACGGCCGTTCAGTTCCTTGCGGACCTTCAGCAGCTCGTCCACCTGGCAGTCGACCGTCAGGTAGAAGTGCGGCACCTGCTGCTTGGACTCGGTCAGGCGCTTGGCGATGACCTTGCGCATGCTGCTGAGCGGCTCTTGCGTGTAGGCCATGCCCAGGAGGTCCGCCATCTCCTTGGCGCCGGGGCCGCTGGGCGCCGGCGCAGCCGGGGTCTTTGCGGCCGGCGCGGCTGCCGGAGCGGCAGCGGGAGCCGCCGCGCCCACCGGTGCGGCCTCGACATCGGCCTTGACGATGCGCCCGTGCGGGCCGCTGCCGCGGACCGTGGCGAGATCGACGCCGCGTTCCTTGGCGATGCGCTTGGCCAGCGGGCTCGCGAAGATGCGCGCGCCCTCCCCAGCAGGGGCTGCGGCCGGAACCGGAGCGGCCGCGGCAGCAGCAGGCGGCGGCGCAGCACCGTTGGTGCCGGCCGCGGGCCCAGATGCAGGCGCCGGTGCAGGCACTTCCGCGGGTGCGGCAGCCGGCGGCGGCGCGGCAGGTGCCTCGCTGATGGCCGAGGCATCTTCGCCGTCTTCAAGCACCACAGCGATGACCTGGTTCACCGGCACCGCCTCGGTGCCTTCGGCGACCAGGATCTTGCCCAGGGTGCCTTCGTCGACGGCCTCCACTTCCATGGTTGCCTTGTCGGTTTCGATCTCGGCGATGACGTCGCCGGAGGCGATCTCGTCGCCTTCTTTCACCAGCCATTTGGCCAGGGTGCCTTCGGTCATGGTCGGCGAGAGCGCCGGCATGAGGATATTGATCGGCATATCTTCGTTCCCTCTTCCGCCAGCCTAGCTGCGGTAGCAGACTTCTTTGGCGCCGGCGACGATATCGTGCGCCTGCGGCAGGGCCAGGGCCTCCAGATTGGCGGCATAGGGCATCGGCACGTCGGCGCCGTAGACCCGCTTCACCGGTGCATCGAGCCAGTCGAAGGCCTGCTCCATGACGACGGAGGCGACCTCGGAGCCGATGCCGGCGTAGCCCCAGCCTTCCTCGCAGTTCACCAGGCGGTTGGTCTTCTGCACCGAGGCGATGATGGTCTCGGTGTCGAGGGGCCGCAGGCTGCGCAGATCGATGACCTCGGCATCGATGCCTTCGGCAGCCAGGGTCTCCGCCGCCTCCAGGGCCTTGCCCACCATGATGGAGAAGGCGGTGATGGTGACGTCCTTGCCGGGCCGGGCGATGCGCGCCTTGCCGATGGGCACCGTCCAGTCGGGGCTGTCCGGCACGTCGAAGCTCTGCCCGTAGAGGATCTCGTTCTCCAGGAAGATCACCGGATTGTCGTCGCGGATCGCCGACTTCAGCAGTCCCTTGGCGTCGGCTGCCGAATAGGGCGAGACCACCTTCAGGCCGGGCACATGGGCATACCAGGAGGCATAGCACTGGGAGTGCTGGGCCGCGACCCGTGCCGCCGCGCCGTTGGGTCCGCGGAAGACCATGGGCGAAGAGATCTGGCCGCCGGACATGTAGTGCGTCTTGGCGGCGGAGTTGAGGATCTGGTCGATCGCCTGCATGGCGAAGTTGAAGGTCATGAACTCGACGATGGGACGCAGACCGTACATGGCGGCGCCGACGCCGAGTCCCGCGAAGCCGTGCTCGGTGATCGGCGTGTCAACCACGCGCCGGGCGCCGAACTCGTCCAGTAGGCCCTGACTGACCTTGTAGGCGCCCTGGTACTCGGCGACCTCCTCGCCCATCAGGAAGACGCGGCTGTCGGTGCGCATCTCCTCGGCCATCGCGTCGCGCAGCGCTTCGCGCACGGTCTGGGTGACGGTCGCGCCGGTCCACTCGGGCTCGGCGGCCGCCGGGGTTGCCATCGGGGGCGCCGCCGCGACCGGCGCTGCGGCCGGCGGGGCCTCGGCTGCCGGCGCTTCCGGTGCGGCAGCCGGGGCCGGCGGGGGCGCTGCGGATACGGTGATGGCCGAAGCGTCTTCACCATCCTCCAGGAGGACGGCGATCACCTGGTTGACCGGCACCTCTTCGGTGCCTTCCGCAACCATGATCTTGCCGAGGACGCCCTCGTCCACAGCCTCGACCTCCATGGTTGCCTTGTCGGTTTCGATTTCCGCCAGGATGTCGCCGGAGGAGACCTCGTCCCCTTCCTGCTTCAGCCACTTGGCCAGCTTCCCCTCGGTCATGGTCGGCGAGAGTGCCGGCATGAGTACTTCGATTGGCATGGTCCCTCCCGGGAGAGTGCATCCGGTGGCCGGAGCGGCAGCGCCGCCGCGCGGAGCCGGAGCTGTCTTGAAGCCTTAGACGTAAACGTCGGTGTAGAGTTCGCTCGGATCGGGCTCGGGACTGGTCTGGGCGAAATCCGCCGCCTCGGAGACGATGGCCTTCACCTCCTTGTCCAAAGCCTTCAGACGATCCTCGTCCATCACCTTGCGCTCGATCATGATGCCGCGCAGCCGCTCGATGGGGTCGCGCTCCTGGCGGACCTTCTGCACCTCTTCCTTCGAGCGGTATTTGGCGGGATCGGACATGGAATGCCCGCGGTAGCGGTAGGTCAGCATTTCCATGATGAAGGGCCCCTTGCCGGAGCGGGCATGCCCAAGCGCCTTCTCCGCCGCCTCGCGGACCGCCAGCACGTCCATGCCGTCCACCTGCAGACCCGGAATGCCGTAGGCCTGGCCGCGGTTGTAGAGCTCGGTGCTCTTGGCCGAGGAACGCTCGATGGAGGTGCCCATGCCGTATTTGTTGTTCTCGATCACGTAGACCGCCGGCAACGACCAGAGCGCGGCCATGTTGAAGGACTCATAGACCTGGCCCTGATTAAGCGCGCCGTCGCCGAGATAGGTGATCGAAACCGCGTCTTCCTCGAGATAGCGGTGGGCGAAGGCGAAGCCGGTGCCCAGCGGCACCTGGGCGCCGACGATCCCGTGGCCGCCGAAGAAGCGCTCCTCGCGGCTGAACATGTGCATCGAGCCGCCCTTGCCCTTGGAATACCCGCCGCTGCGGCCGGTCAGTTCGGCCATCACGCCCTTGGGGTCCATGCCGCAGGCCAGCATGTGGGCATGGTCCCGGTAGGAGGTCAGCACGGTATCCAGTGGCCCCATGGCCGCCTGAACGCCCACCACGACCGCTTCCTGGCCGATATAGAGATGGCAGAAGCCCCCGATCAGGCCCATGCCGTACATCTGTCCCGCCTTCTCCTCAAAGCGGCGGATCAGCAACATGTCGCGGTAATAACTCTGGAGATCCTCGACCGAAACCTTGATCGGTGCCGCGGCGGCTTTGCGTTTCCCGCCGCCGCGCGACGCTGTCGCTTTGGTGCTTGCCATAGGGGGCTCCCTGCGTTGCGCAAAGGGGTCAAAGGCGGTTTATCTCCGCCGGATTGCCGGCGCAGCTTAGCGCAACAGATGTAGGGATGCAATCTTGGTTAATCTATTGAAGTATATTGCATAATTATGAATTAACACAATATACGTTAAGACCAAAGGAGGCGGCTCTTCCGGTCAGACGTCAGGGCGCCGGGCGGCGCTGCAGGGCGGGTTCCAGGAAGATAACATGATCCCGCTCCGCCCCGTAATTCAAGATTGCTTGCGCGCGCTCTTCCAGGAGGTCGGGGTCCAGGGTCGCGCCCCGCAGCAGCGCGACACGCCGCTCCAGCTGCCGGCGCTCGTCCTGCAGGCTGTCCGCCGTGGCCATCACCTGGGCCTGCTCCTGCTTCAGCATGATCCAGGCATAGAAGCCCCGGTCGCCGTTCATTGCGTGATAGGCGAAGTAAGCGACCATGCAGGCCGCGAGGACCTGGGGCACCGCCGATCTGGCGCGGGTCTTGATCTCTCTGAGCAAGCGCATGACCGGCAGCGAATCACACCGCGATTCGCCCGGTCAAGCAAAAAAGACTCAAGGATTCCAAATAGATTCAGGAAAGAGTCCGGCCGCCCAGGTGTTCCGTCTTTGGACTCGTTTTGGACTCTTCTCCGCCGCCCCCAACGGCGCGGCCGCCGCGGCGGATCACTCGGTTCCCACCACGCGTCCGGCGTAGACCGCGCTGGTGCCGAGTTCTTCCTCGATCCGGATGAGTTGGTTGTACTTGGCCAGCCGGTCGGAACGGGAGAGCGACCCGGTCTTGATCTGGCCGCAGTTGGTGGCCACCGCCAGGTCGGCGATGGTGGCGTCCTCCGTCTCCCCGGAGCGATGCGACATAACGGCGGTGTAGGCCGCCTTGTGGGCCGTGTCCACGGCCTCAAGGGTCTCGGAGAGGGTGCCGATCTGGTTCACCTTGACGAGGATCGAGTTGGCAACGCCCTTCTCGATGCCGTCGCGCAGGCGCACCGGATTGGTGACGAAGAGGTCGTCGCCGACGAGCTGCACCCGCTCGCCCAGGGCATCGGTCAGCAGCTTCCAGCCCTCCCAGTCGTCCTCGGCCATGCCATCTTCGATGGAGGCGATGGGATAGCGGCCGCAGAGCGCGACGAGATAGTCCACCATGGCGCCGGGGTCGAGGCTCTTGCCCTCGCCTTCCAACTCGTACTTGCCCGCTTTGAAGTACTCCGTGGAGGCACAGTCGAGGGCCAGAACCACGTCGTCGCCCAGGCTGTAGCCTGCGGCCTCCGTGGCCCGGGCGACAAACCCCAAGGCCTCGTCGGTGGACGCCAGGTTCGGCGCGAAGCCGCCCTCGTCGCCCACATTGGTGTTGTGGCCGGCGTCCTTCAGGCCCTTGCGCAGGGCATGAAAGATCTCCGAGCCCATGCGCACGCCCTCCGCCAGGGTGTCGGCCCCGACCGGCATGATCATGAATTCCTGGATGTCGATGGGATTGTCGGCATGGGCACCGCCGTTGATGATGTTCATCATCGGCACCGGCAGGGTCCGGGCATAGCTGCCACCGACATAACGGTAGAGCGGCAGACCCGCCTCCTCCGCCGCCGCTTTGGCGACGGCCAGGGAAACGCCGAGAATAGCGTTGGCGCCCAGACGGCCCTTGTTGGTGGTCTCGTCGAGATCGATCATGGTCTGGTCGATGTGCACCTGATCTTCGGCCTCCAGGCCGGAGAGCACATCGAAGATCTCGTGATTGACGGCTTCAACGGCCGCAAGAACGCCCTTGCCGCCGTAGCGGCCCTGGTCGCCGTCGCGCAGCTCGACGGCCTCATGCGCGCCGGTCGAGGCGCCGGAGGGCACGGCGGCGCGGCCGAAGGCGCCGTTTTCCAGGGTCACGTCGACCTCCACGGTCGGATTGCCGCGGGAGTCCAGGATCTCCCTGCCTCTGATGTCGATGATTGCCGTCATGGGTCCTGCGGTCCTCTCGTCTTCCGTTTCCTGCATCCGTCTCCCAGGGTGCACCCCTGGGCGGGCGCTGCCCCGCGCGGATGGATACAGGGTTTTGGAGGAGATTTCCCGCAGAAAATGGAACCCCGAAAAGACAGGCGGCGGACACCTAAGGCATCCGCCGCCTCTCTTGATCGGGCTCCCGCGGCCCGGGCCGCGGGCTGGCGCTAGGCCGCTTTTTCCTCGTCCAATTGACGGATACCGTCGAGGAAGCCCTGGACATTGGTTTTCATGGAGTCCGCCTGGCGGGACAGCTCGTTGGCAGCGTCCTGAACGTCCTTTGCGGAACTGCCGGTTTCTTCCGCCGCCTGAGAGACACCGGCAACGTTCTTGTCGACCTCCGCCGTGCCGGCGGCCGCCTGCTCGACGTTGCGCGCGATCTCCTGGGTCGCGGCGGTCTGCTCCTCGACCGCCGAGGCGATGCTGGTGGAGATCTCGTTGATGCTGGTGATCGTGGTGGCGATCTCCTTGATCTTGTCGACGGCGCCGCCGGTGGCTTCCTGCATCTCGCCGATCTGGCGGGAGATGTCTTCCGTTGCCTTGGCGGTCTGGTTGGCCAGGGACTTCACCTCGTTGGCGACGACGGCAAAGCCCTTGCCGGCTTCGCCGGCGCGCGCCGCCTCAATGGTGGCGTTCAGGGCCAGCAGGTTGGTTTGCTCGGCGATGTCGGAGATCAGGGACATGATCTCACCGATCCGCTGGGCAGCCTCGTCGAGGCCCTGCATCTCCTGGTTCGCCGCATCGGCCTGGGTCACCGCACCCTGGGCGACGGAGGTCGACTGCGCCACCTGGTTGCTGATCTCGGCGATCGCGTTGGACAGCTCCTCGGCCGCGGCCGCCACCGTCTGAACGTTGGCGGAGGCCTCCTGCGAAGCCGCCGCGACGGAGCTGGACTGCTGGGACGTGCGCTCCGCCGTCGACGTCAGGGAGCCTGCGGTCGACTGCATCTCGGTGGCTGCGGAGGAAACCGTCTCCAGCACGACCTGAATCTGCTGGTCAAAGTCTCGCGTCAGCTCGCCCTGGCGCTCCATGCGCCGCTTCTGACGCTCTTCCTCGGCCTTCTGGCGCTCGGCCAGCTCGTTGGCCTTGATCGTCGTCTGGCGGAAAACCTCGATGGTCTGTGCCAGCTCGCCGACCTCGTCCTTGGTGTCGACATTCAGCTCGACCGAGGTGTCCCCTTCAGCCAGTGCCTTCACGGTGCCGACGGCCCGGTTCAGCGGGCGCGAAAGCCCGTTGGCCATGAACCAGCCAAGACCCAGGCCGAGGGTGATACCGATACCGGAGACGGCAGCCAGCAGGACGAAGGCGCGCTTCTCGTCTGTCTCCGCCTTCAGGGCGGCAGCTTCGGTGAAGCTGATCAGCTTTGCGGCCAGGTGCTCCAACTCTTTGGTTAGGGCGTCCTGTTCGGCCTCCACCGTGGCAGCTTTCTCATCGATGGCATAAAGCTCACCGGAGTCGATCAGCGTGAAGATTTCGCGGGCATGAGCAACGTACTCATGATGGTGCTTCTCGATAATGTTCAGCTGTTCGACGACGCTCTGCATCTCGGTAAGCTGCTTTTCGCTGTGCGCAGTGGCAACGCCCTCAGCAGCCAGGACCTTGGCCGCTTGCAGCTCTTCTTCTGCGGTCTCGTTGACCGTGTCGAAGCGCTCACGGGTCTTCAGGTAGTGCTCCTGCTCGTTCGGCTGCGAGCGCATAATTGAACCCAGGCGGAGACCACGCTCGAAATAGGTGCCCTGCTCCAACTGTGCGGCAGTCAGCGTCGAGACATGATTGGTCAGGGGAACATCAACTTCCGCGAGATCGACGATCTCAGTGCCGATCTCTTCCAGTTTCCACAGCGTAATGGCGGCGTTGGTACCAATAATCGCCAAAAGCACACCGACAAGCCCCAGGATCTTGGCGCGCAGCTTCAAGTTCCCGAAGAACGAAAAAACACTGAATTTGGTCATGGCCAGCTCCGATCAAGATTGCTCCACCCACTCAATCACTGACCCTCTCCTTTTGTTGCTAATCTAAACGTCATTAGTGGATCTTTGATTAATTTAGATCGATCTTAGTCGTTTCGCGTAGAGGTTGTCTTTCAAGGAGCTTTTTATATTAGAGATTTCTAAGTTATCGATGGCCTGTCTTTTGTCCAAGCCCATCCCTTCACCCATCCCTTCACCCATCCCTTCAACGGAAGAGGGCCACCCGCTTGGGTTCGGCGGAACCGCGGCGCAGAGATGAAACGTCTTGGCCGGCTGGCTGGTTGGCGCGGTTTGTGACCGCGTTGGTTCCGCGCCGGCTTGCGATAACGCAGGGCTGCGGCTATGAAGCTGCCTCCACTGATCGGCCGGCTCTGCAGAGACCGATCAAATCCGGATTGGCGGCGATGAGGCGATAACGATGCAGCTCACCCTGGAGCGATGGGGACTTTCACTTGGCGACGGCCAGCCGCTGTTCTGCATTCTCGGCCTCAATGTCCTCGAGGACCTCAGTCTGGCCCTGGAGACTGCCCAGGAACTGAAGCAGATCACCGCAGAGTTGAGTCTGCCGTTGGTCTTCAAAGCCAGCTTCGACAAGGCCAACCGCTCTTCGTTCAAGAGCTTCCGCGGCCCCGGTCTGGAGACCGGGCTGGAGATCCTTGCGGCGGTGAAGGAACGCGAGAACCTGCCGATCGCGACGGACATTCACGAAGCGGATCAGGCCGAGGCCGTAGCCGCTGTGGCCGATCTTGTCCAGATTCCGGCTTTCCTCTGCCGGCAGACCGACCTGGTGGTGGCCGCCGCCAAGGCGACCGCGGCCAAGGGCGGGCTGCTGCACGTCAAGAAGGCGCAGTTCCTCGCCCCTTGGGACTGCCACAGTATTCTCAGGAAGATCGAAGAGGCCGCGGGACCCGGCCTGACCATCCTTTGCGAACGCGGCACCGCCTTCGGCTACAACAATCTGGTGGTCGACATGCTGAGCATCCCGGCGATGCGGCAACTGGGCGTGCCGGTCACCATCGACGCGACCCACGCGGTTCAGCTTCCGGGGGCCCGGGCGGACTCGGACGGGGTCTCCACCGGCGGGCGGCGTGAGGGTGTTCCGGTCATCGCCGCCGCGGCGGTCGCCGCCGGTGCTGACGGTGTGTTCCTGGAGTTTCACCCGGACCCGGACAAGGCCCTTTGCGATGGGCCGAGCTGCCTGCCGCTGGCCGGCGCCCGCGACGTCCTGGGCCGTCTCAAGGCGCTGCACGGCACGGTCCATCAGCGCAATGCGGCCTAGCACGAGAAGTCGCCGGTAGGGGCCGCTTACCGGCCGAGCCTTAAACGGAGCCTTAGCAGGTGCCTTAGACCAGACGCGACTGCTCCACCGCGGCCTCGACGAACGAGGTGAACAAGGGATGCGGAGCGAAAGGCTTCGACTTCAGCTCCGGGTGGAACTGCACGCCGACAAACCAGGGATGGTCCGGCAGTTCGACGATCTCCGGCAATTCGCCGTCCGGTGACAGGCCGGAGAACAACAGGCCCGCCTGCTCCAGCTTTTCGCGGTAGTTGATGTTCACTTCATAGCGGTGCCGATGGCGCTCGCTGATCGAGTCCGCGCCGTAGATGGACCGAACCCGGCTGTTGTCGTTCAGCAGGCAGGGATAGGCGCCCAGGCGCATGGTCCCCCCCAGGTCGCTCCGGCTGTTGCGCCGCTCGATCTCGTTGCCGCGCGACCATTCCGTCATCAGGCCGACCACGGGATCCGCCGGCTGTCCGAACTCGGTCGAGCCCGCCTGTGGCAGGCCAGCCAGATTGCGGGCCGCTTCGATCACGGCCATCTGCATGCCAAAGCAGATGCCGAAATAAGGCACCTGGTGTTCCCGGGCAAAGCGCGCCGCAGCGATCTTGCCCTCCGCGCCGCGCTCGCCAAAGCCGCCCGGCACCAGGATACCGTGCACGCCTTCCAGCTGCTGTGTCGTCCCCTCCCGCTCGAAGATCTCGGAGTCCAGCCAGGAGACCTTGACCCGCACGTTGTTGGCGATGCCGCCGTGTGTGAGAGATTCCGCCAGGGATTTGTAGGCGTCCAGAAGGCTCACATACTTGCCGACAACGCCAATGGTGACTTCCCCGTCCGGCTCGTCGACGCGCGTCATCACCTGGTCCCAGGACTCCAGCGTCGGCTGCCCGACCTCCAGGCCGAAGTGGCGGCAGACTTCGTCGTCAAGGCCCTCTTCGTGATAGGCGCGCGGGACGGCGTAGATGGAACGCACATCCAGGGCGGGGATGACCGCCTCCTCGCGCACGTTGCAGAACAGCGCGATCTTGCGGCGCTCGTCCTTGGGGATCTCGCGTTCGCTGCGGCAGACCAGGATGTCGGGCTTGATACCGACGGACTGCAGTTCCTTGACGGAGTGCTGTGTCGGTTTGGTCTTCAGCTCGCCGGCGGCAGCGATGTAGGGGATCAGCGTACAGTGAAGGAAGAGACTGCGTTCCCGGCCCAACTGGTTGCCCAGCTGGCGGATCGCCTCTAGGAACGGCAGGCCCTCGATGTCGCCGACGGTGCCGCCGATCTCGCAGATCACGAAATCCTCGTCGGCCAGATCGCCGAGAACGAAGGCCTTGATGGCGTCGGTGACGTGGGGGATCACCTGGACGGTCGCGCCCAGGTAGTCGCCGCGCCGTTCCCGTGCCAGAACGTCGGAATAGATTTGCCCGGTCGTCACATTGTCGCTCTTGCGTGCCGGCACGCCGGTGAAGCGCTCGTAGTGGCCGAGGTCGAGATCGGTTTCGGCCCCGTCATCGGTGACGTAGACCTCGCCGTGCTGATAGGGCGACATGGTTCCCGGATCCACGTTCAGGTAGGGATCGAGCTTTCTCAGCCGAACCTTGAACCCGCGAGCCTGGAGAAGCGCTCCAAGCGCTGCGGAACAGAGACCTTTTCCGAGGGAGGAAACCACGCCGCCGGTGATGAAGATGAACCGCGCCATGGGCCAACACTATTGAACGATCAGAGAGCGGGAAGCAAGTCTCGCCGGAGAGAAGTTTTCACTTTGTCCTGGCCGCGGCCCTGACAGTGCCGCAGGGCCTGAAAACCGCGGGCCGCTGCCGAACGGCGGCACCCATGCAACAAAGCTGAAAACCGTTTCTGGGCGCCGTGCGGATCGGCGCGCGCGCAAAGCGCCATGGAGTCGCACCTCGGCATGCCTCGATCAGCGCGGCGGCGTTCCCGGGATCGTTGCCGGGATCGTTCCGGGGGCCGGTCCCGGGAAGGTTCGGATCGGAGCCTTTTCGTCGCAGCCACAGCCGGCCAGCTTTGGCGAAACGCCGGCTCCGGTCTGTTGTCAGGGCAGGTCTTTTGCTGGGTCGGGTCTTCTACTGGGTCGGTACCGAGGGCTCGGTCGGTGCCGCAGGCTCTGCCGGGGCAACCGGCGTGGACATGCCGCCGTGTCCTGCCGCGGGGTCGTCGAAGATCGAGCGCTGCCCGCTGTCGCCGCCGGCCAGGATGGTCAGGACGATGCTGCTGGCCATGAAGCAGGCCGCCAGGATGGCCGTCGTCCTGGTCAGCAGGTTGGCGGTTCCGCGGCCGGTCAGAAAGCCACCCATGCCCCCGGGGCCGCCGCCGCCACCGCCGCCGCCGATCCCCAGACCGCCGCCTTCGCTGCGCTGAAGCAGCACCACCCCGATCAGGGCCAAGGCGATCAGAATGTGGATGACCAGGAGTACGTTTTCCATATCGCTTGCTCGCTGAAACCAGCGCCTTCGAATTCCAGTGTTCGGCGAGGGCCCGGCAGCCAGGGGCCCGCGGCGGCTCTGCCGCCTTAGCCCAATGGGCAGACGTCCGAATTGCCGGCTATGTAATGGCTTCCGGCCCGAAAAACCAGCAAAAAAGCCGGCTGTGCCGCAGCACTCCAGGCTGGCCCGGGCAATCGTGACCCTACGGACAGGCACCGGCAATGGCCAGGAAATCTGCGGCTTTGAGGCTGGCGCCACCGACCAGCGCACCGTTGACGTTCTCCTGGGCCAGGAGTTCGCCCGCGTTGCCGGGCTTCACCGAGCCGCCATAGAGGATGCGCACTTGCTCGACCCCCTCGCCCACCAGGCCGCCAAGGACCTTGCGCACCTCGGCGTGCACCTCCGCCACATCGCCCGGCGTCGCGGTCCGCCCGGTGCCGATGGCCCAAACCGGCTCGTACGCCACGACCAGCCGCTCGGCGGCCATGCCAACCGGGACCGAGCCCTTCAACTGGCGCGCAATGACGCCGAGAGCCTGACCGGCCGAACGCTCCTCCAGGGTCTCCCCGACGCAGACGATGGGAACCAGACCGGCAGCCAGGGCCGCCTCGGCCTTCGCCCGCACCAGGGCGTTGTCTTCGCCATGGTCGGCCCGCCGCTCAGAATGGCCAACAACCACGTAGCCGCAACCGAGGTCGCGGAGCATGCCGGCCGAAACATCACCGGTGTGGGCGCCCGCCGCGGCCGTATGGCAGTCCTGCCCGCCAAGCCGCACGATGCCCTGGCCGAGGGCATCACCGACAGCCGAGAGATGCACGAACGGCGGGCAGACCAGCAGCTCGCAGGACAGACTGCGCCCGTCCACGCCGCCGAGCACCTCCTGCGCCAGGGATCGGGCCTCGGCCAGCGTGCCGTTCATCTTCCAGTTTCCAGCGATCAGCGGCGTCATTCCCCAAGACCCCCATTCCACGGCTGTGTGCTTTTTTGCGGGAGGTTGTCCTAACACAGGCGCTGGCGCCCGGCCAATCCCCGGGCACCAGTCCCCAGGCGCCGATCCCCAGGCGCCGATCCCCGGGCGCCGATCCCTGGCTATCGATGGCGGTCGCATGCAGCCGCCGCCCGCACCGCTTCAAGTGTCTGAGAAGAGCCGGATTTGCCTGTTGCCCGCCTGGGGGCGGGTTTCTAAACTGCCGCCGCTTTCACAGCCGCCGAAACCCGAGCATACGGCCCCCAACGGAAGACCCAGGCGCAAGCGATGAAAAACCAGAAGCTTATCGTCAAGATCGTGATGTTCCCCCTGTTCGCACTGTTGATTCTCAGCTTTGCGGTCTGGGGCATCGGCGACATCTTCCGGCCCCAGGGTCACAACCAGAGCATCGCAGCGGTGGGCGACACGCTGATCGACCAGCGCAGCTTCAGCCAGGAGCTATCCCGCGAGATCGCCACCATGAGCCAGCGCTTCGGGACTCAGCTCACCCCCGAACAGGCGCGGGCCTTCGGCATTCCGCAGCAGGTGCTCAACCGCATGATCAGCCGGGCGCTGCTCGACGAGGCGGCGAACGAACTGGGCCTGATGATCACCGAAGAGCAGATGCGTTCGCAGATCCTGGACAACCCGACCTTCCAGGGCCCGACCGGGGACTTCGACCGCAACCGCTTTGCCCAGGCCCTCCAGTTCAGCGGGATGAGCGAAGCGCAGTTTCTGGCCATCCTTTCCGGCGACACCAAGCGCCAGCAGCTGACCCAGGCGGTGACGGAGGCGGCGGTCGCGCCGCAGAGCATCACCGAACGCCTCTTCGCCTACCGCGAGGAGCGACGCATCGCCGACTATCTGATCATCCCGAATGACAGCCTGGGCGAACCGGGTGAGCCGGACGAGGCGGCGGTCCAGGAGACCTATGAAAGCGCTTCGGGCAGCTTCATGACCCCGGACTACAAGGAGATCACCCTGGTCCACCTGCGTGTCGCCGATGCGATGCAGGGGATCGCGGTGTCCGAAGAGGTGCTGCTCGAGGAGTTTGAGGCACGCCGCGACGAGCTCTCCCAGCCCGAGCGGCGCGATGTGGTCCAGGCCGTGCTGCCGGACGAAGCCGCCGCTCAGGCTCTGGTCGACCGGCTTGTGGAGGGGGCTGACTTTGCCGCAGCGGCTGAGGCCGCGACGGGCCGCGCCCCGGTCTCTCTGGGGTTCATCCCGCAGTCGGCTCTGCCGGCCGAACTCGGCGGTCCGGTCTTCGAACTGGAGCCCGGCAGGCCGAGCGCGCCGATCCAGAGTCCGCTCGGCTGGCACGTTGCGGTCGTCAACGAGGTTGAGGAAGGCCAGGAGGCCGAGCTCGAAGATCTCCGTGGCCGGCTCAGCGAGGAGATCGCGCAGGCCCAGGCGATCGACCTCGTCATTGAGCAGGCCAACCGCTACGACGAGGCCATTGCCGGCGGCATCGCCATCGAAGACGCAGCCGCGACCCTTGGGATCGAGGCGCGCCGGATCGATGCCATCGACAGCCAGGGCCGCAACACCGCCGGCAACCTGGTCGAAAGACTGCCCGCCCTCGACGAGTTTCTCGAGCTCCTCCGCACCACGGCTATCGGCGACACCAGCCTGCTGACGGAGACTCTGGACGGCGACTATTTCATTCTGCGTGTCGACGGTGAAATCCCGGCGGAGCTGCGCCCGCTCGAGGAGGTCCGCGACGATGTCGTCAGCCTCTGGAAGGCACGCGAACTCGGCCGCATGGGCCAGGAGAAAGCCGAGGCGGTGGCCGATCGGCTGCGCAACGGCGAGGACTTCGCTGCCGTGGCGGAGGCCGAAGGGCTGCCGCTGCAGCGGACGGAAACCATCACCCGCTTTGAAACCGACCCCGCGCGCACGCCCGCGCCCGCGCTCTCGCAGCAGCTCTTCGAGGTCGCGGCGGGCGAAGTCACGCTGGTTCCGATGCCGGGAAGCCAGATCGTTGCGCGTCTCGTCGAGGTCCAGGGTGCGGAAGCAGAAGGTCAGGACGCGCGCCTCGAGCAGCTTTCCGACCAGCTTGCCGGGTCGATCCGGGACGACATCTTTCAGCAGTTTCTGGCATCGCTGGAAAGCGAGCTGGACGTCACGGTCAATCAGCGCCTGATCGACGAGACGCTCACCGGCGCGGCCTATTAGACCGCGCCATGCAGACGATACCCGACTTTACCGCCTTCGAGGCGGGCTACGCGGCTGGCCGGGCGCAGGTCGTCCAGACCGTCCTGATCGCCGATCTTGAAACCCCCGTCTCCGCCTTCCTGAAGCTTGCCGAGGGCAAGGCAAACTCATTCCTCTTCGAGTCCGTCGAGGGCGGATCGATTATCGGGCGCTACTCCTTTCTCGGCATGCGCCCGGACCTGATCTGGCGTTGCCAGGGCGAGCGGGCCGAGATCAACCGCCAGGCGCGTTTTGACCCGGACGGCTTCGTGCCGCTCGACGCGCCGGTGCTGGAGAGCCTGCGCGCCCTCATCGACGAAAGCCGTATCGACCTGCCGGAAGGGTTGCCGCCGATGGCTTCCGGCCTGTTCGGTTACATGGGCTACGATACCGTACGGCTGATGGAAGAGCTGCCGGACGACAACCCGCAGCCCCTGGATCTGCCTGACGGCATGTTCATCCGCCCCACGGTCATCGCCGTCTTCGACCGCGTGGAGGACCAGGTGACCCTCTTCACTCCGGTTTGGCCGCGCGGCGATGTTTCGGCCCGGGCGGCCTATGCCCAGGCCTGCGAGCGCCTCGCCGACGTGGCGCAGGACTTCGAGCGGGCCCTGCCCCAGCGCCGCGACGTCATCGCCGAGCTGGACAGCCTGCCGGAGCCCGCGTCCAACATGACCCGCGAGGCTTTCCACGCCATGGTCGCCAAAGCCAAGGAGTACATCCTGGCCGGCGACATCTTCCAGGCGGTGCTGTCCCAGCGGTTCTCCCTGCCCTTCAAGCTGCCGCCCTTCGCGCTCTATCGCGCGCTGCGGCGGCTCAATCCCTCGCCCTTCCTGGTCTTCATCGACTTCGGTGGCTTTGCCATCGTCGCCTCGAGCCCCGAGATCCTGGTTCGCCTTCGCGACGACAGCGTGACCATCCGGCCCATCGCCGGCACCCGGCCGCGCGGCGCCAACGCCGAGGAGGACCGCGCGCTGTCCGAGGAGCTGCTGGCCGACCCCAAGGAGCTGGCCGAGCACCTGATGCTGCTGGATCTCGGGCGCAACGACGTTGGCCGTGTTGCCGAAATCGGCAGCGTGAAGGTCACCGAGAAGATGGTGATCGAGCTCTACAGCCACGTCATGCACATCGTCTCCAACGTCGAAGGCCGCATCGCCGAGGGCAAGGACGCCATGGACGCCCTGATCGCCGGATTTCCGGCCGGCACCGTCTCCGGCGCGCCCAAGGTCCGGGCCATGGAGATCATCGACGAACTGGAGCCGGAGCGCCGCGGCGTCTACGGCGGCTGCGTCGGCTACTTCGGCGCCGGCGGGTCCATGGACACCTGCATCGCGCTGAGGACCGCCGTCGTGAAGGACGAGGTGATGCACATCCAGGCCGGCGGCGGCATCGTCGCCGACAGCGTGCCGGAAGCGGAGTACCAGGAGAGCTGGAACAAGGCCCGTGCCCTGCTGCGCTCGGCCGAGGAAGCCGTGCGTTTCGCGGCGCGGCGGGGGAACTAGCGCGCCATAGCCGGCCTGCTGCGAAAGGGTCTGTGATGGCCGATCTGACGCTCTGGGGAAGGATCTCCTCCTGCAACGTGCAGAAGGCGGTCTGGGTGCTCGAGGAGTTGGGTCTTCCTTATCGGCGGATCGATGCCGGCGGTGAATTCGGCGGCCTCGACGATCCGGCCTACCGGGCCATGAACCCGCACGGCAAGGTGCCGACCCTGCGCGACGGCAAGACGGTGGTCTGGGAGAGCGATGCCATCATCCGCTACCTCGCCGCCCGCCATGGCAACGGCGGCCTCTGGTCGGCGGACCCGGCGCAGCGGGCCGCTGTCGATCAGTGGCTGGCCTGGGCCAACGCCACGCTCTACCGGGACTGGATCGACCTCTTCTGGATGCGCGTGCGCACGCCCGAGGAGGATCAGGACCCGGTGGGGATCGAGGCCCGCCGCACTCGTACCGCCGAGCGGCTTGCGCTTCTGGACCGCGAGCTTGCCGGGCGCCCCTGGCTTGCCGGTGCGGACTTCAGCCTGGCCGACGTCGGCGCCGGCATGACCCTCTACCGCTGGTACCACATGCCGATCGAACGCCCGAAGCTGCCGAATCTGGCCGCCTGGTACGAGCGGCTGCAGGCGCGGCCGGCCTATGTCACAGCCGTTTGCATCCCCTTCGACGACCTGGCAGGCCGCCTAGCCTATTGATTGTATTTATATAATTGTAACGTTCGGTGGATTTTTCTTGCCGCCTGCCGCGAATCAGGGCGATAGTCGCAGTCCTGTTTCAACAGCTGAAAGGAGGTGATCCAATGTCTCATGAGATTTCGGTGAAGTCTGAAGGCCTTGGATGTTCAATGGGTTTGACGGAGCAGCCTTCGTTCGACGCATGACACCTTCGGAGCGGGACCCCGTTTCGGGGCCCTAAGACTCACCAGCTCATGGGGGGCCGCAGCGATGCGGCCCCTTTCATTTTGATCGCCATGCGACCGAGCATCCCACGCGGTCCATCAGCGGATCATCCAGATCACAGAGGCGGCCAGCAGCCCGCCCATGGCCATATTGAACGCGCGTCTTTGCCGGCCTTTCTTCAGGACCTGCTGCATCACCGCCCCAAAGCTGAGCCAGGCCAGACAGCACGGGAGCGCCGCCGTCAGGAAGACGAGCGTCAGGGTAAGCGCAGCCAGCCCCGCGTTTGAAGCAACAGGGTCCAAAAAGGTCGCCGCCGCACTGGCCGACACAAGCCAGGACTTCGGGTTCACCCATTGAAGGGCCGCGGCGGGCCAGAATCCGAAGGCGCGGAGCGGTTGCTCCCCGGACTGCGGGCCGGCTGTGGCGATCTTGAAGGCCAGCCAGAGCAGGAATGCTGTGCCACCCCAACGGAGCATCTCAAGGGCTCTCGGACTGTCGAGCAGAAATCCGCCAAGCCCGAAGGCGACCAGGAAGAGCATCAAGCCCATGCTGAGGCCGACGCCGAACACCGTTCGCAGACCACGCACTATCCCCAGGTTGGCGCCCGCGGCCGTCAGGAGGACGTTGCTGGGACCGGGTGTGCCGGCAGCAACGAGAGAGAACACAAAGGCTGCAAGGGCCTGTTCGGTTTGCATGACGCGGCCATCCAAAGACGCAGCAAGAACGATTAGACTGACGGTATGACTGACGAGCCAATCAGATCGGCCGGTCGGGGTCTTGAACGTCCGTGCAGCGACCGTCTGAAGGTCGTCGCAGCAGCCCCGGGTCTTGAGCTGGTTGAGGCGCGGTTCACCGGGATGGCCTATGCCCGGCACCGCCACGATACCTACATGGTCTGCCGGACCCTGCTGGGCGTGCAGGCCTTTTCCTATCGGGGCGTCGAGGAACGCAGCCTTGGTGGGAAGATCGTCGTTCTCCACCCCGACGAAGCCCACGATGGGCGGGCCGGCACCGAAGCCGGCTTCGCCTATCGGGGGGCCTATCTGAACCCGGTGGAGATAGCCGAAGCGGCTGAGGCGCTCACCGGAAGGCCCGGCCCCTTGCCCTTTGTTCGGCAAGCGGTGACGCAGTCGTCGCCCCTCGCGGCGGCCTTGCGGGAAGCCTTTCAGGAACATACGGCTCCGCTGGCACTGGACGGCCTGATGCTTTCATTTGCCGCCGGACTGATGGCGCTCGATGGCCGTCCGGCCGACCGCCTTCAACCGCGGCGTCTTGATCATTCAGCGCTGAAGCGCGCCCGCGAGTTGCTGGACGCCGAGTTCCCCCGCACCATTCGCTCCGACGAGCTGGAGCGAGCCACCGGGCTGAGCCGCTTCGTGCTCGCCAGACAGTTCCGGGCGTTCACCGGCACCAGCCCTCACCGCTATCAGGTCATGCGCCGGCTGGCCTTCGCACGCCGCCGCCTCCACGACGGCGTACCGGCAGCCGCAGCGGCGGCTGAAGCCGGCTTTGCCGATCAGGCCCATCTTGTCCGCTGGTTCAAGTCCGCCTATGGATTGACCCCGGCGCGGTTTGCCGCATTGGGCAGGACCGACCAGCCGAGGACATGAGTACGCCGGCCATCTGCCACCTCTTCGAGCTGCCAATCCATCGTGCCCGGATTGCAGATTGGATCTACGAGGCTTTCTGGGCTGGGCGGCCCGGCTATTCGCCTGCTCACTTCGAAGCCCTGCTGGCTGACGCCAGGGACCCGGACCGCATACCCCTGTCCCTCCTCGCGACCACCGAAGGCCGACCGGTAGGGACGGTCAATCTGATCGTCTGCGACGACGACAGCCGCCCGCAGCTCACGCCCTGGCTGGCTGCGCTTTACGTCGCCCCGGAGCTCCGCGGTCAGGGCATCGGCACAGCGCTGGTGCAACGCCTCTTCGGCGAGGCGGCCCGCATCGGGTGCCGGGAGCTTTACCTGGGGACCGAAATCCCGGCGTTCTACAAGGCGCTGGGGGCGGAGATCCACGAAGGCGTGAGGCCCGGCTTTTGGATCATGCGCCGGGCGTTGGAAGCAGGCTAGGCCAGACGCCTCTGGCGGAGTGCACGTTCCGGCGGAAAGCTCACCGTCACCGTCGTGCCCTCGCCAAGGGCGCTCTCGATCGTCATGGCGCCGCCGAACAGCTTCATGAAATTGTCGCAGAGATGCAGGCCGAGGCCCGTACCCTTGTGCTCCCGGGCGCGTGGGTTATGGGCCTGCTCGAAGGGCTTGAGGGCTTTCTTGACGCCCTCGCTGGTCATGCCGATCCCATTGTCCGAGACACTGAGAAAGACGCGGTCGCTGTCATCGCACCAGGACCTCACCTGGATGAGGCCGCCTTCGGGCGTGAATTTGACCGCATTCGAGAGCAGGTTGTTGAGGATTTGCGTCAGCACCCTCTCGTCACCTCTGAGAACGGGTACTTTCCCGTCGACCTCGGCTTTCAGCCGGTGGCCGGCAGCCTCGGCGCCGGCGGCGACCTGGCGGATGCAGCTTTCGATGAGGGCGCGCATGTCGACCGGTTCCTCCACCAGCTCGTACTTGCCCGCCTCCACCTTCGAGATATCGAGCAGGTCGTTGATGAGGCTGATCAGCAGCGATCCGCTGTGGTGGATGTCTTCGATGTACTCGTCATAGCGCGGGTCGCCCAGGGGGCCGAAGGCATGCGCGCGCATCATCTCGCTGAAGCCCAGGATGGCGTTCAGCGGGGTGCGCAGGTCGTGGCTCATGTTGGCCAGAAACTCAGTCTTGGCCCGGTTCGCTTCGACCGCCTGCTGGCGCGCTCGCTCCAGCTCCGCCGTCCGCTCGGTGACGCGCTGTTCCAGATTGGCGTTGGCGCGGCGCAGTTCCCGCTCCACCTGTTCGACGCGCAAGCCCTTTTGCCGCAGCCGCTCCAGCGCCTCGGCCATCCGGCTGACCTCATCATCGCGGCCGCGCTCCGGAACCGGCGTGTCGAAGGCCCCCTCGCCGATCCGGATCATCGCTGCCGTGACCCGAGATAGCGGACCTGAGATCAGGTTTATCCCAAGAAAGACCACAACGGCTGTGATCACCGCCAGGGTGGCCGCCGTGGTCGCATCGTTGCGCACCACGCTCCAGACAGTCGAAGAGACGCCGGCGGTCGAAACCCAAAGAAAAAGCGTTCCGACCCGTTCGCCGCCCTCAGCCGTGATAGTGCGATCGAAGACCAGATAGTCGCCGGCGACCTGCGGATCGAAGGTGTCGACCAGCACCTCGGCCAGCTTCTCACCCTGATTGTCGAAGACGCGGGCTCCGGTGATGGCACCGGTGGCCGCCAGACGATCCAGCCGCTGCTGAACCATTTCGTAGTCGTAGTCCCACAAGGGGTCCGAGAGGGTGTCGCCGAAGACGCTGGTAAGGACCTGGGATTCCGCTTTCAGGTCGTTGAGCTGTCGCGTTGCCTGGTCGCGGCCCGACAATGCCGTGCCCAGCATCGACACCAGCACCACTGTCGCCAGCACCGTTACCACGATCCGGTTCCGGATCGAATTGCCCGGAAGTTTCAGACGCTTGAGCTGCATGCTCTCGACGACGGCCTCAGACTTTCCCCTTATGGCACTGCGGTTTTGTCTACATCTTTTCTTTACCACCGCGCCCCATGGGCAACGGTATCCGTCTTCTCTTAAGTAACCATTTACGCGTATCCCGTAGTTTCTAATCACGCCAACGGTGTGTACTTGCCTTTACTCAACTCAGTAGAGGGGTCAGAAGCGCGCGCCGGCCGGAGCAAGAGACGCTTACCTGGAGAGACGTCATGATGCGGATGTCCAAGGCCTTTGCCGCGGTTGCTATGCTCTCAGCCTTTGTTCTCGGCCCGGGTCTGCTTGCCGGTGGCCAGGCCAAGGCCAGCGAAGTTCTTCAGCTGACGACCGAGCAGTACGCTCCCTTCAACTTTGAGCAGGACGGCGAGATCGCCGGGCTTGGCGCCGATCAGGTCCGGGAGATCATGCGCAGAACAGGCATCGCCTACGAGATGACGCTGTTGCCCTGGTCGCGGGCCATCGGCCTGGCCGGCAGCCAGCCGATGACCTGCGTCTTCACGACCGCCCACACCGTGGACCGCGATCAGCGCTTCAAATGGGTGGAGCCCCTGCTGCTCGAGCGCACGCTGCTGATCCGCGCCGCCGGGTCAGGCATCAACCCCCAGGACGTCGAGAGCGCGACCGGCTATCGCACCGGCACGCAGACCGGCGACTACACCGTTGAGCTGCTGCGCAACGCCGGATTCAACGACATCGATCTGGCGCGCGATCTGGATCTCACCCTGCGCAAGCTCTTGAACGGCCGGGTGGACCTTATGGCGGTCTCGGAATCCTACTTCCACCAGCTGCAGCGTAACGGCGCTCCGGTGGAGGACGTGGCCGTGCTCTACGAGCAGGTCTTCTCCATCGCCTGTTCGCCGCAGACCCCCGATGACATCGTGGCACGCATGCAAGCCGCCCTCACCGCCATGATCGAAGACGGCACCCAGGCGGAAATCCACTCCCGCTACAACTAGGCTGCGGCAGCTGCGCGCGGGCGGCGTCAGCCGTCGCCGCTGCGGCGCCCGGCCACCGCCAGCCGATGCCGTACCACCGCAGAGATCGGAACCAGGACAAAGCCCCTGGCCCGCATCTCCGGGATCCAGGCCGCGAGCGCCTCAACCGTCGCCGGATGGGGATGCCCGATGCCGACAGCATAGCCACGGTCCCGTGCGACCTGCTCGAGCAGCGCAAGCTGCCGCTCGATTGCCAGGCGGTTCTTGGGCTCGTTGTCCAGAAAGACGTCCCGCTCCGCGAACGGCACGCCGGCACGCCGCGCCAGGCTGCCGGCCACGGACTCCTTGGCCGTCAGGGAGTCGAGAAACAGAAGTCCCCGCGCCTTCAATTCAGCCATTACCATGGCCATGCCTTCGGGCGAGGCGGTAAAGCGGCTGCCCATGTGATTGTTGATCCCGACGTAGCCCTCGAAGCGATCGAGGCCCCAGGCCAGGCGCTGCGCCAGCTCCGCCGCCGGCAAGCCTTCGGCCAGGACGTTGGGGCCGGGATCAATGTCGGGATTGCGCGGCTGCATGGGCACATGGAGCATCAGCTCGTGCCCCGCCGCCCTTGCCGCGGCAGTCATGTCCGGCAGGCCCTCCGCATAGGTCATGAAGGCAAGCGTCAGCGGCCCCGGGAGCGCAATGGCCCGCCGCGCATTGCGCCGGTTCACACCGATGTCGTCGAGGACGATGGCCACCATCGGCCGACCGGCGTCGGGAGCGGTCGCCACGGCGTGAAGCTGCCATGCTGCTGGTTCGGTAAGGCTTCGGTCGCTGCTGAAAGCCGGCGGCAGCGCCGCCCTCTCATCGACATCCGCTTGTTCTTCCGCGCGTGCTGCCGGCTCTTCCTCGGCGGCACGCTGGAAGGCCGCCTCCAGCGCCTCCCGGTCGACGGCGTCTTCCCAGGCGGCGGGCGGCCTGCCGTCCGCTGGCACGGGCGCCAAACGGGCCTCTCCCCGCTCTTGCGCCGGTGTGGCGTCCGCCGCTTGGTCGGTGAGCGACGGAGTACCGCTGTCGGGTCCATGGCTGCCGAGGAGGCCGCTGCGGTCGAGGACCACGCCCGCGACCCCGCCGACCACGATGCCAATGCAGAGCAGACCCGCCACGGCGGCGATGTTCCAGGCGGCGTCGCTCCGGCGGGCTTGGGGCGGTTTCGAATCGTTTCGGACCATGGCCGGCGGACCCTAACACGGCATGGTTAACGAAGCTCTGGTTTAACCCAGCTCTGGGCTAACGAAGCCCGAGGGTGACGGCGCTCTGGCCAAGGTGGGCCGGGCCTGGCTAGTCCGAAGTCTCCCGGGTCCCTGCCAGGCCATTAAGGATCGGGCAGTCCGGCCGCTGATCACCATGGCAGCGGCGCATGAGATCGTTGAGGGTGGCCCGCATCTCAGTCAGCTCCGCGATCTTGCGGTCGATGTCGGTGACCCGGCGCCGGGCCAGAGCCTTCACTTCGGCGCTGCTCCGCGCCCGGTCCTGCCAGAGCGCGAGCAGGCTGCCCACGTCCTCCACCGAAAACCCAAGGCTGCGGGCCCGCTGGACGAAACGCAGGGTCTCGACGTCGCTCTGGCTGTAGACACGGTAGCCGGCCGCCGTCCGCTCCGCGGCCGTGATCAGCCCGACCGACTCGTAGTAGCGGATAGTCTTCGCCGGAACCCCCGACTGGCGGGCGGCAGCACCGATGTTCATGGGAGCCTCCTGACGGCCGAATTCCTTACCGATCTGTCTCCGCCCATCCTAGGCAATCCTTCCAGCTGCTGGAAGCTGCAATGAAGGCATCTGACCGCTTTCCGATGGCTTGGGCGACCTGCTATAAGAAGAGCCAAAGAGCAAGGCGATCACTCAGGGAAGCGGCGCAAGCATCTGAAATGTTTTTGCTAATCGATAACTACGACAGCTTCACCTACAACCTCTACCATTTCCTGGGAGAGCTGGGTGCGACGATCGAGGTGCGGCGCAATGACAAGGTCAGCGTCGCCGAAGCCCTCGCCCTTCAGCCTCAGGGGATCATTCTGTCCCCGGGTCCCTGCGACCCCGACCGCGCGGGCATCTGCCTGGATCTGGTCAAGGCAGCCGCCGGCACGCTGCCGGTCCTCGGTGTCTGCCTCGGCCACCAGGCTATCGGACAGGTCTTTGGCGCCGCGGTGGTGCGCGCACCGGAGCCGATGCACGGCAAGCTGAGCGCCATCACGCACAAGGGCCAGGGCGTCTTCGCGGGCCTTCCCTCGCCACTGACCGGCACACGCTACCATTCGCTGACCCTAGATCCGGGGAGCTTCCCGCACGACACGCTGGAGGTCACGGCGGAGACGGAAGACGGAGTCATCATGGGGCTGCAGCACCGCGAACTGCCGCTTCACGGCGTTCAGTTTCATCCCGAGAGCATCGCTTCGGAGCAGGGCCATGCGCTGCTGCGCAACTTCCTGGGCCTTGCCGACCAGGCCGTCGCTGCCTGACGGCGGCCCGCGGCCCTTTCCGATGCGTTACAGGATCCCGGCATGAGCGGCAGTCCCCAGATCTTCAAGGATCTCATCGCCAAGGCAGCGGCCGGCCAGAGCCTGAGCCGCAGCGAGGCGGAGGCCGCCTTCGATATCATGATGTCCGGCGACGCCACCCCGGCGCAGATGGGCGGCTTCCTGATGGCGCTTCGGGTGCGCGGCGAGACGGTGGAGGAGATCACCGGGGCCGCCACCGTGATGCGGTCGAAGATGACCACCATCGAGCGCCCTGAGGGTGCCATCGACATCTGCGGTACCGGCGGCGACGGCAGCGGCACCTACAACATCTCGACTGCCAGCCAGTTCGTCGTCGCGGCCTGCGGTGTGCCGGTCGCCAAGCACGGCAACCGCGCCGCCTCCTCCAAGAGCGGCGCCAGCGATGTCCTGGAAGCGCTCGGGGTCAACATCGAAGCCGACTTCCGTCTTGTGGAGCGGGCCCTTGCGGAGGTGGGGACCTGCTTTCTTATGGCCCAGCGTCACCACAGCGCCATGCGCCACGTCGGCCCGAGCCGCGCAGAACTGGGCACGCGCACCCTGTTCAATCTTCTGGGGCCACTCTCAAACCCGGCCAAGGTCCGCCGCCAATTGATCGGCGTCTTTGCGCCGGAGTGGATCGTTCCTCTGGCAGAAGTGCTGCGCGACCTGGGCCACGAGCGTGCCTGGGTGGTCCACGGCGCTGGCGGCCTGGACGAGGTCTCGACCCTCGGACCGACCCAGGTTGCCGAGCTCAAGGACGGCAAAGTCTCCACCTTTGAAATCAGCCCGGCCGACGCCGGCCTGCCCACCGCGACCCTGGACCAGATCGTCGGCGGCGACCGCGATTACAACGCCGCCAAGCTGCGCGGGCTGCTTTTGGGTGAGCCCGGCGCCTATCGCGATATTGTGGTGCTGGGCAGCGCCGCAGCGCTGATCGTGGCCGGACGCGCCGGCGACCTGAAGGAAGGCGCTGCCATGGCCGCCGAGGCGATCGACGAAGGTGCGGCCATGAAGGTGCTGGAGGGCCTAGTGCGGGTGACCAACGAGGAGGTATCGCCATGACCGTGGCTGCGACGGCGGCGGGCGGCGACGTTCTGCAACGCATCTGCGCCGACAAACGGGAGCACATCGCGTCCGCAAAGCGGGCTGTAAGCCTCGCGGAGCTGGAAAGCCGCGCGCGGGCCGCCGAAGCGCCGCGCGGCTTTCGCCAGGCCCTGGAACGCAAGGCGTCAGAGGGCCGCTTCGCCCTTATCTGCGAGATCAAGAAAGCCTCGCCGAGCAAGGGCTTGATCCGCGCAGACTTTGACCCGCCCCGCCTCGCCGAGGCCTATCGCGCCGGTGGCGCCGCCTGCCTCTCCATCCTGACCGACGCACCCTACTTCCAGGGATCGGACGCCTTCCTTCAGGCGGCGCGGGCGGCGGTCGCCCTGCCCTGCCTGCGCAAGGATTTCATGCTGGACCCCTACCAGATCGTCGAGTCCCGCGCTCTGGGTGCCGACTGCATCCTGCTCATCATGGCCGCCCTCGGCGACGATCAGGCCGCCGAACTGGAAGCCGCCGCGCTGGACCTGGGGATGGACGTTCTGATCGAGGTTCACGACGGCGCGGAACTGGAGCGCGCGCTCAAGCTACGCTCGCCGCTGCTGGGCATCAACAACCGCAACCTGAAGACCCTGACGGTCGATCTTGCTACGACAGAGGCCCTGGCTCCGAGCCTGCCGCCAGATCGTCTGCTGGTCGCCGAAAGCGGCCTTTATGCGCCCGCGGACCTGCAGCGCATGGCCAAGGCCGGCGCCCGGGCCTTTCTGATCGGCGAATCCCTGATGCGTCAGGACGACGTGACCGCTGCCACCGCCGCCCTCGCGGAGGCCCCTCTCGAGCCCGGCGCCTAGGCTGCGGACGATGGGCGGCTTCACCCACTTCGACGCAGACGGCAAGGCCGTGATGGTCGATGTCTCCGACAAGGACGTGACGGAACGCGTTGCCGTTGCCAAGGGTTCGATCGTGATGCAGCCGGAGACCCTGGCGCGGATCCGCGACGGCGCCGTGGAAAAGGGCGACGTGCTTTCCGTAGCGCGCCTGGCCGGGATCATGGGGGCCAAGAGGACACCGGATCTGATCCCGCTCTGCCACCCTCTGGCCCTGACCTCGGTCACTCTCGACCTCACTTTGGACGAGGCCCGCTCGGCCGTCGACATCACCGCGCGCTGCAAGCTCAAGGGCCGGACGGGGGTGGAGATGGAGGCGCTGACGGCGGTCAGCGTGGCTGCGCTCACGGTCTACGACATGTGCAAGGCGGTGGACCGCGGCATGCGTATCACCGACGTTCGCTTGGTTCGCAAAGAAGGCGGCAAATCAGGACTCTACGAGGCTTCTTGATGATCTCCGTCGAAGAAGCCTTGGGCCGCATTCTCGACCACTTCCAGCCGCTACCGGCGGAAACCGTCAGCGTGAATGAGGCCTATGGCCGGGTGCTGGCGGAAGATATCCACGCGCGCCTGACGCAGCCGCCCAAGGCCGTTTCGGCAATGGACGGCTATGCCGTGCAGGCCGCCGATGTGGCACGGGTGCCGGCCGATCTCACGGTGATCGGGGCCGCCCCGGCGGGGAACCCTTTCGGCGGCCGGGTCGGGCCCGGCGAGGCGGTGCGCATCTTCACCGGGGCGCTGCTGCCCGACGGGGCCGATGCCATCGTCATTCAGGAGGATACCGAAGCGTCCGGCGACACCGTAACGGTGAAGGAAAGCTGCGCAGAGGGACACTACGTGCGGCCTGCCGGCCTGGATTTCAAAGAAGGCGACCCGGGACCGCGCGCCGGCCGGGCCCTCACCGCCCGCGACGTCGGGCTGATCGCGGCGATGAACCATCCCTGGGTGCCGGTCCGCCGACGGCCCCGCGTTGCCATCCTTTCCACCGGCGACGAAGTGGTGATGCCCGGGGAACCCCTGAAGCCGGGACAGATCGTCAGCTCCAATGGCATCGCACTCTCGGCTTTTGTTCGGGCCTGCGGGGGCGAACCGATCCAACTGGGAATCGCGCCGGACCGCAGCGACCAACTCGGCGCTTTGGCCGCGGGCGCCAAGGGTGCGGACCTGCTGCTCACTGCCGGCGGCGCTTCGGTCGGTGAGCACGATCTCGTGCAGACCGCGCTTCAGAAGGAAGGGCTGGAGCTCGATTTCTGGCGCATTGCCATGCGGCCGGGCAAGCCCTTGATGTTCGGCCGGCTGGGTGAAACCCCGATGCTGGGCCTGCCCGGCAATCCCGTCTCGGCCCTGGTCTGCGCCACCCTCTTCGCGCGCCCGGCGCTGCACCGCCTGCAGGGGCGGCGTGAGCCTGCACATCCGGTGGAACCCATGGTTCTGGGCGCGGATCTCCGGGCCAACGACCGCAGGCAGGACTACCTGAGGGCCACGATCTCCACTGACGGCGAAGGCCGCAAGGTCGCCACCCCCTACGTCACCCAGGATTCGTCGATGCTGGCGATGCTGGCGGCAGCTGACGGGCTGATCCTGCGGCCGCCGCAAGCTGCCGAGGCGGCGCAGGGTAGCCTCGTCCCGGTGCTGGAACTCCGCAGTCTGGCGGAGGGGCTTTAGGGCGTTAGATCGCTGCACGCCGGGCACGACCGGCCGGGACCGCACTTGCTATCTTTTTGCAACCATAGATATCGTGCGCTACCTCATAGGTAGTTCTCGCGACAAATTTCTTGACCACAAAAAGGAACCAAACTAGAACATGTGCTGAGGTTTTTGTTTTGTTCCATATCTTGTGTCGTGACCGGTGCCGCAGACGACACCCTGAGGGTCTTGCAGCAAATGCTAACGAAAAAGCAGCACGAGCTACTTCTGTTCATCCACGGGCATCTCCAGCGCCATGGCGTCTCGCCCTCCTTCGACGAGATGAAGGATGCGCTGGCGCTGAAGTCGAAGTCGGGCATCCATCGCCTGATCACCGGCCTGGAGGAGCGCGGCTTCATCAAGCGCCTGCCGCATCGGGCCCGGGCGGTCGAAGTGACGCGCCTGCCGGAGGATCTGGGCACCGCGCCGCAGGTGGCGAGCAGCCAGCCTGCGCTCGACCAGACGGGTATGGATCATGCCGGACCGGTCATCGGAAACCCGAAACCGGGCTTTGCGCCGCGGGTGATCCAGGGGGACTTCTCCGGCTCCCTGCCCGGCGCCCAACCCGCCAACGACAGCGAAGCCCTGCAGCTGCCGCTCTACGGCCGTATCGCCGCGGGTACGCCCATCGAGGCCCTGCGGGACTACTCCACCCATGTCGACGTGCCCTCGGCGATGATCGGCACCGGCGAACACTACGCCCTGGAGGTCGATGGTGACTCCATGGTGGATGCCGGCATTCTGGACGGCGACACGGTTTTGATCGAGCGCTGCGATTCCGCCGACAACGGGGCCATCGTGGTGGCTTTGATCGACAAGGAAGAGGCGACCCTGAAGCGCCTGCGCCGCAAGGGCGGCGCCATCGCCCTCGAGCCGGCCAACCAGGCTTACGAGACCCGCATCTTCCCGCCGGAGCGGGTCACCATCCAGGGGCGCCTCGTCGGCCTGCTGCGCCGCTACTGACGTCTACCTTTCTGAGCGCTGACGGTCTTTGAGGGCCGACCAAGGCCGCAGGCCCTGCGTCTCCAGCACGGTGGTCCGGCGCAGGTTACCGCCGTCCAGCCAAAAGGCCTGGGCGCCCTCCCGCCAGAGGTCAAAGCGGTCGATGACCACCTGCGGGCCGCCGCAGGCCTGGCGTCTGAGAGGCTCCAGGCTGACCACGACATCGGCCACCGCACAGTCCGCGCCAAGGCCGCGCGGATCCCAGGAGATGGCCAGCAGCGTCCCTTCTCTGCGATAGAGGCAGCCCAGCGGATCGCAGTGGAGCGCCCCCTCCGCCGCCTGCCCTGCCCCGGGCCAGCGGATAACTTCCCGGGCGTAGCTGCCGCGCTGCCAGGAGTCCATCACGAAGCGGTTGCCACGGCGGTCGGCCACCCAAAGGCGGCGCTCGCCGTCGCGCAGGGCGGCCAGCCGGCCGTCGCCGCTGACCAGCAGGTCCGGCGGCTGGAAAAGCGCCGGCGACAGCGCGCCGGCGATCGCCAGCGGCAGGCCCCAGACCCGCCATGACCCACGCCAGAGGCAGAGCCAGAGCCCGCCCAGGGTCACGCAGACGAGTCCCCACAGCGGCATCGGGGGTACCGGCGCCAGGGCCGCCGGGAGTCCGGCAACCCAGGCTGCGATGAACAGCAGCGCCTCGATACCCCAGCCCATGGGGACGAACCCCAGCGCCTCAAGCCCGAAAGGCATCAGAAGCATGCCGATCACGGCCGCGGGCATTATGACAAAGGCCGTCAAAGGGACGGCGACGAGGTTGGCCAGCAGGCCGAAGGCGGCCAGCCGCTGGAAATGAAAGGCGGCAAAGGCACTGGTCGCGAGGATCGCCACCAGAGAGGTCAGCGCGATCCCCAGCACATAGAGGGCCAGCCGGCCCGCCAGGCGCCGGCGCATCTCCAGCGAAGCGGGAGACCGCTCCCAGCCCTCGTAGACGCTGACGAGGGCGACGACGGCAGCAAACGACATCTGGAAACTTGCGGAGACCAGGCTCTCGGGGGCGACCACCAGGACGGCAAGGGCCGCCCAGGCGACCAGCCGCAGCGAGATCGCGCGCCGGTCCAGAAGCACCGCCAGCAGGACGATGGAGACCATGATGAACGCGCGCTGGGCCGGGATGGTAAAGCCGACAAGGCAGAGATAGAGCAGCCCCCCGAGGCCGGCGGCGACGGCCGCCCACTTTTTGATCGGCCTGCGCAGCGCCAGTCCAGGGATCAGGGCAAGGCCCGCCCGTACCGCAAAGAACAGCAGGCCGGTCACGAGCCCCATGTGCAGCCCGGAGATCGCCAGCAGATGGGCAAGCCCCGCGGCCCGCATGTTCTCGCGGGTCTCCTCTGCAAGGGCCGAGCGCTGCCCCGTTACCAGGGCGGCAGCAACCGCGCCGGACTGGCCCGGCAGATGGCTTTGGATCCGCGCGGCGATGCGTTGGCGGGCGTCCGCCCAGAACAGACTCCAGCGCTGCCTCAGGCTTCCTGCCCGATGAGGTTCGAGCGCAGGATCCGCGTCGACACTGCGCACCGGGCCGAGCGCGAAGCCGATCCCACCCAACTGCTGGAAGTAGGCCTGACGGGCGAAATCGAAGCTCCCGGGCATCGTGGGTGCCGAAGGCGGCCGTAACCTGGCGCGCAGGGTCACCAGGTCACCTGGACTCAGCCCGTCATCGGTCGTGACGGCGGTGACGCGGATCCGCGCCGGCAGGTTCTCCGCCGCGAGGCCTGCCATGGCCAGGGGCCTCAGCAGGAGGCGACGGCCGCTTGGCCTGGTCTCGAGTTCAAGCACTTCGCCGGTGAGCTGGGCGGGACCCCAGGACCCTTCCAACCGCGGCGCCTCGACCCAGGCGCTGCGCAGTTGGGCCGTCGCAAAGCCGATGCAAACCATCGTCAGGGCCAGGACCATGAGACGCGCCCCAGCGGCACCGCGGCAGCGCCAGAGGAGCGAAAGCGCCGCAAGGCTGAGTCCCGGACCGATCCAAAGCGCAGGTTCCTGTCCTGCAGCGAAGTAGAGCGAGATGCCGAGGGCAAAGAACACGGGAAGCCAGAGAATCCAGCGCCCGCGCTCCGCCAGCAGAGCCGCGTGAGCAGCGGCGAGAAGGCGTTGCCAGCCACGCCAGGATGCAAAATCCCTCCAGGACGCGTCCCACGGCGCATTGCGCGCTTGGCCGATAGGCTCCACTGGCTTCCCCTGCCTGCTCCCTGCCCTGCCGCCGTGTGAACGGATTGCGATTATAGACCCTGGCCGGGAACACGCAAAAAGGGAGTCGCCGCGGCTTCGGTCGGGGCAGAACTGCCCGTTTGGACTGCCCGGGCCGCTGTGCTAAACCCCGGCCCACAGTTTCCATCGTTTCGGACCCAACCCCGCAGATATGAACGCAGCCCCTTCGTCCGTCGTGACGCGCTTCGCGCCTTCGCCCACCGGCTTCCTCCACATCGGCGGAGCCCGGACCGCCCTCTTCAACTGGCTGTTCGCCCGGCATCACGGCGGCAAGTTCCGGCTTCGGATCGAGGACACAGACCGCAAGCGCTCCACCCAGGAGGCCATCGACGCCATCCTGGACGGCATGCGCTGGCTGGGGTTGGACTGGGACGACGACGTGGTGTTCCAGTTCTCCCGGGCCGAACACCACGCGGAGCTTGCCCGCCGGCTGCTCGCCGACGGCAAGGCCTACCGTTGCTATGCCTCGCCGGAGGAGCTGGAGGAGATGCGCGCCCTTGCACGTGCCGAGGGCCGCCCGATGCGCTACGACGGCCGCTGGCGCGACCGCGACCCGGCGGAGGCGCCGCCCGGCGTCGACCCGGTGATTCGCCTGAAAATGCCGCAAGCCGGAGAGACCGAGATCGAGGACCTGGTCCAAGGCCCGGTGACCGTTGCCAACGACCAGCTGGACGACATGGTGCTGCTGCGCGCAGACGGCACCCCGACCTATATGCTTTCCGTCGTGGTCGACGATCATGACATGGGCGTCACGCACGTGATCCGCGGTGACGACCACCTGACCAACGCATTCCGGCAGACGCAGCTCTACCGCGCCCTGGGCTGGGAGCCGCCGGCCTTCGCCCACATCCCGCTCATCCATGGTGCGGACGGCGCGAAGCTTTCCAAGCGACACGGCGCGCTCGGCGTCGAAGCTTACCGCGACATGGGCTACCTGCCGGCGGCTCTGCGCAACTACCTGCTGCGCCTCGGCTGGGGGCATGGCGACGACGAGATCATCTCCACCGAGCAGGCCATCGGCTGGTTCGATCTGGACGGCGTCGGAAAGTCGCCGGCCCGCTTCGACTTCGTGAAGCTGGACAACCTCAATGGCGTCTACATGCGCGAGACGGACACTGCGGTGCTGCTCGACGCCGTGCGGCCGATCATCGAAGCGAAGATGGAGCGGAAGCTCTCGACGGCCGCGGCCGCGCGTCTTGAGCGCGGCATGGAGGGATTGCGCGCCCGGGCAAAGAATTTGGTGGAACTGGCCGAAAATGCTATGTTCTACGTGATCGATCGGCCGCTTCCGCTGAATGCCAAGGCCGAGAAGATCCTCAAAGATGAAGCGCGACAGCGGCTGGGCCGTCTCCAGGCGGCTCTGAGCGTGATCGAGGAATGGAGCGAACCCGCACTGGAATCCGCGGTACGCGCTTTCGTTGAGTCGGAGGGGTGCAAACTGGGCGATGCGGCACAGCCGCTTCGTGCTGCCCTTTCCGGGTCGAATACCTCACCCGGGATCTTTGAGGTTATGGACATCCTGGGGCGCGAGGAGTGCCTCGCCCGGATCGCCGATCAGGCCTGCACGGCCTAGGTCCCTTGCTGCACCGCGGCAATTGATTGAAGGGCGCAGTTTCTCTATGCTCCCGGCCAAACGAGTACACCTACTGAACGTCATGGGGATGGGAAGATGAACGATGTAGCGCGCGACAGCAGTACCAACCAAACCGTCACCGTGACCGACAATTCCACCGGCAAAAGCGTGGAACTTCCGATCCTCGGCGGAACCGTTGGGCCTCGTGCCATTGACGTGCGCCGGCTCTATGCGGAGACCGGCTGCTTCACATATGACCCGGGCTTTACTTCAACGGCAAGTTGTGAATCCGCCATCACCTACATTGACGGCGAAGCCGGCATTCTGATGCACCGCGGTTACATGATCGAGGACCTGGCCGAGCACAGCGACTTTATGGACGTCTGCTATCTGCTGCTGCACGGCGAGCTTCCGAAGGCCGAAGAAAAGGACGCCTTCGAGCACTCGATCACCTACCACACCATGCTGCATGAGCAGATGAACTACTTCTACCGCGGCTTCCGGCGGGACTCCCATCCCATGGCGATCATGGTGGGCGTGGTCGGTGCCATGTCGGCGTTCTATCACGACTCAACGGACATCAGCGATCCGCACCAGCGCATGGTCGCCTCCCACCGGCTCATCGCCAAGATGCCGACCATTGCGGCCATGGCCTACAAGTTCTCCATCGGCCAGCCCTTCGTCTATCCGCGCAACGATCTGAACTACGCCGAGAACTTCCTCAACATGGTGTTCTCGGTTCCTTGCGAGGAATACAAGATCAGCCCGGTGCTGGCCCGCGCGATGGACCGGATTTTCATCCTCCATGCCGACCACGAGCAGAACGCGTCGACCTCCACGGTGCGCATCTCCGGCTCCAGCAACGCGAACCCCTTCGCCTGCATCGCCGCGGGCATCGCTTCGCTTTGGGGGCCGGCCCATGGCGGAGCCAACGAAGCCGTGCTGCAGATGCTGCAGGAGATCGGCAGCAAGGACCGCATTCCCGAGTTCATCGAGCGCGCCAAGGACCGCGACGATCCCTTCCGCCTGATGGGCTTCGGTCACCGGGTCTACAAAAACTACGACCCGCGCGCCAAGGTGATGCAGAAGTCCTGCCACGAGGTTCTCGGCGAATTGGGGGTCAAGGACCCGCTTCTGGACATTGCCATGGAGCTGGAGCGCATCGCACTGGAGGACGAGTACTTCGCCGAGAAGAAGCTCTTCCCCAACGTCGACTTCTATTCCGGCATCATCCTGAAAGCCATGGGCTTCCCGACGACCATGTTCACGGTGCTCTTCGCGCTGGCGCGCACGGTCGGCTGGGTCGCGCAGTGGCGGGAGATGATCGAGGATCCGAGCCAGCGGATCAGCCGTCCGCGGCAGCTCTACAACGGCCACACCGAACGCAAGTACGTTCCGCTCGACCAGCGCTAGGCGGACCGGCACGCATCAGAGGGGCGCTTGGACCTTCGTGTCTAGGCGCCCTTTTCCTTTTGCGGCAGAAGGGCCAGCACTTCGCGGGCCGCACAGAGGCTTGGGCTCTCACCCGATGCGGGCTGAAGGGCCCGCACCACCTCGAGGCAGGCTTCGCGCTGAGCATGGCGGGCTGCGGGATCGCTCAACAGGCGATCGATTTCATCGAGAATCTTGTCGGTCCTGCAGTCGCGCTGCAGAAGCTCCGGCTGCACCATTCGGTCGGCCATGATGTTGACCAGGCTCGCATAGGGCACGTCCAGCCATCGGAACGGCAGCAAGCCGGTGATCCCGCTCAGCCGGTAGGCGATGACCGTCGGAACGCCGGCCACCGCCAGTTCGAGTGCGACGGTGCCCGACGCGGCAATGGCCGCCTGCGCAAGGGCGAAGGCGCGGCGCTTAGCCTCCATGCCCCGCGTCACCTGCACGGGAACCGGCCAGGATGCCGTTGCCTCCCGCACCACGGCGTCCACCGTCTCGACCGTGGGCATCACGACCCGGAGGCCCGGGTGCTTGCGAGCCAAGGCCGCAACGGTCTGCTCAAAGACCGGCAGCAGCTTGCGCACCTCGCCCTTGCGGCTGCCGGGGAGAACGGCGAGCAGCGGTCCCTCACCCGGCGCCGCAGGGCGGTCCGCCAGACGTTCACTCTCGCCGGCCGCCCCCTCCACGGCGGCATGGCCGACAAAGCGCGCGCGCAGGCCGTGAACCTCGAAGAGCGGCGGTTCGAACGGAAGCAAGGCCAGAACTGCGTCCAGGTAGCGCGCCATGCGCCTGGCGCGCCCGGCTTTCCAGGCCCAGACCTGGGGCGCCACGTAGTGGACCAGTGGCATACCGGCACCCTTCAGGCGCTGAGCGACTTCCAAGGTAAACGACGGCGAGTCGATGGTTACCACGATGTCGGGGCGCTGCGCGCGGACCGCGGCGACGGTCTGGCGTATGCGTTTGACGATATGGAGAACATGGGGCAGCACCTCGAGGAAGCCCATGACCGCAAACTCCTGGATCGGAAACAGGCTCTGCAGGCCTTCGCGCGTCATTTCCTCGCCGCCGATACCGGCAAAGCGCACTACTCCGCCGCGCTCGGCCTTGATCGCTGTCATCAGGCGGGCGCCCAGAACGTCTCCCGAAGGCTCCCCGGCGATCAGGAAGATCAGCGGACCTGCATTCCCGCCGGGACCGTGTCCATCCTCTGACGCAGTCATGCCGGCCGGTCGATCCCGACCAGAAAGAGTCCGGCGCGGTCGGCGGCGCGGGTAACCGCATCGGTGTCGATCACCAGCGTGTGGCCGGCTTCGATGGCGATGCCGCGCAGGCCTGCCGCAGCGGCGCCCTCGACCGTCTTGACGCCAACCGTCGGGAGATCCGCCCGCCGCTCCTGCCCCGGCTTGCTGAGCTTGACCAGGACTCCTCCCGGGCCATTGCGCTTCAACGGCCCGCAGCGTTCCAGCAGGGCGTCGGTTCCCTCGATTGCTTCTACGCCCAAAACAATGCCGTCCTGGATGACGGTCGCCTGCCCGACATCGGCTGCCCCCATCGCCTGAAGAACCGCTACCCCGCGGGCAATGTCGGCCTCGGCCTGCGTATCCGGCACAAGGCGGCCGTAGGGCCCCTTGACGGCAAGCAGATCTCCCATCAACTCATCCACGCCGCGGACGGTGAAGCCCTCCTGCTCCAGCGTCTTGACCAGAGCCCCCAGCAAGCCGTCGTCGCCGAGGCTGTTGAACTTGAGCTTTGTCAGGGCCTTCAGGGTGTAGCCGTCCGGCCGCAGTTCGGACAGCGATGGGCGTTTGACGGGCCCGATCAGGACCAGTTCGACCACGCCGGCACTGCGGAAGGCATCCATGGCCCGTTTGGTCTGGCCCAGCTTGACCCAAAGATGATCGACGCCGTCTAACGTGGACGGTTCGGTATTGCTCTCGACAGCCACCACAAAGACGCCGCGGCCCTGTGACTGACAGTGCTCAATCAGCCGGC
>NZ_JANQKD010000064.1 GCF_028281305.1 Pelagibius sp. | reverse complement strand
CGGCCGTCTTGCGCCTGTGAAGACCGTCCGAACATTGTCATCTCATCGTCAGGGTTGCAATAGGCCGGTGAACTACAATCGAACGCAGAACAAGAGAGGTGCTGTGATCAACCGCAGCCGGCTGCCGAGTGCCGAACAGAGACAAGCGAAGGAGAGCACCCCAATGGATAGGTCCGCCGAGATAGACTTTGTCAGGGATCTGCTGGCTGAGGTTCACGAGGCCCGGCAGTTTCATGAAGTCGTGGAGTACTCCGCCGAGGCCGTTTGGGTCGTCAGCTTCGACGAGGACTGCGACGTGATCCTCGACTATGACGGAGACGCCGAGCGGCTCTTCATCTTCTGTGAGCTGGGCAGCCCGCCGGAAGAGGCCGCTTTCGATACCTACAGGTTCTTCCTGCAGTACAACTATCAAGCCTCGGAAACCGGTGGCGCGCGCGTCGCGTTGCGCGATGAGGAGGGCCCGCTGAGCCTGATCTACGACCTCTCAGAGGCCGAGTTGCGCGCCGGCACCCTGCCCATCGTGCTTGATAATCTGGAAGCCGATCTGCCCGCCTGGCGGGCGCTGGTCGCCGAAGGGCTGAAGACCGAAGCAGACAGTCCTCCGGGCGATCCAATGCATCACCACTCATTGAGGGTCTGACGGCAAGGCCCCGATGCCTGCCGGGCCGGGCCGATTCAGGTTGGCCCTAACCGCAAAAGAATACAGGAGGAATTTAGAATGCCAAATAAATCAATTAGTAATTATTTGACAAATACAAATAATCTAGAGAAATTTCTCAGTAGCGCAGAAGAATATTATTCAAAACCAGAAAATAATGACCATGAGCAAATACAATATAAAAAGAAAAAAATTGGAAAAGGATTTTACATTAATTCTGGTATATCAAATACTGATACAGTATCAGTAGAAACCAAAGCGCGAATAGGCAATCTCGTATATAGACATTGCAATAGGCGCAATAACAAAGATAGTGTGCTTGAAGAAAAACTGGGTGGCGCTCTTGCCACACATGGCAATGCATTAGATGCATCGTTAATCAAGGAGCTGAAATCTGTCATAGTAGCGCACAACAAACAGAAGAAGTTAGATGAAGAGTCGACCAAACAAACAAAAGGTATTTTCAATAAGAATCGAAAAATCAAAAAAAGTACGCAAAAGCGAAATTCTTTAAATTACAATAATGATTCTGTTGGAAAGTCGAAAAACAAAACTGGAAAAAAATCAGTTCTTTCCGGCCTTAAGAGTCTTTTTGGCAGATCAAAAAACCACAATAGTAAAAAAGCAAATACCGTCGATTATATGGAATTTCGAGACGACCCGCAGGACCTTCCTCCTGTGGAACTACAGGAAGCCAAGAGTCGGCATGAATACTCGCATTCTTCCACAGACGAACAAGATGACAATGGGCCCAGTAACGGTAAGGGTAATAACCCGCTCCTTTATCCTGCCTCCCAAGAATCGAGTGTCGTTGGCACGCCTTCCTCGCAGCCGTCAGAGATAGATCGGCAGAACGACCCAAACCATGATTCCGGCCACATCAAAGCTAGCCACGACAAACCGAAACAAGGCTCCGTTGGCTCGGATGACCCTCAGGTTACTGCCGAAGACTTTGAAAAATTTGGGGCCCTGCCTGATGATTGGTTGGATCAGGAGACGGCTTCAACCGATAGTCCCAAAAACCAGAACTAACGCCCTGCTGCCCAGAACGCAGTCCAGACGGATGATGATATCCCCCTGAAAGTACGTTCCATCGCGACTATCCGGTGTCAGCATCGGCCGATAAAGCCAATGACGATTTTTGGGGTGATGTCGAGAAGCTTGTCTCGGGAGACCCAGGCAAAATTGAAGATTTGTTGAATGAAGTTGATAAGGATACCGAGGATAAAGAGGCCTAGGTTCAAGATATTCCTTCCTGACAAGAGTGTCGCTTACGCAGGTCGATAAGGTTGAAGGCAATTGCCGTCTCGGCGGCGAAGGGTCTGCCGCAGAGACGGCATCCGCCCTGAAGCAGCGCGCTGGCCCGGCATCGGTTCTACGCCGCCGAGGGATTGGGTCTGTTCGCCAAGGTCCTTCCGGCCATGCGGGGCACGGACAGCGAAGTCACGCACGAGGAGGGTGACTTCGCCGTTCTGCCGATAGTCGGTGCAGGCAGTTGCGCCGCGGCGGATGGACCAAGGATCGCCGAGAGCCATCCCGTACGACCCAACCTGGGCGCCGAAACCTCTGCCGTATAGGCCCTAGATCGGATCATGTTTTGACGGAACCACTTTGTGGTTGCGCCAAAACATGTGAATCCGATCGACATCAAATGGTTAGAGCAGATTCACCGGGTTTGATGGATCGCTAGAGCGATTCCATCAAACCCGGATCTGTTCTAGGCGCCGAATCCCCCGTCAATCGTGTGGAGGGCGCCGGTGACGATGCCGGCTTCGGGACCGACCAGATAGGCCACCATGCCGGCGATCTCGGAGGGCTCGGCATGGCGCTTGATGGCCATGAAGGAGTGCATGGCGTCCTTCATCGGGCCGTCGGCGGGGTTCATGTCGGTGTCGACCGGACCCGGCTGGACCGCGTTCACGGTGATGGACCGCTCGCCGAAGTCGCGGGCGAGACCGCGCACCAGCCCCTGCACGGCGGATTTGGTGAGGGAATAGGCGGCGCCGCCGGGGAACGGCACACGGTCGCCGTTGACCGAGCCGAGGATGACGATACGGCCGCCTTCGTTCATCTTGCGCGCGGCCTCGACGGCGGCGTGGTAGGGGCTGCGCACGTTGATGTCGATCATGCGGTCGACGGCGTCCGGGTCGCTCTCCAGCGGGTCGCCCATCACCAGCACGCCGGCGTTGACCACCAGGATGTCGAGCGGCCCCTGATCGGCCACGGTCTTCGTGACCGCCCCGCGATCGGCGGAATCGCTCTGGATCGCGGTGGCGCCGGTCTTCCCGGCCAGAGCGGCGGCGGCCTCGGCCGATCCGGCGTAGGTGAAGACCGTCTCGGCGCCGTCCTTGGCCAGGCGTTCGACGATGGCGGCGCCGATGCCCCGGCTGCCGCCGAGGACGAGGGCTTTCTTGTTTTCGAGGGAGGACATGGTGCGGCTCCTTTTGGAAAAGCTTTGCGTGGATGGTTGTTGAAATTCTGTAGTGATCGTTACATATATTTCTGCGAAGCCTTCGCAAGTGAAAAATGTAATGACTGCTAAAAAAATCACAGAAGGAAGCGAGACGGGACGCGGACGGCCCCGTGCCTTCGACCCGGAGGCCGCGGTGGAAACCGCCCTCGGCCTGTTCCATGCGCGCGGCTACGATGCGGTGGGGGTGGCCGAGCTGAGCCGGGCCATCGGCGTGAAGCCGCCCAGCCTCTACGCCGCCTTCGGCAGCAAGCAGGGGCTCTATGAGCGGGCGGTGGTGCTCTTTCTCTCGCGCGAAGGGGCCTTTGTCCCGGAAACCCTGTCCGAGACGGGCCCGGTGGCTGAGATCGGGGCCCGGCTCTTCGCCCGCGCCGCAGAGGCCTACAGCGCCGACCGCGGCCATCTGGGCTGCCTGGTGACCGACGGCACCCGCAATTCCGCCGACGCGGGGGTCTGCGCCTTTACGGAAAGCCTGCGGGCGCAGGCCCGGGACCGGATAATCGCCCGCTTTCGGCAGGACTTCCCGCCGGAAAGCGCCCCGGGCAAGGCCGAGCGCCTGGCCGATTTCGTCGTCGTCACCCTGGCCGGCCTCTCCGCTTCCGCCCGCGACGGCCTGCCGCCCGAAGCCCTGGCAGAGGCCGCCGCCATCGCCGGCGCGGGCTTCCGCGCCGCCTGTGCCGAAGCCCCGAAAACAGGGGCTTAAACGGGGGCGTGAGGGGGCCGCCCAGGCCCTTGGCCCCGGCTTGCAATCCGGCCTGGAGGCCGCTATAACCCCGCGTTCTTGAGAAAGAGCGGTCCGGCGAAAGGGCATGCCCAGCCGCTCATACTGTCTCGTTTCGTTCAGAAAGGATGCAAAATGCCCAAGCTGAAGAATAAGTCCGGGGCGAAGAAGCGCTTCCGGCTGACCGCCACCGGCAAGGTGCGCATGAACCAGGCGGGCAAGCGCCACGGCATGCGCAAGCGCCCCCAGAAGATGATCCGCAACGCCCGCGGCTCCACCCTGCTCTGCGACGCCGACGCCAAGATCGTGCGCCGCAACTTCCTGCCCTACGCGAAGTAAGGAGACCGGAGCCATGGCAAGAGTGAAACGCGGCGTCACCACCCACGCCCGCCACAAGAAGGTCATCAAGCGCGCCAAGGGCTATCGCAGCCGGGGCAAGAACGTCTTCACCGTCGCCATCGAGCGCGTCGAAAAGGGCCTGCAGTATGCCTACCGCGACCGCCGGGTGAAGAAGCGCAACTTCCGCGCCCTGTGGATCCAGCGCATCAATGCCGGCGCCCGCCAGCACGGCCTCACCTACTCGCAGTTTATGAACGGCATCAAGGAGGCGGGCATCGAGCTCGACCGCAAGGTGCTGTCGGACCTTGCGGTGCGTGAGCCCGAAGCCTTTAAGTCCTTGGTCGACCAGGCGAAGGCCGCACGGGCCTGACGCCTCTCGTGAACCGGCCACGGCTCAGACGCTGAGGCGACGGCCGGTTCCAAGGACCACTCCCGCAGACCCGGCGCAAGACCGGGTCGCTTGCCGAAGAACCGGTCTCAGAGGAAACGGACGGTTCGGCTGGCGGGATGGCAAAGGCGGACAGTAATCATGGACAGTCTTGAGCAGCTGCAGAGCAGTCTGATCGATCAGGTGGCCGCGGCCGCCGATCTCGAAGCCCTCGAAAAACTGCGCGTCCAGGCGCTCGGCAAGAAGGGCGCGCTGACCCAGCGGCTGAAGACCCTGGGCAGCCTCTCGCCGGACGAGCGCCGCGAAGCCGGCCAGAGCCTCAACAAGATCAAGGAAGCGGTCAACGCGGCCATCGAGACGCGCCGCGGCACGCTGGAAGAGGCGGCCCTGGAGGCGCGGCTGGCGGCAGAATCGATCGACGTCAGCCTGCCGGCGCGCCCGGCCGAACTCGGCCGCATCCACCCGATCAGCCAGACCTGGGAAGAGCTGGTGGCGATCTTCGGCGAGATGGGCTTCTCGGTGGCCGAGGGCCCCCACATCGAGGACGACTTCCACAACTTCACGGCCCTGAACATCCACGAGTGGCATCCGGCGCGCCAGGACATGGATACCTTCTATCTGAAGCCGGCGGCGGACGGCACCCGCAAGGTGCTGCGCACCCACACCTCGCCGGTTCAGATCCGCACCATGCTGGCCGAGAAGCCGCCGATCCGCATCATCGTGCCCGGGCGCACCTTCCGCGCCGACCACGATGCCACCCACTCCCCGATGTTCCATCAGGTCGAGGGGCTGGTGATCGACAAGAAGACCCACATGGGCCACCTGAAGGGCACCCTGACGGCCTTCTGCCGCGCCTACTTCGGGGTCGACGACCTGCCGCTGCGCTTCCGGCCCAGCTACTTCCCCTTCACTGAGCCCTCGGCGGAGGTCGATATCGGCTGCAGCCGCGAGGGCGGCGAGCTGAAGATCGGTCCCGGCAAGGACTGGCTGGAGATCCTCGGCAGCGGCATGGTGCATCCCCAGGTGCTGGCCAACTGCGGCCTCGACCCTGAGGTCTACCAGGGCTTCGCCTTCGGCATGGGGATCGAGCGCATCGCCATGCTGAAGTACGGCTTCCCGGACCTGCGCATCTTCTTCGAGACCGACCTGCGCTGGCTGAAGCATTACGGCTTCGTGCCGCTGGAGCCGCCCTCGCTGGTGCGGGGAGGGTGAAGCGATGAAGTTCACGCTGTCCTGGCTGAAGGACCACCTGGAGACCGAGGCCTCGCTGCAGGAGATTACCGACGCCCTGTCGATGATCGGCCTGGAGGTCGAGGGGGTCGACAATCCGGCCGAGGCGCTCTCCGCCTTCACCGTCGCCCGCGTCAAGGAGGCGCGCCAGCACCCCAATGCCGACCGCCTGCGGGTCTGCATCGTCGATACCGGCAGCGACGAGGTGCAGGTGGTCTGCGGCGCGCCCAACGCGCGCAGCGGTATGCTGGGCGTCTTCGCGCCGGTGGGAAGCCACATTCCCGGCACCGGGATCACCCTGAAGGCCGGGACCATCCGCGGCGAGGCGTCCAACGGCATGCTGGTCTCCGAGCGGGAGATGGGCCTCTCCGACGAGCACGAGGGGATCATCGAGCTGGAGCAGGAGGCGCCGCTCGGCACCCCCTTCGCCAAGGCCGCCGGCCTCGACGACCCGGTGATCGAGATCGCCATCACCCCCAACCGCGGCGACTGCCTGGGCCTGCGCGGCATCGCGCGTGACCTGGCCGCCGCCGGGATCGGCACGCTGAAGCCGCTGGACGCGGCGCCGCTGCCGGGCGGCTTCGACAGCCCGATCCGCTGGCAGCGCGCCCTGCCCGACGACCAGCAGCATCTCTGCCCCTTCGTTTCCGGACGCTACTTCCGCGGCGTGAAGAACGGGCCGAGCCCGAAGTGGATGCAGGACCGCCTGCGCGCCATCGGCCTCAGGCCGATCTCCGCCCTGGTCGACATCACCAACTACGTGACCTACGACCTCAGCCGGCCGCTCCATGTCTTCGACGCCGACAAGGTGAAGGGCGACGTCACCATGCGCCTGGCCGAGCCGGGCAGTGAGATCCTGGCGCTGGACGGCAACACCTACCGCCTGGACGAGACCATGGTGGTGATCCAGGACGATGCCGGGCCGGAGGGGATCGGCGGCATCATGGGCGGCGAGGTCTCCGGCTGCACGGAGGCGACCACCAACGTGTTCCTGGAGGCGGCCCTCTTCGACCCCATCCGGGTGGCGGAGACCGGCCGCGCGCTGGGCATCCATTCCGATGCCCGTTACCGCTTCGAGCGCGAGGTCGACCCGAATTTCGTGCTGCCGGGCGTGGAGGTGGCCACCCGCCTGATCCTGGAGCTCTGCGGCGGCGAGGCCAGCCACGTCGTGACCGCCGGCGAGGTACCGGCCTGGGACCGCAGTGTCGGCCTGCGGACCGCCCGCATCGCCAGCCTCTGCGGCGTCGAGGTGGCGGCCGACCGCCAGGCGGAGATCCTGGAGCGCCTCGGCTTTGCCGTCGACACATCCGGCGAGTCATCCGGCGAGCGGCTGGAGGCCGCGGTCCCCTCCTGGCGGCCCGACATCGAGGGCGAGGCCTGCCTGGTGGAAGAGGTGCTGCGCATCCACGGCTACGATGCGATCCCGGAGGTGGACCTGCCGCGCGAGACCTACCTGCCCAAGGCGGCACTCAGCACCGGCCAGCGGCGCGTTGCCGCGGCGCGTACGGCGCTGGCCTGGCGCGAAATGTGGGAAGGCGTGACCTTCTCCTTCGTCTCCGGCAAGGAGGCGGCGCTCTTCGGCGGTGGTGAGGCGGCCCTGCATCTCGACAATCCGATCTCGGCGGACCTCGACGTCATGCGCCCCACCCCTCTGGCCAACCTGGCGAGTGCGGCCGCGCGCAATGCCGACCGCGGCTACGCCGATCTCGCGCTTTTCGAGGTGGGGCCGCAGTACCACGACGACAGCCCGGACGGGCAGGCGACGGTGGCCGCGGGCATCCGGGCGGGCGAGCGCCGGCAGCGGAGCTGGGCGGCGCCGGGGCGGCCGGTCGATGCCTTCGATGCCAAGGGCGACGCCGAGGCGGTGCTGACGGCCTGCGAGGCGCCGGTGGCCAACCTTCAGGTCACCCGCGATGCCCCGGGCTGGTACCATCCGGGCCGTTCCGGCGTGCTGCGGCTGGGCCCCAATGTGCTGGCCCAGTTCGGCGAGTTGCACCCGCGGGTCCTGAGGGCCCTCGACCTGAAGGGCCCGGCGGTGGCTTTCGAGGTCTTCCTCGATCGCATTCCCCTGCCGCGCGCGGGCCGCCAGAAGCCCTCGCTGCTGAAGCTCTCCGCCTTTCAGCCGGTCGCCCGCGACTTCGCCTTCGTGATCGACGAGGATGTGCCGGCGGAAAAGGTGCTGCGGGCGGCCCGCGGCGCCGACAAGGCGCTGGTCAGCGACGTGGTGCTGTTCGATGTCTATCAGGGCAAGGGGGTCGAGCCGGGCAAGAAGTCTCTGGCGATTGCGGTGACCCTGCAGCCGCGCGACGCGACGCTGACCGATCAGCAGATCGAAGCCGTGGCCCAGCGCATTGTCCAGCAGGTCGCCAGCGCGACCGGCGGAACCCTGCGAGGCTAAATCTTCTTGTGGATCAGCGCGAGGTGACGGCTTCGCCGGTTCGGTTGCGCGCCCAGAGCTCGTCGGCGCGGCGGGCCTTCGCCACCAGTTCCTTGGCGAGCTTGATGTTGCCGGCGGCCTCGGCACGCGCGGCGAGCGCCCAGGTCATCGCGGCGTACTCCCGTGCTTCGGCCTCGCTGATTCTCCGGTCCATTGCCAGTTTTCCCTGCCCTTCTCTCGGAAATCGAGAAGCCTTGAGCGTCGGACGGGCATGG
>NZ_JANQKD010000031.1 GCF_028281305.1 Pelagibius sp. | reverse complement strand
AGACGCACGTCGTGATCGCGCTCGATGGCATCCAGCCGCTCGGCGATGAGAGCGCGGGGCTCCGCTGCAATAGGGGCATAGGCCAGCGCGGTCATGTCTTCCTCCTCTTTCTCTTGTGCCTCTGCGGCTTGGCGCCGTCTTCGATCTGATTGTCGTTCTTCAGCTCAAACTCTTTCAGGAACCCGGCAGAGAGCTGCCGCTTCTCCGCGGCGTAGCGTTGCCCGGCCGGGATCATGCCCTTGCGGATCACGTCGTAGACGTGGGTATCTCCGGGCCGCAGCGGTTCGTCGCGGAACTTCACCGCAAACCAAAATCCATCCAGGCGGTGAAGCTCCATGTCCGCGGCCAGCCGAACCACGTCCGGGTCGGCCTCCGCAACGCCGCGTTTGCGCTTCCAGGGTTTGGGATCGATCCCCCGCTTGCGCCAGTACTTTGCCGAGTCCTTCAGGATCCCATCGTTCGGATCGACGTAGAGATCTTGCGTCCAAGTATGAGGGTTGCCGAACTGATCCAGCAGTTCCCCGTCGCGCCCGACACCCAAACGATGGGCAACGAACTGTTCGAGATGCTCCAGCACGTGCTGCTTCACGGTATGCCTTGGATGCAGGTTCGCGCAGATGTCCGAGTAAACCTTTGCCCAAGGACGGTCGACCTGTTTGGCGAGATAGCGGCGCAGCGGTTGAAGGTGATCCGAAGAGAATCTCGAGTGCGTGTGGGTAAGCCGGGCGTGTCGTCGCGCGCCGATCTTAGTTGGTAGATCATCATGGCCGGCAAAGCGATTGCGGCAGCGCTTCGCCCACCTGCCAGATCGCGGCCGTTCGACGATCACCTTGTGCATGTCTTCGCGCATTGCCCTGTCCCCAATCTCTTTCCGTCGCCGGGGCCGGCGGCTGGGTGAGAACCACCGGCCCCGTTCCGGGCCGGCGATCCGCCGCCGCCGGTCCGGGTGTCACCCTTTCACGCAGACCACCTGCTTCAGGGTGTGTTCCACTGCCACCAGGTCGCGCTGGGCGGCCATGACGGCGTCGATGTCCTTGTAGGCCGCGGGGGTCTCGTCGATGACCCCCTGGTCCTTGCGGCACTCGACGCCCTCGGTGGCGGCGGCGTGGTCGGCCAGGGTGAAGCGGCGCTTCGCCTCCGACCGGCTCATGGTGCGGCCTGCCCCGTGGGAGCAGGATTGGAAGGACTCGGCATTGCCGAGACCGCGCACGATGTAGGAGCGCGCGCCCATGGAACCGGGAATGATCCCCAGCTCGTCCTTGCCGGCCCGGACCGCACCCTTGCGGGTGACCCAGACATCCGCATCGAACTGCCGCTCCCGTGCCACGTAGTTGTGGTGGCAGTTCACGGCCTCCTTCTCGACCCGGAAGGCCGGGAAGTGGTTGCGCAGAACCATGAGGATCCGCGCCATCATCACCTCGCGGTTGGTGCGGGCGAAGTCCTGCGCCCAATGCACCGCCTCGACATAGTCCTCGAAGAGCGCTTCGCCCTCCTCGAACCAGGCGAGGTCGCGGTCCGGCACCGCCGCCGCCCCGTCGCGCCGCAACAGGGCTTCGCGCGCCTCGGCAATGAAGTAGCTGCCGATGCGGTTGCCGATGCCGCGGCTGCCGGAATGCAGCATCACCCAGACCCGGTCCTCTTCATCGAGGCAGACCTCAATGAAGTGGTTGCCGGTGCCAAGCGTGCCGAGGTGGACCACGTGGTTCGCCCCCGCGATCTTCTCATGCTTGGCCTCGAGGACGTCGAGCCGCACGGCGAGGCCCGAAGCCTCAAAGCGCTTGCCCACCGCATCGGGGATGCCGTCCTTCCAGCCGCCCTTGACGCCGACACCGCCATGGGGCACGGCGCGCTCGATATCGCTGCGCAGCGCCGCCAGAGAGTCCGGCAGCTGAGCGGCGGTGAGCGAGGTCCGCATCGCCATCATGCCGCAGCCGATGTCGACGCCGACCGCCGCCGGCACGATGGCGCCCTTGGTGGCGATCACCGAACCCACGGTGGCCCCGCGGCCGAGATGCACGTCGGGCATCGCCGCCACGTGGGAATGGATGAACGGCAGGCGCGCGATGTTCTCGAGCTGGCGCCGCGCCGCATCCTCCACCGGGACACCCTTGACCCAGGCCTTCACCGGGGCGCGCCCGGTCTGAAACTCTTCATATGCCGCCATCTCTTCTCTCCTCGTCTTCATCCTGGCGGGTCCTCGCATCTCCCCGGGCGAGCCAAGCGGTGGGCCGTGCAAAAAGAAAAACCCTCCCGTGGCTTCTGCCGCGGGAGGGTCCTTGGTGTTTTGAACCGGTGGCGCTGCTTCTACAGCCGCTCCGGCAGGCCCTCCCTCAGGCGCAACAGAGTGAACGCACGATCGCCGTAAGCCATCCAAGGCTTGGCGCTCTGTACGCTCGTCTGATTAATGAGGTGGACCCGTTTCATCGTTCGTCTGTCTGTTGTGTGTCTGATATCGCTCTGGATTTCTCGCTCTGCGGCACGGTCGCGCGCCGCGAATTCCGGAGACGGTTATGATCGTTTCGGCTGCGGAAGTCAAGGAAGCCCGCCGAGCTGGGCCGCAACCTCACACTTATGTTCATGGCATCGTTGCTGCGCGCGGATCCTCCGCACACGCGGGAATGCGAATTTGAACGGCGTTCATCGGCTGTGCTAACGAGGGAGCTTCCGAACCGACTCGGCGGGAGACTCTGTGGGACGCCGTTCCGATCATTCGCGTGAAGAGCTGGTGACCCTGGCGGTGGAGGCCGCGCGGGCGATCATGGTCGAAGAGGGCGTGGCCCAGGTCTCCGCCCGCGCCATCGCCAAGCGCATCGGCTATTCGCCGGGCACGCTCTATAACCTCTTCGAGAACATCGACGCCATCGTCTACCAGGTGAACGCCGGCACCCTGCGCGCGCTGGCCGCTTTCGCGATGACGGCGCTCGCCGACAAGACCGATCCCCTGGAGCGTGCCGTCGCCCTGGGCCGCGCCTATGTCGACTACGCCGCCGAACACCCCCAGCCCTGGCTTGCGGTCTTCGACTTCCGCCCGGCCCCGGACAGCAAGCCGCCACCGCTGTTCGAGGAGGCGGTGGCGCTGCTTTTCGCCGTGGTGGCCGACTGCCTGACCCCCTATTTCGCCGCGGGAGAGGAACGGCTGCGCGATGCGGCGGGCCGGGTGCTGTGGTCGGGCGTGCACGGCATCTCGCTGCTGCATGTCACCGCGCGCCTGAACCAACCCGAGGGCATGACCGCCGCGGATATGGCCGAACTGCTGATCCGCAACTTCCTGCGCGGGCTGAAGACGCAACCGGATTGACCGGCTTCACACCTGCCGCTGCGGGGCGTAGGTCAGGGCGCGCAGGTAGTCGGTGAGCTGGCGGCGGTCCTCGAAGGCGGCCAGTTCGGCGTAGTCGATGGGCTCGCCGATGCGCACCGGCACGTCGCTGCCGATCTTGTTCACCACCTCGCGGAACAGCAGCGAGAGACGCAAGGTCATGGAGATCAGGCTGGCCCATTGGAAGAGCCGGCTGTTCTGCCCCTCGAAGAAGAACGGCACCACGGTGGCCTGTCCCTCCTGGATCAGGCGGCCGACAAACGGCTTCCACTCCGGATCGACCGCAACGCCGCCGGGCGGCTTGGCGGTGGAGACGGTGCCGCCGGGAAAGATCGCGATCGCCTTGCCGGCGGCGAGATCGCCCAGCGCCGCGCGGCGGGTCTGGATGTTGGTCTTCAAGGCCGCGCGCGTTTCGGCGAAGTCTATGGGCAGCATGTAGGGATGCAGCTCCGGCAGGCGGTAGAGCACGGAGTTCACGAGGATGCGGAAGTCGCGGCGCACCCGCGAGATCAGGTAGCCGAGCACGATGCCGTCGACCACGCCGAAGGGGTGGTTGGCCACCACCACCAGAGGCCCCTCGCGCGGGATGCGCGCCAGATCGCGTTCATCCACCGCCACATCGAGACAGAGACGCAGCACCGCCTCGGAGAAAAAATTCTCGGCGGCAGGGCCGCGGCAATAATCCTCATAAAGGCGCCAGAGGCGGGGCTTGCCGGTGAGCTGTTCGATTGTGTGGATCACCGTGCGCCGCCAAGGGGCATCCTCCGGCGAGGCGTAGGTGAAGTCGGTCGTGGGCGACAGAATGCTCATGGTGACAATCGGCAAGTCTTACGCCGGATTCGTGACGCCGATGCTGCGCTTTCGTGGCAATTCCTTGACGCCGGTCCTTGACGCCGGTCCTTGACGCCGGTCCTTGACGCCGCGCGCCTGCCCGGCCCCGGCCAGCGCGACGGTTTAGTGGCCTGCAGGACGGTTTCCCGGCTGATTGATTCACTTGAGAAAACCGCTGATTTCCGCCGTTTTCCGCCGCGCGTTAGGATTTCGTTAAGACTCTTTGGCTTGGATGGCGGGTTAGAGGCGCCATCCGGGGGCGGACCCGATAGACATACCGATTTGCGCGTACATGGGACGATCAGAAAAACCCAGATTTCAAACCCACGCCGCGCTCGCTTCTTACGATCTTCTGCATACCCCGTTGTGGGTTTTCGACGTGCAGCGCCATCGTATGTGGTGGGCCAACAAGCGTGCCATAGCCTTCTGGCAGGCCGACTCGCTGGACGATCTTCTGGCGCGGGACTACAGCTCCGACAGCGACACGGTGCGCCAGCGCCTTGCCCAGATCGTCGAGAACACACCGGCTGGCGCGGTGGCAAGCGAGACCTGGACGCTTTACCCCGGCAGCCACCCCGTCACCCTGCAACTGGCCCTGACCCCGATCCTCATCGAGGACGGGATCAACGCGATCCTCATCGAGTCCTCCGACCCGCTGGAAGTCAAAGGCGGCGAAGAGATCGCCCGCCTTCTCGAGGCGACCCGCTACACCTCTTTGATGGTCAGCATCTTCACGCCGGAAGGCGGCATGCTGTCGCGCAACCCGGCGGCGGTCGAGGCCTTCGGTACCGGCGGCGCGGAACCTGGCAGGGACGATGCGCGCCCGGCCCTGACACGTCATCTGGGCGATGCAGAACTGGCCACGGCCCTGCGCGAGGCGGTTCTTGCCGGGAACGGGTTTCACCAGGACCTGCGCATCCCCACCGCCAAGGGGCCGCGCTGGCATCAGGTCAACGGCCAGCGTGGCCGCGACCCGCAGAGCGGCGAATGGATCATCGTTTTGACCGAAACCGACATTACCGAGCGGGTGGAGGCCGAAGCGCGGCTCGCCGATCTCAACATCGAGCTGGAAAAACGGGTGCGCGAACGTACCGCCGAGCTGGAGCGCATCTCTTTCGAAGCCGTGGTCGCGCGCGACCAGGCCGAGGAAGCCAACCGCACGAAGTCCGAGTTCCTGGCCAACATGAGCCATGAGCTGCGTACCCCGCTGAATGCCATTCTCGGCTTCTCCGAGACGATTCAGCTCGGCGTCTTCGGAAAGGTCAACGACCGCTACCAGGACTACGTGGGCGACATCCATCACTCTGCCCAGCACCTGCTGAGCCTGATCGACGGCCTGCTGGATCTGGCCAAGATCGAGGCCGGCAAGATGAATCTGCAGGAAGGCGACGTGGACCTGCTGAGGCTCTTCCACGACGGATTCCAGATGATCGGGGCCACAGGTCACGGGCGGTCCAAGGCTTTTCGCCTGGACTGCGCAGAACCGAGGCTGCATCTGCGCGGCGATCTCAGGCTGCTGAAGCAGGTGGCCATCAATCTGCTGACCAACGCGGCAAAGTTCAGCCCGGAAGCGGGCGTCGTCAGCGTCTCGATCAAGCGCCTGCCAAAAATCCTGGAGATCCGCATTCGCGACGAGGGCCGGGGGATCGAACCCGCCATGCTCGACCTCGTCTTCCGCCCCTACGAGCAGTCGGCAACCGAAATCGGGCCGCGCGAGGGCACCGGCCTCGGCCTGCCCATTGCACGGTCTTTCGTGGAAATGCACGGCGGCACCCTGCACCTGGAAAGCAAGCCCGGCCAGGGTACCACTGCCGTGCTCAGCCTGCCGGTCGAGCGCATTCTGAATACCCAGAACCATGCCTCACCGGCGGCGTAAGGCCGAACAGATGCCGGGGCTCAGCGCAGCCAGCCCCATATATTACACAGACTTATAACTTGTTATTCACAAAAAATCTTAGACAGCGACTCCGACACTGCCTATGGTGTTCGCGGTTCGCTGCCGCGCCTTACAGGCGATGACGGTTTGTCTGGACCGGGGGAGTCCTTTGCTGACCAAACGTGCGATCACCACCTGTGCAGCCGTGGCCCTGGCCACGGTCTTCACGGTGCAGCAGGGCGAACACGGGCCGCTGGTGGTCTATAAGCTGAAGGTTCCCAAAGAGGCGGCGCGGACCGTCAAAGCGCCAGCAGCCAGTACGCCGGCAGCCAGTACACCGGCAGAGAGTACACCGGTAGCGCGTACACCGGCAGTCAAGGCGCCGAAGACGGTGCCGACGGTGCAGGTGCCGGCACTCAAGGCCCCAGTATCCAAAACCAAGACGCCGAAGCTGAGTTCCCTGACCCCGACGATTCTCGGGCGCGTCGTCATGCCGGCCGGGACCCGTCCCGACGTCAGCCCCGGCGTTACCACTGCGCCGTCCGCAGCGCTCGCGCCGCCCGTCACGGCGGCGCCCCTCACACCGACGCGGCCAACAGCGCTGCCTCCGGCCGCACCGCCCCCAACAGTGTCGCCTCTCACCGCTGCCGACCGGGCGATCGTTGCGCCAGCTTCCGCGACGGTACACGCCGGCTTCGCAAACACCGTCTCAGGCCCGGCCTCAAGCCCGGTCTATCGCAGCGTCTCCGGCCTGCCTGTCGGAGACTCTCTGATGAATGAAGAGACCGGCGAACCGCTGACCCTGGATGCGGTCCAGGACGTCATCGAGTGGCGGCGCGACACCGTCGACAGCCTGCCGCAGCTGCAAAGCACACCGCGCTTCTAGAGCCTCTCCGGTCTGGCCCAGCATCCCAAAAGGGCTAGCCCAGCATCAGGGTGAAGTAGGCCGGAACGGCGATGTAGCTGGCAAAGGCGAGCAGCAGGGCCGCGCGCACCGGCAGCGACTGAAAGCGCCGCCAGAGAAAGACGATCAGCACCAGACCCAGGGCCGCCTCGGCCAGGGAGACCAGCGCGCCATGGTGGGCCGGATCCCAGTAGGAGACCGGCGAGCGGAAGCGCCAGTCGCTGAACGGCCAGAAGTGCGGATGGGCGTCGTCACGATGGAACGGCAGGTCGAAGGCGAGATGCAGCAGCGCCGCCGCGGCAAAGACGACGGCAATGCGGCTGCGCGCCCAAAGACCAACGGCCAAGAGCGTCAGATAAAGCGGCAGCGAATTGCCGACGGCCACCAGGGTCTGCCAGGGTTCCTGCCAGTAGACCTCGCCCCAGAGCCTGGCTTCCGAAACACCCTGAACGAGGCGCGCCCAGACGAAGAGCACGAAGATCGCAGCATCGGCGACGAGCGCCCCGGCCAGGATCGCCAGATTGCGGCGGCGCGCCGCGGCGTCCTCTGCCGGCCGCGCCAGGGCGGCGGCGCCGATCAAGAGGTGGGTCGGCGTGTTCAGTGCGCAGTCTCCTCGGCGGGCCGGGCAGATCAGGTTAGGCTGCAGCGCCGCGCAAGGGAATGGGGCCGAAGGAAACGGAGGCGAAGGGAAATCACAGGATGTCCAGCCGGGCGCGGTGGGCGCTCAGGATATGGGCGCGGGCCAGTTCTTCGGCCTTCTGCGTGTCGCGCGCGGCGATGGCCTCGACCAGCTTGGCGTGTTCTGCCACCGCCCTGGCGCGCCGCTCGGCATCGGCCAGCGTGGTGCCGCCCAGCAGCAGGCGGTACTGCTTCATGTGCTCCATCTGGGCAACGAGATAGCGGTTGTGGGAGGCCAGGGTGAGGCGCCGGTGGAAGCCCTGGTTGGAGGCGATCAGGGCCTGGACATCCTCCAGCCGCTCCTGGTCTGCCGCCACCATGTCCTGCAGCAGGGCGATCTCCGCTTCCGTCGCATGCTGGGCGGCCAGGCGCGCCGCCGTTCCTTCCAGCACCTCGCGGATCACGTAGAGCTCGTTGATCTCGTCGTTGTCGAGCACCGGGATCACCATGCCCCGGTTGGGCTCGTGGCGCGCCAGGCCCTGGGCCTCAAGCTGTTTCAGGCCCTCGCGGATCGGCGTACGGCTGACGCCGAAACGCTCGGCCAGCTCGGTCTCACGCAGGCGCGTCCCCGGCGCCAGGTCTCCGGCTTCGATGGCTTCCACCAGAAGCCGGAAGATGTCGGTGCCGCCGTGCGAGGCCATGGTGTTCCAATCTCTCCTTGCCCTTATTGTATACATTAGCATACAATAAGGGCAAGAGGTGTCCCGTGCAGATTGCCGTTCTAGACGACTACCAGTCGCTTGCCCAAGACTTTGCCGATTGGCGACGCCTCGACGGACGCGCGACTGTTGCTTTTTTCGCCAGGCCCATCGGGTGCGAGGCAGAGCTGATCGAGACGCTGCAGCCTTTCGATGCGGTCTGCCTGATGCGCGAGCGCACGTCCTTTCCGCGACAAGTGATCGAGGCGCTGCCCAAACTGAAGCTGATTGTGACCAGCGGCATGAAGAATGCGGCGATCGACGTTGCCGCCGCCGCCGCCCGCGGCATCACGGTGAGCGGCACGCCCTCTCCCGGCCATGCGACCGCCGAACTGGCCTTCGGCCTGATCCTCGCCCTGGCGCGCGGCCTGGTGCCGCAGAGCAACGCTCTGCAGGCGGGGCGCTGGCAACAGGGCATCGGCCGCGACCTGAAGGGCGCGACCCTGGGGGTGCTGGGCCTCGGGCGCCTCGGCAGCCAGGTCGCCGCGTTCGGCAAGGCCTTCGGCATGGAGGTCATTGCCTGGAGCGAGAACCTGACGGAGGAGCACTGCCGCGAGGTCGGCGTCGGCTACCGCGACAAGGCGCGCTTCTTCGCCGAAGCGGACTTCATTACCATTCACCTGCGCCTTTCGGAGCGCAGCCGCGGCCTGGTCGGCGCGGAGGAGTTCTACCTGATGAAGCCCGAAGCTTATCTGGTGAACACCTCGCGCGGCCCCATCGTCGATGCCAAGGCTTTGGAGCGCGCGCTGGTGGGCGACATGATCGCCGGGGCCGCCCTCGACGTCTTTGACCAGGAACCGCTGCCGCCGGACCACTGGGTGCTCAGCACGCCCAAGCTGCTGCTCACGCCGCACATCGGCTATGTGACGCGGGAAACCTACGCCGTGTTCTACGGCGAAACCCTGGCCGCGGTCGAAGCCTGGCTCGATGGTGCGCCGATCCGAAGGATCGCGCCATGATCGAGTCGCTGCTGACCGGCCTCGTGACCGATCTGGGGTGGCCCCTGATCGCGGCTCTCGTCCTCGCGGTGATCGTCACATCGGCGATTCACGGCGCGACCGGTGTAGCCGGCGGGTTCCTGATGGCGGCGGCCATCGCCCCGATCATCGGGGTCAAAGCGGTGGTCCCGGTGATGAGCGTCGCCCTGCTGATCAGCCATGGCTCGCGCGCGCTGCTCAATCTGCGCGACTTCGACCGCAGCGTCTTCCTGGCGATCGCGCTTCCCGCGGTGCCCTGCATCGTCGCCGGCGCCATTCTCTACGGGCGCCTGCCGGCCGCGGCGATCGGCGTGCTGCTGGGCTGCATCATCCTGGCCTCCATCCCCCTGCGCCATTGGGCCAGGGCACGGGCGATCAAGACCAGCCGTCCCGCCCTGCATGCCGCCGGCGCGGTCTACGGCGGCCTCTCCGGCGCTTCTGTCGGGCCAGGCATGCTGCTGGTGCCCTTCATGCTGGGCTATGGCCTCACCAAGGAAGCCTTTGTCGCCACCCTGGCGGCCATAGCGCTCACCACCAACATCACAAGGGTGTCGGTCTTCGGCGGCACCGACCTGCTGGACGCGCAGTTCCTGCTGCTGGGCGTCCTGGTCGGCCTGGTCACGATACCCGGCAACTGGATCGGCCGCGCGATTCTGCGGCGCCTGACCAACGAGGGCCACAGCGGATTCATCGATGCCCTGACCGTTATCGGTGCCCTCAACTTCTTCTGGCTGGCTTCCCGTGCATGAGCGCGCGAAAAAAGGAGTGAGCGATGACCATGGATAACCCCTCCCTGGTGCTGGACCTCGTCGAATGGGTCGCACGGGAGCCGCGGCGCTACAGCGAGGTCATGGAGGCCTGGCGCACCTCCTGCCCGCGTCTTTCGGTCTGGGAGGATGCGGTCGACCACGGCTATCTGGCGCGCGAAAGCAACGCGGCCGGCGAAGCCCTGGTGACGGTGACCGATGCGGGCCGCGCTTTCCTGCAGCGCGAAGGACGGCTACACTAGCCGGGCCGTTCGTAACAGCACTGACATCGCCGCGCCACCAACGCGCCACGCCCGCTTACCGCCGGCGCCGGCGCAATGACCGTTGCTTGCTGCCGCGGTCGCCAGAGAACCGACTCCATGACGGCCCAGGCCAGCACCACCCCTATCAGCGGGTCCCTCCACCTGCCTTCGCTCGTGATGGCGCGGGTCTGCACCACCGCCATCTTCATGACCTATCCGGCCTGTCTCAATGCGCTGCTTGTCGAATGGCAGATGACCGCGACCCGGGCCGGCATCGTTCAGGGCGTCTTCACGGCGGCTTTCGCCCTGTCGCTGCTGGTTTCCTCCTTCCTTTGCGACCGGATCGGCGCAAAGCGCGTATTCTCCGTATCGACCCTGCTGTCGGCGGCAGCCGCCCTGCTCTTCGCCGCCTTCGCCCGCTCCTTCGAGACCGCCATCGTCTTCATGGCGCTCATGGGTCTGGCGCAGGGCGGCACCTATACGCCGGCGATCATGCTGGTCTCGGCCAACACACCACAGGCACGCAAGGCCTCCGCCATCGGCTGGGTATTGGCGGGCATGTCGGCGGGCTATGTCATCTCGATCTTTCTGTCGACGGCCCTGCTGGCGCTTTCCGGCTACGAGACCGCCTTCTTCGCCACCGCGGCCATCACGGTCTTCGGCTGGCTGCTCGGCCAGATCGCCGTCCGCCGCGCGCGCGAACTGCTGGCGGATGCAGGCCCCGGCGTCGGCACCTTCGACCGGGCAATGAAGAACCGCTCGCGGCTGCTGACCCTCGGCTACATCGGCCACTGCTGGGAACTCTTCGGGGCCTGGGCCTGGATCCCCGCCTTTCTCGCAGCCACGCTGCTGTCCGCAGAGGCCGTCTCGCCCATCGAACTGGGGCTCTGGACAGCATTGGCGCTTCATGTCTCGGGCTTCTTCGCGTCTTTCCTCTCCGGCTATGCCGCCGACCGTTTCGGCGCCCGCCGCGTCCTCATCGCCTTCGCCCTGCTGGGTGCCGTCTGCTCGCTTTCCATCGGCTGGATAGGGGACTTCGGCGTTGTCCTGATGCTGGCGGCAACGGCCGTCTACGGCTTTGCCACCATCGGAGACTCCTCGGTGCTGTCATCGGCCATGACCGATGCCGTACCGCCCGAGCAGTTGGGACGGGTGCTGGGTCTGCGCTCGGTCCTCGGCGTCGGCGCCGGCGCCCTTTCGCCGGCGGTCTTCGGTCTCGCCCTGGATCTCTCGCCGGCTGCCCTTGGCTGGGGCATCGCCTTCTCGACCCTGGCCGCAGGCGCCGCCGTGGCGATCGTCTGTGCGGCTTTGCTGCGGCACTAGAGCGGATCATGTTTAGACGGAAACACTTTGGGTTTCCGTCTAAACATGTGAATCCGCTCTATACCTAAGACTTAGAGCAGATTCACCGGGTTGGATGGATCGCTTTCGCGATTCCATCCAACCCGGATCTGCTCTAGGGATTGCAGGAGGCCGTCGAGAAGGTGCCCTCCGGGCTCTCGTAAAGCGTCGAAGAGCCCGCGAAGAAGCCTACCGGATCGCCCGAGCCGACGGCGCAGAGTGAGGCCCAGCCACAGACCTCAGCCCGGCCCTCGAACCAATGGCTCCAGTTCCAGGCGTCGTAGCTCTCACAGAAGGACGGCGCCGGATCGGTAAAGACAACGCCCAGCCGCGCCGCCATGGCGGTCACTGCCCGGATCTGCCGCCCGCTCTTGGTGTGATAAGAGGAGTCGTCGTAACCCCACCAGTCCCAACAGCCGTTGGGATTGCCGGGCGAGGCACTGGACTGCGGATAGAGCACGACCAGGCGATTGCTCTCGGCCCAGCGGTTGAAGCCGGCGGTGCGCGCGTAGAGGTCGCCGATATGCGCCGGCGTCTGCCGGCAGCCGGCAAAGGCGATGTGCAGGCGGCAGTCCGCGCCGTTGGCGCAGACCGCTGGGATGTAGGCGAAGCCGGTGGCCGCCATGCCGTGGCTTTCCGGATCGGGCAGGAACTCCGCCTGGTCGAAGACAATCAGACGGCTGGCATCCGCGGGTTCAGCCGGCAGCAGCGCGCCGTAAAGATGCTGCAGGATGTCGCCGGCCTGGTCGAAGCCGCAGTCATTGAGGAAGGGCGACTCGGTTTCGGCGCAGACGACGGGCGCGCCCTCGGCGATGAAGGCATGGCCGGCGGCAATGTCGGTCACCGCCTGGATATCCTGATCGACGATCCCGGCCTGCCGGTAGAAGTCCCGCGCCGCGGCCATCACCGGCTGCGTCACCGTGTTGTCCTCGGTCCCGCTGAAGAGATAGACGCGGTCGCCGGCCAGATCCGCCAGGGGATCGATGCGTCCGGCATCGGCGAGGCTTTGCGCCCGGGCCAGCAGCGCCGTCACATCGGGCAACCCGGACGTCGTTTGCATGCAGCGGTTCAGCGCCGTCAAGAGGTCCCCTTCGGCGCAGAAGTACGGGCCGCCGGCCACCACGGCGGCGCCGGTGATGCTCTTCGAGTGGGCGATGTGCATCTGCACCGCCATGTAGGCGCCGCTCGACAGCCCGGAAACCGTGGTACCGGCGGGATCGAGCTGCAGCGCCGGCAGCGGGTCGGCCGCCGCTGCGATCGCCGTCGGCAGGCAGATCCAGAGGCCTAAGGCCAAGACAAAGCCGCGCAGCGCAGCGATCATCGGCAACCCCTCCAAGCAAATGAAAGAACACGCAAGAGCGCCAGCACTCTATGGGCGAGCAGAGCCAAAGGCAGTGTGCATTTGGTGATAATCCTGTTGCGCCTCTCCTGTCACCAACGACCTTGCGATCATCCGAAAGAGGGCCTCGCTTGATCATGCGGGCGTTCGGCATAACGTCAAGAAGCGGTGCAACGCTCGGGAAGGGGAACATGGTGAGAATCCGACGGCTCCTGCTGCTCGCCGCAGTTGCAGTCTTTGCGCCGCTCGTTGCGCCGGCAGCTCAAAGTCCGGACGGCGCCGCCCTGAAGGACCCCGCCTTGAAGGCCATCGCCGATTTCGCGGACCGGATCTGCGGCCCGCTGGAGTCCGCGGGATCGAGCAGGGAACTCGAGGGCGAGATCGATGTCAGTGCGGAAATCGGCGCCCTGCGTCGCTTTCTGGTCGATCTGGGCGTCAGCGGCGCCGCGCGCCTGCAGGACAGCGAATACACGGGCCTGCTGCAGGAGGATCTTCTGGAGGATCGCCGCGATACCCGGAACTGCCGGAGCCGTGTTTTTGACCGGCTGGCGGCCACGCTGATCAAACCGCAAGCCAAGGCCGAGGAGCTTCGGATCGAACGGGGGTTCTTCCAGCGCTTTACCAACCGGGTCTATGGCTGGTCCGATTCCCTGAGCTGGCAAGGCGGCGGCAGCACCTATGGGCCGGATGGCCGTCTGATCAGCAGGGACATGCACCACGAGGAGGCGACGATCGGGCTGCGGCTCGACGCGAACAACTTCGCTGCTTTTGTGACTGTCACGGAGGCCTACAGAGCGGAGGCCACGAACCTCTTCAGGGTGCGCCCGGAGGACTGGAAGAGAGTTCTGGGCGAAACCTCGACCGCCAGAACCTTCCGAAACTGCCAGGGACCGGGCCGCATTTCGGAATTGAAGCCAATCGCGGACGACGAATACACCGTGACAATCGCCATTGCCGGGGACTGCGACCAGGAGTTCTCCTGCGAGACCCGCCCTTCCAATGCCCTGCGCTGCGAGATCGACATCGGCGGAGAGTTCCGGCTCACCAAGGTGCTCTCGCCGGTTCAGTAGCTCAGGCTGCCGCTCCCGGCCAGACGTCGCCGGGGATGGAGACGGCGCCGGCGAAAAGCTTGCGCGCGGTGCGCAGCAGGCCGGCCGAGTTCAGCGTGAACCGACCGTCGACGATTTCGTAGTCGAAGACCACGTCGATGCTGCCGGAGGGATGCTCGATCTTCACCGGCGTCGGGTGCTCGGGCGGAAGGACGGCCAGCCCCGCCGCCACCGTGCCCGGCGCCAGCAGGCAGGAGCCGGTGCAGATCGACCCGGTGACGGCGTAGCTGGGGTGGCAGTTCCAGGGCATGAAATATCGCGCGGCAATGGCGCCGCCGGCGCGTGGCGGGGCCAGCAGGCCGAACTTGGGCACCACGGACTGGGAAACATCGCCCAGGCCCATCTTCTCGCCCGCCTTGATGCGCAGGGGCTCCATCCGCTCGAAGAAGGCTTTGTTCTCGTCCAGCTCTTCGCGGCTCTCGGCGCCGGTCAGGCCAAAGCTCTCGGCCCGGGCGATCACCATGGGCATGGCGACATCGATGCAGGTCACCTCTATGCCGTCGATGACGTCCACCGGGTTGCCGGTGGGAAAGAGCGCACCGGTCTTGGAGCCCACCACGTCCATGAAATTGAGGATCACCGGCGCGGCGGTGCCCGGCACGCCGTCGATCCGCGCATCGCCGTCATAGCGCACATCGCCGCCCGGTGTCTGCACCACCGCTTCGATGCGGGAGCTGGTGTTGACGTTGCGGATGCGCACGCGCGTCTCCTCCCCTTCCGGCGCCACAAGACCCATCTCCAGCGCCGCCGGGCCGACACCGGCCAGGATGTTGCCGCAGCTCGGCGAGAAGTCCACCTCGGCCTTTTCCGCATGAACCTGGGCGAAGAAGTAGTCGACCTCTGCCCAGTCGTCGTCGGAGGGCGAGAGCATGGCGACCTTGCTGGTGGTCGGCCGGCTGCCGCCGATGCCGTCGACCTGCAGCGGCGAGCCCGCACCCATGGCGGCGATCAGCACCTCGGCCAGGGCCTCCCGCTCCGCCGGCAGATCCGTGCCCTTGAAATAGGGGCCGCGGGACGTGCCGCCGCGCATCAGGATGCAGGGAATGTCTCTTTGGACCAACAGGACCTCCTCGAACTTGGATCAACATGTTTTCTTCGGCACCGGCCCGCTCCCCCTCCCGGCCACCCACGCAAGTATCCTATTGGGTGGCCGGGAGGGGGAGTGGGCTGGAACCGCATCGACGCAAGTCGAAACACACTAACGCCCGGCGAAGGGCCAGGGCAGCTCCACCAGAGCCTGCAGCAAACCCGGCGGGAAGTCACGGTTGAGGGCACCGGCCATGACCAGCAGGACGCCGATGCCGCCGGCGGTCATGATGCCGATCCGGACCCAGCTCAGCCGCTCGCGAAGGCGCAGGAAGATCACGAAGAACAGCGCCAGTGCGATGACGAAGCCGAAGAGCGCCGTCAGCACCAAGAGCCCGACAAACCAGACCAGGGTCTCCCAGAGGCCGTGGGGCGCGATGGAGTCTTCGCCGCGGGACTCGCCGTCGGCGAAGAGGATGCCGCTTTCAGGGGAACGCCACATCTGCAGCAGCAGGATGAGACCGCCGATGAAAGCAAAGCCCGAGACCACCATGGGAAAGACCTTGTCGATCATGACGGAGAGCTGGGAGGTGACCAGGAACATCACCGCCATGAAGAGGGTCACCAGGCCGGCGAAGGCCACCGGCGCCATCCTGTTGGTGCCCGGGCGGAGGCGGTCCGCCTCCGCATCGCCGCCCGGCTTCTGCCGCGTGCCGAGCCAGATGGAGACCACGGTGATGACGAGCAGGACGATGACGGTCGGCGAGAAGATGTACTCCAGCCCCTCTCCGAAGCCGCGGCGGAAGCGGGTCAGGGCGATCTGGGTTGCCTGGTAGGTGTAGACCTCCGCCTGGTCGGCCAGCACGAAGCCGATCAGGAAGGCCGGGCGCGGCCATTCGAAGCGCCGCATGAAAATGCCGAGCAGGCCGATCGCCACCAGCGCGCCGAGATCCCAGAGGGTCTGGCGCGACTGGAAGGCGGCGAAGGAGATCATCATGAAGAGGAAGGGCACCAGCAGCGGAAAGCGGATGGTGGTGAGCTTTGCGATGCCGCCGGAGAGGAAGATGCAGAGCCCGGCGCCGAAAACGTTGGCCAGCGCCAGCGACCAGACCACAGTGTAGGTGATGGGCAGGTCGTTGCGGATCATCTGCGGCCCGGCCTCGTAGCCCAGCAGGATCATGCCGCCGATGAAGACGGCCATGGAGCCGGAGCCGGGAATGCCGAACAGCAAGGTCGGCACCAGGCCGCCGCCTTCCTTGGCGTTGTTGGAGCTCTCCGGACCGATGACGCCGCGGATGTCACCCTTGCCGAAGTTCTCCTTGTTCTTGGAGGTCTGCACCGTGTGGCCGTAGGCGATCCAGTCGACCACCGAGCCGCCGAGACCGGGAACAACGCCGACGATCACGCCGATGGTGGCGCAGCGGATGGAGAGGAAGATGTTGCGCCACCAGTCGCGGATGCCGTCCATCCAGCCGGCGCCCAGGCGCGAGGTTTCGGAGATGGCACGGTTCTGGCGCAGCAGGGAGATGATCTCCGGGATGGCGAAGATGCCGAGACCGATGATGACAAGCTGCAGGCCGTCCTGGAGGTACCAGAAGCCGAAGTCCATGCGCGGGCTGCCCTGGGCCGGCGCCTCGCCGATTGCGCCGATGGCCATGCCCAGGCCGGCGGCGACCAGTCCCTTCAGAAGACTGCGGCCGGCCAGCACGCCGACCATGGAAAAGCCGAGGATGGTCAGCATCAGCAGTTCCGGCAGGCCGAAGGCAAGGATCAGAGGGCGGGCCATAAGGATGAAGAAGGTCAGCACCACGGCGCCGAAGAGCCCGCCGAACAGGGAAGAAACGAAAGCCGCCGCCAGCGCGCGGGCGGCCTGCCCCTTCTTGGACAGGGGAAAACCGTCCAGCACCGTCGCCTGGCTGGCCGAGGAGCCGGGAATGCCCATCAGCACCGAAGCAAAGGTGTCGGACGTCGGGATCACCGCCACCAGGCCGACCATGAGGGCGAGGCCCGAAACCGGGTCCATACCGAAGATGAAGGGAAGGACCAGCGACAGGCCGGCAATGCCGCCCAGACCCGGGAAAACCCCGACCGAAAGCCCCAGCAGCACGCCGGTGGCGAGATAAGCGATCTGCTGCGGCTGCAGAATCAGCGAGAACGCCTCGTTCAGCGCCGGCAGGGCGGTTGCGAAGATGTCCATGGGCGGTCCTCCCCCCGAGGCGGGTGGAAAGTACGGGAGTGTAAAGAAAGAGCCGGGCGCTGGAAGGGGTCTACCTGCGCCCGGCTTCGAGAGATGCTGGTTTCAGCGGAAGTATCGGCGCTGGCCGGTTACTTCAGCTCGACGCCGTAGCGGTCCTTCAGCCAGCCCTTCACCCAGACGATGGGCTCCTCCGCCACCACCGTGCCGGCGGTCTTGAAGGTCTCGGCCTTGGCGCCGGTGGCCTGCGGATAGACGCCCAGGCGGGACTTGGAGATCTGCGCAAAGTCCGGCCGCTCGATCACCGCCTGGAAGGCCGCTGTGTAGGCATCGATGATCTCCTGATCCGTCCCGTTGGGCAGGAACACCATCTTCTGCGCCGGGAAGCCGGCCACGAAGAAGGCCTTCCAGGCCTCCCAGGCCTCACCCGAGGGCTCCTCACCCTTGATCTGGGTGTAGACCTCCTTGAAGGTCGGGATGTCCGGGAAGGTCGGATCGCGGACGATGTTGCCGTCAGCATCCAGCGCACCCCAGGTCATGATCGGCACCGCGCGGCCCTCGTCGACCAGCGGCGTCACCTTGGAGAGGAAGCTGGAGGAGGTCTGATAGTCGATGTTGGCCTCGCCGCGCTCGAACATCAGCCGGCCGTCGCCGCGGCCCTTCAGGCCGAAGACCACGTCGACCTGCATGCCGAGCAGCTCGAAGGCGAGCTGGGGCACGAGATCAAGGCGCGTGGCGCCCTGGGAGCCGTAGATGAAGCTGGTGTTTTCGATGACCGCTTTCGGGTCTTCCTTCCACTGCGCGCCGAGATCGGCCGGCAGATAGGCGACACCGCCGGTGGCCGAGGCCAGCACCACGTTCCAGTCGGCGTAGTCGAACTTCACCCGCGGATCGCCGAGCAGGAAGGGGAACTGGGTCGAGCCGGAGGTGCCGAGGATGGTCAGGCCGTCGGGCCGGGCCCGGTCGGCAAAGAAGTTGGCGCCCTTGGTCGAGCCGGCGCCGGGCATGTTCTTGACCACCACCGCGGGCTTGCCGGGCAGCGCCTCGGAGAGCAGCGGCGCATAGAAACGGGCCCACTTGTCGGAGCCGCCGCCTTCGGAGAAGGGGATGATCCACTCGATGGTCTCGCCGGAGAAGTCGGCGGCCAGCGCCGAGCCGGAGATCACCGCCGCAGCCGCAGTCATGGCCGCGGTCTTGGCAAAGGAAGACAGGAAGTTTCGTGACATTGGTTCCTCCCATAGGGTCACACGCCGGGAGGCCGGAAAGAATCCCCATCGGGCCCGCGTGCTGCGGCCCCACCTCCCCAAGAAAACACCCACCCCCGGCACGCTTCACCGCGTGTTCTCGACAGGATGGCGAACATTTAGCAAGTGTGATTACATCGCGAACCTTTCATCAACCTTTCTTGTCGGAACAGGGAAAGTCCAGGACTTCATGCGCATCGCCGTCGTCGAAGACAATGAATCCCTGGCGGAAGCCGTCGCCGCCTCCCTGACGGACGAGGGCCATGGCGTCGACGTCATCCACGATGGCGGCGATGCGGCGCTGTTTCTGGGCCGGGAAAAGCCGGATCTGGTGATCCTGGACATCAACCTGCCGGGCAAGAGCGGCCTGGATGTACTCACGGAACTGCGCGCCGCCGGCTCGGCCGTGCCGGTGATCCTGCTGACCGCCCGTTCCGAAACCAAGGACCGCGTCGTCGGCCTCGACAGCGGCGCCGATGACTATCTGGTGAAGCCCTTCGACATCGCCGAACTGCTGGCCCGGGTGCGCGCACTGCTGCGCCGCAGCGCAAACAGCGACAGCCTGCAGATGGCGGTCGGCGATCTGGTGTTCGACCAGAGTGCGCGTCGGGTCTTCCATGAAGGCCAGCCGCTGGAGTTGCCCCGGCGCGAGTTCGCCCTGCTGGAGCTCTTCGCCAACCGGCTGGGCCAGGTGGTCTCCAAGGACCAGATCCTCGATCATCTCTACGGCACCGGTTCGGACGCGGAGGAAGCGGCGGCAGAACTCTATGTCCATCGCCTGCGCAAACGCATCACCGGCTGCGGCCTGACAATCCGCACTTTCCGCGGCCTCGGCTATTGCATGGAGGAGCAGAGGTGAGAGCGCCTGGCTCTATTCGCACCCGGCTGCTGCTCTGGCTCATCGTGCCGCTCAGCCTGATCGCCGTGGCCGCGGCTTCGGAGACCTTCCTCACGGCCCGCAAGACCGCCGACGAGCTCTACGACAAGACCCTGCTGGCGGTGATGCTGACGGTGTCGGAAAACGTGCTGGCCTCCGACGGCGATCTGCTGTCCGAGAACGTGCTGGAGGTGCTGACCGAGAACCTCGGCGACCAGTTCTTCTATCACGTTTCCGGGCCCGACAACGTCTTCGTCACCGGCTATTCCGGCTATCCGCGGCGCCCGCCGGACAAGGCGCTGGAGGGCGGTGTCCCCCTGTTCTACGACGGCCGCTACCAGGGCGACCCGGTGCGCGTCGTCGCCATCCGCCAGCTCGTTTCCGAGCGCAACCTCAACGGCTGGATCACGGTCACCGCCTGGCAGCGCACCAGCCAGCGCGAGGAACTCTCGCTGCGGCTCTTCGGCCACTCGCTGCTGCGCCTGGGCCTGCTGGTGGTCAGCGCCGGGCTGATCGTCTGGTTCGCAGTGCGGATCGGCCTGAAGCCCTTGCTCGATCTGCGCGAAGCGGTGGAAAAGCGCTCCTCCTCCGACCTCTCGCCGATCCGCCGCGCGGTGCCGGTGGAAGCGCAAAGCCTGGTCGAGGCCATGAACGCGCTCTTCAACAAGGTCCGCGCCTCCATCGACCTGCGCGAACGCTTCATCGCCGATGCCGCCCACCAACTGCGCAATCCCATCGCCGGCCTGAAGGCCCAGGCGGAAACAGCCGCTGGCGCGAAGACCGAGGCCGATATGCGCCGGCGCGTGGAGGGCATCGTGCGCTCCAGCAACCGGGTCAGCCGGCTGGTCAACCAGTTGCTGACCAGCGCGCGCATCCACTCCGCCCAGGCCGGGATCACCGGCCATGAGGACATCGACCTGGTGGAGACCACGCGGGAGGTGACCAAGCGCTTCGTACCGAAGGCCGTGAAGACCGATCAGGCGCTTGAGTTTCAGGCAGAGGCAGCGCCGCTGCGGGTGACCGCCCACCGCACCCTGGTGGAAGAGGCGATCGCCAACCTGATCGACAACGCCATCGTGCACAATCCGCCGGCGACCACCGTCACCGTCGGCGTCACCGCGGGCGAGGCCGGTGCCGTGGTCTATGTCGAGGACGACGGCGTCGGCATTGCCGATGAGGACCGGGAGAAGATCCTGGAGCCCTTCGTCAGCGGGGCCACCACCACCGCCGGCAGCGGCCTGGGCCTGACCATCGCCCGCGACGTCGCCGATCAGCACCGCGCCGTCTTCCGCCTCGCCGCCCCCGGCCCGGGCAAGGGCACCCGCTGCGAGATCGCCTTTCAGCAGGGCTGACGCGGGACGACGTTACCCCCTCACCCTCCCACAAAGGGGAGAGGGAATGAGAACCGCCGCACCGCGCACAAAAGAACCTCGCCCCTCATGAAAAACCCTCTCCCCTGGTGGGAGAGGGTTGCGCAGGCTTGGTAAGGCGGCAGCCGAGCCTAGCCGGAGCTGGGTGAGGGGGAGCTAAAGCGGCGCCACCCGAGAAGCATCTGCTGCTCTGAGTCAAACGGAGCCGCCGCCCCCTCACCCTCCCGCTAACGCGGGCCCCTCCCTCTCCCACGAAGGGGAGAGGGCATTCACCGCGCGCTATCTTTCTTCCTCTCCCCCTTCTTTGACGGATTGGGGGGAGAGGGCCGGGGTGAGGGGGCGCGGCGGCCTGACTGCTACTCAAACCGGTGCGGATCGATGCCCAGGGTTTCCAGGTCACGAGCGGCCGGCGGCCGGCCGTACTCCCGCGCGTCGGCGAGGCGCCGGGCGGCACCGAACAGCCGCAGGAAAGCGGCGGCCTGCCGCGGCAGGGTCCGCCACCACGACAGGGTTTCGGTGCAGGACTCACGGCCGTGATCCGGTTCGGGCAGCGGCCAGCCGGAGGGGGTGGGATGGGTGGCCATCACGGTTTGCGCTCCTCTGCTGCGTGGCGAACAAGCGCGGCGAAACGATAGAGGCCGTGAACGAACTTGCCGTAGGGGAAGCTCAGGAACAGGGCGAAGACGATGCCGAGGTGCGCGGCGAGCAGCAGGCCCATGGCCGGCGTCTCCCTCAGCAGGTAAAGGGCAAGACCCGTCAGGCTGGTGAGGAACAGCATGACGAGGAAGGCGGTGTCCATGCCGGAGGCGCTGGCGGACTTCACCGCCTGCGCGCGCTTCGCTTTCGCGACCGCGAGGCCCCAGGGACCGATCAAGAGGCCGATGCCGCCCAGCACCCCGAAGATCTTCACCGGCGAGTACCAGGAATAGGGCGCCTCCCAACCGAAGCCGTAGTGGAAGACCGTGGCCGTGGAGGTCGAGGCGAAGCAGAGCAGGAAGCCGTAGAAGGTGAGGTGATGGTAGAGCCGGCGGGTGTCGTCCGGCTTCTCGTCGCTGTTCATGCAGCCGGGCCCGCCGCCGTCGAGATAGCGCAGGCGCCCGGCGTCCTTCATCGCCTGCCAGAGTGTCGTGCCGTCGAGGCTGCCCTGCGCCCCGGTCTCCACCCAGAAGCGGCGCAGGCTCATGGCCATGGCCAGCAGGGCGAAGAGGAAGACCGTACCGAAGACCGTCACCATGGCGTTGTGGGGCATCAGCCGATAAAAGGCGCCTTGGCCGACGTGGGGATCGAAGAGCACAGCCGGGTCGTGCCAGGCGACGAAGCCGGCAATGAAGCCGGCAACGCTGAGCGCGGCCAGCAGGGTGATCCAAAGCCCGTTCTTTTCGAACAGCGGCGCCAGGGCTGCGGGCCAGGCGTAGCGCTGGTAGCTTTCTTCGCGCAGCTCGGCGAGCGCCACCGGCGCGTTGACACCGAATTCGTGCGGCGGCGCATACTGGCAGTCGTGATAGCAGGCACCGCAGTTGTGGCAGAGGTTGGCCAGGTAATCGACATCGCCCTGGTCGAAGACGCGGCGCTTTTCCATGGCCGGGAAGACCGCGCAGAGGCCTTCGCAGTAGCGGCAGGCATTGCAGATGCCCATCACCCGGGCGACTTCTTCGGCCTTGCCGGAGGCCAGCTCAATTAGCGACATAGCGCCCGGCCCCCTCACCCGCGATGCGCCCGAAAACAGCGCCGATGGTCATGCCGATACCGGCGAGATAGCCCTTGCCCAGGACGTTGCCGGCCATGATCTCGCCGGCGGCGAACATGTTTGGCGAAACGGCACCGTCGGCCATCACCATGCGCGCTTCCCGGTTCACCTTGACCCCCAGGTAGGTGAAGGTGATCCCGGGGCGGAGCTGATAGCCGTAGAACGGCGGCTCGTCGATGGGCCGGGCCCAATGGGTCTTGGGCGGGTCCAGGCCCTCGGTGCGGCAGTCGTCGTGAATCGTGTGATCGAAAGCGCCGGGAACGCAGGCGTCGTTAAAGGCCGCCACCGTCTCATCCAGTGCCGCGGGGTCGAGCCCCATCTTCACGGCGAGGTCCCGGATAGTGTCCGCCTTCTCGGGCGGGAAGACCGACGGCATGAAGAGTTCGATGGACTTGGCATCGATGATCACATGGCCGATCTGGTCGGGCTGGTCCGCCACCAGCCGGCCCCAGATGGCGTAGCGCTTGGGCCAGAAGTCCTCGCCCTCGTCGTAGAAGCGCGCGGCGTTCTTGTTGACCACGATACCGAAGGGTACGCAGTCCAGGCGGGTGACGATGCCGCCGTCGAACTTGGGCGCGCGGCCATCGACGGCCACGGCGTGGCACTGCTTGGGATCACCGGTCGCCTGGACCCCCTTGTCCAGCAGCAAACGCAGGACGCGGCCCTTGTTGTGGGGCGTGCCGCGGATCAGGAAGTTCTCCGCCGCCGGACCCCAGGCTTCCTTCAGCCAGTCGATGTTGGCTTCGAAACCGCCGGAGGCAGCGACGAAGGCGCGGGCCGGAATGAACTCTTCGGCGTGTTCGCCGGCCACCGTCGCGCCGAGAAAAAAGCCGTCTTCGATCTGCAGGTCGATCACTTCGGTCTCGTAGCGCACTGCGACGCCCAGGCGCTCGGCGGTGATGTAGAGGGCATTCATCAGCGCCTTGCCGCCGCCCAGGAAAAAGGCGTTGGTGCGCCCCAGGGAAAGCGTGCCGCCGAGGGAAGGTTGGAACCGCACCCCCTGCGCCTCCATCCAGTCCCAGAGGGTCTTGGACTCCTCCAGGGTGAGCTCAGCCAGGTCCCGGTCGGTCTCTCCTTCGGTGACCCGCAGCAGGTCGTCCATGAACTCCTCGACCGGATAGGGCCCGGTCAGGATGCCGTTGCCCTCGTCATGGGCGCAGCGCAGGTTGCGGGTGTGGCGGGTGTTGCCGCCGCGCCAGTCCCTGGGCGCCGCCTCGACCACCAGCACGCGCGCACCCTGCTTGCGGGCCATGATGGCCGCGCAGAGCGCCGCGTTGCCGCCGCCGGCTATGAGCACGTCGTAGTCTTCCACCGGATCTCACTGTCTTGTTGTATGCAAATGTATACAATCTAGAGCAAGAAGTCAAGCAGAGAGGGCGCCCAACACAGAAAAGCAGCCAGAACAGAAAAGCGGCGGGCCCAATGCTGGACCCGCCGCTTCCTGGATTGCGTGCGGATTGCCGGATGCGACCCGGCTCTGATCGCGCTTGAAGGAGAAACAGTCCGGGGTCCTTCAGACACCAGTCGGAAGGACCCCGGCCGCCCGCCTCCCTGTCGGGCCGGACCCTACCGGGCCCGGCCACATGGCGTTATCGCTGGGCTAATGCCCTTGATCTACTGCCCTTCGCCTATTGCCCTTGACCCAGTGAGTACCCGGGTTCTCCGTCAAAGGTGAAAAGATGCTCGGTCTTGATGAAGTCGACGCCGCTAAAGGCGAGGCTCTTCTGCAGCTCGACGATCATCGCCTTGTTGAACACCTGGCCTTGCTTCGCCACGTAGCGGCAGCGCCAGTGATCGGTGCAGAAGGTCTCCGGCAGGCCTTCTGGCCAGACCTTGACGCCGCGGTTGGTGATCATTTCCAGCTTCATCAGCCCGTTTGCGGCACGCTGCATGCTCTCGGCCAGCTCCGCCAAAGGTTCGGTGGAGTGCACGAAGATGTCCACGCCCACCAGTTCCTTCCTGGCCGCGGGACGCTGCGTCGGCTCGGGAATGATGAAGGGCTTGGCATCGCCGCCATAGCTCGCCGCCGGGAGTTCGGCCGGCTTCTGGCCCAGGCGCTCGACCACGGCGTCGGCGAAAGCGTCGGTGCCGACCTTCTGCTGGGATACCCCCTCCTTGAAGATGTCGTAGGTGTGGATGCCGTCTTCGATGGTCTTCAGCCAGGCATTGTGAACCCGCTCCGCCACCTCCGTGCGGCCGAGGTGCGCCATCATCATGACGCCGGCCAGCAGCAGCCCGGAGGGGTTGGCCACGTCCTGTCCGGCGCGACGCGGCGCCGAGCCGTGGATCGCCTCGAACATGGCGCAATGGGCGCCGATGTTGGCCGAAGGCGCGAGGCCGACGGAACCGGCGATCTGGGCGGCCACGTCGCTGAGCACGTCGCCGT
>NZ_JANQKD010000112.1 GCF_028281305.1 Pelagibius sp. | reverse complement strand
CATGGTCATGGAGACCGACATCTCGTCCAGCGGGATGCCGTCGAAGAGGATCTTCATGTCCTCCACGGAATCGATGGCCACCCCCGCCTTGCCGACGTCGCCGACGACGCGCGGATGGTCGGAGTCATAGCCGCGGTGCGTGGCCAGATCGAAGGCGACCGAGAGCCCCTTCTGCCCGGCGGCCAGGTTGGCGCGGTAGAAGGCGTTGGAGGCCTCGGCGGTGGAAAAGCCGGCGTACTGGCGCAGGGTCCAGGGCCGCCCGGCGTACATCGTGGCCCGCGGGCCGCGGGTGAAGGGCGCGAAGCCCGGCAGGCTCCCGACCGTTTCCAGCCCCTCCAGGTCTTCCGCCGTGTAGAGCGGCTTGACGGCGATGCCCTCCGGCGTCTCCCAGGTCAGGGACTCCGCCGCGGCGCCCTTCAGCTCCTTCGCCGCCAGGGCCTGCCAGTCCGCCAGGGTCTTCTCCGGCCAATCGCTCATCGTCTCCGCCCTCGTCTCATCGCCGGCCAAGCCGGCGCAGGCTGGCCATTTCGCAGGTGCAGTATAAGCGGACGAACGGTCTGGGGCAAAGAAGACAAGCTGGCGTCCGCGCTCTGGGGTTGGACCGAACGAAGGTCACGCGGCAAAGGCGAACCGGTCTTTCTGTGGACCCGACCAACGGATTGACCGTTTCACCGCCACTTTTCCGGAGTTCCTCAATGATCAATCTCACGACCCGACCCGCCGTCAAAGCGGCGCTCTTCGCCATGGCCGCCATGGTTGCGACAGGGGGCCTCGTCACTGTCAGCGAAGCTGGCTCTCCCCAAAAACCCAGCAACCCTGCGGCCATTCAGCAACAAGACAGCAAGCCCGCTACTCCGGGTCTGAGAGGAAACGGCACCAGCGCAAGCCCCGCCGCCAAGAAGTCACAACAGGAGAGGGAAGACGAAATTTGGCTCAAGGCCTGCTTGCTTTCCGACGGCGGAATCAGCACCAACCCCGACGGTTCCACCAGCTGCACCAAGGCGGACGGAACCCGGGTCTGGTGACCTCAGCGGACCGTTTGCCGACTGCAGAAACCCGATCCCTCTTCCCACCGTGGGGAGAGGGATCTCTCATTTGTCACTCTGGGCCGTCGCCCCGCCCCAGCAGCGCCGAAACGGCGCCGTAGGTGGCGACACCGTAGGGGACGAGGTAGGTCAGCAGGGCCTTCATCAGGTCGAGGCCCTGGCCGGCGATGAGGCGGTCGCCCTGGTTGATCGCCACCAGCGCAGTGCCAACGACCAGCGCCACGGTCACCGAGCGGCGCACTACGGCCGGGCGAAGGGCAACGGCAAGCCATCGTTTCGTCATTCCTTGGTCCCCTTTGCTGCCAACATAGCGCAGTCCCCCTCACCCTCCCACTTCGTGGGCGGTATCTCCCCCTCACCTTCCCGCTGTCGCGGGTCCCTCCCTCTCCCGCGAGGGGAGAGGGTTAACTCGGCAGGTCGCCCTTCTTCATTTCCGCAAGACAGATCAAGCGGGCTTCGGATAGGTCTTGGGGCGCGCCCAGAGGCCACGAACCAGAGGCCGATGCCGAGAGAGCGCCCAAGAGAACCGCGAGCGAGGGAGCCCGCCCATGAGCCAAAGAGAGACCACACAGCAGGCCTGGCTGGGCCGCTTCGTCCGGGTGAGCGACTACATCACCGCGCATCTGGAGGAGGACCTGGACCTGGACCGCCTGGCCGAGGTGGCCTGCCTCTCGCCCTACCACTTCCACCGCTGCTGGCACGCCTTCACCGGCGAGACCCTGGCCCAGATGGTGACGCGCCTGCGCCTGCACCACGCCGCCAACGCGCTCATCAAGGACGACGACCCTGTGGAGGCCGTGGCCCGCGCGGCGGGCTACGGCTCGGCCGCCGCCTTCACCCGGGCCTTCTCCCGCGCCTTCGGGCGCAGCCCGGCGGTCTACCGCACCGAAGGGCGGCTCGACCCGCCCATCACCCTCAGCCCCCCGAAAGAAGGAAACTCCGCAATGCATGACGTCCGTATCGAAGAGGTGGAGCCGGTCACCCTGGCCGCGATCCGCCACGTCGGCCCCTACCTGGAGGTCGAGAAGCCCTTTAACCAGGTCTTCGCCTGGGCCATGGGCGCCGGCCAGATGGGGCCCGAGACCCGAGTCATCGGCATCTACCACGACGACCCGGGTGCGGTGGCGGAAGAGGACCTGCGCTCCGACGTCGGCATCTCGGTGGAACCCGGCACGGCGGTGAAGGAGCCGATCCACCTGGTGGACGTGCCCGGCGGGCGCCATGCCATCCTGCGCTTCAAAGGTGCCTATGCCGAACTGCTCGGCGCCTACAACTGGTTCTTCGGCACCTGGCTGCCGCAGAGCGGCGAGGAGCCGGGGGACGCCCCCTGCATGGAGTATTATCTCACCAACCCCCGCGAGGTGGCGCCCGCGGACAACATCACCGAGATCCACATGCCCCTGAAGGGATGCCAATGAAGGGCTGTCGCTGAAGGGATGACGTGCGGTTTCGGCAGATCGCGGTCAGGCGCGGCGCCAGTCCATGGTGAGAGCGAAGGCCACCAGCAGAGCCGCGGCGGCCACCAGGCTGGGCAGCAGGAAGGACTGGCCGAAGCCATAGGCATAGCCGGCGAAGCTGGGGCCGATCATCTGGCCGAGGCCGAAGGCCGCCGTCATCAGGGCGATGGAGCGGCGCGGGTCGCCGGCGGTGAGGCTGCGGGCGTAGACCAGGCCCAGGGCGGTGATGCCCATGAAGGTCCCGCCCAGCAGTGCCGCGGCCAGCAGCACCGATAGAGCGCCGCTGCCGAGGACGGAGAGCGCCACGCCCAGACCCTCCGCCAGGCAGGCCAGCGCGAAGCCGCGGGCCTTGCCGAGGCGCCCGGCCACCCAGGTCCAGAAGGCCACCGAGGGCACGGCAGCAAGACCCACGGTCAGCCAGACATAGGGCTCCAGCCAGCGGATCTCCGGCGTCAGGCGCACCAGGGTGGAGAGGAAGGTCGCGGTGATGACGTAGCCGAACCCGAAGAGCCCATAGGCGACGATAAGGGCGACCAGCCTGCGGCGGTCGCCGTCCTGCGCGGCCCCGCGTGGCGGCGATGAGGCGCCCTCCGGCTCCGGCGGGATCAGCTTGACCGCCGCGGCCAAGGCGAGCAGGGAGACCGCACCGCTGGCCAGCCAGAGGTCGCGCCAGTCGCTGCCCTGGGCGGCCAGAACGGCGACCAGCACGGCGGAGAGCGCGATGCCGCAGCCGACGCCGGCGAAGTGCAGCGCGGAGAACCCGGGTTTCCCCGCCGCGGCGAGACGGTCCAGAACCAGCGCCGAAGAGAACACGAGGACGAAGGCGCTGGCCACGCCGCCGGCGAAGCGCAGCACCAGGAACAGGACCAGCGATGTCTCGGCAGCCATGGCAGCGGTGGTTAGCGCTGAGACTGCCAGCGCCGCCAGAAACCAGCGCCGCCGCCCGCCGGGCAGTGCCGCCTTGGCGGCGGCCAGGGCGCCCAGCAGATAGCCGAGGAAGTTGGCCGAGGCGACGATGCCCGCCTGCGCCTGGCTGAGCCCCAGGCTCTCCACCATGAAGGGCAGGATCGGCGTGTAGACGAAGCGCCCGATGCCCATGGCAGCGGCCAGCGCGATACAGCCGCCCAGCGCCACCGCCGCCGCCCCCTGTGCCGGTATCGTCCCGCTGTCGCTGGTCATGGTTGCAAGGCTAGCACGCGGCGCTAGCGGCCGACGTGCAAATCCCGCCGGGCAGCTTCCCGCAGGCGGGAGCGCCGGCTTGGGGCGCCACAACCGTCAGGGCGCCGTGATCGTGCCCACCACCTCCGGCCGGTCGCTGCCGTTGGGCCGCAGGACGAGACCGCCGCCCGCGTCCGCCGCTTCGAGCCCGATGATGTTGAAGGCATGGGTATGGCCGACCAGCACCAGCGGCGGACCCTCGCCGGGCGCCTCCAAGGCAACGATGAAGCGGCGCAGCCCGTCGTAGACCGCATCCTTGTCGCCCATGCGCCAGTGGAAATAGTTCAGGGCGGGCTCTTCGGTGACTGTGCCGAGATCCAGCAGTTCGGCAGTCTGCAGAGCCCGGCAGTACTGGCTGCTGAGCAGGCGCAGTTCGGTAATCCCGGCGGCAAGGAAGCGTTGCTTAAGCTCCGCCGCCTGCTTGCGGCCGGCCGCGCCGACCTGCCGCTGTGTCCGGCAATCCGCCAGGTCGAGGTCGTCGGAGTCGCTGCCGCCCGCCTTCACATGACGCAGCAGCACCACGTAGCCGCCAGCTTTCAGTTTTGAAAGATCGAAGTCCGCGGCATCGGCCGGCGCGGAAACCATGACAAACGACGACACCAGAAGCAGCGCTGCCAGGACGTGCCCAAAGAAACCAGTCCCCATATCCCCCTCACTCCAGTCGTGAGCGCCTGCTCGTCAGGAGCGCCTGTCTGGCCCTTTTAGCGCCAATCCCGCAGCAGCGCCACCGCCTGACCTAAAGGCGCACCCGGCAATAGGCGACCGGCTGCTCGAAGCCCTTGAGCTGAGTGGTCTCGTGAACGCAATCCTGATCCTGGAGCAAGGCCGCGACCGCACCCTCCTCGCTGACCGACTGCGAAACGACCAGGTCGCCGCCTTCGCTCTTGCCCTGCAGGCGCGCGGCCATGTTGACCGTGCTGCCGAAGTAGTCGAGGCGGCCGTTCAGGGTGACGGCGATGCAGGGACCTTCGTGCACGCCCAGCTTGATGACCACCGGCATCTCCTCGCGGGCATTGCCCCCTTCGCGCGCGTTAAAATCCGCGACCTCGTGCTGGACAGCAAGCGCGGCTGCAACCGCATCGGCCGGCGTGGCGAAGGCGGCCATGACCGCATCGCCGATGGTTTTCACCACCGCGCCGTTGTGGCGCCGTACGATGGCGCCGAGAAAGGCAAAGTGGTCGCGCACCAGGTGATAGGCCGCGGCATCGCCGATACGCCCGTAGAGCTCCGTCGAACGCCTGAGGTCGGTGAACAGAAGGGAAATGCGCGCGACAGCCACCTCGTCGCCGGGCCGCAGGACCTGATCGGAGAAGAGGTCGCGGAAGGCCTGCAGCGCCGTCACCCGGTCAGCGGTCAGGGCATCGCGCACCCAGCGCCGTTCCTCCACGATCACGGTGAGCGGCCGGGCGGTGCGGTTGTGCAGAACAGTTCTTCCTGCCTGTCCCGCCGGGGTCGCGGTGATGCTGTCGTTGTCGAGGGTCACTTCCGGTAAAGCCGATTCCTCCGCGAGATCGACAATGCATTCCGGCCCCGGCTCCAGTGTGCGCAAGGCATAGCGGCCCGGCGGCAGATCGCAGGGTTCGGCCAGGTTTTCGCCCGGTGCCAGGGTCCGCTGCAGCCAGATGTGCGGCGTCGACATCGGCCCGAAGAGGCAGTGCTCGCCGCTGCCCAGCGGGCGGACCGCCGCTGCCGGCTGGAAGCTGAGTTCGACGTTGCGCGAGAAGTCGCGCTCATAGTCGATGTTGCAGCTGTCGCAGTGTGCGCCCTGCGGCAGGCCATCCAGCGCTTCCACCGCCGCCTTGGGAATGCGGCAGCGCGGGCAGAGCAGATCCCAGCGCATGTCGAGCAGGCCGGCGCGCACCGCCTCCAGGCAGAGCTCGATGGCGGCGCGCTCCTCCACCTGCCAGCGCCGGGCCAGCGCCAGCGGCCTGAGATGAACGAGGTCGGCCTCCTGCGCCGTCAGCAGATGCTCGGCCAGGCGCGCGGCGAGGCCATGGCCATGGGGTCCGGCCTCAATGGCGGCGACCAGCTCCGCCACCTTGGTCCGGACAGCCGGGTCGGGTGTCGGTGCCGTGAAGGTGAAGGGCTCGACCGACAGGCCCCCGGCGAAGCGGTCGGCGTCGGCGGCCAATCCGGCGAAGGTCTTGGCGGTCGATTCGAAGAACCCGGTTTTCAGCATCAGCCGGCCCAGCAGGTTGGCCGGGGTCGCGGTCAGCGTGTAGTCGCCGCGGCAGCCCCTGCCATCCGGTCCGGGCGAGAGCTCCAGGCGCGCCGTCAGGTCCTTCAGGGGGCCGTTCAGGAACTCGCGGCGATGCTCGAACCAACGCCCGGCCACCCAGTTCACCGGGATCTCGCGCCAGGCGATCGTGAAAGGACCGCGCTTCATGCGGCCCTCGTAGAGCACAGACCCGTCCGGCTGCGCCGTCTCGCTGACCTCGTAACGGGGCAGGCCGGCAGCCTCGTTGAAGCGCACGGTATCTGCCAGCAGCGGCCAGATGGCCTCTGCCGGGTTCTCGAACTCCCAGTGAAAGGTACGGCTCTGCGGCTGTGCCATCCCTTCGGTCCTCCGGGTGGCAGGGCCGTGCGAGGCCCGGCTCTACCAGCGCATGAACGGCATGACCGCGCTCGGCGCGGCGGGCGCGTCGGCGATCATGGCAGCGTAACGGTCGGGATCGATGATCCCCTCCTTATCTACGCCCAATTCCTCGCCATGGATGCCGGCAGCGACGAAAATACAGTCGATACCCGCCGCCGCTGCGCCGGCCACATCCGTCCGCAGGGAATCGCCGATGGCGGCAATCCGCTCCGGGGCGATACCGGGAAGCAGGTCGAAGCAGGTCAGGTAAACCTCCGGATGCGGCTTGCCGTGCCAGCGCACCTCGCCGCCGCGCTGCTCGAACGCGAGCGCGATGGCCCCGGCGCAGATCTCCCGCTTGCCGCCGCGGACGACCACCAGATCCGGATTGGTGCAGATCATCGGCAGGCCGAGCCCAAGGGCCTGGCCGATGAAATCGTCATAGGTCTCGACGCTGTCGAGGGGACTGAGGTTCCCGGTGTTGAGGATGAAGTCGGCCTGCTCCAGGCTTTCGACGAAGTCCAGATCCAGCCCCTCGCGCATGCCGTGGTCGCGCTCCGGCCCCAGGTGGTAGCAGCGCCGCCCCAGCGCCCGGTACCAGGGATCGCGCCGCTGGCTCAGGTGCTGCCAGGCATCCTCGCCGGAGGACATCAGGGCATCGGGCAGCTTGGGGTCGATCCCCAGTTCCGCGTTGCGCGCAACGATGACATCCACCCGCCGCGGCGCGTTGGAGAGGATGACCGAGCGCTTGCCGGCGGCCTTCAGCGCCTTCAGGGCCGCCACCGCGTCCGGGAAAGCGGCGATCCCGTCGTGCATGACGCCCCAGAGATCGACGATGAAGGCGTCATAGCGGTCGGCCAGGGCGGCAAGACCCGGGTAGAAGGACGGATGGGACATGAAAGCTCCGCGAGGCCACTAAGGCGTGTCGGCGCCCTTCTGCCACAGCGCGGGGCCCATGCAAAGGGTATTGGGCGCAAAAGAGGTTGGGCGCAAAGAGGATTGGGTGGGCTTTAGGCCGCCGGGCGGGCGAGACGCGGCTCGCCGAAGAGGTAGCCCTGGGCGCAGTCGATGCCGAGGTCGAGCACCTCCACCAGGGCATCCTCGTCCTCCACCTTCTCGGCGACCAGACGGATGCCGTAGTCCTTGAGACCGGCCTGCAGCCGCTCGCCCTTCTCGGGCTCGGCGAGCAGCGCTTCGGCGCGGACCTTGACGAAGTGAAACTCCCGCGCCGCCAGAGCGGCCGGATCGATGTCCAGGTCGATGACGCCGTCCAGCGAGAAGCGGCAGCCGAGATCGGCGAGGCGCTTCAGATAGATGCCGGCGCTGGCGTCCCAGGCGTTGTAGTCGGTCTGTGGGAACTCGAAGATCAGGTTGCGGGTCAGTTCGCGGTTGCTCTCCAGAAAGTCGACGAAATCGGCGAAGAAAACGTCGTCGCCCAGGGTCAGACTGGAGATGTTGCAGAAGAAGTCGAGCTTCTCGTTGCGCCGCTGGATCTTGCGGATGAGCTGGATGCAGCGGATCAGCAGCATGTTGTCGATCGCCGCCACCAGGCCCTCGCGCTCAGCGAGATTGATGTACTGCTCCGGCAGGATCATGAATCCGTCGGTGGTGCGCAGGCGCGAGAAGCACTCGTAGTAGCGGCGCTTGCGCTGCGGCAGCAGGACGATGGGCTGCAACACCAGATCGATGCGGTCGTCGCGCAGCGCCTGGCGCGCCACCTCCAGCACTGCCGCCTCGTCGAGGCCGAGCGCGACCGGCGGCAGGACACCGGCTTTCTTTTCTGCTTCGTTGGCGTTGGCGGGGGCGGGGGCCGGCGCAGGCGCCACCGCGTCTTCGCTGTTCGCGCGGCTTTCTGCCGGACGCGGCCGCAAGGGATGCGGCTTTGCAGGCGGTGCCGCAGTCAGTTGCTTCACCGCCGGTCCATTCGCTGCCTGCGACGCCTGGGATGCGGCAGACGGCTCTTCCGCTTCCGCAGCCTGCCGAGGCGCCTTGGAGGACTTGGCGAGCCGGGTGATCAGCGACTGCAGCACCTTGACCTCGGCAATCACCTCGTCGACCGACTTGCCGGACTTGCTGACGCCGCCTGCAGACTCCAGGGCTTCGCGCAATACCGCCAGCTCCCGGCGGGTCCAGCTCAGTTCTTCCAGGGCGTCGCCCTGGGCAACCCGCAGGGAGAGCAGCTTCTGCGCAAGAAAGGTTTCCCGGCCCAGGCGGGCGTAAACCTCGTGCAGCAGACCGCCGGCCAGGAGCACCGCCAGGGCGAGGCCGATGGCGCTGCGGGCATCAATCAGCGGATGCCAGCCGGGGCCGTAAAGCAGCACCGCCGCCGCAGCCGCGCCGTAGCAGAGGAAGATCGCCAGGTGCCTAAGCATCGCGGCGACCCGGCATCGCCGCGCACCGCCGCCAGGCGCGCAGGTTCGTGGAGAGGATAGGCCGATCCATGGCGCCTACTCTGCCGGGCCAGTCTTGAAAGAGGGTTAACGGAGTCTTGCGGCCTGCGACCGGCGGTGCCGTCCACCAAACCGCGGCAGGGGCGCTTGACGGACGCGCCCCCGCGCAGCAGAAAGCTTTCTGGCCCCGGCGAGAGCCCGGAAGGCCTACCAGGAAGCAAGGACACGGACGATGACGGTTACCCTCTATCACAATCCGCGCTGCAGCAAATCGCGCCAGACCCTGGCCCTGCTCCAGGAGCACGGCGTCGAGCCCCGGATCGTGGAATACCTGAAGACGCCGCCGGACGCGGGAACCCTGGATGCCATCCTGAAGCAGTTGGAGATGGAGCCGCGCGATCTCATGCGGCGCAAGGAAGCCCCTTACAAGGAGCTCAATCTGCAGGACGAGGGCCTCAGCCGCAGCGCGCTGATTGCGGCCATGGTGGAACACCCGATCCTGATCGAACGGCCGATCGTCACCAAGGGATCGAAGGCGGCCCTGGGCCGGCCGCCGGAAAGCGTTCTCGAGATCCTTTAGCCCGCCGATGAAAGCAGGGAACAGCGGCGATATGCTTCGAGACGTTCGCTACGCTCACTCCTCAGCATGAGGGTCGGCTGTTTCACCCTTTCGATCCTCATCCTGAGGAGCGTGCCTGAGGCGCGCGTCTCGAAGGATGGCGGTCGCTAAGCCCCTTCCTTCAGCAGCATCCTAGCCGCTGTAGCGGTGGTCGGCGCCCACGGCGGCGGCCAGGGACTCGAAACCGTCGTCCCGCAGCAGGCGGGCGAGTTCCCGCTTGATGCGCGTCACCAGGGCGGGCCCCTGATAGATCAGCGCTGTGTAGAGCTGCACCAGGGAGGCCCCGGCGCGGATCTTGCGGTAGGCATCGGCGCCGGAGGCGATGCCGCCGACCCCGATCAGCGGCAGCCTGCCTTCGGTCAGGCGGTAGAGATCCGACAGCACGGCGGTGGAGGCGGCGAACAGCGGCTGGCCGGAAAGGCCGCCGCCCTCGGCCCTGGCAGAGCCGCGCAGACTGTCCGGTCTTTCGATGGTGGTGTTGGTGGCGATGATCCCGGCAACCCCGGCGGCAAGGCAGACGGCCGCGATGTCCTGCTTGTCTTCCTCGGTGAGGTCCGGCGCGATCTTCAACAGCAGCGGCGGGGCCGGTGACGGCAGGGCGGCTGTGACACGGCCCAGCAGGTCCTCCAGTTCGCCGCGCCCCTGCAGAGCCCGCAGGCCCGGCGTGTTGGGCGAGGAGACGTTGACCACCAGATAGTCGGCCAGCGGTGCGAGGGCTGCGGCACCCTGGGCATAGTCACCTGCCGCATCGGCGCTGTCTCTGTTCTTGCCCAGGTTGATGCCGACGAGGCCCTGTCGCTCTCCCTTCGATGAGCCTGCCCGATAGGCTCTCAGCCGCTGCGCTGCCGCCTCGAGTCCGCCGCTGTTGAAGCCGAGCCGGTTGATCACCGCCGCGTCGTCGGGCAGGCGAAAGATCCGCGGCTTGGGATTGCCGCCTTGCGGGCGCGGCGTGATGCTGCCCACCTCGACGAAGCCGAAGCCGAGCGCGAGCATCGGCGCCATGACCTCGGCGTCCTTGTCGAACCCCGCGGAGAGACCCACCGGATTGGAAAAGGCGCGTCCCCAGATCCGGGTTGCCAGCAGCGGGTCGTCGGGCTCCGTGACGCGCGGCGCCAGGCCCGCGGCCAGGGCCTTCAGAGTGAGGCTGTGCGCGGTCTCCGGGTCCAGAAGCCTGAGTCCGGGGCCGATCAGCCGATCAAAGAGAAAAGACGCCACGACGCGGTCGTCCTTACCCTAGTCCACCAGCGGTGGAAAGCGATGACGGCCGTCGGTCCCCAAAGGCAGGTCGTCGACTCGGCGGACCGCCGCAAGAGGAAGCGGGCCATAGAGGTGCGGAAACAGCGCGCCTCCGCGCGAGGGCTCCCACTTCAACGCGGCGCCGAGCGCGCCCACATCGACAGCCAGCAGGAGCAAGCCGTCCTGCCCGGCGCGATGCTTGGCCGCGGACGTCTCGACCTGGGCCGCGGTGGAGAAGTGGATAAAGCCGTCGGCGCGGTCCTGGGAGGAGCCGTCGTAGTGCCCGCGCTCCTGCGCCTCGGCCCATTCGTCCTTGCGGCAGATATGAAAGATTACGGTGTCCTGCATGGCCGCCAAGGTAGTGACACAACCGCAGCTTGACCAGCCTCGCCTGAAGCGGGTCTCCAGGCCGCAATAACTTGCCAGTTTGACTACAGTTAAGACTATGTTCTTGCTGCATTAGGCGTCGATTTATAAGACAATGTTCCCATGCTCCAGCATCACAGTGTATGGCATGCGATCGACCGCCTTGCGGCGCGCTATGGCCTTTCACCCTCGGGCCTTGCCCGGCAAGCCGGCTTGGATCCGACCACCTTCAACAAGAGCAAACGGATCACCAAGGAGGGCAAGCAACGCTGGCCGAGCACGGAGTCGCTGGCAAAGGTCCTGAATGCGACCGGAGCGTCGCTCAGCGAGTTCGTCGGCCTGATCGAGGCGCAGGACGGATCTGCGGGCCAGCGCCGGCTGCCCAAGCTGCGCTTCGCGCAGGCGGCCCAACCCGGGTACTTCGACGCCGCCGGGCGCCCGCTGCGCACACAGTGGGAGGAGACCAGCTTTCCCGACATCGCCGACCCCCATGCCTATGCCCTGGAGGTGACCGGCGACGGTCTGCAGCCTGTCTACCGCCATGGCGACCTGGTGATCGTCTCGCCGGATGCCCGGGTCTCCCCGGGCGACCGCGTGGTTGTCAGAACCCAGCAGGGCGAGATGCTGATCGCCGAGTTGCAGGCGCGCAGCGAACAGGAACTGCTGCTGAGATCGCTCGGTCGCGAACAGGCCACCCGCGGTCTGGCCGCCGGCCAGGTGCAGTGGGTCTCCCGCATCGCCTGGTCGAAGTATTAGCCGGGTCGAAGCATTAGCCGGGCCGCGGCCCCAGACGGGATCCGCAAGGCATCGCCTGGCGGGCAAAAGCTTGGCGGGCAAAAACTTGGCGGGCAAAAACTTGGCGGGCAAGATCCGCCAAGACGCGGCCCTGCCGTCTGTGCTTTCCCTAATCCTGCCGAGCCGCTAGAGCAGATCCGGGTTGGATGGAATCGCGGAAGCCATCCATCAAGCCCGGTGAATCGGCTCCAACTGTTGGAAACAGAGCGGAATCACATGTTCAGACGCAAACACGAAAGTGTTTCCGTCTGAACATGATCCGCTCTAGGCTGCGCCGCAACCGCCGTCGCGTACCCAAATCAGTCGCGTACCGGGAGCAACAGAGGGAACCTTCAAGGCATGACACATCCCAAGGCCGTGCACTTTCTGGATGGCGAATGGGTCGAGGGCAATCCGCCCATCATGGGGCCGATGACCCATGCGGCCTGGATGGCCTCGGTTGTCTTCGACGGGGCCCGCGCTTTCGAAGGCGTGACCCCCGACCTGGACCTTCACTGCGAGCGTCTGGTGCAGTCCGCCGAGCGCTTCGGCCTGGGGTTCGTGCACAGCGCCGGCGAGATGCAGGAGATCGCTCAGGACGGTCTGGCAAAGTTCGACAAGGACGCAGCGCTTTATCTGAGACCGATGCTCTGGGCCGACGAAGGCTTCGTCGACTGCGATCCCGAGAGCACGCGCTTCTGCTTCACGATCTATGAGGCACCGCTGCCGCCGGGGGACGGCTTCTCCGTCTGCCTGTCGAGCTTCCGCCGGCCGATGCAGTCCATGGCGCCGACCGACGCCAAGGCCTCCTGCCTCTATCCCAATTCTGCACGGGCCCTGCGCGAAGCGAGCAAGCGGGGTTTCGAGAACGCCGTCGTGCTCGATGCCCTCGGCAACGTCGCGGAGCTGGCGACCGCCAACATCTGGATCGCCAAGGACGGCGCGGCGATCACCCCGACGCCCAACGGAACCTTTCTGAACGGCATCACCAAGCAGCGCGTGGCGAAGCTGTTGGAGCAGGCCGGCATCAAGGTCCATGAAGCCCAGGTGACCTGGCGCGACGTCATGGAGGCCGACGAGGTTTTTTCGACAGGGAACTACGGCAAGGTGCTGCCCATCACCCAGGTCGAAGACCGCAGCCTTCAGCCCGGCCCGGTCTTCAGCACAGCGCGCGAAGCCTATTGGTCCTGGGCGCACGGCAGCTGATGGCGCCGCAGCGGAGCCGCTGCACAAAACTACGTCTGCGGCCGGAAGGGCAAAGCCTGGGAGAAGATCTTTGTGGGGCGAGGTTACTTGGCGCGCAACCGGTAGCCGGCGCCGCGCACGGTCTGAAGTTCGGCGCCGTGCGTGCCAAGCTTGCGGCGCAGCCGCCCGACATAGACGTCGACGATGTTGGTCAGAGGGTCTTCGCTGGCGCCCCAGACGGAATTCAGAATGCGCTCGCGCGAGAAGACGCGGCCGGGCTTTGAGAGAAAGAGCTTCAGAATCTCGCGCTCTTTCGCGGTGAGATCCATCGGCGCCCCCTCGACGGTGGCTTCAAGGGTTTCCAGATCCAGCGCGATGACACCGGCCTGCAGCACCGCCGCCGAAGAGTCCTTGACGAACTGGCGGGAACGGCGGGCCAGCGCCTCGATGCGGGCGATCAGTTCGTCGAACTCGAAAGGCTTTACCATGTAATCGTCTGCGCCAATGCGCAGGCCCTCGACTCTTTCATCGAGGGCATCCAAGGCGGAGAGGATCAGGATGGGTGTCAGGTCTTTGCGCGCGCGGAGCTTGCGGCAGAAGTCCTGGCCCGGCAGGCCGGGCAGCATCAGATCCAGGACGATAACGTCGAAGCCTTCCTGCATCGTCAGTTCAAGACCCATGTCCGCATCGGCGGCATGCATGACGGTCCAGCCTTCCGCACGCAGACCGCGGAGAACGAAGTCGGCAACACGCGCCTCGTCTTCAACCAAGAGTATGTTCATCGGCAAAGCCCCCTCCCCGACATGCCTGCACAGAATGCCGGCCCGTCCGACAGTCTGTGGCCTCTGAAGTGCATGTCCTTGCTCCCTGTGTTTCGCGTCAACCTTCGTCAGTAGGACAACGAAACGCGGCGGCACCTATTCCTCCAAAGCTGTGACAAGATTGGGGCGGCGGAGAGAAAACTGCGCGGACTCTCCGCGGAAAGATCAGTGCCGGCAATACGGCACGGCGAGCAGCGGGCCGAAGATGCCCGCTGCACAACAAGACACAAAAGACAGACCTACCGCGTTCTCGAAAACCGGGTCAGCAGGCCACCGCGGCCAGCATCGGCTGGCTCGGAAGCGTGAAGCGCGCCTGGACACCCAGGCCGGGCTGACTTGTCAAGGCAATGCGACCACCATGCGCCTCGACGATGGCTTTGGCCATGGGCAGCCCAAGTCCGGCACCGCTGTCGTAACGGATCGCCGCGTTGGAGCCGCGGAAAAAGCGTTCGAAGACGTGTGCAAGTTCCTGGTCGGTCAGGCCCGGACCGTCATCCGACACGGTCACCGCATAGCCGTCCGGCGTCCGATCGAGCCTGACGCAAATCTCTTCCCCGCCGTAGCGCAGGGCGTTCTCGAGCAGGATGGTCATCACCTGGTGAATGCGGTTGGGGTCGGCACTCAGCTGCGCGGAGCCGACGGCAGATTCGAAGTGCACGGCCTTTACGATGTCGTCTCCATGGGCATCATCGAGAGCGCGACTGGCAATCACCGCGCGCTCGACCACCTCGGAGAGGTCCATCTCGCACGGCTGAATGCGAATCTCTCCGCTTTCCTGCCGCGCAACGAAGAGCAGGTCGTCGACGATCCTTGCGGTATGGTCGGCCGCCTCACGCGTGCGCATCAGAACTTCGCGGTACTCCTCCACGTCGCGGCGCGCGCCGCGCAGGGCCACGTCCGCCTCGCCGCGTATGATGGTCAGCGGCGTGCGCAGTTCGTGGCTGACATCGGCGAGCAGGCGCTTGCGGTTGGCTTCGGTCTGGCGCAGCGTCTGCAGAAGTTTCTCGAGTTGCGCGGTACGGCGCGAGACTTCCCGTTCCAGTTCGCCATGCGAAGCCGCCAGCAGGTCCTGACGCTCGGCCACCTTCGCGATCATGTGGTTGAAGGCCTGTGCGACACGGTCCAGTTCCGTGTCGCCGGGCACCTCGATGCGATGATCCATGTCGCCGCGTCCGACAGCCTCGGCCCCGGCCAGCAGGCGCTGCAGCGGACGCGTCAGTCCGCTGCGCAGCAGGTAGGTGCCGAAGACCGCGGTGAAGGCCGCAAACAGCGCAGCAACCACGGCGGTGCGTTGAAAGCCGGCAACCGCTGCACGCATCTCGGCCTCCGCTTCCTCGACCTCCTCCTGCTCTTCGGCGAGCGCTTCGGCAATCTTCGCCCGCAGTTCGGCGTCGATACGCTCGTCCAGGATTGCCGCCAGGCGCGCTGTGTACTCCGCTGTACCGGGTTCGAGTGTCGACGACTTCAGGCGGGCGAAGTCGCGCAGGATGTAGTCGATCTTGCGCTCGATCCGGGCAAGGAGTTCGAGTTCTTCGATCTCCTCCTCCCCGACCATCTGCACCTCTGTCCCGATCAGGCTGCGCAGCTCACTGATGTTGTTGCGGATCTTGGACATCAGCAAAGCCTCGCCAGCGCCACCATCGCGGTCGCCGATCAGCAGGGCGTCGCCGTACTGCTTGAACAGCTGGTAGGTGTGGCTTGACAGCGAGAGATACTGTTCGTGCACTTGGTGGGCCAGGCGCGACCGTTCCAACAGGAACTCGGCCGTGCGCGCCGACCAGTAGGCCACCCCGGCGCTGAGCAGCGCCATGGCCAGGAGGCCGCCGATAGCGAGGTTCAGTTTGGTCAGGTAACGCAAGGCCGCTTCCGAAACATGTTAAGCCGCCCAGCGCGGCGCGAAGAAACGCGCTGCCGGACCGGAGCCGGAGAAAACTTCCTCAGGCGGCCCAACCTCGACGACGCGGCCGTCTTCGACGAACCAGATCTCGTCCATGCGCCGCGCCAGCGCCAGGTTGTGGGTGATCATCAGCGTCGTCGCGTCGCACTTGCGGACCAGACGCTCAACCAGGGCCGGGCCGTCCACGTCCAGCGCGTCGTCCGGCTCATCCAGCAACATCAGGCGCGACCCCGACAGGGCCGCCCGCGTCAGCAGAACACGGCGGATCTCGCCGGCGGAGAGATTGCGGCCACCTTCGGCAAGGCGCCCGTCGAGTCCGCCGAGGCGCTCCATGACGTCACCCAGCCCGAAGGCTTCGGCCTTGGCCGCAACGGCATCGTCGCCCAGCTGTTCGGCGGAACCCATGGTGAGGGCGCGCCGCAGACTGCCGGCGAGAATGGGCGAGCGGGTGCCCACCAGGGCGATCATGCGGCGGCGTTCGGCGGCACTCAGGCTGCTGGGCGCGCGGCCGCCCAGACTGACCTTGCCTTTCTCCGGCTGCTCCAACCCGGCGGCCAGACTCAGCAGGGTCGACTTGCCGGCGCCGTTGCCACCGACAATGGCGATCTTGCGCCGGGCCGGCGCCTCGATCTCGACGTCCTTCAAGGCACCGGCGGAAACCCCGGTAAAGCGGAGCGGCTGCGGCGCATCGGCCAGCGGCTTGCGCGCGGCCTTGTGCCGGCGTTTCAGTGTCGGTGCGGCGAGCAGCGCATCGCACTTGTCGCGCGCGGCAACCCAGGCGCGGTGCCGGTCCCAGACACCGGCAAGATCGCGCATCGGCTGGATGATCAGGCCGACTGCGGCCATCGCGCCGGCGGCCTCGGGCGCGGCAACGCCGAGGGTCAGCGCCGCGGCAAAGAGACTGGCAGCGGCAATGCCGGAAACCGCGTCGGGCACGGCACGCAGCAGCGCAGCGCCACGGGCCCGCGCCAGGGCGGAGGCGATCAGTTTTTCGGTACGGCGCAGAAGGTGTGCCTTCTCGGTGCGGATGCGGCCCAGCAGGCGCAGCTCCGGCGCGTGGGGGATGCGCTCGCTCATGTCGGCGGCAAGCCGCGCCCGGCGCGCCCGCAGGCGCTTGTGCGCGGGGCCCAGGCGCGGACCGGCCAGGGCCATGACGGCAAGACCGACGGCGATGGGAACGGCCGCGGCGACGCCGAGCCGCGGGTCGAGCAGGAAAAGCACTGCGGTCGCTGCAGGCAGTACGATGCTTGCAGAGATCAGGCGGGCAATCCCCAGGCTGACCCAGCCGCGCACGGCCGCCAGGTCGCCGACGAAGCGCATCGCAAGGCCGCCGCTGCGACGGTCGGCGACGTCGCGCGCAGACATCTCGGTCAGATGCGCAAAAAGCTTCAGACGCAGCGAGGCGGCGTAGTTCTGCCCGACCCGCTCGGCGACAACCCGTTCGAAGACTCGGAAGAGCGCGATGGCAAGCCCGGCTGCGGCGACCATCGCCAGGGCCAGAACCGGCAGGCTGACGGCGTCGTCGCGGAAGGCGGCAAAGACGTCCCGCGTTGCGAAAGCGGCCATGCCGGCAGCGCCCGCCTGCCCCAGGGCCAGGACCGCAACCAGAGCAATGCTCCGGCCGCGGCCCTCGCCCGCCACGCGCGGAAGGCGGCTCATGCGGCGACTCCGACTTCCGAAATCGCGACAGCGGGCTGCGTCGCATCGCGACCCTCGACCAGCCGGCCCAACAGGGCGTTGGCCTGTGCCGGGTCGGCAAGCTCGTCGCGGGTGACCACGGAAACACCGGTAGCAGTCTCGGCCTCGGCGGCACCCAGCGGCGAGCAGCTCACCATGCCGGTGACGGCTGCCGGCTCGATCCCCATGCCGCGCAGCGCCGCACAGCCGCCGGCAGCGGCCAGCGCGTCGGGCGCGGCGAAGACGACACCGGCGAAGCTGTCGCGCACATGCGGCTGCTTCAGCAGATCAGCTGTCTCCTTCTGAAACACGCCGTCGGCCAGTTCGACCACCGCGACCTCGCAGCCGTGGCGGGCCGCGTGGGCCAGCAGCGTATCGAGGCCGGCTTCGATCCGGGCCAGCGGCTGGCGGTAGGTGGAGACCATGCCGGCATCGGTGAAGTCGGCGACATAGGCCGCGCCGGTATCGACGAAGGCGTTGAAGTCGCCGAATGCGCCGGTGCCCGTCGCCTTGATGGCGGCGACTTCGTAGCCTGCCCGGCTGAGGCCGTGGGCAAGACGCGCAACGGCGGTGGTCTTGCCGGAGTTCATGGAGGCGCCGACGACGCCGATCACCGTCATGCCCTGCGGGCGCTCCGCCTCGTGCAGCGCATAGCTTGCGAGGTTGATGACCTTGCCGGAACCATGGGTCAGGAGGCCGAGCGGGACAACCCGGGTCGGTGCCGACATGCGGGCATGGCGATGACGCATGCGGCCCAGGACACCGCCGCCAGCCAGCATATCGGCACCTTCGGGGTCGAGTTCCGCCAGGCCTTCGAACTGATCGGGCGCGTAGCGGTCGCCGCAGGCCAGCACCACGAGGTCGCCGACGTAGAGTTCGGAGGCACGGCCTTCGGCCAACTGGATCTTCTTGTGGGAACCGATGCGCTCCACACGGCCGAGCACCAGGTCGCCGGAGGTGGCCTCGGCCAGGTTCTCGCTGAGACGCACGGCATCCTTGCGGCGTACGCGGCGGGTAGAGAAGGCCCACTTTGCACGGGCCAGAACTTCGGGGGTGATGGGCGTCAGGGCGGTCATAGTGTGAACTCCTCGTGAATACCGTTTGTCGCTGTTGTCTTGTGCGACATGATGACTGCTGTCGTTAAAGGGCACCTGTCGCCCCCATGAATGATCGCGCAACGCGAAATGAACGGGTCATGAAGCTGCTGCGGCCTCAAAGTCCGGCCTGCAGCATCACCTCGCGACCGGAGAACCCGGACCCTGCCGCTGACCCGCGGACCACTGCGGCGTCGACAGGACCGGTTCCTGGAACAACAACGCCGTCGAGACCCCCGTATTCCACGCAATCGCGAAAATCATGGCCGCAGCCCGGCAAAGCCTTGAAGGTCACCTGGGGCGCAATGCCGCGAGCGGCGGCGGCCGCCGTGATCGCCTCGGCCCAGCGCTGCGCGCGCGTCAGGCGGTCCCTGCCCTGCTGGCGGTCGATCTCCGCGCCGCTGCGGGTGTTGGCATCCTGCAGGTTGTCTTCGGCGCCGACACAGACCTGAATGGGGAGTCTCAGAAACTGGTCGAGACCGGCGGCCAAGCGCGGCCCCCAATCGTTGCGCCGGCCGGCCCGCGCGGAGAGGCCATAGGGAAAGGCCGCGGTGTCCGGGAAGGTGTACCAGCCGGCCGACGACAGCGTGAGTCGCGCGACGAGCTGCGGATACAGCATGGCAAAGCGGTGGGCAAACTGGGCGCCGCCCGAGAAACCCGCCAGTTCAAAGCGGCGCGTATTCCAGATGCCGGTCAGGCGCAGGTCGCTCATCAGGGCGAGGAGTGCATGGTCTGCCCGGCCACTGCGCACCACCTGCTGATAGCGCGGCCAGCTACGCGCGTCGAAGATCGGCGCAATCACCGGCCTTCCAAGAGCCGCGGCACGCGCAGCGTAGGACGCGGCCTGATCCTTGGCCCGGCGCTGGATCCCGTGGACGGCCACCAGCGGCGTTGCCTTGGGGTCCATCTCAGCCGGCAGGGCCAGCCAGCAGGCCAGCGCCCCGCGGCCCTTTGCAGGACGTTTCACGAGCGTGAAGTCAGCGGCCCGCTTCGCGGCTTCGGTTTGGGCGCCACCGCCTTTGGAAACATTGCGCAACATCGTTTTCTTCCTTGGTAACGTATTGTTCCTCGAGTCAGTTTGTCCCTCGAGTCAGGCAACCTTGCTGAGGACCGCTTCGGCCTTCGCAGCAGGCAGCAGATCGAAGATCATGTGGATGCGGTCCTGATCGCCGTCGTTGAAGGCTTCGTGGACCTGCTTGTTGTCGAACCACCAGAGTTCGCCTTCCTGCATCCGCACCTCTTCATTGCCGGCCTTGAGCCAGGACCCTGTGGCGGACCGCAGCACCAGGTGGTAGCGATTGCGCACCTTGTAGTAATCGCCGCGATCGATATGCGGATAGACCCGGCGCCCCGCCGGCAGGCAGACGATCTTGGCGCGGCTGAGCAGGCTGTACTCCGCGCGGGCGATGTCCGTCAGGAACTGGCGCGCGAGGGGATAGCGCTTCGATCCGGTCGTCCAGCGGCTTTCGTGCACATCGCGGCGCTTGCGCTCGCCGATGGCGGACTTGCGCAGCCCGCGCAGCGGAATGGAAAGGGCTTCGCGCTGAACCTTGATCTTGTCCTGCCGGCCGGTCGCGGCATCCCAGGCGTCATCGATGGCGGCAATCTCGGCCAGGAACGGGGCTGGATCGACGTCGGATGTAATGCAACGAAAGTACTTCATCACGCTCTCCTCTTCAGGGCCGCAGGAACCGGCCGGGGGCCGGACTTCTCTGCCGAGTTGCTGTTTCCAGTCAGGGGGCGCTGTCCGTGGCGCCGGGACCGTTGTTCGTCTGCCAAGTAGATGGCCACGTCCGGCGACATGACAACTAACTCTTTGTTTCTTAATATTTTTATTGGTTAACGTTCATGCCCCGTTTGACTGGGTTTCATGTCGTTTTCAGCTCGTTTTCATCTTCGCGGAGTCTGGGCCGCTCAATCGACCCGGACCCAGGCCTCCTCAACGCCGTTGCGGAAATGCCTTTCGCGATAAGCGATGGGTCCTTCGCCGGGGGCATACCAGGTCGTGCGCAGCCGCCGGCTGTCGTCGCACTCCACCACATAGGCCGGCGTGGCCGCATGGCCGCGGCGCACGACTTCCACCGCGTCGGTCACCGTGCAGCGGGTCTCACGGGTATAGCTGCGGCCGGTGTGGGAGACGGCACTGCGCTGATAGCGGCCCGTGCTGCCGATCTGCAGCGGATAGAGCGAGTCCAGCTCGCGCACCTGGGCCTGGGCGGTGTGCCAGTTCTTGGAGTCTCCACAATTGGCCCAGCTGTCAGACGGCGAGAACCAGTCGCTGGAGCGGGTCCAGACGCAGCCGTCGCTCTGGCTGACACGCACGCCGTTGCCATAGGGGCGCACGGTGAAGCTCTTGGCGCCGTCACCGGTCAGGCTGGAGACGGTGATGTTCTCGCTGCCGCCGAAGTCGGGGCGGGCGACGGTCTCGATCGGACCGCTCAGCGTCTGCGTCTCAGGCCGAGTCGGATCGAGCAGGGAGGTCACGGAGGAGAACGACGGCAGCTCAAATCCATCCGTCGAACAGGCTGCCAGCGGCAGAGTGACCAGCAAGGAACAAAGGCGTTTCATCGGTTTATCTCCTGGTTTTCGGCCGACCCCATCGGCCATGTTCACCAGGAGAACGCGCCGGCCAGAGGAATATTCCGGCTGCCGATCCGATTTTCGGTTAATTCATTTTATTCAAATTTATCAATATCTTGAGAGAAATCCTCGGCACCGGCGAAGCGGCGGCGCGCTGTGGCCGGCCCAAAAGATAAAGGCCGGGGACCTGCCTGCGGCAGGCCCCCGGCCCTGGCGATGCTGCTGCGTTCAGGCCCGACGACTACGCAAAGGTGCTTCGAGGGGCCTTAACGGCAGGCAGTCATCGCCAGCCACGATCCAGAAGCTCGGTTTCCTCTGCCGGCGCAATGGCAGGCTTCGCCCCCAGCGCGTCCAACATCGCCTCCAGGGCGTCAGCGCCCGGTCCGGATGCCGGCACGAAGCCGTCCGGCCCGACCTCGCCTTTCGGCGCGGTGACGACGATCTCCACGTCCCAGCGCTGATCGCCGGTCCGGCAGGCAATCCCGAACGCCAGTTCCACCGCGTCCTCGGGAATGACTTCGAACTCGCGGCAGATCCGATCGGAGCCGTCGTAGAACGTGAGCATAGGTTGAATACCCTCATTCGATATCCGCCCGCTCGGCAAGGCCTCCAGGGCCTGATGCAGCGGACCCTCGACAGGCGCCGTGCCCACCATGGCGACCTGATCCGCAGGCTGCGGCCCACCGGGAATCATCACGGAGGTGGCGGAAACGCCAATCACCAGCGCGATGCTGGCAGCCAGGGCCATGCCGACCCACGGCCGGCGCGCCTTGCGCACCTGGGCCAGGTCCACAACCTGGCCAGGCTCCGCCGCCCCCCGGTCAGGGCTGCCGGTAGGGCCCAGTCCAGAAGAACCCAGTATCGTAGCCCTCAGGTCGGCGGAGACCGGTTCACGCATCGGCTCCTCAAAGGCCTCGCGCAGCAGCCGGCTGGCCTGTCTCACCTCTTCGGCATAGGCCCTCAGCGACTCGTCCTGTGCCAGGGCGGCGGCGACCGTCGCGGCCTCCGCCGGGTCCAGGCTGCCGTCCACATAGGCGGCAATCTGCTCTTCGCTCACCTTTTCCGGCATCATTCACTCTCCTTCAGCAACGGCAGGAGCTTGGACCTGGCGCGGGCCAGACGGCTCATTACGGTGCCCAGGGGTGTCTCCAGGGCCTCAGCGGCGGCCTTGTAGGAGTACCCCTCGATTGCCACAAGGGCGAGAACCGCCCGCTGATCCTCGGGCAGCTGGGCCATGGCCGCGCGCACCCGCTCCAGGGTCAGGCGGTCTTCCGCCGCCCGGGCACCGACTCCGTGGTCGGAGATCCGGTCCAGCGCGTCGGGATCGCCCAGTTCGCCCCGCCGCCCGCGGCTGCGGACCCGGTCGATCCAGGTGGTCTGGACGATACGGAACATCCAGCTGTCCAGCCGGGTCCCGGGCTTGAACTGGTCCAGTCTGTCCAGGGCCTTGACGCAAGCGGCCTGCACGAGATCCTCTCCTTCATCCTGCGATCCTGTGATCGCATAGGCAAAACGGCGTAAACGCGGCACCAGAGCGACCATCTCGACTTTGATATCTTCGTACATGGACGGGCGCTCGGCCTCTTTTCGGTTGGACAACGTCGGGCGAGAGTGAATATTCCAAAGGGGTAGGGAATTTTTTTTGCCCTGTGACGTTGTGCCTTTGGAAAGCGCTGTCTTCAAGGATTTCTGCCAATGCGCCTGATGGCCCTGCTGCTGGCTCTGTTTCTATTCTCCGCCGTGACCTTGCAGCCCGGCGGCGACAGCTACCTGTGGTCGGTCGCCAAGGCGGATGACGACGACGATAACGACAATGACAACGATAACGACAACGACAACGATAATGGCGGCGGCAACGATAACGGCGGCGGCAACGATAACGGTGGCGGCAACGATAACGGCGGCGGCCGCGACGGCGGCGACGACGATGATGATGATGACGATGACGACGATGACGACGATGATGACGACGACGATGATGACGATGACGACGATGATGATGACGACGACGATGACGACGATGATGAGGACGATGAGGACGAGGATGATGACGATCGCGGCCGCGATGACCGCGAGGACATCATCAACAACGAGATCGTCGGAGTCGGGCTGGACCCTCTTGATATCGCAGCGCTGAGCATCGTCGGCTTTCGCGTCGACTCCCAGTTTCCGCTGGACTCGCTCGGGATCACCGTTTCCAACCTAGACGTCCCCGCCGGCCTCGGCATGGAAGAGGCCCTCGAACTTGCGCAGAACACCCGCCCCGACGCAGTCTTTGACTTCAACCATGTCTATGCCAGCAACACCGGGGCCGGAACGGCCGCGGGCTGCGGCGCGGAGTGCTGGGGCTCGCGCCTCGTCGGCCTTGAACTGCCGACGGCGGCAACCTGCGCGGCGGGGCGGCAGATCGGCATCATCGACACCGGCATCGACGTCAGCCATCCGGCCTTGCGCGATGCCGCCATCACGACCCGCAGCTTCCTGCCCGAAAGACGCGAGGCGGCACCGAAGGATCACGGCACAGCCATCGCCACGCTGCTCGTCGGCCGAGTGGCGCCGGACACACCCGGCCTCACCCCAGGGGCAGAGCTTCTGGCCGCCGACGTGTTCTATCTGCGCCGCGGCGGTGAGATCCGAAGCGATGCCATTGCCATTCTGCGCGGTCTGGACTGGGCCATCGAGTCCGGTGCCGAAGTCATCGCGCTCAGCCTGAGCGGGCAGGCCAACCGTGTCCTCGCCGAGGGCATTCGAAGCGCCGCCCGGCGTGTCAACTTCGTTGCCGCTGCAGGCAACGGCGGGCCCGGCGCGGCGCCGGCGTTTCCCGGTGCCCTGGGCGAAGTCATGGCGGTCACCGCCATCGATGCCCGCAAACGGCCCTACCGCCAGGCCAATCGCGGCGCCTATGTCGAGCTTGCCGCCCCGGGCGTGGATGTCTGGTCCGCCGGGGCAGAGGGTGGCTATGCCGCCTGGAGCGGAACAAGCTTTGCCGTGCCCTTCGTGACAGCCGCCCTGCTGCATGCCCGCGGCCTCTCCGGCAACGACCCCTTGCGCGCCCGCGAACTGCTGACCGAAAGCGCGGAAGATCTGGGGGCGGTTGGACGGGACGACATCTTCGGCTGGGGCCTGCTGCGCACGCCCCAGGGTCGCTGCCCCTGAAGGAATATGGTCCGAGGAAGGGCGGCCGCCTGCCTATGACAGCGCCGAGGCTTCCCCGAAGCGCTCGGCGAGGCGGGCCATAGCCTCTACGTAAGGCCCTGGCCCGTAGCTGATCCGCGCCACCCCGAGCGCGGCGACTTCGGAGAGGCTGGGCGCCCCCTCCAGCATCATGATGTTGACCGGCAGCTCCGCCTGGTCGCAAAGCTGCTTGATCAGGCCCGGGTCCACCAGGGCCGGCGCGAAGAAGCCGCTGGCCCCGGCCTCGGCGTAGGCGGCGGCGCGCTCGACCGCCTCGGCGAGCAAGGCCTCGTGCTTGCTGCGGTCCCGCTCCTTGAGAAAAAGATCGGTTCTGGCGTTGATGAAAAGCGGCACGCCGGCGGCGTCCGCCGCAGCGCGCAGGGCCGCGATCCGCTCCGCCTGAAACGCCGGCGCATGCAACCCCGCGCCGGCGACCACCTGGTCTTCGAAGTTGATGCCGATCGCCCCGGCGTCCAGGAGGCGGGAAAGATTCGCTGCTGCTTCTGACGGCGCCTGCGCGTAAGCGCCCTCGAAATCCACCGTGACCGGCAGGTCGACCGTCGCCGTGATGCGCGAGACGAGCGTGAGCACGAGATCAAGCGGGATCGCCTCGCCGTCGCCGTAGCCCTGCGCGGCGGCGACCGACCAGCTTCCGGTCGCGACCGCTTTCGCACCGGCCTTTGCAATGGTCTTGGCGCCCCCGGCATCCCAGATGTTGTAGAGCACCAAGGGATCGCCCGGCTGATGCAGGGCGGCGAAGGTTTTGGCTTTCTCTGCTTGAGTCATCGTCTCCTCGTTTCTTCTCAGCATCGGGTCGGGGTATCCGGATCTGGAGTCAGGCCGCCCTTCGCAGCTTGCGCCTGAGGGAAGAGGGCGGACGGCCGTAAAGATCGGCAAAGGCCGCGTTGAAGCGCCGCAGACTGCCGAAGCCCGCCTGTTCGGCCACCGCTGGCATCGGCAGCGCGGTCTCATCCAGCAACCGCTTGGCGCGCTGAAGGCGCAGGGTCTTCGCCACCTGCAGCGGCGAAGCGGCGAGGTGGCGCTTGAACAGCCGGGCGAGATGACGCGGCCCGATGCCGAGACGCCCTGCGAGTTCGGCGACACTGCCCTGGTCGAGGGCGCCGTGTTCGATGAGCCTCAGGGCGCGCTCGACCGTCGCCTCGGTCCCTTTCCAGGCGGCGGAGAAGGGCGCGGTCTCCGGCCGGCAGCGCAGACAGGGGCGGTAACCGGCCTGCTCCGCAGCGGCGGCGCTAGGGTAGAAGCTGATGTTGCGGGTGAGCGGCTGGCGCACCCGGCAGACCGGGCGGCAGTAGACCATGGTGGTCCTGACCGCGACGAAGAACAGCCCGTCGAAGGCCGGGTCGCGGCGCAGACGGGCGGCGTTGCAGGTTTCGAAGTCCAGCGGCGGTACCAGCATGGACCTGACCTATCACGTCACCCGCGCTACGGCGAGACGTGACACAGGATCAGGTCCGAAAGCGGCCAGCCGCAGCCCGCCTCCGGCGTCAGCTCGCAGCGCTTGCAGGCCGCATTCGGCCACCGGCGTTTCCCTGCTGGCGGCGCACGAGACGGGCGTAGAGGCCGCCGCGGGCCATCAGGTCTTCATGGCGCCCGGATTCCACCACCCGTCCGGCCTCCATCGCGACAATGCGGTCGGCCCTGCGCACGGTGGAGAGGCGATGGGCGATCACGATCGTCGTACGCCCCTGCTGCAGGCGGTCGAGAGCACCCCGCACCAGCTTCTCGTTCACGGCATCCAGGTGGGAGGTCGCCTCGTCCAGGATCAGCAACGGCGCGTCTTTCAAGAACGCTCGGGCGATGGCCACCCGCTGGCGCTGCCCCCCGGAGAGGCTGGCGCCGCGCTCGCCCACCGGCGTCTCCAGCCCCTGCGGCAGGGACTCGATCAACTCGCCCAGGGCCGCGTGCCCGATCGCCGCCGTCAGATCCTCGGCGCTGGCATCCGGACGCGCGATGCGGATGTTGGCCTCCAGGCTGTCGTTGAAGAGGTAGGTGTCCTGCGCCACCAGCGCGACCCGTTCGCGCAATTCGTCGAGTCTGTAGTGATCGAGGTCATGGCCGTCCAGCCGGATGACGCCGCCATCGGGGTCCCAGAAGCGCATGAGCAGTTGGGCCGTGGTGGTCTTGCCCGCGCCGGAGGGACCGACCAGGGCAACGGTCTCCCCCGGACGGGCGTCAAAGGAGACTTCGGCCAGGGCCGGCACCGCGGCGCCCGGATAGCGAAAGGCGACGCGCTCAACGGACAGGGTCACACCGGCGCTGCGGTTCGCAGGCGCCGACACCCCGGGGCCGTCGTCCACCACCGGCTTCTCGCGTTGGACGGCATAGATGCGCCGGGTCGCCCCCAGGGTATCGGCAAGCTGGCGGCCGATCTGGGCGATCTCCGACACCGGTAGAAAGGCGGCCAGCGCCAGCAGGGTCAGCAGCGGCAGCAGCCCCGCATCCAGCGCGCCGGCCGAGACCTGCAGCGCGCCCACGGTGACTACGGCGAGACCGCCGAGCCCCGTCAAGACCTCCAGCAGGGAGTTCTGCGCCGTCAGCTCCCGGAAGAACGGCATACGCAGCGCGACGTGGCGGTCGGTCAGGCGGTCGAGCGCCTCAGCGCGGGTGTCTTCCTGCCGGTTGGCGACGACCTCGCCCAGGCCCTGCACGGAGTCGACTGCATGGGCCGCCAGCTCGCCCGCCGCCTCACGGGCCTGGGAGCCCAGCCGGTCGACCCGGCGGCGCAGCAGCCAGGGGCTGAGCCCGACCGCCAGCAGGAAGGGCAGCAGCGCCGCGGCCAGCCAGGGGTCGGCCCAGGCGAGCGTCGCCAGCACCAGCGCCGGTACCAAGACCGCGACGAAAGCCGGCGCCACCGTGTGGGCGAAGAAGTACTCCACCAGTTCGATATCCTGGGTGGCGATCCCCATCAGGTCGCCGGTGCGCCGCCGCACCAGATAGGCGGGCGCCAGCTTGTCCAGCTTGTCGAAGAGGGCCATGCGCATTTGTGCAAGGAGTCGGAAGGCGACGTCATGGGCGAGCCAGGATTCCGCCCAGTGCAGAATGCCGGCGAGCGGCGCGGTGATGAAGAGCCAGGGCAGCAGCTGCGTAAAGTCGCGGCCCTCCTTCAGCGCCAGAACGATCAGCGCCGAGATAACACCGACGCCGATGAAGGCGAGCACTCGCAGCACACCGAAGACGAAGGTGGCGGTCATCTTGCCCTTCCAGGGGGCGATCATGGCGAAGAGGATCCGCACCAGCCGGGCCCAGCCGAGCCCCTCTGCCGCGACGATGCCTTCGGTCAGCGCCGCCGATGCGGGGAGCGGCTGAGACGCCGTGGGCGCCGTCGTAGCTAGCGCCCGCCGGGGCGGTGTTTCGTCGAGGGCGTGATCGTCAGCCGCCTGACCGGCGTCGCGCACCTGTTCGGCCATCAGCGCCGCATAGATGCCGCCCCCGGCCATCAGGGCATCGTGGCCGCCCTCCTCGACCACCCGGCCCCCGTCCACCACCAGGATGCGGTCGCAGCCGATGACACTGGAGAGACGGTGGGCCAGGACCAGGGTGGTGCGGCCCTGCATGAGGCGGTCCAGCGCCTCCTGAATCACCGCCTCGTTCTCGGAGTCGACGGCGGAGAGCGCCTCGTCCAGGATCAGGATCGGCGCATCGCGCAGCACGGCGCGGGCGATGGCAACGCGCTGGCGCTGACCGCCGGAAAGCTTGATCCCTTTCTCGCCGATGGGCGTGTCGTAGCCCTGCGGCAGAGCGGCAATAAAGTCGTGGATGTTGGCCACCTTGGCCGCGGCGACGACGGCCTCCTCATCCGCATCCGGACGGCCGAGGCGGATGTTCTCGCCGACCGTGCCATGGAAGAGAAAGGCGTCCTGCTGCACCACGGCAATGCGGCTGCGAATGGCTTCGAAAGGCAGGCCGCGCAGGTCCTTGCCGCCGATCCGCACAGCGCCTTCGTCCGGATCGAAGAAGCGCAGCAGCAGGCGGACGATGGTCGACTTGCCGACGCCGGAGGGTCCGACCACGCCGACCCGCTCGCCCGGCTCTACCGTGAAGCCAAGGCCACGATGCACCACGCGCCGCGAACCGGGATAGGCGAAGGTGACGTCCTCGAAGGCAATGCCCGGCGCCAGAGTCTCGACCGCCCGTGGCGGCGCGTCGGCCACCGGTGGTCTGGCATCGAAGAGCCGGTAGAGGCCCTGCGCCGCCGAGAGACCGACCATGCCTTCATGCAGCACCGTGCGCAGGTCCCGCATGGGCCGGAAGATCTCCACCCCCATCATCAGGATCATCAGCAGGGCGGTCAGTTCCATCGCCCCGGCCTCGACCCGGTAGGCGCCGAGCGCCAGGGCCGCCGCGGCACCAACAGCAATGGCCGTGTCGGTGATGCCGCGCGACAGCGTGTTGGTGCCCAGCACCCACATGGTCGTGCGAAACAGGTAGTCCGCCTTTTCCGCCAGTACCCCGGCGCGTTCGCGCGAGCGGCCGAAGGCCTTCAGGGTCGCAAGCCCCTGGATCGAGTCCAGCAGTTCGGCGGCGAAATCGCCGTAGGCCCCCTGGCGGTCCTTGGCGTTGCGCCAGTCGCGCTTCTGCCAGGCCGCCGGCGCGAAAAGGGCAATCAGCGCGAAAGCCAGCAGAACGGCGGCCACCGGAAGATCGAGAAAGGCGACGAAGACGAAAATCAGCACCGGCGTCAGCAGGGAGACCAGAAGCTGCGGCAGGTATTTGCCGAAGTAGGTCTCAAGCTGCTCCACACCGTCGATCATGGTGAGGGTCACGTCGCCGGAGCGCTGCACCCCGGCATAGGCCGGCCCCAGGTCGCAGAGCTTTTCGAAGAGGGCACGGCGCAGGCGCTTCTGCACCCGGGCCGCGGTTTCATGAGCAACCATGGCCCGCCACTGCTCGAACCAGCCGCGCAGCACCATCACCACGGCCACGATCACGACCGGAAGCACCAGATCGGCCAGGGTGGCCCCGGCGAAGACCTGGGCGATCAGCCATCCCAGCAGGGCCAGGCGGGCAACCCCCAGCCCGACCGCGACCAGACCGATGGCCACGGCGTAGGCGATGCGGCCGCGCAGCCCCTTGGTGAAGGTCCAGAGACGGGGTTCCAGATGCATCGGCTTCACTCCTGTGCCCGGTTACGCCGGCCCGATTGGCGGGACAATCCATCTTATTGCAGAACGTTTTCGTACGTCTCTAGACGAATTCGAAGAATCACTGTAAATATTTGTACAGATGCCGGCACAGAAAGAAGGGACTCACCAGGCATGATCGGCGATTGGGACAACCTCCGGGTCTTCGTGGCCCTGGCCGAAGAGGGCAGCCTGACGGCGGCCGCCAAGCGCCTGCAGGTCAGCCACCCCACCGTCGCGCGGCGCATCAAGGCGCTGGAGGACGCGGTCGGCGCCAAGCTGTTCGACCGACTGCCGGACCGCTTCCAGCCGACGGAAACCGCGCTCGAGCTGCTGCACGACGCCAAGGAGATGGAGCGCGCCTCCCAGTCCATCGACCGCCGCGCGGCCGGGCTGTCGGGCTCCCATCTCGGCACCGTGCGCATCTCGGTGGACGAAACCATGGCCGCCTTCATGACCCGCCATCTGCAGAGCCTGCGGGAAAACCATCAGTGCATCGAGTTCGAGATCTCGGTGACCCACATCTCGGCCAACCTCTCCAAGCGGGAAGCCGACCTGCTGATCCGCTTCCACGTGCCGGACCTGGCCAGCATCGTCGGGCGCAAGCTCGCCACCTTTGCCTATGCGGTCTACGGGACGGCGGACTTCGCGCGGCAGGTCGACGGCAGCGACGAGACCCTGCGCAGCCTGCCCTGGGTCGGCTTCGACAGCGAACACATCTACATGCCCGGCCAGACCTGGCAGGCGGACTTCCTGGGCGAGCGGCGCCCGGCGGTGCGCACCAACAACGGCATCGTGCTGGCCAACGCCATCCGCGGCGGCAACGGGATCGGCGTCCTGCCCTGCTTCCTGGGCGACGCCGACCCCGCCCTTACCCGGCTCACCCCGATCCTGGAGGATGCCCGCGTCGACCACTGGCTGCTGGTCCACGCCGACCTGCGCAACGTCCCGCGCATCCGCATCGTCATGGACGCCCTCGCCCGCCTCTTCGCGGATTGCCGCAAAGAGATCGAAGGGGACCTGGAAAACTCCACAGTGGTGCCTTTGGCGCGACAGGCCCGGTCGAGCGCATAGGGCGTTCACGCCCAAACAGACTCGTCTGATGTCACAGGCCTCAACGCGCTGCTTAGTGGAGCCGAAAACCAGCTCTTCGCAAGCATATGTAGCGGATGCGCAAGAAGCGGCCAGCAGAGCTTTGTGTGCGTGTCGCTTCCTTGGTCAACTTGGGCGCACATGGATTCGCCGAGACCTCTTGCCGCTAGCACCCAAATTACCGATTCCTGAGCTTCGGTGGTGGCGTCCTGGGCACCTTCTTGCGCCCTTCGGGCCAGTTTACCGTCACGGACACCTTCTTGGGTTCGTTCTCACCTGCGATCTTCCAGAAGGCCGCAGTACCATCGACCTTGGACGTATCGCCTATTGGTTTCGCTACGTTAGCAAACACGTGCGCCTGAGCCATCAGCTTTCCACGACCTTCGACATACTCCGACTTTAGAGTCATGCCTTTCCAACGCGGCTTCAATGGCTTTCCATCGTTGCCTACTCTTACCTCGAGACCCGTTACGCCAGTTGCAGCCAGATGCTCAATGATAAACCCCGGCATGTATTCAGTACCATCCTCTATGCCGTACGGCGTCACTTCTCCGGTACCGACCGGCAGCAAGTGGCCAACAACACACTCTGGACTAATGTACTCACTATTCTGCGCTGCATCGCTGTTCGCGCTAGAGATCTGACGCATAACGTCAACATGGTCTTGCTGACGGTCCCGAATCAGAGAACGTAGATGAGAGCGAGTATCCTTCTCTAAGGCGTCGCGCATACCGAAGACGAACAGATGCGGTTCCTTTGGCTTGAGGCCGGTTCTAACAAGTCTACGCCTAGGCCCGTTCGACAGTAGTCCGCCAAACTTCTCAAAACTCGAAAGACAAATGGCAAAAGGGCGCTTCCCATGAAAGCCGCATATACAGATCGTCAGTTTTCTATCGCGATCCGAGAAATCACGCAGCCATGTGTCACTACTGGTCAGACGATCCACGAAGTCGTCAACGCTTTCGTCCCAATTGCCTGCATTGACGTTCTTCACAATCCAGCGATCCACCTTAAATCCACTCGATGTTTGGGCGATGCCAGAGAACGAGACAAGTGCGTTCCAATCATAGCGCCCGACCGGAATAAGCTTCTGGACCGTTACATCGGTGATGCTTCTTTTCTCACGTCGATAGGTCAGGCGAAAATCGCCGCTCAGATAAACAGCCTGCCGCGATGTCAGTAGGAGATTCAGCGTCACGTTCGTTTGTCCGGCATAGTCAAACTCTGAACAGCAGAGTTGGTTCGTTGTCTCATCAGTCCTCGCAGATCAATGACACATGAACCGAAATCCGTCGGCGAGCCACTCAATGCAATTTGCCGTTCCTGAGCCCAATGCAGTTTCTAGATCTCCAGAATCCACCTTGGTTGAGACTGAGGCTGATAGTGGCATTCCTCCTCGTCTGCGATCTTGTGTGGAAGGGGCGCTGGTTAGGAGATCAATCCCCAGGCCACAGGGCCAATGTCGCCAGAGCTGCGCGCCTACTGCCGATAGCGTTTGGGTGGCTGGGGGTTGTTGGCGGGGTTGGTGTCGTGCTTGGAGAGATGGGTGACGATGGCGCCGCCGACGAGCGGCTGCAGGTCGCTTTCCAGGGCCTCGGCCAGATCGCGGGCGTAGACCTCCGCCCCGCCGACATAGAGGGTGAAGGCCTTGATGTACTTGGCTTCCTTGGCCGGGTTCTCGATGGTCGCCTTGGTCCAGGCGTAGAGCGGATAGTTCTCGGTGCCCTTCGCCTCGGCCTCGGCCACGTAGCCGGCAAAGGCGTCGAACTGGCAACTGAGCTTGGCGTCGTGCTTGCGCAGGACCGCGGCCAGCGGCGCCAGCGCCGGGTCGTCCGGATCGCGCCGCGCCACGGGCGCAACCGCATCGTCGAGCGTGATGCGGATCTGATAGTCCCAGGTTTCGCTCACCGCGAACCTCCTCTGTGCAAGTGCCGCGGACCGCGGCTTCTTTCTCCTATTTCGGCGCCTGCCCGGTCACAGTCAATACCCGCGGGGCGCAGTCAACAGAGGCGCAGTCAACAGAGGCGCAGTCAACAGAGGCGCAGCCTAGGCCTACGCCGCGGCGACGCCTCCGGTAAAGCAGGCCCAGTCATGGGGCCAGGGCGCGCGCGCAAGCGACCTCGGCGCTTGTGGCTGCCGTGGTTCAGCCGCTGGAATGACACCAGATGTCGGCCCCTTGTACTTCCACGTCGCAGAGCCGCCAGGAGCGGCCTTCAATCAAGCACGAGCCCTATGTTATTCTTCCCTTTGGCACAAGAATTATGGACTGCCGGTCTCCCCTGCCTGGGCGGCACTGAGCCGACGGCGGGACTGACCAAAAACTTCGGTGCAACCGTTCCATAGAAGTGTTTCTCGGCGGCGGAGCTGCGCGATGCGTCATTGGTTCTCTGCAGTTTGCCTAGTCGTTTCAGTGCTCGCCAGCACTCCGGGCGCGGCACAGCAGGAGTCCCCTGAAGCCTGCTTCTGCCTTGCGGATGGTTCCGATCAGATTCAATACGTTTGTGAGCGCCAGGAATTCGGGACCTACCACTTGTGGAGGGCCCTCTGTCACTACGTCCTGCCGGATGGAAGCCTCGAGGCGGCACCAGCAATTCTCATCATTTCGGAATGGAAGGTGGTTCGACGCGAGCACCCTGGTTGCGCATGCGAGCTTACAGCGTCGAAGGAGGACGACGCGAGCCGCGGAAGGTAGCCGGGAAACGGCGCCGGAGCCGGGTTCGTCATCCAACGCGTTCGGACCGGTTTCGTCACGCTCGGGCTCGTCCCGCGCACCTGTGCCCGGTTTCGGCGCGGAGCAATGCCGTCGGTTCTTGTATGGCCGATAGATGGACCCTCGGAACAAGTCCGAGGGTGACGATCAAGACGACAACGCAGTTCTATACTAAGGCCAGTCAGTTCCCTTGAACCACACGGATCAACCAAGCGCCCAACACTTCGTCTTCGTCCGGATCGTCATATCCCTCGACGTAAACGACCTCGGTCCCGGCCAAATCGATATCGCCGTCAACCACCAACTCTTTGTGTCCGCTTCCCTCGAAAGGAGCGGGCTCGAAAGCTTCCTCGGTCTTTGCCAAGCAAACATAGACATACGGTGGCGCTGGATTCTGTCGCCCCAGAAGCCACTCTTCGTCAATGCACAAGAAGGGCTCGGAAACAGAGAGCGTGGCCACGAACTTGCGCTGCTCCGACCAGTGCTTCAAGAGATCCAGGCCGAGCTGAACGCCCAGTTCAATCGTCGTTGGGTCAAGGGCATGAGGGTCGTAGTCGTGGCCCGCGTACTCAAGAACGTGTCGGTCGGCGTAGTAAACCTGATCATCGTCCCTGACGAAGTGGTTGACGGTATCCATGAGATCATTCTCAGCCAAAGCCCGTTGTTTCAGCTTCTCGTAGTCCATCACCCGCCTCGGCTGCTTTCGATCGCCCTTCCCAATCGAACACGGGATAGCGCGTAACCAACCTTCCGGCTCACGATCCCGTCAGGCTCTGGCCTTCCAGCGCCTGGTCGATCAGCGCCAGGCTTTCCTGCAGGCCGTAGAGCGCCATGAAGGAGCCCATGCGCGGGCCCTGGTCCTGGCCCAGCAGGATCTCATAGAGCGCCTTGAACCAGTCGCGCAGGTTCTCGAAGCCGTGCTCCTTGCCGACGGCGTAGACCTCGGCCTGGATGGTCTCGCCGTCCGCCTCCCCGTCCGCCTCTGCCGGCAGCGCGCGCAGCCGCCCGGCCAGATCGGCCAGGGCCTTGCGCTCCTTGTCGTCGGGCGCGCGGTAGCGCTTGGAGGGCTTCACGAAGTCCTTGTAGTAGCGCAGCGCAAAGCCGACCAGATGATCGAGGAAGGCATCGCTCTCCGGCGAGGCTTCCGGCGCGTAGCGGGAGATGAAGCCCCAAAGCACCGCCGGGTCCTCGGTGTTGCAGACGCTGGCCAGGTTCAGAAGCATGGCGAAGCTGAGCTTGGTGCCAGGCAGCGGCGGCTGGCCGCCGTGGATATGCCAGACCGGGTTTTCCAGGCGCTTCTCGTCCTGGCCGTTGTAGGACTGCAGGTGCGAGAGATAGTCGTCGACCGCGCGCGGGATGACGTCGAAGTAGAGCCGCTTGGCCGCCCGCGGCTTCTGGAACATGAACAGCGAGAGCGATTCCTGCGGGCCGTAGGTCAACCACTCCTCGGCCGAGAGGCCATTGCCCTTGGACTTGGAGATCTTCTTCGCTTCTTCGTCGAGGAAGAGCTCGTAGGTGAAGCCCTCCGGCGGGCGGGCGCCGAGGATGCGGCAGATCTGGCCGCCCAGCTTCACCGAGTCGATCAGGTCCTTGCCGGACATCTCGTAATCGACGTCCAGCGCGTACCAGCGCATCGCCCAGTCCGCCTTCCATTGCAGCTTGCAGCGCCCGCCGGTCACCGGCGTCTCCACCCTACTGCCGTCCTCGTCCTGATAGACGATGGTGCCGGATTCCGGGTCGGTCTCCAGCACCGGCACCTGCAGCACCCGTCCGGTTTTGGTGCAGATCGGCAGGAAGGGGCTGTAGGTCTCGCGCCGCTCCGGCCCCAGGGTGGGCAGCACCACGTTCTTCACCTTGTCGTAGTGGCGCAGCACCTGCAGCAGCGCCGAGTCGAAGCGGCCGGCGGTGTAGAGCTCGGTCGAGGACTGGAAGTCGTAGTCGAAGCCGAAGGCATCGAGGAAGCCGCGCAGGCGCGCGTTGTTGTGGTGCCCGAAGCTTTCGTGGGTGCCGAAGGGATCGGGGATCCGGGTCAGCGGCTTGCCCAGGTGTTCGGCCACCATCTCCTTGTTGGGGATGTTGTCCGGCACCTTGCGCAGGCCGTCCATGTCGTCCGAAAAACAGAACAGCTTGGTCGGAATGTCGCTCAGGCGCTGAAAGGCCTGGCGCACCATGGTGGTGCGCGCCACCTCGCCGAAGGTGCCGATGTGGGGCAGGCCCGAGGGACCGTATCCGGTCTCGAAGAGGGCATAGCCCTTTTCCGGCGTCTTGCCGCCCAGGCGCTTCACCACACGCCGTGCCTCTTCGAAGGGCCAGGCGCGCGCGCCCTCGGCCAGTTCCCGCTCGTTTGCCATGAGATGTCTCGTCTAACCTGAACGCCGGATGGCGCTGCCGGGGCAAGCGCCTTTCGCTCCGGAACCTAGGCGGCAGTCAGGCGGGCGTCAACGCTGCTCCCGCTGCGGCCAGAGCAGCCTGCGCAGGAAGCCCCGGTCCTGGGCGCGCTCGAGAAAGGCCGCCTTCTGCTCCGGCGAGAGCGTGGCGAGATAGCCGTGCAGGTCCTCGGTGGTGTCCAGCACCACCGTGCCCATGCGCGCGCGGCGCTCTTCCATCTGCTGCAGCAGGCCGTCCCGGTCGAAGACCGGCTTGGCGAGTTCCGTCAGCAGCAGGGCGCGAAAGCTGCCGCCGTTGCCGCCGGCGGCCTCGCGCCGCTCGGCGGTGCGCTGGCGCAGCGCTTCGAGGCCGGCGACCTGCGCGGCGCTGAGGTCCAGGTCCTCGGCGGCGGCCGCCACCGGGTCCGCCACGGCGGCATCGGAAGGCTCAGGCGCCCCCATGAGCTGGGGATAGAGCAGACCTGCCAGAAAAAAGAGGTTCACAGCCACCGAGGCAGCCAGCAGGAACCACAGAGGTTTCTTGCCCATGACCGCCCCTAGATGAAGTCATCGAAGGTGAGAGGGCCGGGACCCCGCTCATCGGCCTGGACGCTGGCCTCCTGCAGCAGGATGCGCTCGGACTGGTAGCGGCCCAGCTCGAAGGCGCCGGCGCAGGCCAGAACCACCGTGAGCACGGCAAAGGCCGGCACTGCCGGGCGCAGCCAGCCGGCGAAGACGCCGCTCCATGGCGGAACCGCGGTTTTGCGTTCGGCCCCACTTTTGCTTTGGGCCTCACTTTTGCGTTGGGAGGACGCCCGCAAGGCCTTGGCGCGGGCGACCATGGAGGCCGGCGGCGCTTCCAGTGACGTCTCGGGACTCTCCGCCAGAGCCTGGCGCAGGTCGAACAGTTGGTCGAGCAGCACCGGGTCCGCCATCATGCGGGCTTCCAGGGCTTCGGCCTCCGGCCCGTCCAGCCGGCCGTCCAGATAGGCGGCCAACAGCATGGGATCGGGTTCCGGAAGCTCTATCGAACCGGGGCTGTCTCCGGAATCCGCTGCAGAATTCGCTGCCGGCCAGGATTCGCGGGCCTTCTGCCAGAGCTGGGCGCCCTCTTTTGTTGCGCCCTCATCTGTTGGGCCGTTTTTCGTTCTTTCGTCCGTCATGGTTTCAGTCTTTTCTTCCCCTTACAGGTCACACCCCTGACCTATGTCCGTTATACGGGCAATCCCGGGCCGTTATCCCCCATCGCGCCCCTCCGCCATGTCGATTTCCGCCTGAAAATGCGCCCTCAGCTTCACCAATGCCTTGTGGTGCATGGAGCGCACCGTCTGCGGGTCGACCCCCATCACCGCACCGGCCTCCGCCGGGGTCATGTCGCGGCGATAGAGCAGCTCCAGAACCAGGGCCTGGCGCGGCGAGATCACCCCCTCGGGGATCTTCACCCGCTCCGGCAGTACCGGGTCCACCGACAGCACCGTCTCCGGCTGCGCCTCCAGGTCTTCCGTGCGCCTCTTCAGCCGGCGCAGATGGTCGATGGCCGCGGAGTTCGCCACCACCGTCAGCCAGGTTGTCATCTTGGCCCGGCCGGCATCGTAGCGGCGCAGCAGGGCGAAGTCGTTGCGGCAGAGGCGCAGGAAAACGTCCTGCGCCACGTCCTCCGCGTCGGCATTGCGCCCGGCAGCGATCAAACGCCGACGCACCGCGGCGAAGATCACCCCGGCATGACGCTCCACGAAGCGGTTCCAGGCCTGCTTGTCCCCCGCCAGCAGGGCGGAAAGATCCGCCCCTTCGTCAGCCACGCAGCTCTGCTTGGCCGCCCCCACGCGGCCCCGATCGATCCCTCACCATGGCGCCAGCATAGCGCAAGCGCCACCGCGAGGCATCGTGGTAAGGCCAAGGCACCAAGGCCGGCTCCCAAGAGCGGGGCGCCAAGAGCGGACAAATGCCACACGCCGCATGGCGCCGCCGCCCGGCGGCGGCTATAGTCCGGCGCATGGGTTCCCCCTCCGTTCCACCCCAGGCAAAGGCCGATTCTGCACCGGCTCCGGCACCGCTGAGGCTGCCGGCGGCCCCGGTTCTGCTGGCCGCACCCGGCCGCGTGGTCTGGATCGACCGGGACGGCGAAGTCCTGAGCCTTTCCGCCGCCGAGGCGGCACGGCGCGCCCGCAGCGACCCTCCGATCGTCTGCCATGGACCGGGGCTGGCGCGGCGCCTGGCCTGCGATCCCTTTCCCGCCTTTGACCTGCTGGAACTCTATGCCTTCGTACGGCCCGCCAGCTTCTGCCCGCCCAGCCCCTACGGCCTGGCCGCGGTGCTGGGATTTCCGAAGCCGGGCGAGCCCGAGGCAGCCGCGGCACTGCTGCCGCAGGCAGCCGCGGCCCTGCTGCAGGAACTGGCGGCGCGCGGCACCTCTTCTTCCAGCGGGGACCGGGACGCCCCCGGCATCGCCTGGACCATGGCCCAGGCCGGCTGGCCCTGGGGGCCTTTCGTCGTCGCCGCGCTGGGCTATGGCGAGGGGGGCAGCACCCTGCCCCGGCGCAGTCTGGGTCTGCGGGTCTGGGAACGCCTGCCGGACTGGGAGGAACGGGCGCCACGCGGGGCGCCGGGCAGCCGGCCGGTGCTGCCGGAGGAAAGCCGCGCCCGTCTGGCCGAGGTTCTGAGCCAGATGACCGCGGCGGAGGCCGAGCCGCGCCCGCAGCAGGCCGACTATGCCGCCGCGGTGAGCGCCGCCTTTGCGCCCCGCATCACCGAGGGCGAACCCCAGGTGGTGCTGGCCGAGGCCGGCACCGGCACCGGCAAGACCCTGGGCTACCTGGCGCCGGCCAGCCTCTGGGCCGAGCGCAACGATGCGGCCGCCTGGATTTCCACCTACACCCGCAACCTGCAGGGCCAGGTGGACGAGGAACTGGCAGCGCTCTATCCGGAGCCGCGCGAGAAGGCCGCCAAGGTGGTGATCCGCAAGGGGCGGGAAAACTACCTCTGTCTGTTGAACCTTGCCGAGGCGGTGGGCCAGCTTCCGGGACGCCCGCAGGATGCGGTGGTCCTCGGCCTCATGGCGCGCTGGGCGCTGCGGACGCGCAACGGCGACATGGTGGGCGGCGACTTTCCCGGCTGGTTCGTCGACCTCTTCGGGCCGGCGCGCACTCTGGGGCTCGCAGACCGCCGCGGCGAGTGCATCTATTCCGCCTGCCAGCACTACAAGAAATGCTTCATCGAGCGTTCGGTGCGCAGCGCCCGCCAGGCCGACATCGTCATTGCCAACCACGCTCTGGTGATGATCCAGGCCGCCATGGGCGGCGGCGACGACGGACAACTGCCCAGCCGCTATGTCTTCGACGAAGGCCATCACCTCTTCGAGGCGGCGGACAGCGCCTTTGCCGCCCATCTGAGCGGCCTCGAGACGCGCGAGCTGCGCCGCTGGCTGCTGGGCGCCGAGGGCGGACGCAGAGGCGCCGGCGGGGCCAGCCGGATGCGCGGCCTGCGCCGCCGGCTGGAGGATCTGCTGGGCGCCGACGAGGCGGCCGTGAACGCCCTTGAGCGGGCGCTTGCGGCTGCAAAGGTGCTGGCCGGGGAAGGCTGGCGGCAGAGAGTCGAAGAACAGCGGCCGCAGGGCGCCTGCGAGGCTTTTCTGGCCGTGGCCGCGCAACAGGTTCTCGCCCGTGCCAGTGGCCGGGATCAGCCCTACAGCCTGGAGGCACCGGCACAGCCGCCTCTCGAAGGCCTGCTGACCGCCGCCGAGAGCCTGGCCGCCGATCTGGGTGACCTTGCCGCGCCCCTGAAGGAGCTGCGGCGCCTCTTGCTGGCGCGCCTGGACGACGAGTCCGAATCCCTGGACAGCGACAGCCGGCGCCGCATCGAGGCCGCAGCCCGCGGACTGGAGAGCCGCGCCCTGCTGCCGCTGGCGGCCTGGCGCGACATGCTGCGCGCACTGGCCGCGGATACGCCGCCGGAGTTCTGCGACTGGCTGGCCATCGAGCGCATCGACGGGCGCACCCTCGACATCGGCCTCTACCGACACTGGATTGACCCCAGCCGCCCCCTTGCCGAGAGTCTCGACCGCTCCGCCCACGGCCTGCTCATCACCTCTGCCACCCTGGCCGACCAGAGCTTCGCCGAAGCGAGCCGCAGCGAAGCCGAGACCGGCAGCGCCGAGGAGCCGCCGGTCTGGCGCGCCGCCGACGCGCGCCTGGGCATCGCCCATATGGCCGCCCGGGTCTCGCGGGTCAGCCTGCCGTCGCCCTTCGACTACGCCCGCCAGACCCGCGTCTTCATTGTCCACGACCTGAAACGCGGCGACCTGACCCAGTTGGCCGCAGCCTACCGCGCGCTCTTTCTCGCTGCCGGCGGCGGGGCGCTGGGCCTCTTCACCGCCATCGCGCGTCTGCGCGCCGTACAGAGTCGCCTCGCCCCCGCGTTGGCCGAGGCGGGGCTGCCGCTTTACAGCCAGCACGTCGACGGCCTGGATACCGGAACGCTCGTCGACATCTTCCGCGCCGAGGAGGAGTCCTGTCTGCTCGGCACCGACGCGGTGCGCGACGGCGTCGACGTGCCGGGCCGCTCGCTGCGGCTCATCGCCTTCGACCGCGTGCCCTGGCCCAGGCCGGACATCATCCACAAGGCGCGCCGCAGCGTCTTCGGCGGGCGCGCCTATGATGAACAGCTCACGCGCCTGAAGCTGCGCCAGGCTTACGGGCGCCTGATCCGACGCGCCGACGACCACGGCGTCTTCGTACTGCTCGACCCGCTGCCCTCGCGCCTCCTGGACGCCTTTCCGGAAACGGTCACCGCCGCACGCGTCGGGCTTGCGGAGGCGGTGGCGGGGGTGAAGGACTTCCTCGGAACCTGACGGCCAGGTCAGGGCAATCACACCGGCTTGCCGTAGACCCTGATGACGTCCAGGAACTCGTGCAGGTCGTTCTGTTTCGCGCTGTCCACCATCATCAGCATGGTGACGCTCTCGCCGTCGGCGGAGAGCGGGAGGATGATGCGCGCGTAGGAGCGCTGCTTGATGTTGGTCTGCAGGGCCAGGACGTGGGCCAGCGGGCCGCGGCTTTCCACCGCGGCGCAGTATTGCTCGTAGACCATCTGACCGTAAGCCGGCGGGCTGAGGTCGCGCGGACGCAGGCTGGTCAGGTTGTAGCCATGGACATCGCAGATACCTGTCCCGCTTAAACGGTAAAGGAAGTCAAGGCCGCCACCTTGCGCCCGCAAGACGTCGGCCAGCATGACCCGCGGCAGCAGCTCCGTGATCTCGGTCGGATCAATATCTTCGCGCCTTGGCGCAAAGCGCGCGCAGCACTTGCCGCGCCAGTAAACCAGCGCCTGCACCAGGTCCGGATAGAGCGCCAAACCGCTGTCCAGGTCCAACCCGGCGGCACGAATGTCCTTCAGGACCTCTTCCATCGGTCGATTGTCGGACCCTCTGGGCCGTCGCACAAGGCGTCAAGCGGGGAGCCGCCTTGACGGAGCCATGGTCAGCGCATATATTTCTGTCATGACAGAAATTACAGAAAATCAAGTAGGGCTGCCGCCGGCCGTCGAGCGTTTTATCCTGCATTGGGGCGACATGGGCGGCCAGTGGGGCGTCAACCGTTCGGTGGCCCAGATCCATGCGCTGCTCTATCTCAGCGAGCGTCCCCTGCCCGCCGAAGAGATCGCCCAGCAGCTGGGCATCGCGCGTTCCAATGTCTCCACGTCCTTGAAGGAACTGCTGGGCTGGCGCCTGATCGAGCGGGTTCCGATGCCGGGCGACCGCCGCGACCACTTCCGGGCCGAGGCGGATATCTGGGAAATCGTCACCCGCATTTCCCAGGTCCGCAAAGAACGTGAGATCGATCCGGCTGCCCAGGTGTTGCGCCGCTGTCTGGAAGATGCGGAGGGCGACCCTCGGATCAGTCCTCTCGCGATGAAACGGCTTGCGGCAATGATGGAGTTCATCGAGATGGTCGACCGCTGGTACGGCCAGATGATCCGGCTTCCGAAAACTCAGGCGATGACTCTGCTGAAGATGGGCAACCGCATCGTCAGCTACCTGGTGCCGGGTGAGAGGAACAGCGCTGCGAAAGGCAGGAAAGGATAAAAAATTTGTCGCGTAAATTCTGTCATATCAGAAACAACTGAAAGAGCAGATGGCGATGAGAGAAGCGTGCAGCCAGGAACCGGGCGTTAAGGCGGTCCAGCCTGGGGCTGCGTTGCCTGGGGCCGTGTCGCCTGGGGCGGCGTTGCAGGACCACGCAACGCGACGGCCGGCGGCGCCTGAACCGCTGGGAGACCTTCGCTACCGCACTTTGATGGGCACGCAAGCCTGGGAGGGGTTGTCCCCTGACGTGCGCCGCCGCTTCAGCCATCGCCTTGCCGGCGGCAAGAGCGTGGTCTACAGCGGCCAGATCCTCGAAACCCGTCTCAACCTGTTCGGCCGGCTGTTGGTGACGGCGGCACGATTGATCGGTGCGCCCTTCCCTCTGCGCTGCTACGCCGCCGGGGAACCGACAGTCGTGACAGTGACCGAGGACAGAACAAGCCAGGGGCAGTTCTGGACCCGGCTCTACGGTTGGGCCGGCGGCTTCCCGCAGATCGTGCACAGCTCCAAGCGTTTTGCGGGACCGACGGGATTGGAAGAATATGTCGGCCGCGGGGTCGGCGTGGCTCTCAGTCTGCATGCCGTCGAGGGCGCATTGGTGTTTCGCAGCGCCGGCTATTTCTTCTCGGTCTTCGGGCTGCGTCTCTTCCTGCCGAAACAGCTCAGCCCGGGCGCGCTGGAGGCGATCCACCGCGACCTCGGCGCCCATCGCTTTCACTTTACGCTGACCCTCACCCATCCCTGGCTCGGATGCCTGCTGCATCAGACCGCCTTGTTTCACGACTCCAATGACGTCCCGTCGGGGGGCGGGGAGGAGGGACACAGATGATTGCGGATCCCCTGCTCTACACCCTGATCGCCATTCAGATGGCCCTCGGCCTTGCCGATACGGTCTTTCACCACGAGCTCACGCAGCGGCTTGCCTGGCGCACGACGCAGGCGCTGGAACTGCGTCTGCACGGCCTGCGCAACCTTCTCTATGCGCTCCTGTTTCTGGTCTTCGCCTGGCTGGAGCCGCACGGGTTGTGGGCGCTCGCCGTAATCGCAATCCTTGCGGCTGAGATCATCATCACACTCTGGGACTTCATCGAGGAGGACCGCAGCCGCAGTCTGCCGGCAACGGAGCGTGTTCTGCACACCGTCATGGCTGTGAACTTCGGCGCCATTCTGGTCCTGCTGCTGCCCCCCCTGGTTGCCTGGGCCGCATCGCCCAGCGGCCTGCACCCTGCTTCACACGGGCTCTTGAGCGTAGTCCTGAGCGTGGCGGTGCCAGGACTGCTCGTCTTCGCGCTGCGCGACCTGGTGGCTGCGCGCAAGCTGCAGCGCATGAAAGCCACCGCGGAAGACCACCTGCCGGCCGCGCCCGGACCCCGGCGGCACTTCCTGGTAACCGGCGCGACAGGATTCATCGGCAGCCGCCTGGTCGCGGCCTTGGTTGCCGGCGGACACCGGGTGACGATCCTGACCCGCAACGCCCGCCGGGCCGCCAAACTGCCGACGCCGCTGACAGTGGTCACCGACCTCGCCGAGATCGATTCATCCGAGCGCATCGACGCGATCGTCCATCTCGCAGGGGAACCTGTTGCCTCCGGCCTTTGGACCGACGTCAAGAAACGCCGCATCCTGCAGTCCCGTATCGAAGGCACGCGCAGCGTTGTCGGACTGGTTGCGCGCCTGCATCGCAAGCCCGAGGTCCTGGTGAGCGCCTCGGCCATCGGCTGGTACGGCCTGCGGGGGGACGAGGTGCTCAGCGAGAGCGACGACAACCGCCCCTGCTTTACGCAGGAGGTTTGCTCCGCCTGGGAGCGTGAAGCCCTGAAGGCGAGAGCGCACGGCCTGCGGGTGGTGCGCCTGCGCATCGGCCTCGTGCTCGGGCACCAGGGCGGCCTGTTGGCCAGCCTGCTGCCCTCTTTCGAGTTTGGGCTTGGCGCCCGACTCGGCGACGGCCGCCAGTGGATGTCGTGGATCGAACGCGACGATCTCGTGCGTCTGATCCTGCACGCGATCGATGATCGCAGCCTGGCCGGTGTTGTGAACGGGACGGCACCCAACCCCGTGCGCAATCGGGAGTTCACCAAGGCCCTGGGCCGCACGCTTCGGCGGCCGACCGTTCTGAGCGCACCGGCACGCCCGCTGACGCTGTTCCTGGGCGATTTCGCACGAGAGGTGTTGCTCGCCGGCCAGCGGGTCATCCCCGCAAAGGCGCAGGCGCACGGCTTCCGCTTCCACTATCCGCATCTGGAGGATGCCCTGCGCAAGGCCCTCGCCCTGCCAGCGGCGGGCGAAGCTCCCCGGCAGCACCCCCTGCACGACGCCAAGCCGCAGCAGGGCGGCTGAACTGCGGCGGCTGAGCTGCGGCGGCTGAGCTACGGCGGTTGATCGGCCGCGGCGTCAGCTATCCGATCCCCAGGTAGACAAAGAGCGCGGAGAGCGTCGCCAGCGAGACGACGGTGGAGATCATGATGACGGCGGTGGAGCGCTGGATGTAGATGCCGTATTGCTGGGCAAGGACGAAGACCAGGGCGCCGGTGGGCAGGGCCGACTGGATGAGGGCCCCCGCCGCCCAGATCGGATCCATGGTGAAGACCTGGAAGGCAAGCCACCAGGTCACCAGGGGCTGCACGGCAAGCTTCAGCAGCACCAGCCAGCCGACCTCCGTCATGCCGGCGGTGAAGGACTTGCCGACCATGAAGAGGCCGATGGCGAAGAGCGCGCAGGGGCCGGCGGCGGCGCCCAGGATATCGCAGAAGGTGGCCAGGGCCTGGGGAATCGGCAGGCCGAGGGCGGACACGCCGAGGCCGAGCGCGGCGGAGATCACCAGCGGCGAGCGCAGGATGCCGCCCAGCACGCCGCGCAGAACCGTCACCGCCCCCTTGCCCTGGTGCACGTCCAGTTCCAGGAGCGCGATGCCGAGGGCCATGATCACCGCGCCGTTCAAAATGGTGGTGATGATGGCCGGCAGCATTCCGGCTTCCCCGAAGGCCAGCATCAGGAGCGGGATGCCCATGTAGCCGGTGTTCGAGAAGATGGCCGAGAGGCCGCCCAGCCCAAGAGCGCCCAGGCGGTTGGGAAAGGCAAAGCGCGCCACCACGAAGGCGAGGACGAAGGTGAAGGCCACGCCGCCGCCGTAGGCCGCCAGGAACGGCAGGTTGAAGACCTGATCCAGGGACACCCGGGCCATGGAGATGAAGAACAGGGCCGGCAGGGCGATGAAGTAGACGAAGCGGTTCAACGCCTCGCTGCTCTCGTTCCCGAGAATGCGGAACCGCCCGGCCAGATAGCCGGCGAGCATGATACCGAAGACCGGAAAGACAACGTTCAGGATGGGCCCCATGGCGCGGACCTTGCCGCTGCGCCCGGGGCTTGCCAAGCGCTAAAACCGCCAGTCTGCCCCGCAGGCGTTGCAGGCTTGACCTCGCCGCTGCCGCCTGACTAGTCTTCGCCGCCGCCGGAGCCGGTTCGTCTGAACCGGTATCGGTTCGCCGCAAAAGTCCGTTCCGCCTCAGAACGCCGTCATCCCGGTTCCGCACAGCAGAGAGCAAGAAGCGAAGCGCAATGTCCGATCATCACACGGCCCTCGTCTACACCATGGTTCTCGTCTCCGCCGCAGACCGGGATATGACCGACTCTGAACTGCTGACCATCGGCGATACGGTGAAACACCTGCCGGTCTTTTCAGACTATGATCTGAACGAGCTGCCGAAAGCGGCCCAGGCCTGCGCCGAGATGCTGGGGCAGGAGAATGGCCTGGAGGCGGTCCTGGGCTTCATCACCGGGCACCTGCCGAGCAAGCTTTCCGAGACGGCCTATGCCATCGCCCTGGACGTGGC
>NZ_JANQKD010000058.1 GCF_028281305.1 Pelagibius sp. | reverse complement strand
CCCTCTCCTTTGCGAAGATCCTGCGCGCCGCCGGCTGGCTGTTCCTGCCCTACATCCTCTGGCTCGGCTACGCGGGTGCCCTCAATCTCGCCATCTGGCAGCTGAACAGCTAAGGGGGTTGCCGGCTCGACGTAGCCGACTGCCTACTGAGCCTTCTCATAGAAGCTAGCGTCCACGGTAGCGCTGTAGTCATCGAGAGCGCGTTCGATCTCACCCTGCTGCTGGAAAAAGTCGGCCACCTCCTTCAGAAAGGTCTGGACGCCGCCGCCCATCCAGCGCTCGGTCAATTGATCGTCGCGAGTGTAGAAGTCGAAGAGCGACAGCACGATGTTCGACTCCCTGAGGCTGAGGCCCGCGGCCTCGGCGATCAAGGGTTCGGCCTCCTTCGGGGTGCGGTCAAGATAGTCGATCGAGCGGTCGGTCACAGAGAGGAACTGCACGACGAGGTCCGGGCGCTCCGCTGCGAAGGCGTTGGTGACCGCGATGACGTCGAAGGCGCGGATGCCAAGACGGTCCTGTTCGTTGGCCGAGAGCAGCTCCCAGCCGTGACCCTTCATGCGGCGCAGCGGGCCGCCCCAAGAGCAACCCATGGCGAGTTCGCCGCGGATGAAGGAATCGTCGATATCATGGGGCGACATGTCGACCACATCCACCTTGCCGACATCCACCCCCAGAAACACCAGGCTGCGCAGCATCTTGTAGTGGGTCACGGTATTGAGGGGCACGGCCACCCGGCGTCCCTCCAGTTCGTGCGCATTGGCGCGGTCGATGGCCTCTTTTTTGTAGATGACGCAGTTGTCGGCGCCGCCGGTATCCACAGCCACGCCGACCACCTTGATCGGCGCTCCTGCCGTCACCGCCAGTGCGAAGGGGACCACGCCCATCGAATAGGCGATCTGCACCTCGCCGGCCACCATGGCCTCTGCCATCTCGACACCGGTGTTGAAAGCGCGCCATTCGATCTCGACGCCGAGCTCCTCGTCGTACCACTTCTCGCCCTGCGCCACCTGGTTGGCGGTCGGCCACTCGCGGAAATAGGCGACCGTGACCTTCTCGGGCTCGGCGGCAACAGCGAGGCCCGCCGAGGCGATCGGGGCCGAGACCGCAGCCAGGCCTGCGATCAGGCCGGCAATCAGAAATGAGGCGACTGTCGTTTTCATTTCTCTTCCTCCCGCGCTTGGCTGACCCCCGTCTCGCTTAGGCGCGTTTCCGTCAGCGTTCTTCCGAATCGATCAGAGGGACGATGAGCGTGGGCACAAGGGAGCGGCGCAGAACGCTCTTGGCGACCGAGCCCAGAAAGGTGTGGGTCAGACCGCGCTCATGCGAGCCCATGATGATGAGGTCGCAGTCGTGCTTCTTGGCGGTCTTGAGGATTTCCTCGGCCGGATAGGATTCGCAGACCGTGATCGATTTGATCTGGGCGCGCACCTTCTGGTCTTCGCCACTCTGCGTGGACCAGAAGGCCTCCTGGCGTTCCTCCATCAGCTTCTTTGCCTTGTCGACGCGCAGGCCGAGGATTTCATGGCGTTTCTTCTCGTCGAGCAGGTAGGCCTGGAGTGTGAAGGCGGCATCGTCGGAAAGCTTCTCCAGAACGTGCAGCAGGTGAATATCGGCCCCGGTCAGCTTCGCTAGATAGGCCGCATAGCCAAAGGCGATGAGAGCGTTCTGCGACAGGTCGGTGCTGTAGAGCACGCTTTTGACTTGGTGTTGCATCGAATCCTTCCTTGCCGCTGCGCAGCGGCCATCGACAATGACGCCGCTCAGTAACCGAAGACCCGGGGCAGCCAGAGAACGATCTCGGGGAAAAAGGCGATCACGAAGACGGCGATCGCGTTGACCGTCGCGAAGGGCAGCGCCTTGATCGAGATCTCCTCGATAGAGGTGTTCGAGATGCCGGAGGCGATGAAGAGGTTCTCGCCCAGAGGCGGTGTCTGGAATCCGATGCCCAGCGCACAAACCATGACCACGCCGAAGTGAATGGGGTCGATACCCAGGCTATAGGCGATCGGCAGCAGCACCGGCGTCAGGATCAGGATGGTGGCAAGGGTCTCCATGAACATGCCGACGAAGAGCAGGAACAGGATCAGCATGCCCCAGATCAGATAGATGTTGTCGGTGGCGCTCAACATCGCCTCGGCGATGATGGCCGGGATCTGGTTCTCCACCAGCAGGCGCCCGAAAACCGTCGCCGTAAAGAGGATCAGGAGCACCCGCCCGGTCAGCCAAGTTGTGGTTTCCAGCGACCGGAAGACTGCCTTGAGATCCAGTTCCCGGTAAACGAAGAAGCCTATGACCAGCGTGTAGAAGATCGCAACGATGGCCGCTTCGGTGGGCGTGAAGAAACCGGAATAGATTCCGCCCAGGATGACCACAGGGGCCAGGATCGCCCAGAAGCCCTGGTACATCGCGCAGAAGACGTTGCGCAGGGAAAAGCCCTCCGCGGAGCCCGCGTAGCCGCGCCGCTTGCAGATGATGTAGTTCATGATCAAGAGGCTGCCGGAGATCACGAGACCAGGCAGCACGCCGGCGATGAAGAGCTTGGGGATCGAGACCGATTGGAAAACGCCGTACTTCTCCACCGCTTCAGGGGGCGGCGGCATGCCCAGCGCGGCGATGCCGAAGATCACCATGGGGATCGACGGCGGAATGATGATGCCGAGGCTGCCGGAGGACGCGGTGATGGCCGAGGCGACGCCCTTGTCGTAGCCGCGGTCGATCATCGCCGGGATCATCAGCATCCCGACCGCAGCCGTGGTCGCCGGACCGGAACCCGAAATCGCGCCGAAGAACAGGCAGGCAAAGACCGTCGCCGCCGAGATGCCACCGGTAAAGGGGCCGGCAAAGCTCTCTGCCACATGGACAAGACGCCTGGAGATGCCGGCTGCCTCCATCAGCGCGCCGGCCAGAATGAAGGCCGGCAGCGCCATCAGCGGAAAGGAGCCGACCGAAGTGAACGCGATCTGGACGAACTTGATCGGGTTCTCGTCCAGATAGATGAAGGAGATCATGGCGGAAACGCCCAGCGCCACCGTGATCGGTGCCCCCATAATCAGGAGGATCAGGAACGTTCCGAACAGGATTAAGACGATGGTCGATTCCATGAAACGACTCCCCTAGTCGCGGACATGGTGTCCGTGGCCCCTTCGGGCGCCCGGGTCACCGCCCACCCCCAACAACCCCCGGGGCAGCGGCGCCGACTTGTTTATTGGCCTTCTTTGATCATCTTCTCGACCTCGGCCTTCTCCGGATCGCGGACGTCCACGCCCTTGACGAGCTTCATGTAGTTCGCCTGGAGAATGCGGATGGTCATAAGGGTGAAGGCGATCGGCAGGATCAGGTAGATGTACTTCATCGGCACACCGAGCGTCTGCGACTTCCAGAAGAGGTTCATCTTGAAGAAGACGAAATTGAAGCTCAGGTAGACGAAGTAGACGTTGAAGGCGATCCAGAAGAGGTCGGCGATCGCCTCGATGGTGTTGGCCACCTTCTTGGGCAGCTTGTTGAACTGAAAGGTGACGCGGTTGTGGGCATAGAGCTTCGCCGCGTAGCTTGCCCCGAAGAACACGAACCAGACAAACATGTAAGTCGCCAGTTCCTCGCTCCACGAGAAGGAGTAATTGAAGAACTCGCGCGAAAGGATTTGGGCGAAGAGGAGCGTTACGAAGATAGCCAGCAGGGTCCGGCAGATGTAGCTCTCGATGTTATCGAGAAAGTGAAAGATCTTGCGCCCCATCCTCTTGCCTCCTCTGCTTAGCGGGATGCGCCCTTGACGGCCTGGCGGGAGGAAACCCGGACCGAAGGACGCATCCCCAACAAGCCTAGCGAACCGTAACCTGCTTGCTCATCAGTTGACGGTCGGCCGGCCGAGCGATGTCAGGATCGCGTTCAGCTTATCCTTGCCACCGATGCTGTCGTAGAACTTCGGCCAGACGGTCGTCGTCGCCGCTTCGATCCATTCCTTCTCTTCGTTGGCGGGATCGACGATCTCCATGCCCTTGGCGATCAGGTCTTCCTTGAGGCGCGCCTCGGTGTCAGCCAGGTATTGGGCGCTGAACTGCGTTGCCAGCGTGCCGGCCTCGAGGATCGCGTTCTGCACCTCTTCCGACTGCTCCTGGAAAACCGATTCACTGACGATGATGGGCTCCAGCAGGAAGAGGTAGCGCAGATTGGTGATGTACTTCTGCACCTCGTAGAACTTCATCGCGTGAATGGTGATGTAGGGGGTGTCCTGACCGTCGACCACACCCTGCTGCAGGGCGGTAAAGGTCTCCGACCAGGCCATTGGCGTCGGGTTGTTGCCCCAGGAATTGTACGTATCGATCATGATCTCGTTCTTGGGAACGCGCACCACGACATCCTGTAGATCGGCCATCGTCTTGATCGGCTTCTTGGAGTTGGAGAGCACCCGGTAGCCGGCATAAGACCAGGCGACGATGCGCACACCGGCATCGCGGATGGTGTTCTCTGTCAGCTCCTTGCCGACGTCGCCCTGGGTCAGCTGCACCGCCTCGTCAAGGCTGAGGATCATATAGGGCAGCGTCAGAACGCCGACGGTCGGCGAAAAGGGCGTGATGTTGTTGATGGCGAGCACCGAGAAGTCCAGGGTGCCGATGGCAGCGTCGTTGACCGTGTCCTGCTCGCTGCCAAGCTGGCCGTTATGGAACATCCTGATGCTGTGGTCGCCCCCGGTCAGCCGCTCGAACTCCTCGACGAACTTCTTGCCGGCCGCGTCCTGGGTGCCGCCCTGGGCATCGCCCAGCGCCATCTTGAAGTTTTTCGCCGCCACATCGTCGCTGGCAGTGAACAGCAACGCCACGGCAAGGCCGGCCGTCGCCAACAGTTTTCCCGCAACTCTCATTTGAGCCTCCTTCTTTCTTCCCGAGGATTCAGGCGGCCTGCGCAAACACCGCTGAGCCGCATGCACGAGCTGGGCTTTGGGCGTGTAAACTGTTGATTGCATAGGAAATCGCCCCGCCCAGTGGTCCCGCATTTCGTTTTGGCCGTGGCCGCTTGTTGCGGGCTTGCCGGCTCGATTTATCGGACCATATGAGCAAACGCTATCACGACCCCTATGTTTCACGTATACTCACCTTTAGAATATTAGTTTCATAAGAATGAAACATAGGCCATGACCCGGAAGGCGCTTCTCGGTCGCGTCAGCGACGTCGATATCCGGCTGCTCCGTGTCTTTCGCGCGGTGGTGGCCTGCGGCGGGGTGTCAGCCGCGGAGTTGGAACTGAACATCGGGCGCTCCACCATCAGCCGGCATCTGACCGACCTGGAAACCCGGCTGGGCGTAAAGCTCTGCGACCGTGGGCCGGCGGGCTTCGCGCTGACGGTCGAAGGCCAGCAGATTTTCGAGGCCTCCACACACCTGGTCTCCGCCCTCCACACCTTCGAAGCCAGCGTGCATGAAGTGCACCAGCGCCTGAGCGGGCGCCTGGCCATCGCCCTCTTCGACAAGATGGTCTCCAACCCCGCTGCCAAGATCTCGGAGACCATCGAGGAGTTCGACCGCATCGCCCCGGAGGTGATCATCGAGATCCACAAGGACCCGGTGAACGTTATCGAAAGCGGGCTGCTGAGCGGCCGTTTCGACCTGGCCATCACGCCCACCCACCGCCAGTCGGGAAGCATGGACTACTTCCCGCTCTACTCGGAGCAGATGTATCTCTATTGTGGACACCATCACCCGCTGTTCGGGCGCGGCGACGCCGAAGTGACGGCGGTGGACGTCGGCCGCTGCAAATACGCGGGCATCGGCTTTCACTCGCTGAACATGATCGTCAGCCACAACCTGCACCTGACGCGCCACGCCGACGTCTACGATGAAGAGGCCATGGCTGCGCTGATCCTGTCGGGGCGCTACCTCGGCTTCCTGCCCGACCACTATGCCGAGCCCTTCGTCCAGACGCGAGAGATGTGGCGGCTGCGCCCCGACATATACCACTACCAGAGCGATCACGCCGCCATCCTGCGGCGTTCGCCCAGGCCCTCGCGGCTGGTGAAAGAGTTCCTCGGCTGCCTGCAGCGGGCCCACGGCACAGCCTGATCGTCAGACGCCTAAGCGATCAAAACTCAGGCGACGGAGCGGCGAAGACGCCTCCGCGAAGGTGCCCCGGCTTTGCCGGCGCGGGCGATGACCCCGTAGACCTCCTCCAGGGCGCCGGCCGCCAAAGCCTTCACCTGAAAGCGCTCCGGCTCCACCGGGCCGGGCAGGGAAAGGCCTGCCGCCGCAGCGGAGGAGAAGCCGAAGGCACCGTAGTAAACCGGGTCGCCGACCACGACACAGATCCGGTGCTTCTTTTTCGCCGCCGTCTCCAGACTATGGGCGACCAGGGCGCGGCCGATGCCGCGGCCCTGCTGCGCCGGTTCCACCGCCAGGGGGCCGAGCAGGATCGCCGGCGTTTCGTCGATGCGGATCGGCCAGTAGCGGATCGAACCCAGCAGCCCGCCGTCCTCGGCGACGGCGGAAAAGCAGAGCTCCGCTACCGGGTCGATGCCCCGGCGCAGGCGATAGACCGTGCGCTTGGTCCGGTCGAAGCCGAAGGTCCGGTCGAGAAGGGGGGTATTGAGGGCGGCGTCGTCGGGCCGCTCGGGCACCAGGGTGAAGGTCATGATCTCTTGTCCAGGATGGCCGGCCCCGTCGTGTCGGGGGGAATGGCGCAGGGAAACTGCAGGCGTGAGGGCGCGCGCAAGGCGCGGGGGCTCAACGTCGTCGTCGCAGTCTCTCCTGGGTCCTCAAGGGATCGTCCCTTTCCTGCAAAAGCTCCGCTGCTGCAGCGCGAATCGCCAACGTCAGCAACGGCCTTGGGCGCGTGCCTTATCACAGTTCGCTAAAAGATGCCAGTCCCGCCCCATCGACCGGATTCACGGCCGCGCGCGCAGGAGCGCTTCCAGGCCCTGGTCCCAATAGGGCTCCGGGCCGAAGCGTTCGATCAGGAAGTCCACAAATGCGCGCACCTTGGCCGAGAGGTTGCGGTGGTGGGGATAGACCGCATAGATGCCCTGCTCGCCCAGGGGAAAGCCGCACATCACCGGGACCAGGCGGCCGCTCAGCAGGTGCGGGCTGACGATGAAGCTGGGCAGCAGGGCGATGCCCATGCCGGCCAGGGCGGCACTGCAAAGCGCATCGCCGTTGTTGGCCAGGAAGGGCCCCTTCACCTTGACCCGCAGCGGCCCGCGCGGCCCCTGGAAGCGCCAGAGATCGCGCTGGTCGACGTTGGAGTAGATCAGGCAGTCGTGCTCGGCCAGCTCCGCCGGCTGGTGCGGTTCGCCGCGGCGTGCCAGGTAGTCCGGGCTGGCGCAGAGCAGCGCGCGGCTGGGCGCGAGGCGGCGGGCGATGAGGCTGGAG
>NZ_JANQKD010000026.1 GCF_028281305.1 Pelagibius sp. | reverse complement strand
TCAACGAGGCGGCCCAGGCGCTCTACCAGTTCATCTGGCACACCTACTGCGACTGGTACCTGGAGTTCGCCAAGCCGCTGTTCCAGGGCGATGACGAGGCGGCCAAGGCGGAGACCCGCGCGACGGCCCTCTGGGTGCTGCACAAGGCGCTGTTTCTGCTGCACCCCATCATGCCCTTCCTGACCGAAGAGCTTTGGCAGCAGAGCGGCAACGGCGATGACGCCCTGATGACCACCTCGTCCTGGCCGAACTTCCCGGCAACCCTGATCGACGAAGACGCCGACAGCGCGCTCAACTGGGTGGTCCGCATGATCAGCCAGATCCGCGCCGTGCGCTCGGAGATGAACGTGCCGCCGGGCGCGCGCGTGGCGCTGATCGTCAACGACGCCGCCGCGACGTCGAAAGGGCGCCTTGCCGATCACGAGGCGCTCATCAAGTCCTTGGCGCGCGTCGAGACCATTGCCTTCGACCAGCCGGTGCCAAAGGGCTCCGTGCAGGACGTGGTGGACGAGTGCACGCTGGTCCTGCCGCTGGCCGAGGTGATCGACCTGGCGCAGGAACAGGCGCGGCTGAAGAAGGAGATGGAGAAGCTGAAGGGCGAGATCTGCAAGCTCGACAAGAAGCTCTCCAACGAGCAGTTCCTCGCCAAGGCGCCGGAAGAGGTGGTCGCCGAGCAGCGCGAGCGCCTGGCCGACAGTCAGCAGACCATGGACAAGCTGCGGACGGCCCTGGACCGGCTGGCCTCTGCATAGGCCGGGGGATGGTTGCGGTGGATGAGCGAAGATGGCCTTTTCAAGTCAACGACTTGAAGGATTTTCTTGAAGGTTTGTGGAGCCTGGAGCGGCGGATCGACGACTGCCGCGCGGGGCAGGCGGGCCGGCTCTGCGGCAAGGCGGTTTTCACAGCCGAAGGTGCGGAACTGGTCTACCGCGAAGAGGGGCGCCTCCGCTTCGGCGACCATGAGGGCCCGGCGCTGCAGTCTTACCGCTACGGCTTTCCGACGCCGGCGCGTGCGGCAGTGCATTTCAGCGACGGGCGGTCGTTCCACGAACTGGACCTGTCGCGCGGCGTCTGGACCTGCACCCACCTCTGCGACCCGGACCGCTATGAAGGCCGTTTCCTGGTACCGGACGCCGATACCCTGCGCGTGGTCTGGAAGGTCATGGGGCCACGCAAGGAGCAGAGGCTTGACAGCACCTATCGTCGGGCGCTGTAAGATGGGCCCGGCGTGGTCGATTCAGACCACGAAAACATCTTTGATGAAGGGGAAGCGAACGACATGACGGCTTTGCAAGCACGGCACGCGACCTTGGCGGCGGCCTTGTGGCCCAGCCAGGGCAGACTGGCGGAAATGAACGGCCTCCTTCGGGCCTCCCTGCTGGCGGTCGCCGGTTCGCTGTTTCTCTGGCTCTGCGCCAAGATCCAGGTTCCGTTCTATCCGGTACCGCTCACCATGACCACGTTCGGCATTCTGGCCATCGGCATGGCCTTCGGCTGGCGCCTCGGCGCGGCGACCGTGCTGCTTTATCTGGCGGAAGGCGCCATGGGCCTGCCGGTCTTCGCCGGGACGCCGGAAAAAGGCATCGGCCTGGCCTACATGGCCGGCCCGACCGGCGGCTACCTGCTCGGTTACGTGCTGGCGGCAGCTGCCTGCGGCTGGCTGGCCGAGCGCGGCTGGGACCGCAACGTGGCCACCGCAGCGCTGGCGATGCTGGTCGGCAACGTCGTGCTCTATGTGCCGGGCCTGCTTTGGCTGGGCGTGCTGTTCGGCTGGGACAAGCCGATCCTGGAATGGGGTTTGATCCCCTTCATCACCGGCGATCTGCTGAAGCTGGCGCTGGTGGCCCTCAGTCTGCCGCTGGCCTGGAAGCTGCTGTCCCGGCTCCGCTAGACGGCGACTCAGCTTCACACCGTGCGGGGGCCGGCTGTTGCCGGCCCTTTCGCGTCGGGCTCCGATTTGCGCATGGCCGCATGCAGAATTCGCGGTGGTGAGGGCGCCGGGCCCCGGCTATCCTCGCTCCAATACGAAAAAGAGACACGATCAAAGAGGGAGCCCGCGTCAATGCCGCTCGATTCCAAGTCCAAGCCGGTCTTCGACAAGTCCAAGCTGCCCAGCCGCTACGTTTCGGTCGGCCCGGAGAGTGCGCCCCATCGCTCCTACTACTACGCGATGGGCATGACCGATGAGGAGATCGCCCAGCCCTTTGTCGGCGTGGCGACCTGCTGGAACGAGGCGGCCCCCTGCAACATTGCGCTGTCGCGCCAGGCCCAGGCGGTGAAGCTCGGCGTCAAGGCCGCCGCCGGCACGCCGCGGGAGTTCTGCACCATCACCGTCACCGACGGCATCGCCATGGGCCACCAGGGCATGAAGTCGTCGCTGGTAAGCCGCGACCTCATTGCCGATTCCGTCGAGTTGACCATGCGTGGCCACTGCTACGACGCGCTGGTCGGGCTGGCCGGCTGCGACAAGTCCCTGCCGGGCATGATGATGGCCATGGTGCGTTTGAACGTGCCTTCGATCTTCATGTACGGCGGTTCGATTCTGCCGGGCCGTCACAAGGGTAAGGACATCACCGTTCAGGACGTCTTCGAGGCTGTGGGGGCGCACTCCTCGGGCAAGATCTCCGATGAGGAACTGCGCGCGGTCGAGTGCGCGGCCTGTCCCTCTGCCGGGTCCTGCGGCGGCCAGTTCACTGCCAACACCATGGCCTGCGTCTCGGAAGCCATGGGCCTGGCGCTGCCGGGCTCCGCCGGCGCCCCGGCGCCCTACGAGTCCCGCGATGCTTACGCCGAGGCCTCGGGCCGTGCGGTGATGAACGCATTGGCCAAAGGCATCCGCCCGCGCGACGTTGTGACCCGGCGGTCGCTGGAGAACGCGGCACGCATCGTCGCCTGCTCCGGCGGCTCCACCAACGCCGGGCTGCACCTCCCGGCCATCGCCCACGAGGCGGGGATCGACTTCGACATGGAGGCGGTGACTGACATCTTCCGCTCCACTCCCTACATCGCCGACCTGAAGCCGGGCGGACGCTACGTCGCCAAGGACCTCTACGAGATCGGCGGCGTGCAGGTCATCCTGCGGGCGCTGCTGGACGGCGGCTATCTGCACGGCGACTGCCTGACCGTGAACGGCAAGACCATTGAGGAGAATCTGGAGGGCATCATCCTGCCGGAGGACCAGGACATCGTCCGCTCCTGCTCCAACCCGTTGTCGCCCACCGGCGGCGTGGTCGGCCTGCGTGGCACCCTGGCGCCGGAGGGGGCCGTGGTGAAAGTTGCCGGCTTGACGAACCAGCAGTTCCGTGGCCCGGCCCGGGTCTTCGATTGCGAGGAGGACTGCTTCAAGGCCGTGGAGAACCGCGAATATGAAGAGGGCGAGGTGCTGGTCATCCGCTACGAAGGGCCCAAGGGCGGCCCCGGCATGCGCGAGATGCTTTCCACCACCGCCGCGCTCTACGGCCAGGGCATGGGCGACAAGGTGGCGCTGATTACCGACGGGCGTTTCTCCGGCGCCACCCGCGGCTTCTGCATCGGCCATGTCGGGCCGGAGGCGGCGGTCGGCGGGCCCATCGGTCTGCTGGAGAACGGCGACATCATCGTCATCGACGCCGAGACCGGGGTGCTGGATGTCGAGCTGTCGGAGGAGGAACTGGCGGCCCGCAAGGCCAAGTGGCAGCCCCGCGAACACGACTATCAGTCCGGCGCGATCTGGCGCTATGCGGCGACGGTTGGCCCGGCCTTCCTGGGCGCGGTGACCCATCCCGGCGGCAAGGCCGAGACGCACGTCTTCGCGGACATCTAGGGCGGACATTTAGGCAAGGCCATGGCGCGCATCGCGGTCGGCGGGTTTCAGCACGAAACCAACACCTTCGCCCCTTCCAAGGCGACCTACGCCGACTTCGCCGCGGCCAGCGCCTGGCCCGGCCTGACGCGCGGGGAAGGGCTGTTCGAGGCGGTGGCCGGCATCAACATCGGCATCGCTGGCTTCGTCGAGGCCGCCGCCGCTGCCGGTCATGACCTGCTGCCGCTGTCCTGGAGCCAGGCCACCCCCTCCGCCCAGGTGACCGAGGATGCCTTCGAGCGCATCGTCGGTCAGATGGCGGAAGATCTGGCGGCCATGGACAGCCTCGATGGCCTCTACCTGGATCTGCACGGGGCCATGGTGGCCGATCACATCGACGACGGGGAGGGGGAGATGCTGCGGCGTTTCCGCGACGTCGTCGGGCCGGACCTGCCGATCGTGGTCAGCCTCGATCTCCATGCCAACGTCACGCCGCAGATGGTCGCGCTTTCCGACTGCCTGGAGATCTATCGCACCTATCCGCATGTCGACATGGCGGCGACGGGTAAGCGCGCGGCGGCGCAGCTGGACGCCCTGATCGCCGGGCGGGGCGGGCGCTTCAAGGCCTACCGCCAGCTGCCGTTCATGATCCCGCTGTCCAGCGGCTGCACCTACGAAGGGCCCGCGAAGGAGATTTACCGCGAGGTGAAGCTGCTGGCGCAGGAACCGGGAGTCACCGGCATTTCCTTTGCCTGCGGCTTCTGCCCGGCGGACTTTCCCGATGCCGGAGCGTCGCTGGTGGCCTACGGCGAGACGCAGAGCGCGGCCGACGCCGCCGCTGAGAACCTCTATGCCGCCGCGGCCGAGCGCGAGTCGGCTTTTGCGCTCGAGGTGCTGTCGCCGGTCGAGGCGGTGCGCGAAGCCAAACGCATCGCCGCCCACGCGGACAAGCCGGTCATTCTGGCTGACGCCCAGGACAATCCGGGCGGTGGCGGCAATGCCGACACCACCGGTCTGCTGCGTGCCCTGCTGTCGGAGCAGGCAGAAGGCGCCGTCATCGGCAACCTCTTCGATCCCAAGGCTGCCGAGGCCGCCCATGCGGCGGGCGAGGGGGCGGCGGTGGCGCTGTCGTTGGGTGGGCACTCCGGTATCCCCGGTGACGCTCCCCTCGACGCGGAATTCCGGGTGCTGCGCATTGGCGACGGCCGCCTGACCGGCACCGGCCCCTTTTACAAGGGTGCCCACATGCAGCTCGGGCGCACGGCCCTTCTGGAGCTGAACGGGGTGCGAATCGCGGTTGCCTCCAGCAAGGTCCAACTGGCCGACCAGGCGATGCTGCACCATCTGGGCGTCGAGCCGGCAGCCGAGAAGATCCTGGCCGTGAAGTCGACCGTTCACTTCCGTGCCGACTTCCAGCCCATCGCCGAGACCGTGCTGGTGGTGGTGGCGCCGGGCCCGGTCATCCTCGACAACCGGGAGCTGCCGTTCCGGCGCCTGCGGCCGGGTCTCAGGATCATGCCGATGGGGCCGGCTTTCGGCACGGAGGGCGGGAGCGCCGCCTCCTGAACGACCCGTCCCGGCCGCAGCCGCCCGATGCGCCGCAGAGATACGCGGATTTCGGGGGTTTCCGTCGAATGCGCGCCTTTGTCAGTTGTTAACGGACGGCACGTCATAGTGGGGTCTGAATTCATTCCGGGTGCCTGCTGAGCTTCGGCTGCGCCCGATTGAGCAACCCAGGCGGGCAGGGTCATGACAGAGCTACGGCTTGTCGAACAGCAGATCGCCGTCATGCAACCGGGCAAGATCCACAGCCCGGACGGCATCGTCGATTGCGAGGTGCTCTCCGTCTCGCGCAGCGGCGCGCGTGTACGCCCGCTGGGCGAGCTGCCGGAGCTTGGCCGCCTTTACCTGGCCATCCGCGGTTTCGGACAGTTGGAGTGCCGGCTTGAGCGTACGGAAGCCGACGCTGCCGACCTGGTCTTCACCGGCGATGCGCAGAGCCTGGACGCCATGTTCCAGGACATGCTCGACCGCTTCGGCGATGCGGAGGGGCGCCGCCGTTACCTGCGCCGCTCGGTGCTCTGGCCGGGCAGTTTGAAGGGCGATGGCGCCACCGTCGACTGTACGATCCTCAACATGTCGCTCGGTGGCGCCAAGGTCGCCCTGGCCGAAGAGCGCAGCTTCACCGGAACGGTCACCCTGGTTGGGGACCGCTTTCAAGGCCTGGCGGCGACCATCGTCTGGAAAAGCGGACGCGTGCTGGGGCTGCAGTTCAGGGCTGACACAGCCCAGGTGGCGGACGCTCTGGGTGAGGCGCTGCCCGCCATCAAGGAAAGCATGCTCGTCGGTGCCGCCCGCTAGAGCTTAAGGCGCTCTGCCTTAAGAGGACTATCCCCAGGGACCGCGGCGCGTGCCATCCCGGCCCTTCTGTTCGCGCTGCCAGCCGACGCCACGGCGCAACGTCACACCGCCGGGCGGATCGCCCAGACCGAACAGCGGCACGGCCCGGTACCGGAAAATCGGAATGAGGGCTGCCCCCGCGACGAAACCGCCGATGTGCGCCCACCAGGCCACATTGCTCCCGCCGCCGTCCGCCAGGGCGACGAACTGAAAGCCGAACCAGAAGACCAGCAGCAGCCAGGCCGGCAGGTAGAGGGGGATCACCACCACCGGGACCAGCACCTTCGCCTTCGGATGAAGGATCAGGTAGGCGCCCAGAACGCCGGAGATGGCGCCGCTGGCACCGATCAGCGGGGTGGTGGAGGCCGGATCGATTCCCAACTGTGCCAGTGCCGCCAGCACCCCGCAGAGCAGATAGAACAGCAGAAAGCGGACATGCCCCATGGCGTCTTCGACGTTGTCGCCGAAGACCCAGAGATAGAGCATGTTGCCGAAGAGATGCATGAAGTCGCCGTGCAGGAACTGGTAGGTGAGGAGGGTCACCCAGGGATCGACCAGGACCAGCGTCTCGGCCAGCTCCGCCTCGCCCGTCAGGGTCGCGGGGATTGTGCCCAGGCCGTAGACCATCCGGATGAAGCCCTCTTCGCCCGCCAGCACCTGGATCAGGAAGACAAAGGCGCTGACGGCCAGCAGGCTCCAGGCCGTGAGCGGCTTGGCGATCAGATAGCGTGGCGTGGTGTCATGCAGAGGAATGAACGGCATGGCGGCGGCCCCGTCCCGGAATCTGCGGTCAGGCCGCGTCGCGCAGCCGGCAGACCACCGGCGTGTGGTCGGAGGCCTTCTTTTCCCCGCGCGGCCCGCGGTCGATTTCGCAGCTTTCCAGCCGGTCCGCCGCCTGCGGCGACAGCAGGAAGTGATCGATCCTGAGACCGTGATCGTTCTGCCAGGCACCGCCCTGGTAGTCCCAGAAGCTGTATTGGTGCGGTTCGCCGTGGAGGGCGCGGAACGCTTCCGTATAGCCCCGGTTCAAGAGGGCGCGGAACCGCTGGCGGCTTTCCGGCTGCGCCAGCGCGTCGCCGGCGAAGGCCTTGGGGTCGTAAACGTCCTCATCCTGGGGGATGACATTGTAGTCGCCGCCCAGGACCACCGGCGCCTCGCTTTGCAGCAGCGCGCGGCCATGGTCCAGCAGCCGGTCCATCCAGGCCAGCTTGTAAGTGAATTTCTCGGTTTTGATGGGATTGCCGTTGGGCAGGTAGATGGAGGCGACGCGCAGGCCGAAGGTGGTGGCCTCCAGATAGCGCGCCTGTTCGTCTTCGGGGTCGCCGGGCAGGCCGGTCATCACGTCCTCCAAGGGGGCCTTGGAGAGGATCGCAACGCCGTTGTAGCTCTTCTGCCCGTGAACCGCGACGCTGTAGCCAAGGGCCTCGATCTCCAGCCGCGGAAAGCTGTCGTCGACGGTTTTCAGCTCCTGCAACAGAGCGACGTCGGGGCCGGCGCTCTCGAGCCAGGCGAGAACGTTCGGCAGGCGGGCCTTGATGGAATTGACGTTCCAGCTTGCGATACTGGTCATGGCAGGGCTGGTGCTGGCCGGGCGCACCCGGTTGCCGCTTGCGCCGTCCGTTCAGATCGCAAAGGAGGAGCCGCAGCCGCAGGACGAACTGGCATTGGGGTTGCGGATCTGGAAGGAAGACCCGCCAAGGTCTTCGACAAAGTCGATCTCCGAGCCGGCCAGAAGCTCCAGCGAGGTTTCGTCGATGACCGCGACCACGCCGTCGCGCTCAAAGGTGCGGTCGTCCGGGTTGACGGCCTTGTCGAAGGAGAAGCCGTACTGGAAGCCGGAGCAGCCGCCGCCGGACACCGAGACGCGCAGCATCAGGCTGCTGTCGTCTTCCTGCTTGATGAGCCAAGCGACGCGCTTCGCGGCGTTTTCCGTCAGGGCCAGTGCGGGGGCGGTCTCTACGTCCATCGCAGGCATCGTTCCCGTTCATGATTGGTTAACCATAGGCGCCATGGGCTTTTTGGCCGCCGGCGCGCAGCTGTCTCCCAAGATGTAGGGACTCCCGCGGCCTTGTCAAACCGTGCTTGTCCTTCGTTCAGGCGGCGGTCCGAAAACGGCGGAAAACCGCCATTGCCAGCGGCTGGGGGAGGTCTTAGGGTCGCGCCATGGCCGAGCCGATTCCCGCTGCCCCCTTCGCCTGCCGTCCGGACGAGACCCGGGGCCGGGACCATCCGGAGCCGGAGAGCCCGACCCGGTCGTGTTTCCAGCGAGACCGTGACCGCATCGTCCATGCCGCCGCCTTCCGTCGCCTGAAGTACAAGACCCAGGTCTTCGTCTACCACGAGGGCGATTACTATCGGACCCGGCTGACCCATTCCATCGAGGTCGCCCAGATCGCCCGCTCCATCAGCCGCCGCCTCGGCCTGAACGAGGATCTGGCCGAGGCCATGGCGCTGGCCCACGATCTGGGCCACACCTGTTTCGGCCATGCAGGCGAGGACGCCCTGAACAAGGCGATGCAGCCCTACGGCGGGTTCGACCACAACGAACAGACCTTCCGGATCCTCACCCTGCTGGAACGGCGCTACGCCGATTTCGACGGCCTGAACCTGACCTGGGAGACGCTGGAGGGGATCGTCAAACACAACGGTCCGCTCACCGGGCCGTGCGCGCGTAACGAGGGCGTTCCGGAAACCATCGCCCGCTACTGCCGCGAGGTGCGCGACCTGGAGGTTGACACCTTTGCTGGGGCGGAGGCCCAGGTGGCGGCGCTGTCGGACGACATCGCCTACAACAACCACGACATCGACGACGGCTTGAGGGCCGGCCTCTTTCCCCTGGAGGAGCTGCGCGATCTTCCGCTGGTCGGTCCCGTTTTGGCCGAGGTCTCGCGCCGCTATCCGGATCTGGAAGAAAGCCGCCTGATCCATGAGACCATCCGGCGTATGATCGACCTCATGGTCAACGACCTGCTGCAGGAGACCCGCAGCCGCATCGACGCCCATGCGCCGGCTTCGGCGGAAGACGTCCGTCTCATGGACCGGCCCTTGGTTGCCTTTTCCGACGAGATGCGCCAGAACGACCGCGCGCTGCGGGCATTCCTGTTTCAGCGCATGTACCGCCACTACAAGGTCAACCGCATGACCAGCAAGGCCAAGCGGGTGGTGCGCGAGCTCTTCGACCACTATCTCGAGCGGCCGGATTGCCTGCCGGACGAGTGGCGCGCCGAGGCCGAGGGCGTCCGCGGGACGGCCCGGGCCCGGCTGGTGGCGGACTACATTGCCGGCATGACCGACCGCTACGCGCTGGTCGAGCACGCCAAGAACTTCGATCTTCGAGTTGGAAACGCATGAATCTTTTCAAGGAGTTCCGGGGCATCGTCATCGAGCAGCTTGAGGCGCTGACGGCCGAAGGCCGGCTGCCGCAGGGGCTCGACCTCGCGCGCGTCGCGGTGGAGCCGCCGCGCGACCCGGAGCATGGCGACATGGCCACCAACGCGGCCATGGTTCTGGCCAAGGCCGCCGCCTCCAAGCCGCGGGACCTCGCCGAGGCCCTGGCGGACAAGCTTTCCGCCGTCGATCACGTCAGCGAAGCCACGGTGGCCGGGCCCGGCTTCATCAATCTGCGGCTCGAAGGCGCGCTCTGGATGGAGCAGCTGCGCGAGATCCTCAGGGCCGGAACCGCCTATGGCGCCAGCACCCTGGGGGAGGGCCAGGCCGTCAATGTGGAGTACGTTTCCGCCAATCCGACCGGACCGCTCACCGTTGGCCATGCGCGCGGCGCGGTCGTCGGCGATGCCCTGGCTGCGCTGCTGGCCAAGGTGGGCTACGCCGTCACGCAGGAGTACTACATCAACGATGCCGGCGGGCAGGTGGATGTGCTGGCGCGCTCGGCCTACCTGCGCTACCGCGAGGCGCTGGGCGAGGACATCGGCGCAATCCCCGAGGGCTTCTATCCCGGCGACTACTTGAAGGAGACCGGCAAAGCGCTGGCCGAGCGCGACGGCGACAAGTGGATGGCGGCGGAGGAGGCGGACTGGCTGCCGGTCCTGCGACGCTTTGCCATCGACTCCATGATGGACCTGATCCGCCGCGACCTGGCAGCGCTCGGCGTCCACCAGGAGGTCTTCTCTTCGGAGAAGGATCTTGTCGAGGCCGGCGGCGTGGATGCCGTGCTTTCGCAGCTCGAAGACCAGGGACTGATCTACACCGGTACCCTGGAGCCGCCGAAGGGTAAGCCGCCGCCCGATGACTGGGAGCCGCGTCCCCAGCTTCTCTTCAAGGCGACGGAGTTCGGCGACGACGTCGACCGCGCACTCAAGAAGTCCGACGGCAGCTGGACCTATTTCGCCAACGACATGGCCTATCACCTGGACAAGTTCCGCCGGGGTTTTCCGATGATGATCGACGTCTGGGGCGCCGACCATGGCGGCTACATCAAGCGCATGCAGGCCGGTGTGAAGGCGCTGACCCAGGGCGAGGGCGCGTTGGACGTGAAGGTCTGCCAGCTGGTCAACCTGAAGCGAGGCGGCGCGGCGGTGAAGATGTCGAAGCGGGCCGGGACCTTCGTGACCCTGCGCGAGGTGATCGACGAGGTCGGCAAGGACGTCGTCCGCTTCATCATGCTCACCCGCAAGAACGACGCGTCGCTGGATTTCGATCTTGAGAAAGTGGTCGAGAAATCGCTCGAAAACCCCGTCTTTTACGTGCAGATGGCCCATGCCCGCTGCCGTTCCGTGCTGCGGCTGGCGGCACAGGAACTCCCAGAGGTGGATCTAGATCCTGTGTCTTTGGCGGGTGCAGACCTCAATCTCTTGACCGACTCGGGAGAGCTGGGTCTGATTAAACAGTTGGCGGAGTGGCCGCGGCTTCTGGAGGCGGCGGCAGAAGCGCATGAGCCTCATCGCGTCGCATTCTATCTCTACGATGTGGCCGCGGCGCTTCATGCGCAATGGAACCGCGGGCAAAACCAGGCGCTGTTGCGTTTTCTGCTCCCTGACGAACCGCAGGTCACCCGGGCGCGCTTGGCGCTGCTGCAGGCCGTGGCCTTTGTGATCGCATCCGGGCTCGAGGTCTTTGGCGTCGAGCCGGTTGAGGAGTTGCGCTGAATGGCACCGAGCGACGGTCGGAACAACGCTGGTCCGGGCGGCCGGGAGTCCGATCTATCGGTTGATCCTTCCGACGGCCCGGAGCGGGCCGCGTTCAGCGACGAAGGGATGCGGCGCATCATCTATGCTCAGGACCGCGAGCCGCGCAGCTCCGTCTTCGGAGAGGATACGGCAGAGCTCGAGGCCGACCTGCAGGGACGGCGGCGTCTGATCCCCGTCGTGGTGGCGCTCGCCGCGCTGGTCTGCTTCGGCGGCATCGTCTGGTACGCCTATTCCTGGGGTACGGGCGAAGTGGCGGAGGACCGCCTTCCGGTCGTTGAAGCGGACCCCGGTCCGGATAAGACACGGCCCGAGCAGCCCGGCGGCCTGGAGGTTCCCCACCAGGACAAGCTCGTCCTTAACGACGGCGAGCCGGAGGGCGGGGCGGCACGGGTCGAGCAGCTTCTGCCGCCGCCGGAAACGCCGCAGCCGCCCGAACCGCTGCCGGCACAACCCTCCGCCGGAGCCACGGCCACTGTGCCGCCGGACAGCGAACTGCCGGATCTTCCACCGCCGCCGGCCGCCGTTGCGGACGGCAGTGAAGCCTCGGGCGCCGGTGTTCCGGCTGCGGGGGGGCAGACTGAAGCCCCCGAGGTTGCGGCGATCCCGGAGATTCCCCAGATCCCGGAAATACCGCAAGCGCCCGGCAGCGATGCGCAGGGCACGGCTGAGGCGCCGCCGCCGGTGGCCGAAGGGGGGATCGCCCTGCCGCAACGCAAGCCCGAAGCGCCGGAGACCGGCGCCAGCAGCGGCGAGGATCAGATCGCCCGTCTGCTGGAAACTGTGCCGCTGGAGACTGCCGCTGGCCAGCCTGCCCCTCAATCCGCCGCCCAGACCGCTACTGCGCCGGCTGGCCAAAGCCCGAGCGCGGGCGACATCGTTCTGCAGCTTTCTTCAGTGAAGTCCGAAGCGGCGGCGGCGCGCGAATGGGCGCGGCTGCAAGGCGAGCATCCGGCGTTGTTGGGGGGGCTGGCATTGGCGCTCGACACCGCGGAGGTGCAGGGCACCACCTACTACCGCGTTCAGACCGGACCCTTTCCCAGCCGCAGCGCCGCCAACGATCTTTGCGGCCAGCTGAAAAGCAGGAATCAGGACTGCCTTGTTAAACAGCGCTAAGGGGTCAAACAGCGCTAGCGCGGCAGAGCATGGCAGGCAGACCAGCGTCGTCGCCGTGGTCTTTGCGCGATGAGCGGCGGCGCCGCGCCCCGGGCGGTCATCTACGGTTGTGCCGGCCCGACACTCTCGGCGGCGGAAGAGGCCTTCTTCAGGGACGCCGATCCGCTGGGCTTTATTCTCTTCGCGCGCAACTGCGAGTCCCCGGATCAAGTCCGCGGCCTGGTCGCTGCGCTGCGCGCCGCCGTCGGGCGGGCTGACGCGCCGGTTCTGATCGACCAGGAAGGCGGCCGCGTGGCGCGCCTCAAGCCGCCGCAGTGGCGCGCGGTCCCGCCGCCCAGCTTCTTCGGCCGGCTGGCGACCCATGACCGCGACCGCGCCGCCGAAGCGCTCGGCCTCAACACCCGCCTCCTCGCGATGGAGCTTTGCGATCTGGGGATCGACGTCGACTGCGTGCCGGTTCTGGACTTGCAGTTTCCCGGCGCCAGCGACGTCATCGGCGACCGCTCCTTCGGCGGCGATCCGGCGCTGGTCGGCGACCTGGGGCGCATCGTCTGCGACACCATGCTGGCCGAGGGCGTGATGCCGGTGGTGAAGCACATTCCGGGGCACGGGCGGGCGCGGGTCGACAGCCACAAGGATCTGCCGGTGGTCGGCACCGGCCTCCCCGAGCTTTCGGCCACCGACTTTCAGCCCTTCGAAGCCCTGGCGCAGGCCCCTTGGGGCATGACCGCCCATGTCGTCTACACGGCGCTCGACCGCGAACGGCCGGCAACGACCTCGCCGAAGGTGATTTCGGAGGTCATTCGCGGCCAGATCGGGTTCCAGGGCCTGCTGTTGTCCGACGATCTGTCGATGGAGGCCCTGGAGGGCGGCCTGGACGCGCGGGCGTCGAAGGCCCTGGAGGCCGGTTGCGACATCGCGCTGCACTGCAACGGCAAGCCTGACGAGATGGAGGCGATTGCCCGCATCGCTCCGGTCATGACCACGGCGGCGCAGGACCGCTTTGCGGCAGGGCGGCAGCGCCTGGGGCGGCCGGAGGCCGCGGACCGGGAGCTTCTGCAGCGGCGGCTTGACGTTCTGATGAGTGTCGGCTAGGCGCTGGTGATGGATTTCGATCTTTCCGAGCTTGCCTATATCGCCTCCGTCTGGGCGCTGCCGGTCCTGCTGGCGATCACCCTGCACGAGGCGGCGCATGGCTTCATCGCCTGGTCCTATGGCGATGACACTGCCTACAAGCTGGGCCGCGTCACGATGAACCCGCTGAAGCACATCCATCCGATCGGGACGATCCTGCTGCCGCTGGCGCTGATCGTTCTCAAGGCGCCTTTCCTGTTCGGCTATGCCAAGCCCGTCCCGGTGGCCACGCACCGCCTGCGCAAACCGCGGCGGGACATGGTCTATGTGGCCGCTGCCGGACCCATGGCGAACCTCATCCTGGCGACCATCTCGGCGCTGCTCTACAACCTCGTCCCGCTGCTGCCGGACGCGGCGGCGCTCTGGCTCGCGCAGACCCTGCGGATCTCCATCATCGTCAACCTGGTCCTGGCGGTGCTCAACCTGCTGCCGCTGCCGCCGCTGGACGGCGGGCGCATCGCTGTGGGCATCCTGCCGATCTCTCTCGCCGTTCCGCTGGCCCGCCTGGAACGGTACGGGATTTTCATCCTACTGGGGGCGTTTTTCCTGCTGCCTTACCTGGGCCGGGAACTGGGCCTGGACATCCGCGTGTTTGATTGGCTCATCCGGGCCCCTGTAAACTGGATGCTGCCGTTCTTTTCGGGCTTGGCCGGTCTACCGGAGGCAATGCGACTGTGAGCGATGTGATCCCCTTTGAAGAAGGTGTCGAGGGTGCGCGCAGCGCCACCCGCGACCGCCTGTTGCTGGAACTGGACGGCTATGCCGGGCCCATCGACGTGTTGCTGGAGCTGGCGCGCGATCAGAAGGTCGATCTGACCCAGATCCGCATCCTGGATCTCGCCGAGCAGTACCTCGACTTCGTGAAGGAAGCGCGGGCCATCCGCCTGGAGCTGGCGGCCGACTACTTGGTCATGGCCGCCTGGCTGGCCTACCTCAAGTCGCGTCTGCTGCTGCCGGAGGTGGGCGGCGAGGAGGAACCGACGGGCGCCGAGATGGCGGCGGCGCTGAAGTTCCAGATGCAGCGCCTGCAGGCTATGCGCGACGCCGGCCAGAAACTGATGGCGCTGCCGCAGCTGGCGCACGACATCTTCGCCCGCGGCACGCCGGAGCGGCTGCGCACGCGGACCACCACAACCTATGACGCCAGCCTCTACGACCTCTTGAAGGCCTATGGGCGAAACAAGTCCCGCGCCACCGTCACCAACCTGGAGATCAAGGCGACCGAGCTCTACTCGGTCGACGAAGCAATGTCGCGCCTGTCCTCGCTGTTCGGGATGCCGGTTCCGGGCTGGCGGTCGCTGTCGTCGTTCCTGCCGCCTGAACTGCGCGGTGATCCGCTGCTGACCCGCTCGGCCCTGGCCTCGACCTTCGCGGCCAGCCTTGAACTCTGCAAGGCGGGCAAGCTGCGCATTCGCCAGGACGGCACCTTCGGCACAATCTATCTGCGCGGCACCGATGAGGAACAACAGGAGCATCCATGAGCACTGACTTTGACAACGTGCGGCTGGTCGAGGCCCTGCTCTTTGCCTCTGCCGAGCCGCTGGCGCCGGCCCAGTTGGCCCGCTTCCTGCCGGAAGACACCGATCTGGATGCGATCCTGAGCGATCTGGAAACGCTCTACGCGAACCGCGGCGTGAACCTGGTCAAGCGCGGCGGGCGCTGGGCCTTTCGCACCGCGGTCGACCTTGCGCCGCGCATGGAGTTGGAGACCAAGGTCGTCCGCAAGCTCTCGCGCGTTGCCCTGGAGACCCTGGCGGTGATCGCCTACCACCAGCCGGTGACCCGCGGCGAAATCGAAGAGATCCGCGGCGTCGCGCTTTCCAAGGGCACGCTCGACACGCTGCTGGAAATCGGCTGGATACGCCCCAAGGGGCGGCGCAAGACGCCGGGGCGGCCGGTCACCTGGGGCACCAGCGAGGCCTTTCTCGACCACTTCGGCCTGGACTCCCTCGATGCACTGCCGGGCGCCGAGGAGTTGAAGGCGGCCGGGCTGCTGGACAGCCGGCCGGCGATCACTGCGCTGGGCGACCGCGGTCTGCTGCCGGGGGTTGGCGAGGTGGCGCCGGAGGCGGTCGACGAGGACGGGGAAGAAGCCGAGGACGAAAACGGCGAGGGCGGCCTCGCCGAGGGTGACGAGGGGGTGCTCGATCCGGAGTTCGGCGAGAACCTGCTGCCGCAGGAGGTCGACCTCGCCGCACTCTCCGCCGAGGACCAAGACGGCGCCGGGGCGCCGGACGCGGAAGACGAGCCCGCAGAGGACGAGCCCGCAGAGGACGAACCCGCAGAGGACGAACCCGCGCCGGAGCAGACCGCGACAGAGCCGGAAGACCAGGAAGCCCGTGAACCGGAAGAGCATGGCCCGGACGAGGATGACTCTGAGGATGACTCTAAGGACGACGAGCCGGCGGACGAAGAGAGGGGCGAACTCGTCGACCTGAACGCAGAGGGCGCCAAACGCGGCCACGGCTGACGGCACGGCACGGCGGCAATCCGTTGCGAACGGCTTGCAGAACCGGCGGCAAGTCAGTATGGCAAGGGCGGTCCAATCCGCCGGAATGTCGATGCAAGCGCCCGTCCCATCAGCCCTCGTTCTTGAGCACGTCAGTCATGCCTTTGGCGACCTCCAGGCTGTCGACGACCTGAGCCTCTCCCTATCTTCGGGCGAGGTCGTCTGTCTGCTGGGTCCTTCCGGTTGCGGCAAGACAACCGCCCTGAGGGTGGCGGCGGGCCTGGAAGCCCTGCAGCGCGGCCGGGTGCTGATCGGCGGCCAGGAGGTAGCCGGCGCGGGCCGGGAGATGCCGCCGGAGAGCCGTTCTGTCGGCCTGGTTTTCCAGGACTATGCGCTCTTTCCCCATCTGACGATTGCCGCCAATGTGGCCTTCGGGCTCAAGGGCCTGCCGGCGGCAGAGCGCCGGTCACGCGTGCTTGAGGCGCTGGAACGGGTCGGCATGGCCCAGTCCGCTGAGGCCTATCCCCACACGCTTTCCGGCGGCCAGCAGCAGCGGGTGGCGCTGGCGCGGGCCCTGGCACCACGGCCACGGGTTATGCTGCTGGACGAACCCTTCTCCAACCTCGATGCCCGGCTGCGCCAGAAGGTGCGGGACGAGACGCTGCATGTTCTGAAGGAGAGCGGCACCACCACCCTGATGGTGACCCACGATCCGGAGGAGGCCATGTTCATGGCCGACCGCATCGCCCTGATGCGGGAAGGGCAGGTCGTGCAGGAGGGGACGCCGGCGGAGCTCTACTACCAGCCTGTGGACGCTTTTGTTGCCTCTTTTTTCGGTGAAATCAATATTTTGGAGAGCGTTGTTCACACGGGACAGGTATCCACACCCTTCGGCCCGGTGGACTCCGGCGGCTTGGCGGAGGGCACCGCGGTGGAGGTTCTGATCCGCCCGGAGGCGCTGCATCTGCGCCCCTTCGCGGCCGCCAACGGCAGCGCGGCGCCGGAGCAGGCGGTGGAGGTGATGGCGGCGCGGCTGATGGGGCGGACCAGCCTCATCCATATCCGCGCGCTTGACGTAACCGATCAAGAGACACACTTCCATGCTCGGGTGCCCGGGCGTTTCTTGCCGCCCGAGAACGAGCGCCTGCGGGTTGAGCTCGATCGCTCGCAAGCCTTTGTTTTTCCGCGGGAGACGGATTAACCCTTTTGGCCAGGATCGTTGCGGCGCACGGGCCTTTTTGCCATAGTCCGCGACAAGAGGCCTCACGACAAAAGTAAGGAGATCCCGGAATGGGAACCTTTAGTATTTGGCACTGGCTCATTGTGCTGGTGGTGGTTCTTGTCCTCTTCGGTGGGGGTGGAAAAATCCCCAAGCTGATGCGTGACATGGGACAGGGTATCAACGCCTTCAAAAAGGGCCTGAAAGAAGATCAGAAGGCCAAGGACAAGGCCGCCGACGGGGACGACACCAAGGTGATCGACCAGGAGGCGCCGGCCATGGCGTCCACCGAGGAAAAGGACAAGGCTGCAAACGGCTGAGGGTCTGCCCTCACGCCGTGTCTTGAGTCTTTTCCCTGAAATGACGGGCGGCCATGTTTGATATCGGCTGGACCGAGATGATGGTGATCGCGTTGATCGCCCTCATCGTCATCGGACCGAAAGATCTTCCCGGAACGCTGAAGACCGTCTCGCAGTGGGTGCGCAAGGCGCGCTCGCTGACGCGCGAGTTTCAGTCGGGGATCGACGACATGGTCCGCGAAGCCGAGCTCGATGACGCCCGGAAGATGCTGGAGGAAACCCGGCGCGGCAATCTCGAGAAGACGATCAGCAACGCGATTGACCCCACCGGCGACGTGGCCGACGAAGTCCGCGATATCGAGCGCGAGGCACGGCGCGAACAGCCCGCCGACAGCACGAGTGCCGAAGCCGAGCCTTCCGACGACAGCAATGCGGCCAAGGCTTCGGTTCTGATGTCCAAGCCGGCGGCACCGGTTGCACCGCCCCATTCGCTGGACACGGGCAAACCCGCGGAGACCGAAGCCCCATCCACCGAACCGGCGCAAGCGTCGAAGCAGGACAGTAAGCAGTCGGCATGACCACGGCGACCGAGGCGCAAGACTCAAAAAGAAGGCTGCAAGCTGGGCCGCTTCGTCGCGTAGCCTACTGCTCGTCCGCGCTCTTGGTGGTCTTTCTAGTCTGCTTCTTTTTCGCGGAGCAGATACTCGGTTTTCTGTTGCAGCCGGTGCTCTCTGTTCTGATCGAAAACAACATGGTCGAAGCGCATAGCGCTTACCAGTTCACCTCCCTCAAAGCGCTCTTCGGCATGTATGCGACGGTGGCGCTTTTCGCGGCTGCTTTCCTGTGCTTTCCGTTCATCTTGTACCAATTCCAGGCGTACTGGGCCGGGCGGCGCCGCGAGCCGTCGAACCTGGGAGAGGGCACCACGATCGCGGTTTTGGCGCTGCCCCTTCTGCTTGGGGGAGCGCTGGCCTACTACGTCGTTTTTCCCTTTGTCGCAGGCCCCATTGCTGAACTGCAGGGGCCGGGTTCCGAGTTTGATCGGGTCGTATGGGCGGATCTTTGGGTCGAGGGACACCTGTATCTGCTGATGAAGGTTATTGCTGCCACTGCGCTTTGCTTTGTGCTGCCGGCAGCATTGTTTGTCTTGAGTCGTGTGGGTAAGGCCGTGAGGCTTTCCGGCAGCAGCTCCGGCAGTTACGAATGACCACGGTGACCGACTCCCACGACGAGAAAAAGATGCCGTTGCTCGATCATCTGATCGAGCTGCGCCAGAGGCTCCTCTGGTCGGTCGCCTCGCTTCTGGTGGTCTTCCTGGTCTGCTTCTTCTTCGCCGAACAGATCTTCGATTTCCTCGCCAGGCCGCTGGCCGACGTCCTGCTCGAGGGGCGGGAGGACAACCGCCCGCCGCGCCTGATCTTCACCAATTTGACCGAGGTCTTCTTCACCTACGTCAAGGTTGCCTTCTTCGCCGCCGCCTTCATCTGCGCGCCGGTCTTTCTCATGCAGCTCTGGCTGTTCGTTGCGCCCGGCCTTTACAGGCACGAGAAGGCGGCCTTCGCGCCCTTCCTGGCGGCGACGCCCTTCCTGTTCTTCCTCGGCGGCGGTCTGGTCTACTGGATCATCTTCCCCTTCGTCGTGGAGTTCTTCATCGCCTTCGAGACGTCAGGCGGAGACGGCAACCTGCCCATTGAATTGGAACAGCGGGTAGCCGAGTACTTCTCGCTGATGATGAAGCTGATCTTCGCCTTCGGGCTCTGCTTCCAGCTACCGGTGATCATGACCCTTCTGGCAAGGGTCGGCCTCGCCACCTCCAAGGGCATGGCGGCCAAGCGCAAGTACGCCATCGTCGGCGTCTTCATCTTCGCGGCGATCTTCACCCCGCCGGATCCGATCAGCCAGCTCTCCCTGGCGATCCCCATCGTCCTGCTCTACGAGATCTCCATCTACATGGCCAAGTGGGTCGAGCGCAGCCGTCCGAAGGACGAATACGACGACCTGGATGACGACGAACTGGGCGGCGACGACAGCGGTGAAGAGAGCAGCGGGGGGAGTGGCGGCACGTCGCCGGCGACGACCTGACGGCCGGCGGGCGGGCGGCAGGCAGTCCCAACAGTCTTCTTCACAGATCACTTTACCTTCGGCGAAATTGCCGAATCGGGCGAAGGGCTTCGCCCCGAAGGCTGCGGTTTTCCGTGAAGGGCCTGGCGGTCCGGCGATGACATTTGTTGGGCGAATCGGGCCAGTCCGGCGTGGACAGGCGCCGCGCGGGGACCGTATAAGTCCTTCGATTCGCTTAGCAACAGACCCGATTCGACTGACCGCCCATGCTGGACATCAAATGGATTCGCGACGAGCCTGAGGCCCTCGACGCCGCGCTGAAACGCCGCGGCCTCGATCCGCTGTCGGAGGCCGTGCTGTCCATCGACTCCCGGCACCGGGCGACCCAGGCCGAGCTGCAGGCCATGCAGACGCGCCGCAACGAAGCCTCCAAGGCCATCGGCGAGGCCAAGCGCAAGGGCGAGGACGCGACGGCCCTGATGGAGGAGGTCTCCGGACTCAAGACCCGGATGGCCGATGCCGAGGACGCGGAGCGGCGGCTCAGCGCCGAGCTTGGCGACCTCCTGAGCGGCATCCCCAACCCCACACTGCCGGACGTACCGGAAGGGGCTGATGAGGATGCCAACGTCTGCCTGCGCGAGCACCTGGCGCCGACCGACTTCGCCTTTCCGCCCAAGGAGCACTACGAGCTGGGCGAGGCGCTGGGCTTTCTGGATTTCGAGACCGCGGCCAAGCTTTCCGGCTCGCGCTTTGTGGTGATGCGCGGACAGATCGCCCGGCTGCATCGGGCGCTGGCCCAGTTCATGATCGACCTGCACACCACCGAGCACGGCTATGAGGAAGTGGCACCGCCGCTGCTGGTGCGCGACCACGTGCTCTACGGCACCGGGCAGTTGCCGAAGTTCGCCGAGGACCAGTTCCGCACCACCAGCGATCACTGGCTGATTCCGACGGCAGAGGTGCCGCTGACCAATCTGGTGGCGGGCGAGATCCTGGAGTCAGACGCGCTGCCGATCCGGGTGACGGCACTCACGCCCTGCTTCCGCTCGGAAGCGGGCTCGGCCGGGCGCGACACCCGCGGCATGCTGCGCCAGCATCAGTTCGAGAAGGTGGAGCTGGTCTCCATCACGCGCCCCGAGGACTCTGCCGCCGAGCACGAGCGCATGGTGGGCTGTGCCGAAGAGGTGATGAAGCGCCTCGGCCTGCCGTACCGCGTGATGGTGCTTTCCACCGGGGACATAGGCTTCGGCGCTGCCAAAACCTACGACGTCGAGGTCTGGCTGCCGGGGCAGAAGGCCTATCGCGAGATTTCGAGCTGCTCCAACTGCCTGGATTTCCAGGCGCGGCGCATGAAGGCGCGCTACCGGCCCGTGGATGAAAAGGGCACCCGCTTCGTACACAGCCTTAACGGCTCCGGCGTTGCGGTGGGCCGCGCCCTGATCGCGGTCATGGAAAACTACCAGCAGGGTAACGGCAGCATCGCCGTGCCGGAAGCCCTGCGGCCCTACATGGGCGGGCTGGAGGTGATCGGCGATCATGGCTAAGAGCGGCACCGGCAAATCTGGCACCGGCAAATCTGGCATCAATCTGAGGCGTGCGCGCATCCTCGTCACCAACGACGACGGTATCAACGCGCCGGGGCTGAAGGTGCTGGTGAAGCTCGCCAAGACCTTGAGCGACGACGTCTGGGTGGTGGCGCCGGAAAGCGAACAATCGGCGACCAGCCATTCGCTGACCCTGCGCCGGCCATTGCGGGAAAGGCGCCTGGGCAGCAAGCGCTTTTCCGTGGACGGCACGCCCACCGACTGCGTGCTGGTCGCCCATCACCGGATCCTTGCCGACCGGCTGCCGGACCTCGTGCTGTCCGGCATCAACGACGGCGGCAATCTGGCCGAGGACGTGACCTATTCGGGCACCATCGCCGCGACCATGGAAGCGGCCCTGCTGGGCATCCCGGCCATCGCATTCTCCCAGCAGCGCGGGGAGGACGGTATCGCCCGCTGGAAGGTACCGGAGGCCTTTCTGCCTGATATCGTCCGCAAGCTGGTGAAGATGCGCTGGACCAAGGACCTGCTGGTCAACGTGAACTTTCCGGCGGTGGCGCCGGAGGACGTCACCGGCATCGAGGTCTGCCGTCAGGGGCGCCGCGACGAGGGGACGACCGTCAACGAGACCTTCGATCCTTCGGGACGGCGTTTCCTGTGGATCGGTGGCTACCAGCTCGACACTTCCGAGGAGCGCGACAGCGATCTGGCGGTGACCGCCAAGGGCGGGATCTCGATCACGCCCCTTCATCTGGACCTGACGCACCGGGCAAGCATGAAATCCCTGAGGGAGCTCTTCGGCTGATGGTGGCGTCGCGCAAGATTCGGCTGATCATGGAGCTGCGGCGCGGCGGTATCGCCGACACCGACGTGCTCTCGGCCATCGAGCGCATCCCGCGGGAGGCCTTCACGCCCGATAGCTTCCGTCATCAGGCCTACGAGAACGTGGCGATCCCCATCGGTCAGGGCCAGACGCTCAGTCAGCCGCAGGTGGTCGCCCTGATGACCCAGGCGCTTGGCGCCAGCCGCCGCACCAAGGTGCTGGAGATCGGCACCGGCTCCGGCTACCAGGCCGCCGTCCTTTCGCGGCTCTGCCGGCGGGTCTACACCATCGAGCGATTCAAGGATCTGCTGGAGACGGCGGAGCGGCGCTTCCTCGATCTGCGCCTGCACAACATCACCACGCGTCATGGCGACGGCTGGAAGGGTTGGCCCGAGCAGGCGCCCTTCGACCGCATCATGATCACCGCGGCGGCCGCCGACGTGCCGGCGGCCCTGGTCGATCAGTTGGCGGAGGGCGGGCGCATGGTGCTGCCGGTCGGCCGCAGTTCGCGCGACCAGGCCCTGCTGTCCCTGCGGCGCGAGGGCGGCGAGATCGTCGAAGAACACCTGGGCGACGTCCGTTTCGTGCCGCTGGTCGAGGGCGTCCCCGAGGAAGAGGCCTACTTTGCCCAGAGGGGCGGGAGTTTGGCATGACGCTGCATAGGATCGCCATTTTGACCGCAGTGGCGCTGGCGCTTTCCGCCTGCAACCTGACGCCGGTCTACCGGGACGCCAGTTTCCAGACGCCGAAGGACCCGCCGCAGTTGCCGCAGCGCAAGCCTGCACCGCCGGCCAACTTCGCCGCCCTGAGCGTGCCTTTCGAAACGGCAGCGGCGCCGCAGGCCGGGACGACGGTTACCGTGGAAACCCTGGCGCCCCTGGGTGCCGCGCCACAGGCCCAGGCGGCCCCGCTGCCGCGCGCCCAGCAACCCTTGGCCCAGCAACCTTTGGTCCAGCAGCCCCTGGTGCAGCCGGCGGCGGCTCAGGTGCAGCCGGTCGCCCAACCTTTGGCTCAGGCAATCCCGGCCGACGGCCGCTATGTGGTCGCGCAGGGTGACAGCCTCTATGGCATCGCCCGCCGCTTCGGGCTGCCGATCCGCGCGGTGATCGACGCCAACGGCCTGCAGCCGCCCTACCGGCTGGCGCTGGGGCAGGGCCTCACGATCCCTCAGGCGCAGGTCCACGTCGTGGCGCCCGGCGACACCGTCTTCAACATCGCCCGGCGCTATCAGGTGGACCGCAGCGAACTGGTGCGTCTGAACGGCATCGATGCGCCCTACACCATCCCGCTCGGTCAGAAACTGATCCTGCCGCAGCCGGGCAGCAGCCCTGCCGCCTCCGTCGTTGCGGCGACAGCACAGCCGCGGGCCGGCAGCGGCGCAGCGGCTGCCGGCTCGGCAGCCCCGGGAGGCCAGACCGCCGCCCTGCCGAAGGCTCCGCCGGGCAAGACGCTGGCGCCGGCCCCGCAGAGGGCGCAGCCCGCCATCGCCAAGCGCGGCACCACCGACAAGCCGCCGCCGCGCGCGCAGTCGACCTTCCTTTGGCCCGTGCAGGGACCGGTGTTGTCCTCCTTCGGTGGCAAGGCCGATGGTGTGCACAACGACGGCATTAACATCGCAGCGCCACGCGGCACGCCAGTCCGCGCCGCCGAGAACGGCGTCGTCGCCTACGCCGGCGAGGAGTTGAAAGGCTTCGGCAAGCTGCTGCTGGTCAAGCACGCCGACGGCTGGATCACTGCCTATGCCCACAATGAGAAGCTCTTGGTCGTGGCCGGCGACGTGGTGAGCCGCGGGCAGACCATTGCCCGGGTCGGGTCCAGCGGGTCGGTCGGGCGCCCGCAGTTGCACTTCGAGGTGCGCCGCGGCACGCGGGCGGTCAATCCGGAGACCATGCTGGGCCCCCGTCCCACGACGGCTGCCAAGCCTGCCACTGCCAGCAACTGAGCATTCATACTTCGACACGGGCCAAAGCATCGGCGCTGGCGGCGGACCTTGCAGCCTGCGATTTTGACGACCGACAGCCACACCAGAAGGAACTGGGACCTTGCACGTCGTAATCTTCGAGGTGCGGCCGAAGGACGGCCGCAAGCAGGACTACCTGGACATCGCCGCTTCGCTGCGCAGCGAGCTGGAGAAGATGGACGGCTTCATCTCGATCGAGCGCTTTGCCAGCCTGACCGATGAGGGAAAGATCTTGTCCCTGTCTTTCTGGCGCGATGAGGAGTCCCTGGTCCGCTGGCGCCATCACGCCGAACACCAGGCCGCCCAGGGGCGGGGGCGCAACGAGATCTTTCAGGACTACCGCCTGCGCATCGCCTCGGTCGTCCGCGACTACGGCATGCACGACCGCAAGGAAGCGCCGCAGCCCTGACCCTCCGCCATGCTTCGAGACGGGCCTGCGGCCCTCCTCAGCATGAGGCCCAGTTGAAGCCTCACCCTGAGGAGGCGCGGCAGCGCCGTCTCGAAGGGTGCGGTCAGTCCTCCAGACGTTTGCCGAGGCGGCCGGCGAGGTCCTGGATGAACTGCCAGGCGACACGGCCGGAGCGCCCGCCGCGGGTCACGGCCCATTCCTTGGCCTCCGCGCGCAGCTCTTGCTGCGGCACCGCCAGGCCGTAGCGCTCTGCGTAGCCTTCGATCATCGCGAAGTAGGTGTCCTGGTCGCAGTTGTGAAAGCCGAGCCAGAGGCCGAAGCGGTCGGAGAGGCTGACCTTTTCCTCCACCGCCTCGGAGGTATGGATTGCCGTGGAGCGCTCGTTCTCGATCATGTCCCGCGGCATCAGGTGGCGGCGGTTGGAGGTGGCGTAGAAGATCACGTTGGCCGGTCGGCCTTCGATGCCGCCCTCCAGCACCGCCTTCAGCGACTTGTAGCTCGCATCCCCGCCGTCGAAACTGAGGTCGTCGCAGAACAGCACGCAGGGCCGCTCGGTGCCGCGGAGCAACTGCAGGAGGCGCGGCAGGCTGGGAATGTCTTCTCGGTGGATTTCCACCAGCGCGAGCCGGGCCGCCGACGTCGCCTCGGCGTTGACCCGGGCGTGCACGGCCTTGACCAGCGAGGACTTGCCCATGCCCCTGGCGCCCCAGAGCAGGGCATTGTTGGCCGGCAGGCCCTGGGCGAAGCGGCGGGTGTTCTCGTACAGGGTCTCCGCCTGCCGCTCTATCCCTTGCAGAAGCACGAAGTCGACCCGATTTATCTGCAACACCGGCTCCAGCCGGTCGGCCTCGGGCTGCCAGATGAAGCCGTCGGCAGCGCCGAGATCAACGCGCGAAGAAGGTGCCGGAGCGATTCGCTCCAAAGCCTCGGCGATGCGCTGGAGCAAGGGATCGAGGCGCTCACTGTCGGGTTTGTTCATGAATTTTCCAAAGAAATGCGGGCAAGAGATTGAATTTTTGCGCAAAAGCTAATACCTGCTTCGCGTGGGGTCAATCGGGTCCCGGCAGTTCTCAGCCTATCCCGGGTGGCGTTGCAATTCGCGGGCTTGCGGGTATAGTCCGCCGGTCTGACTGCTCGGAAAAGGTCTAAATCATGCTCATTTCACCGGCCTACGCCCAGGCCGCAGGTGGCGGTGGAGCCGATCTCTTCACGTCCTTCCTGCCCATCATCCTGATCTTCGTGGTCTTCTACTTCCTGCTGATCCGGCCTCAGCAGAAGAAGGTGAAGATGCACCGCGAAATGGTGCAGGCGCTGCGCCGCGGCGACAAAGTGGTCACCGCCGGCGGACTGATCGGGACCGTGACCAAGGTTCTGAGCGATACTGAGGTTCAGTTGGAACTCGCGGAAGGGGTGCGGGTTCGCGCCATGCGCCATACAATCCAGGACGTGATGAGCCGCACCGAGGCGGCGCCCAGCAAGGGCGGCGCGCCGAAGGCGGCAAACGACGCAGGGGGCGACAAGCCGAAGAGCATCCTCGGCGGCCTCTTTGGCGGGGCCAAGCGGCCCAACGACAAGTCCTGAGAGGCGGTCCCGCCGCACTGCCTTAGAAGCCGCGACCCCTAGAAAGCGACGACGGTCATGGTCAACATCCCACGCTGGCAAGTCATCCTGATCATTCTGGTCGTTGTGGCGGGTTTCGCCTATGCCTCGCCCAATCTCCTGGGCGCCAGGGACGCGGAGAGCCTGCCGGGCTGGGTGCCGCACCAGCAGGTGAACCTGGGGCTCGACCTGCGCGGCGGATCCTACCTCCTGCTGGAGGTCGATCTGCCGACGGTCTTCGAGGAGGACCGCGAAAACCTCGTCGAAGAGCTGAAGGGCGCCTTGGCCCAGCGCGGCGTCGAGGCGACGGACTGGGGGCTGTTCGGCCTGGCGGCCGGCTTCACGCTGGTCAATCCGGACGATTCCGGGCGCGCGCGCCAGGCCATCGCCGAGACCATCCTGCGCAGTCTGGACATCGACAACAGCAGCGGCACCTTCCGCGTGACGATCTCCGAACAGGGGATCCGCGAGCGCGCTACCAACGTCGTCAATCAGGCGATGGAGGTGATCCGCCGGCGCATCGACGAGACCGGCACCAAGGAGCCCTCGATCCAGCGCCACGGCGACGACCGTATCCTGATTCAGCTTCCCGGCGTCGAGGACCCGGAGCGCATCAAGGCGCTGATCGGCGAGACGGCGGTGCTAAGCTTCCGCTTCGTGCACGACAGCTTTACGACGGGCGGGCGTGTTCCGCCCTCGGTCGAGGTGCTGCCGGCCGACGAACCGGGGCCGGGCGAGCCTGATGCCTATCCCGTCAGCAAGCGCGTCATGGTCAGCGGCGACCGTCTGGTCGATGCCCAGCAGACCTTCCAGGATGGCCTGCCGGTCGTCAGTTTCCGCTTCGACACCCAGGGCGCCAAACGCTTCGGCGATGCCACGACCGATAACGTCGGGCGCCTCTTCGCCATTGTTCTCGACGAGCGGGTCATCTCCGCACCGCGGATCCGCGAGCCGATCATCGGCGGCAGCGGCGTGATCTCCGGCACCTTCACGATTCAGGAAGCGCAGGACCTGGCCCTGCTGCTGCGGGCCGGCGCCTTGCCGGCGCCGATCAACTATCTGGAAGAGCGGACCGTGGGTCCGGGCCTGGGCGCCGACTCGATCCTGGCCGGCGAAATTGCAGCCGTGCTTGGCATGATCTTCGTGGTTGTCTTCATGTCGACGATCTACGGCCTCTTCGGGGCCATGGCCAGCGTGGCACTGCTGATCAACCTGGTGCTCATGCTGGCGGCACTCTCGGTCCTGCAGGCGACGCTGACCCTGCCGGGGATCGCCGGCATCGTGCTGACCATCGGTATGGCGGTCGATGCCAACGTCCTGATCTTCGAGCGGATCCGCGAGGAGATGCGCAATGGCCGCGGACCGGTGACAGCGGTCGACGCCGGCTACCGGCGCGCGCTGACCACAATCATCGACTCCAACGTGACGACGCTCATCGCCGCGCTGCTCCTGTTCAACTTCGGCTCCGGCCCCATCAAGGGTTTCGCTGTGACTCTGGCCATCGGTCTTCTGACCTCCATGTTCTCGGCCATCATGCTGACCCGCTCGCTGGTCATCCTCTGGCTGCGCCGGCGCCGGCCGCAGGCCCTGGCAATATAGGGGAGGGCGCAGCATGGCTCTGATCCGCAAGCTTCCCCTCGACCTCGGCCTCAACTTCGTCGGCAAGCGGGGCCTGTTCCTGGTGATGTCGGCCTGCCTGATGCTGGGCTCGATCGGTCTCTTCTTTACCCAGGGGCTCAACTTCGGCGTCGATTTCCGCGGCGGCATCCTGATGGAGGTGCGCACCGACGGTCCTGCCAATCTGGCCGACCTGCGCAGCCGCGTCTCCGGCCTCGGGCTGGGCGAAGTCACGCTGCAGGAATTCGGCGAACCGACCGACGTGCTGATCAACATCGAACGCCAGGAGGGCGCCCAGGAGGAGCAGATCCGGGCCATCGAACTGGTGCGCGGAGCCCTCGGCGAAGGGGTCGAGATCCGGCGTCAGGAGTTCGTCGGCCCGAAGGTGGGCGACGAGCTGAAGCAGGCCGGCATTCTGGCCACCCTGCTGGCCCTGGCGGGAATCGGTCTCTACATCTGGTTCCGTTTCGAGTGGCACTTCAGCGTGGCCGCGCTGGTCGCTCTGGCGCACGATGTGATCGCCACCATAGGCTTCTTCGCGCTGACCCAGCTGGAGTTCAACCTGGCCACCCTGGCAGCGGTGCTGACCATTGCCGGTTACTCGATCAACGACACCGTCGTGATCTTCGACCGCGTGCGCGAGACCCTGCGGCGTTACAAGAAGCTGCCGCTGGGCGAAGTCTTGAACCGCGCGCTTAATCTCACGCTGTCGCGCACCATCCTGACCTCGATGACCACGCTGCTGGCCCTGGGCGCGCTGTTCTTCTTCGGCGGCGCCGTCATCCAGGGCTTTACCTCCGGACTGATCTGGGGCGTGGTGATCGGCACCTATTCCTCCGTCGCTCTGGCGGTGCCGCTGCTTTCCTACATGAAGCTGCGCCGCGGCGGCGAGGAGGACGAGGCCGAGGCCAAGCGCGAGGCCGCGCAGACCTCCACGTCCTGACGCCGGGCCCAGGCGGGCGGTTCGGCAGTCGAGAGGAAAAGCTGAGGACAGCCATGGACGTCACGCCTCTGGTCCCGGAGGGCCTTCAGATCATCGAGAGCTATGGCGGCGGCGGGTTCCGCGTTTCCGGGAAGCACTACAGCGGCAACGTGCTGGTGCTGCCGGACCGCACGCTGGCCTGGACGCCGGGCGATATCGCCGCCCTGTCTCTGTCGGACTTCGCCGCGGTCGTGGCTGAAGACACCGCCATCGAGGTGTTGCTGGTCGGCTGCGGGCCGGCGATGGTCTTCATCGACCCGGATCTGCGCGAGGCGGTTCGGGCCCGGGGGCCGGCGCTGGAGCCCATGGACACCGGCGCTGCCTGCCGTACCTACAACGTCCTTGCCGCCGAAGGGCGCCCGGTTGCCGCGGCGCTGATCGCCGTCGACTGATTGGGCCTGTCGTTAGCCGTCCAGCACAAAAAACCAGCGCACAAAAAAGGGGCCCCGCAGGGCCCCTTGTTCTCACGGCACGGAAGCCTGAGCGCGCTACTCGGCAGCGGCGCTCGCCACGTCCTCGAAATTCGCGGCGGCGAAGTCCCAGTTCACCAGGTTGTCGAGGAACGCCTGGATGAAATCCGGCCGCCGGTTCTGGTAGTCCAGATAGTAGGCGTGCTCCCAGACGTCGCAGGTCAGAAGCGGCGTCTGGCCGTCGGTCAGCGGCGTTTCCGCATTGCCCGAGGTGACGATCTTCAGGCCGCCGTTGTCTTTCACAAGCCAGACCCAACCGCTACCGAACTGGCCGACGCCGGCAGCCTTGAACTGCTCCTTGAAGGCATCCAGGCTGCCGAAGGCTGCGTCGATGGCTTGCGCCAGAGCGCCGTCCGGCGCACCGCCGCCGGCGGGCTTCATGGAGTTCCAGAAGAAGGTGTGGTTCCAGATCTGCGCGGCCTGGTTGAAGAGCCCGCCCGTGCTGGATGCGATGATTTCCTCCAGGGTCTTTTCCTCATCGGCGGTGCCGGCGATCAGCTCGTTCAGCTTGTTCACATAGGCCGCATGGTGCTTGCCGTGGTGGAAGCTGAGGGTGTTGGCGGAGTAGTGCGGCTCCAGGGCGTCCTGGGCGTAGGGCAGGGGGGGAAGCTCGAAGGCCATGCCGTCTCTCTTTCTTTCGGTCGCTTGTGACTTTGAAGTTTGGCGTTCGTTCGTACAGGCGCGATCTCTCCTGATCACGAGAGCCCTGTTACTCGGTGAATTAGGAATCGCTGACGGGATTTCCAGCGGAATCGGCCACAAAAGCCGACAATCAACGCGACTGGATCAGTGACCAGACCAAAGCCCGGTCTGGAGGTTTTCCGCGGTCGGAAAGCCCGCATCAACGGTGCGTTCTCGTGACGGCTCTGTGACGATCTTCGGCGGCTGGCGCGTCAGATGGCGCAGGTCAGTCGGTCGGTTCTTCCGCCGCCGGCAGGCTGCTCAGATAGCTGGCCACGGCATCGCGTTCCGGGCGGACGCGCTCGCCCGGCGGTTCCGCCGCGGTGCCGATATAGATGAGGCCGATGATGTGCTGGTCGCCGGGGATGCCAAGCGCCGTCTTGACGGAGTCGTTGTAAGCCGGCCACTCGGTCAGCCACTGTGCGGAAAAGCCCAGCGCAACGGCAGCATTCAGAATGTTGGTGCAGACCGCGCCGCAGGACAGAAGCTGCTCGATCTCCGGGACCTTGTGCTGCCGGTTGAGCCTGCTGCTGACAACGATAAAGCCCGGCGCCCGCTGCGGGCGGTTGCGCTCGAAGGCGACCTGCTTCTCGTTCGCCTCTGGGAACTTGGCCAGGAACTCGCCCGCCAGCACCGCGCCGAGCTCAGCCTGCGCCTGTTTGTCGAGCACCTGCAGACGCCAGGGGCCGATCTTGCCGTGATCGGGCACGCGGATGCCGGCGCTGAGGATCAGGTCCATCTGGTTCCGGTCGGGACCGGGTTCGCCAAGCTGATTGGCAACTACCGATCGCCGGGTCAGCAGCAGGTCGATCAGGTCCCGCTCCAAGGTGATGCGGCCCGGCGTCAGGCTGTCGTCCTTTGGGTTCCGTTCTTCCGCAATGCTCGCGCCCGTCGTACTCGCACCCGCCATGGATCCTCGCTGTCTCCTGTCGTCCCTGCGGCTCAGCCGCTTGGCCAGCCTACCCCATCTTCAGACAAGATAGGGGCGCCGCTCGGTTTTGCAATTGCGAATGATTCGCGACCGGTGGCTTGGCCAGGAATGTCGGGCGATGCCGCAGAGGGCTGGGGCCGGGACTGTTCAGTCCCGGCCCCGGATACAAGGTCCTGCTAGAAGAGACGCCTCTAGAAGAGGTTCTGCGCCGACACCATGGCAAAGAGCATGGGCACGGACAGCAGCGTGTTGGTACGCGAGAACAGCATGGCGGTCCGGGCCGACTTGGCCTTGGTGTCCGCATCCGCCTCGACGATGCCGAGGGCGCGCTTCTGGTTCGGCCAGATGACGAACCAGACGTTGATGAACATGATGGTGCCCAGCCACATGCCGATGCCGATCATGGTGTGCTTGGGCACGCCATCGGTGAGGCCCAGCAGGTAGGCTTCGACGAGATAGCCGTTGAAGCCGGCCAGGATGATGCCGGTGACGATGGTCGCCATGGCGCCCCAGCGGAACCACCAGAGCGCGGCCGGTGCGATCACCTTGCCGATTGCCGGCTTCTGTTCGTCCGGGATGTTCGGCATATTGGGGATCTGAACGAAGTTGAAGTACCACAGCAGTCCGATCCACATGACACCGCTGATCACGTGAAGCCAGCGGAACACAAAAGCACCGAAGCTATATCCGTCGTAGCCCTGCATGCCGGCATAGATCAGCGCCAGGATGACCGCCAAGACAAACCCTGAAATCACCGTGTTGCGTAAAGACGTCAGTATGCCAGCCATAGGGTCCCCTCCATATTTCCGCCGGGCAGACCTGCCGCGAGGCGGAGATCAGCATGGTTCTTTACTTGAAACGACTAAGCGACTTGTTGCCCAGCCACTTGGATTCGCTGTGAAAAATATTAGAGCCCGCTTGAACCCTTGCCAAGGGGCGCCCCGAAGCGCCTCCCGAAGCGCCTCCCGAAGCGCCGACCGAAGGCCTGCCCGACCGGTCCGCCGGCCATGGTAGCGGCGCTGCCGGGCCACATCGCCAGCCTCCGCCAACACGACCGCGACCGTTACCAGACCTGTCTCTTCGCGCCGGCGGCGTCGCGCGATCATCTCTTTGCGCTCTATGCCTTCAACTACGAGGTCGCCAAGACCGCCGAGGTGGTGAGCGAGGCGATGCTGGGTCAGATCCGCCTGCAGTGGTGGCGTGAAAGCCTGGAGGGGATTTACGCCGGCACACCGCGCGCGCATGAAGTGGTCGAGCCGCTGGCCCGGGCGGTCGCGGCGACAGCTCTGCCGCGCGATGGACTGGAAGCCCTCATCACGGCGCGTGAATTCGATCTGGAGGGTGAACCGCCACAGACGCTGGACGCCCTCGAGAGCTATGCTGCCGGCACCTCTTCCCAGCTTCTGCGCCTCGCCCTGAAGGTGCTGGGGGTCGAGAGCGCGGCGGCGGAGACCGCGGCGCATCACCTGGGGATCGCCTGGGCTTATCTGGGCCTGCTGCGGGCCGTGCCCTTTCACGCCCGGCAGAAACGCCTCTATCTGCCGGTCGACCTCTGCCATGCCGCCGGTGTCGACTATGGCGGGCTTTTCGAACTGCGCGGGTCGGAGGGGCTGAGCGCCGTGGCGCGGGACCTCTGTGCCGCTGCGGGAGAGCATCTGCGGCAGGCCAGGGCTGCCGATGCCGTGCCGCGCGCAGCGCGGGCGCCCCTGCTGCTTGCGACTCTGGCGGACCGCCACCTGCGCCGTCTCGAAGCGGCCGCCCACGACCCCTTTCATCCGGACCTGCAGACAGAGGCGCCCGGCCAGATCTGGCGTCTGGCCTGGACTCACTGGCGCGGGCGCTACTAGCGCAGTAAGGCCGGCTTACTCCGCTGCTTCGGCGGGCGTGGTCAGCCAGGCGGCGAGATCGGTGAGGGCGCGCGCCGACATGGCAGGCTTGCGGTCCTTCTTGCGCACCTTGCGCTTGCCCTCCGGCGGGGTCAGCGGCGGGAAGAGCCCGAAGTTCACGTTCATCGGCTGAAACGTCGACGCATCGGCGCCGCCGGTGATGTGAGCCAGCAGGGCGCCGTGGGCGGTGGTCGCCGGCGGCGGTGCAAAAGCCTGGCCCTGACGCTCCGCGGCGGCGAAGCGCCCGGCCATCAGGCCGACGGCGGCGGATTCCACGTAGCCCTCGACCCCGGTGATCTGGCCGGCGAAACGCAGCCGCGGCATGGCCTTCAGGCGCAATTCCCCATCCAAGAGCCGTGGCGAGTTGATGAAGGTGTTACGGTGCAGGCCGCCGAGGCGGGCGAACTCCGCCTGCTCCAAGCCGGGGATGGTGCGGAAGATGCGCACCTGCTCGCCGTACTTCAGCTTGGTCTGGAAGCCGACGATGTTGTAGAGCGTGCCTAGGGCATTGTCCTGGCGCAACTGCACCACGGCATAGGGGCGCTCGTTGCGGTGCGGGTCGTGCAGGCCGACCGGCTTCATGGGCCCGAAGCGCAGGGTCTCCGGCCCACGGCTGGCCATTACTTCGATGGGCAGACAGCCCTCGAAATAGGGGGTCGAGGTCTCCCAGTCCTTGAAGTCGGTCTTCTCGCCTTCCAGCAGCGCGGCGATGAAGGCCTCGTACTGCGCCTCGTTGAGGGGGCAGTTGACGTAGTCCGCCGTGCCGCCGCCCGGGCCCGGCTTGTCGTAGCGGGATTGGAACCAGGCCTTGGAGAAGTCGATGGAGTCCTTGTGCACGATGGGGGCGATGGCATCGAAGAAGGCGAGGTACTCCTCGCCGCTCAGCCTGCCCACTGCCTCCGCCAGTTCGGGCGAGGTGAGGGGCCCGGTGGCGACGATGACCTGATCCCAGTCCTCGGGCGGCAGCCCCGCCACCTCGCCGCGCTGAATGGTGACCATGGGATCGGCCTCCAGCTGCGCCGTGACCCGGTCGGAGAAGGCGACCCGGTCGACCGCCAGCGCGCCGCCTGCGGGCAGCTTGGTGGCATCACCGCAGGCCATGATGAGGGAGCCGAGGCGCCGCATCTCCTCGTGCAGCAGGCCGACGGCATTGTTCTCCGCATCGTCGCTGCGGAAGGAGTTGGAGCAGACCAGCTCCGCCAGCCCGTCGGTCAGGTGGGCCTCGGTGCCCCGTTCCGGGCGCATTTCGTGCAGCACCACCGGAACCCCGGCGCGCGCAATCTGCCAGGCCGCCTCACTGCCGGCGAGCCCGCCGCCGACGACATGGATGGGTTTTGGGTCTGTCTCGGTCATGATCCGAACCTTCGTTTCTCCGGCCCCTCGGTGGCCTCCTGACTTGCCGGAGCAGATAGCCCCGCAAGCCGGAATCATCAAGCCGGAGGGTCGGCCAGGGTGAACACTTCCTGCGCCTCGGCGATGCCCTTCAGCGGATGGACCCCGAGGCTGCGGCTCTCGCCGCCCCAGTGTTTGGCGAAAGCGGCGGAGTAGATGAGCGAGAGGCCGAGGGTCCCGTTCAGGCCTTCGATCCGGCTTACCAGGTTCACGGCCGGCCCGATCACGGTGAAATCCAGCCGGTCGGCAGCGCCGATATTGCCGTACATCACCTCGCCGACATGCAGGGCCATCCCGATCCCGTAGGTCTGCAGGCCCGCGGCACGGCGGCGCTCCTGCAGCTTGCCGATGTTCTCCAGGGCTTGCTGCGCGGCGTCCATCGCCGCTGCACAGGCGCTGTCCGTTGCCGTCTCGCCCTGATGGTCCGTGGGGTAGATGGCAAGCAGGCCGTCGCCGATGAACTTCAGGATCTCACCGCCCGTACCGACGATCGCGGTGCCCATGATCTCGAAGTACTCGTCCAGCAGCTCGACGATCTCCTGCATCGGCAGGGCTTCGGACAACGCCGTAAAGCCGCGAACGTCGGAGCAAAGCAGGACCGCCGAGATCTGCTCCACATCGCCGCGCTTGACGGTACCGCTCAAGAGCCGGTCGCTGGTTCGTGCGCCGATGTAGGTCTGGAGCAAGGTGCGGGCCGTGCGGTAGACGTTGCGCAGTTCGAGCACCGTGGCGAAGGCCGGAAGGCAGGCGTCGATGGTGGCGATGTCCAGGTCGTCGAAACCGCTTTCGCTTTTGCTGGCGAAGGTGATGGTGTTGATCTGCTTGTTGCTGAAGGGCAAGGGGCGGGCCGTGTAGTCGCTGTAGGCCGCCGCGTGCAGATCCTCGACGATGGGAAAGTCGATCGGACAGTCCGGCTCGCAGAGCCGCCGGCGGATTGCCGGACCGCCCTCGTTCACCAGCCGCACAGGGCTGGCCATGAAGAAATCCGTCCGCTCGACGCCGTGGGCGCGCGGGATCTCCATGGCGCCGCCGGCCTCTGCCTCCCAGAGCACGGTGACGGCCCGCATCTGCGGGTGAAGCTGCGGCAGATGCAGGGTGGAGCGGTCGATGGGGATGCCGATGGCGGTGAGCTGGCGGACAAATCCGTCGTGCAGCATGGTGATGCGGCTGCGGCGCATGCCCATGTCGGTCAGCCAGTCGATGACCGGCTGGGCTTTCAAGCGGGCCTGGGGCCGCAGTTCGGCTGCCTGCAGGCTGTCGCGCCCGGGGTCTGCAAGCGTCATGTCGGGAGTGTGGAGGGCCGGGCGTCCGCTGGCAAGGCCCGGCTGGTGAGGCCCCTGGCTGGTGAGGCCCAGCGCCGTCAGCCGCCTTCCGCGAAGCGCCGCAGGGCCGCACCGTCGAAGCGGTAGTAGACCTTGTTGGTCACCAGCTGCGCGCCGATATGGGCGTAGAACTCCATGGCGCGGGGGTTGTTCTCCTCCGCCGTCCAGTCGAAGCGGACGCAGCCGCGCTCCAGCGCCGTCACGGCCAGGAAGCGCATGAGGATGAGGCCGACGCCCTTGCCGCGGGCCCGGTCGAGCACGAAGAGATCCTTGAGGTAGAGCTGACCGCCCAGGTTCGGGGCCGGATACATGATGGTGAAGGTGGCAAAGCCCAGGGCGTCGCCATCCTCCTCGGCCAGCACGATCTCCACGGTCGCGTCCTCGGCCATCACGCGCTCGCGGACATGGGCGGCCATGGCCTCGGCTGTGGGCGCCTTGTCGCCCCAGTAGTGCAGGTCGCAGCGGTAGAAAAGCTCGCCGACCTTTGCAGCGTCGGCCTTGCCGGCAAAGCGGCAGAGGATCGATCCGTCCGCGCCGCTCATGCCCGTTTGCGCTTCGGTTTGTTGGATATTCCCAGATAGGGCGCCAGATACTGGCCCGTGTGGCTCGCCGCGACCCGGGCGACGTCCTCCGGCGTGCCGGCGGCGACGATGCGTCCGCCACGGTCGCCGCCGTCGGGTCCGAGGTCGATGATCCAGTCGGCGGTCTTGATGACCTCCAGATTGTGCTCGATGACCAGCACGGTGTTGCCCTGGTCTACGAGGGCCTGGAGCACTTCGAGCAGCTTGCTCACATCCTCAAAATGCAGGCCCGTGGTGGGCTCGTCGAGGATATAGAGGGTGCGCCCGGTCGCGCGGCGCGACAGCTCCTTGGAGAGCTTGACGCGCTGCGCCTCGCCGCCGGAGAGCGTGGTCGCAGGCTGGCCGATGTGGATGTAGCCCAGACCCACCTTCTGCAGCGTTTCAAGCTTCGCGCGGATGGAGGGCACCGCCTTGAAGAACTCCACGCCCTCGTCGACGGTCAGGTCCAGGATGTCGGCGATGGACTTGCCCTTGAAGGTGATCTCCAGGGTTTCCCGGTTGTAGCGCTTGCCCTTGCAGACGTCGCACTGGACATAGACGTCGGGCAGGAAGTGCATCTCGATCTTGATGACGCCGTCGCCCTGGCAGGCTTCGCAGCGCCCGCCCTTGACGTTGAAGGAGAAACGCCCCGGCTTGTAGCCCCGGGCGTTGGACTCCGGCAGGCCGGCGAACCACTCGCGGATTGGTGTGAAGGCACCGATGTAGGTTGCGGGGTTGGAGCGCGGTGTGCGCCCGATGGGCGACTGGTCGATGTCGATGATCTTGTCGAGGTACTCCAGCCCTTCGATGCCGTCGTGCCTGCCGGGGTTGGCGCGCGCCTTGTGGAGGCGCCGGGCCAGGGCCTTGTAGAGGGTCTCGATGATCAGCGTCGACTTGCCGCTGCCGGAGACTCCGGTGACGCAGGTGAAGGTGCCCAGCGGGATCTCGGCATCGACGGAATGCAGGTTGTTCTCCTCGGCCCTCAGGATCTTCACGGCCTGGCCGGGATGGCCTTCGCGCCGGAGGCCCGGAATGGCGATCTGACGCATGCCGGTGAGGTACTGCCCGGTCAGACTCTCCGGGGCGGACATCACCTCTTTTGGTTTGCCGCTGGCGACCACCTGCCCGCCGCGGGTGCCGGCGCGCGGCCCCATGTCCACCAGATAGTCGGCAGAGCGGATGGCGTCCTCGTCATGCTCCACCACGATCACGCTGTTGCCCAGATCGCGCAGGCGCTTCAGGGTTTCCAGCAGGCGCGCGTTGTCGCGCTGGTGCAGCCCGATGGAGGGCTCGTCCAGCACGTAGAGCACACCGGTGAGGCCGGAGCCGATCTGCGAGGCGAGGCGGATGCGCTGGCTTTCGCCGCCTGAAAGGCTGGCCGAGCCGCGGCTGAGGGTGAGGTAGTCGAGGCCGACGTCCACCAGAAAGCGCAGACGCTCGTTGATCTCCTTCAGGATGCGCGCGGCGATCTCGCGCTGCTTGGGCCGCAGCTTCTTCGACAGCTTGGAGAACCACTCGGCCGCCTGGGCCACGGAGAACTCCGACACCTGGCCGATGTGGTGGCCGTCGATCTTGACGGCCAGGGCCTCCGGCTTCAGGCGAAAGCCGCCGCAGGCCTCGCAGGCCTGGTTGCTCTGGTACTTGCCGAGGTCGTCGCGCACCCAGTCGCTGTCGGTCTCCCGCCAGCGCCGCTCCATGTTGGGGACCACGCCTTCGAAGGGCTTGGTGGTCTTGTAGCTCCTCAGCCCGTCCTCGTAGGTCATGGTGATCGGCTTCTTGCCGGAGCCGTAGAGGATGGCGTCGCGCACTGTCTTCTTCAGCTCGCGCCAGGGCGTGCGGGTCGAAACCTTGTAGTGGCGGGCGATGGAATCGAGGGTCTGCTGATAGTAGGGCGAGGGCGTGGCCGAGCGCGACCAGGGCGCGATGGCGCCCTCGCTCAGCGACAGCTTGTCGTCCGGCACCACGAGGTCGGGATCGAAGAAGAGGGTCACGCCCAGCCCGTCGCAGGAGGGGCAGGCGCCGAAGGGGTTGTTGAAGGAAAACAGCCGCGGCTCGATCTCGTCGATGGTGAAGCCGGAAACCGGGCAGGCGAAGCGCGCGGAGAAGGTGGTGCGCGTGCCGGCCTTGTTGGCCTCTTCGGTGAAGGCCAGACCGTCGGCCAGCCCCAGCGCCGTTTCGAAGCTGTCGGCGAGGCGCGTTTCGATCCCTTCGCGGACGATCAGGCGGTCCACCACCACCTCGATGTCGTGCTTGCGCTTCTTGTCCAGCGCCGGGGCGCTCTCGATCTCGTGCAACTCGCCGTCGATCTTCACCCGCTGGAAGCCGCGTTTCTGCAGGTCGGCCAGTTCCTTGCGGTACTCGCCCTTGCGTCCGCGCACGATGGGCGCCAGCAGGTAGAGACGCGTGCCCTCCGGCATCTCCATCACCCGGTCGACCATCTGACTGACGGTCTGGCTCTCGATCGGCAGGCCCGTGGCCGGCGAGTAGGGCACACCCACCCGCGCATAGAGCAGACGCAGGTAGTCGTAGATCTCCGTCACCGTGCCGACGGTCGAGCGCGGGTTCTTGGAGGTGGTCTTCTGTTCGATCGAGATCGCCGGCGACAGCCCCTCGATGGAGTCCACGTCGGGCTTCTGCATCAGCTCCAGGAACTGGCGCGCATAGGCGGAGAGGGACTCGACGTAGCGGCGCTGGCCCTCGGCGTAGATGGTGTCGAAGGCAAGGGAGGATTTCCCCGATCCGGACAGCCCGGTGATCACCACCAGCTTGTTGCGGGGCAGGGTGACGTCGATGTTCTTCAGATTGTGTTCGCGGGCGCCACGAATCGCGATCACAGGACCTTGCGGACCGTTTGGCATCAAATCGGCACGGCCTTTCGGGGGCTTGGGTTCTGGTTTGGATACCATGGTCGTCGAGCGACCGGCAGGAAGCAATATGGAGGATGGCCGCAGGAAAATCGACCCCCTGATGGTGCCACCGGCCTTGCGGAGACGGCATTGCTGACATAGACCTGCCAGACGCGCTAGAGTCGCGCGCTTCTAGGAAAAACCTCTGAAATTGGAGACAGTCGGTATGGCGGGGAGCGTCAACAAGGTCATTCTGGTCGGCAATCTGGGGCGCGATCCGGAAATCCGCAGCACCCAGGACGGGACCCGCATCGCCAACCTCTCGCTGGCCACCTCCGAGACCTGGCGCGACCGCAACAGCGGCGAACGGCGCGAGCGCACGGAATGGCACCGGGTGGTGATCTTTAACGAGCGGCTTTCCGAGGTGGCGGAGAAGTACCTGCGCAAGGGCTCCAAGGTCTACATCGAAGGCCAGCTCCAGACCCGCAAGTGGACCGACCAGTCCGGCCAGGACCGCTACACGACCGAAGTGGTTCTCCAGCGCTTTCGCGGGGAACTGACGATGCTGGACGGCCGCCAGGACGGCGGCGGCTTCGGCGGCGGCGACCAGGGCGGCTACAGCGGCGGCGGGGGCGACTTTGGCGGCGGTTCCGGCGGGGGTTCCGGTGGCGGCTCTGGCGGTCCGGGTCCGGCCGGCGACCTGGACGACGAGATCCCGTTCTAGGCCGGCGTCCGGTCAGCGCGGAGCCTGTCCTTAAGGGCGTGTGCTCCGCCCTCCTGTACAACCAAAGCGCGGTTTTCGGTGCGCTGCCGGCCATGGCATGCGCCCGCCTGCCCGTGTTTTGCGAAGGCCGCTGAAGCGGCCTTATAAGCCTATGAAATCAAAAGGATTCTCGCCGCCCTTTCGCAGGCGCGAGAGTTGTCGTGCCTGGGCTGCATTGCTATAGTCTTATGAGCGACTCGCAGGGGCCCTCCCGGGCTTCGGACCGGCCTCGGTCCAGGGTATCGGGAGACAAGGGGATCGCCCGGCGTGTTGTGCGAATTTAGTCCCTTCGCGGCCCTCTCCGGCCGCCCGTTCTCTACCCGGACACTGGGGTCCGGGACCGTCTCAAGGCCTTGATAACTTGTCCGACCCGACACAGCCGACTTCCGATCACGACATAACACCGGTCACCATCGAAGACGAGATGAAGCGCTCGTACCTCGATTATGCGATGAGCGTGATCGTGGCCCGCGCGCTGCCGGATGTGCGCGACGGCTTGAAGCCGGTGCACCGGCGCATCCTCTACGCGATGAAGGAGGCCGGCTACGACTGGAACCGGCCCTACCGCAAATCGGCCCGCGTGGTCGGCGACGTCATGGGTCAATACCACCCGCACGGCGACAGCGCGATCTACGACACCATGGTGCGCATGGCGCAGGAGTTTTCCATGCGCCTGCAGTTGATCGACGGCCAGGGCAATTTCGGCTCCATGGACGGCGATCCGCCGGCGGCCATGCGCTACACCGAGGCGCGGCTGACCCGGGCGGCGAGCGACGCTCTGCTGGCCGACATCGACGAAGACACGGTCGACTTCCAGGACAACTACGACGAGTCGACGCAGGAGCCGGTGGTCCTGCCGGCGCGCTTCCCGAACCTGCTGGTCAACGGCGCCGGGGGCATCGCCGTCGGCATGGCCACCAACATCCCGCCGCATAATCTGGGCGAGGTGATCGACGGTTGCCTGGCCGCCATCGACAAGCCCGACATCAGCATCGACGAGCTGATGGAGATCATCCCCGGACCGGACTTCCCGACCGGCGGCGTGATCCTGGGCCGGGCCGGCATCCGCGATGCCTACCACACCGGCCGCGGCAGCCTGCGGGTGCGGGCCAAGACCGAGATCGAGGAGATCCGCAAGGACCGCCAGGCGATCATCGTCACCGAGGTGCCCTATCAGGTGAACAAGGCGCGCATGCTGGAGCGGATTGCCGAGCTGGTGCGTGCCAAGACCATCGAGGGCATTGCCGACCTGCGCGACGAAAGCGACCGCCAGGGCCTGCGCGTGGTTATCGAACTGCGCCGCGATGCGGAGCCGGAGGTGGTGCTGAACCAGCTCTTCCGGCATTCCCAGCTCCAGGGCTCCTTCGGCTGCAACATGCTGGCGCTGAACGGCGGCCGCCCGGAGGTGCTGGACCTCCGCGCCATCCTTTCCGCCTTCCTCGATTTCCGCGAGGAGGTGGTGACGCGGCGCACCGCCTTCCGCCTCGGCAAGGCCCGCGACCGCGCCCATGTGCTGGTCGGCCTCGCCATTGCCGTGGCCAACATCGACCCGGTGATCGCCCTGATCCGCGCGGCGCCGGACCCGGTGACCGCGCGCGAGCAGTTGATGGCCCGGCGTTGGCCGGCCCAGGACGTGGCGCCGCTGATCGCCCTCATCGACGAGCCGGGCCGCGCCGTCGAAGAGGACGGCACCTACAGCCTTTCCGAGACGCAGGCGCGGGCAATTCTGGACCTGCGGCTTCAGCGGCTGACCGGCCTGGAGCGCGAGAAGATCGCCGCCGAGCTGGAGGAGATTGCCGGCGAGATCCGTGAGTTCCTGGAGATCCTTTCCTCCCGCGAGCGGCTGCTGGCTGTGCTGCGCGAAGAACTCACGGACATGAAGGAGCGCTTTGCCAACCCGCGGCGCACCGTCATCCAGGAGCAGGGATTCGAGCAGGAAGACGAGGACCTGATCCAGCGCGAGGACATGGTGGTGACCGTCTCCCACGGCGGCTACATCAAGCGCGTGCCGCTTTCGACCTATCGCGCCCAGCGCCGCGGCGGCAAGGGGCGCGCGGGCATGGCCACCCGCGACGAGGACTTCGTCAGCCAGGTCTTCGTCTGCAACACCCACACGCCGGTGCTGTTCTTCTCCTCGCGCGGCATGGTCTACAAGCTGAAGGTCTACCGCCTGCCCATCGGCACGCCCCAGGCCCGCGGCAAGGCGCTGATCAACCTGCTGCCGCTGCAGGAAGGGGAGTGGATCACCACCTTCATGCCGATGCCCGAGGATGAGGCCACCTGGGACCGCATGTACGTGGTCTTCGCCACCTCTGACGGCAACGTCCGCCGCAACAAGCTCTCCGACTTTGTGCGCGTCATGGCCAACGGCAAGATCGCCATGAAGCTGGATGGCGGCGACAGCGAGCTGGTGAGCGTGCGCCCCTGCGGGCCCGACGACGACGTGCTGCTGGCGACGGCCGGCGGGCGCTGCATCCGCTTCAGCGTCTCCGACGTCCGGGTCTTTGCCGGGCGCACCTCGACCGGTGTGCGCGGCGTCAAGCTGGCCAAGGGCGACAAGGTGATCTCCATGTCCATCCTCCGCTCCGGCGAGGCCGAGAGCACGGAGGAGCGCGGCGCCTATCTGCGTTATGCCAACGCGCGCCGGCGCGGCGAGAACGGCAATGGCGATACGGCCCATGAGAACGGCATCGAGCTTTCGCCCGAGCGTCTGGCCGAGCTGGCCGAGGGCGAGCAGTTCATCCTCTCGGTCGCCAACGACGGCTATGGCAAGCGCACCTCGGCCTACGAATACCGCCTGACCGGTCGTGGCGGGCGCGGCATCGGCAACCTCGACCTCAGCCGCGCCGGCGGGCGGGAGTCCGGCGTCGTCGCTGCTTTTCCGGTGGCCCCGGGCGATCAGATCATGCTGGTCACCGACGGCGGCAAGCTGATCCGCAGCCCCGTCGACGACATCCGCATCGCCGGGCGTACCACCCGCGGCGTCATGCTGTTCCGCATCGACGAGAGCGAGCGCATCGTCTCCGTCGCCCACCTTCCCGAGGAAGACGACGAGGATGAGAACGGTGGGGACGAGAACGGCGAAACCGCGGAACCGTCCACGGGCGCTGCGGAAGCGCCCCCAGAGACTTCGTAGCCCAGAGACCTCATAGTAAAGGGAGATCGAAGGACCATGAAAAAGCCGCTGGTCGGTGTTTATCCCGGCACCTTCGATCCCATCACCAACGGCCACCAGGACATCATCGGCCGTGCCTGCAAGATCCTGGACCGCCTGGTCATTGCGGTAGCGCGCAATGCCGGCAAGGGACCGCTCTTCACCATCGACGAGCGGGTGGAGATGGTGCGCGACGAGATCGCGCAAATGAACCACTACGGCGCCCAGGTGGTGGTCCACAGCTTCGACAGCCTGCTGATCCACTTCTGCCACGAGGTTGGCGCCCAGGTGCTGGTGCGCGGCCTGCGCGCCGTCTCCGACTTCGAGTACGAGTTCCAGATGGCCAGCATGAACGCGCGCCTGGATGACGACATCGAAACCGTTTTCCTCATGGCCTCCGAGCGCCAGCAGTTCATCTCCTCGCGCTTCGTCAAGGAGATCGGCCGCCTCGGCGGTGACATCTCCAGTTTTGTCGGCCCCCAGGTGGCGGCCCGGCTGCGCGACCGCTTCCACCTGGAGCAGGAAGACGGCAAGGCCGCGGCCAAGCGCCTGCAGACCCTCAAGCAGGATTGACCGGGCTTGTTGGCCGGGCCTGTTGACCGGAGCAGTTGACCGGAGCAGTTGACCGGGGCGGGGCGCGGCCTTATGGTGCGCGCGCCCTGCACCCGGGGCCGTTTCGCCAGAATCTGGCGGCGGCCGAAATGCAGGCAATCCCGTCTCTCGGGGGCCCGTAGCTCAGTTGGTAGAGCACCTGACTTTTAATCAGGTTGTCGCAGGTTCGATCCCTGCCGGGCTCACCACCCTTCCTGCAGTTTAGCGCCCTGCGATCTCGCCGGTCCGGTCGGGGCGTGCTCCCAGTGTGAGCCGGACCTGCCTGAATCATGTCCCGATCAAGCGCCGCCTGGGGGGGCCGCGGCCGACCGGCACGCCGAGCCTTCGCGGGCCTTGGCTCCGTCCTGTGAAGACAGCTTCCAGCCGGCGGAGTCCGCTCTGGCGCCCGCGCCTGCCGCGACGCCCGCTCGGCCTCGTGACTACAAAAGCATGAAGTTAATCAAATCGTGTATTTTCATTTACCAATCGTTATAAGTGACGGCGCTAAGCTTGGCTTCGCGTTCTATATTTTAGCAATTACTGCAATGGCTTGGCGGTAAGGGAAGGGCTCTTGGACTTCGTGATGCGGATCGGGCGTTACACGCTGCCCAATGCAGCCGTCGACATCATTTTCGCCACCCTCGGCTTCTTCCTCGCGTTTCTTGTGGCGGGCGCATTCGATCTGGCCGAGATGTGGGACGACTTCGCCGCGGACCACGAAGCCTGGGAAGTGGACGAGATCCCCATTGCGGTCATGCTGCTGACGGTCTCTTTCGGCTGGTTTGCCTGGCGGCGCTGGTACGAGTTCAAGGCGGAGGCCCGCCGCCGCAAGGAAATGAATGCCCAGCTCGAGGAGGAACTGCTCCGGCGCAAGGAGATCGAAGAGGGCCTGCTGCGCGCCCAGAAGAAGGCTGAGGCGGCCGATCTCGCCAAGACCCAGTTTCTCGCCAACATGAGTCACGAACTGCGCACGCCGCTGAACGCCACGATCGGTTTTGCGGAGCTGATGGAGCGGGAGGTGCACGGGCCCATCGGCGTCGACGCCTACAAGGACTACATCGCCGATATCCGCTCCTCAGGCCGCCACCTGCTCGGGATCATCAATGACATTCTCGACCTCACGAAGATCGAGGCCGGCAAGCTGGATCTCCATGAGGAGGACTTCCTGCTGGAGCCGGTTGTCGAGGCGGCGGTCCGGCTGGTTACGCCGCTCGCCCAGGATTACGACATCACTCTTCAGGTGGAGCCGCTGCCGGGTGCATTCGGGCTCTGCGGCGATCCGCGGCTGGTCACGCAGATGCTGACCAACCTCTTGTCCAACGCCATACGCTTCAGCCACCCCGGCGGTCAGGTCCACCTGCGCAGCCAGACGGATATGGCCGGGCGCTGCGTGATTTCCGTAAGCGACGACGGCATTGGGATGAACGCGGAAGAGATCGACCTGGCGATGAAGCCCTTCGGCCAGGTCGACAACGTTTTCGCTCGCAAGCGCGGCGGAACCGGTCTTGGTCTGCCGCTGGTCAAAGCCTTGACAGGTTTGCACGATGGCGAGGTGAAGGTGGAAAGCACGCCCGGCCGCGGCACCAGGGTATCGGTCATTCTTCCGTCCGAGCGCTGCCGCGCCAACGCCGCTGCAGTAGAATCTGCCAAGGCGGCGTCGTAGCCTCAGCAGGCATCAAGGATCTGTTTCGGGCTTTCCGGGCCGGAGTGGGGCGGGGCAGCCGCTGCCCGGTCGGTGACCGCGGCCAGTTCCCCGCGTGATACCCCCTGCAGTGTCTTAGTGCTTGGTCATCCCGGGCCGGTTCCAGGGTGAGCGCAGCGGCCGGCGCAGGCTGCGCTCGAAAGCGGCCAGCTCCGTCGAGGAATGCTGCGTGCACGGCAGGTGGCGGCGATCGCGCGGCCCGCGGATCGGTGCGTGGTTCTTGCGGATGGTCTCTTCCAAGCCGGTCGACCGCCAAAACATCATGTGATTTGCCATTGTGATCTTCCCTGATTCTGGTCTCGTGCGTCCGGGCCAAAGTTGCGGGCCCGAACCCTTCGCTCGATACCTAGTCGAAGGCTATCGGCGCGCGGTTCAGACCCTTGTGGGTATTGTCACACTCAGGGGTAAATATTGGATTGCACCGGATGCACCGACTGCGACTGTCGGTACCGATAAAGCGCAGCTGATCAGTCGTCTTTTTTGCGCTGCAGCATCATCAGGTTCGCCGCCATCGAGACCGAGCCGAAGGTGATGAACAACCCGAAGAACAGCAGTGCCAGCGCCAGGACCGGGGTATCGCTGGAGAGTGTCAGGCGACGCAGCCCGGCGAAGTCGCTGGCCAGAATGGCGGCGCCGAACAGCGCGCCCGCGGCAATGCCGGTGGCCAGATGCCGGGCAAGAAACCCAAGAAAGGAACGTTCCTGAGGCGTCAAAGGCGGCGTCCTCACCAGGGCTGCGCCGGCGCCCGGATGCAGGGGCGCAGTCAAAAGCGGCAGCCGGGTCGGAGAAGCGACGGAGCGATGCCGTTCTTCTCCCTCCGGCCCTCAGAATCGGCCTCGCGGCGGTGATCTTCAAGGAGCTTCTTCGTGGCCCATTGTCGCATCTGCGGAGGTGAGAAAACCCACAGTAATCGGACATCCGGACCGCAATACTAAGTCAGGAATTTTCGCCAAATCTCAGCGGCAATTTAGTAACCGAACGTTAAAACAAGAGGTGCAGGCTATGTTGATGCTAGGCATGGGAGAGGTTGGAGCGATGAAGGCTCAGCAAGGCTTCGATCCGGCTCAATGGATCGCCGACGCCTTTCGGGCGGGCATCTTCGCACGTGTGAACGCCAACGGCGACCTGGCCCTTGACGTGGTCAACGCCTGTCCGCGCCAGACCGAGGAGCTTCTCGGCCGCTTGAGCGGCAACTCGGAAGCGGTGATTCTGCAAATGCCCAAGCCTGATAGCGACGTCCTCTATCTGAACTGACGTTTCTGACTGGCACATCGGCGGCGCACGCGCTCGGCAGGCCGCCCGTCAGTAAACGCCCCCGTCAGTCAACCGTCAGTCGACGCCGATAACGTCGATGTCGTTATCGAGCACCAGCTGCCGCAGCGTCTTGAGCCCGATCTCCAGCTCCTCGTATTCCCGCCGCAGCAGAGCCACTTCCTCTACCGCCGTCTTTCGACTTGCCTGGCTGCGCGGCAGCTCCATCAGAGCAGCGAGGTAGCGGCCCTTGGCGTGAGCAGCCCGCCGTACCAGGGCCCTGATCTCACTCTGGCGCAGATTGACCAGAACGGACATCACTTCGCGGCGGCCCTGCTCCTGGATGCTGTCGTCGATCTGCTCAACGAATTCGCCGGCCGAGACCTTCGACCGTTCTGGCTCGGGCACCGCCAGGGTCTCTTCGAGCATGCGCAGAGTTTCGCGGGGTTTTCCGCTGGTGCGATGGAACCACTGCAGCGCATCGTTCGTCCGGGAATCGGCTCGGGAGAGATCGGTAAAGGTCATTCCAGTTTCCCAGCTCCTGCCATTGGAATCTGCAAAGCGCCCGGCGGGCATGACTTTGCCCGCAGATGGACGCACAGAGCTCTGCAATTGACGGGCCAGTTTTAAGGCCCGGGCGGGGCAAGGCAGCCCGCGGACCGGCCAAGCCGGCGCACGGCAGGGCGGCAGGGTTTCCGCGGAATGCGGCAAGTCTTGCCGGGTGGAATCTGCCGCTCTCAACGACACCGCGGCAAGGCCAGCACAGGGGCGTCCCGCGCGCGTCTGCGGGTCATGGGGCACCCGATACGCGGACGTAGCAGCCTGGGAGTTGTATCAGGTGGGGAAGCGTGTCAGTCGGCGACCAGCCAGCGACCGCTCAGGGCCGGGTGATCGTCATTGGCGGGCCCGGGGATCTCCAGGCTTCCGTCGGGCCCCTCGGCCAGGCGCAGAACGCGGCTGCGGACGCGCTTCAGTCCGGCCCGGTTCTGGCGGTTCCGCCGGAACCTCCGCAGGACGCGCCAGCTCACGACCGTCGCGATGATGCCCAGCCACATGTAGGGATACCACCACGGCATCAGGACAATGAAATCCTTGAGCAGCACGTAGTAGGGGTCGGCTTCCGCGCCGGGGCCGTAGATCCATTGCAGGACGTCTAACATGACGTCATCGCCTCCGCGGTTCGTTCCAATACCTGAACTCTGCTTATTATTTGGCAATCTTAAGAGAAAATCAACTAAATTTTTAGATATCGTTAACTATGTTTGCCTCAAATTCAAGTAAATTTGAAATAAATCATAGATAAATACAGATCGCATTTTATGTAATCGGAGCGCGGGCGGGCTGCTTTGGGGGGCTGCTTTGGGGGGCTGCTTTGGGGGCTGCTTTGGGGGCTGCCGGACGCCGGCAGCGGGCACCTGACGTCGACTGCGGATTGCTGGGCTCGGCGCTGTTGTTCTGCTGAGGCTATTCGCCCAGGCCGCAGGCCCAGCGGTTGAAGTCTTCCTTGGCTGGAACGCCCGCGGGGGCGGGCTCGATGTGACTGAGCCCAAGCGTCATGAAGTCGCCGGAGCCGTCGATGGAGGCCACCGTGTCGACGTAGTTCAACCGCCCGCGGTAATAGAGCCGGGGGGTCTGCGGAACGACCCGGATCGGCGGCAGTTCGGAGATATGGCCGCTGGCGCGGTCGAGCACGAAAAGCTCGACGGCCTGTCCGGCCTCCCACAGCGTCGGCCCCAGAGTGACCAGCAGCATCTCCTCGCTCTTATAGGCCCGTGACTGACCGTCCAGGATGTAGCCCCAGCCGCGCCAGCACTCGGTCGCCTGGCCGGCGGAAAGGGTTTCTGGCGCGCTCTGCGCGAGCGCCGACGGCCCGGCTGCGCCACTGGCCGCCAGCAGCGCACCGCCCAGGGCCAGAGCCGGCACGGAGGGGAAGCCTATGGAAAACACGGAAGACAAGGCTGGTCGCTTCTCATGGCTTGGGAAAGATAAGCTGTGGGGGAATGACACGTTGCTGTCGGCGGTTCCCGGGCTTGCTGACCCTCAATGCCCGCCTGCCTTGCTGGCGCAGTCGACACAGGTCGGCAGGGTGGGGTCCAACTCCAGCCGGCGCAGCGGAATGCGCGCCCCGCAGGATACGCAATAGCCGTAGTCTCCTGATTCGATCCGCTTCAGGCTTGCTTCGATGCGCTGCAGCTCCGCCTTGCGGCGGCGCTCAGCCTCCAGGGACATTGCTTGACTTTGGAGCGCATCCATTCGCGACAGCCTGCCAACCCTGGTCTGATCCAGTTCGACCGGTTTGCGGCTGTCCGCAGAACTGGCAGCCAGATCCAGCAGCTCCTGGCGGCGTAGGATCAGGCGTTCGCGAAGAGCGGCGAGGTCCACCTGAATCGGTTCACTCATCCCGTATGATGAACCCCGCTGTTTCGCACGGCAAGGGGCTTTGCGCAGCGGCCGAGCGGTCGTCCGGTCGTAGGATAACGCAGTTGTGGGATCGGGCACTTGAGGAGAGGAAGCCTGCAGGGATGTCTGGGGGCCCCGGCCGTCTTCGGGGGTTGGTAGACATGAAGTCGTACAGGGAGGCAGGGTCCCCATCCCTGCAGGCTTACCTATCAAAGCCTAGGGGGCAGCCGAAATCTGCGGGGTGATCTTTTTGTGTCAAGCCTTAGGGTTTCCACCCTAAAGGGTTACGACTACTCATATTTCCGGCCCGCGATGGTGGTCGTCGTCGTGACCTCTGCGGCTCGAATAGAAGACCAGGAACATGAGGCCGCCGCCGAGCAGCAGCGAGACGAGGCAGCCGAGCGTCAGGGCGATCATGCCGTGCAGACTGATGTCGACGTCGCCCAGGCTCCACCAGACAAAGAGTCCGCCGACAACGGACACGACAAGGAGCGCGCCGAGCACGGCGATCAAGAGGGCAGTCTTCATAATCTGGGACGCGGTCCAGGTTTGGGAATCAGCGGATTTACCGCGCAGCGCCCGGTATGGTGGACCCGGGCCCGGAGCCCCGTCCAGCCCTTTTTTCGGCACAGATTTCCGTTGCCCTTTTGGCGCAGAGCGCTATAACACCCGCTCCGAGCCGGTGGCCAGGAGCCAGCGGATACCTGCGGCTGTGGCGGAATCGGTAGACGCGCAGCGTTGAGGGCGCTGTGGGGGAAACCCCGTGGAGGTTCAAGTCCTCTCAGCCGCACCAACCCGTTTCCAG
>NZ_JANQKD010000122.1 GCF_028281305.1 Pelagibius sp. | reverse complement strand
CAACACCCTGGACATGTGGACCTATTGGCGTCTGCTGGAGGGCGAGGTCTACATCGACCAGCCCTACCGCGACAGCCGCGACCTCGACCCGCCGGTGCTGCACGTCGAGATGATGAACACGCCGGTGATCAACGAGGACACCGGCGCGGAAATCTCCGACCATCTCTACGTCTACTGGAAGAACGGCGCCGAGCGCATGGAGCGCGCCGGCGTGCAGGGCGGCACCATCCCCATCAAGATCGGCCCCAAGGCGGTGCTCGATCCCTACGGTTGGGACAACGAGGACTACCAGGCCGACGACTGGTTCGCCGACTACCTGACCGCGGCCATGGGCTACCTCATGCCGCGCTTCAAGGGCCACCGGAAGAACTTCAAGGACCGGCCCAATGGCGGCATCGGCGCCTTCACGCCGGACAACGTGCCGATCTTCGACTGGATCATGCCCAACGCCTACATGATCGCCGACTCCAACCACGGCTTTAAGATGACCGGCGTCGGCAAGCTGGTGGCGCGGATCCTGGCCGGCGACAACCGGGTGGCGGAGCTGGAGCCCTTCGCCATCTCGCGCTTCGCCGAGGGCCGCACCTTCGGCGCCTCCAACAGCCACTGCCCCTGGGTCTAGACGAGGCCACCTGCTTCGGGCACGAGGGGTCGGCACCTAGCGGTGCCGGCCCCTTCTTCTTTGCAACGACCCAAAGCGATGTGTGACAGCCGGCTCCTGTGGATCGCCAGGAAGTCACCTCACCCTGGAGATATTCTCGACGCGGTCATTCGAACGCGTAGCCGGAGGTCGAATGGCTCTTCTCCGATACAGCAGGGCCGTAGCGCTCGATGAACTTTCGGCTGATGGGTTTGCGATGCTGACTCGTTTCCGGATTTAACCCCTCGGCTTTCAGCACCGCACAGGCAAAGGTGTCGGCGTCCAGGGTCTCTCCAAGAGAGAGCAGATCGCGGGCACGCAATTGATTGCAGAAGCCCCAGATCACGCAGAGATCGTTGATCAAGAGGTCGAGGTCTGCGGCCAGATCGGCTTTTCGCTTCCGGCTCCAGTTCATGATCGGAGTTTAGCGCCTTCTCACAAGCGGTGCGAGGGCGGCACCACGCGATGCCGCCCTTTCTGCTGCACCGGCCCGAACGGCTCAGCCCGGGTAGCTGTCGTGCAGGCGCACCCAGTCCATAAGGTCGTGGCGCGGGCCGGTCTCGTTGCGGCCCTTTGGCGTGAGGTCGAGATAGTTGTAGGCGCCGAGCAGGTGTTCGTCGCCCCGGGCGTAGCAGGAATAGGTGTGAAAGACGGCGCCGGCCTCGTCCCTGGCAAAGACGCTGGTGCCGGCCAGTTCCTCGCAGAGGAAGTCGCTTTCCTCGAAGTTATAGACAACCCGCCCGCGGGCCTGGTCTTCGGGGGTAAAGGAAACCTGGAAGTCATAGTTGAAGTCGCTGCCGAAGGAGGAGACCCAGGGGAAGCGCCAGCCCATGCGGCTCTTGAAGGCCTCGATCTCCGATATCGGCGCGCGGGAGATGGCCACGAAAGCAACGTCATGATGGCGCAGGTGAAGGTTGGCGCCGTCCACATGATCGGCGCAGAAGGAGCAGCCGATGCAGCCCTCCTCCCAGCCGGGTCCCAGCATGAAGTGCTGCACGATCAACTGACTGCGGCCATCGAAGAGGTCCGCCAGCGTCTGCTTGCCATCCGGTGATTCGAAGACATAGGGCTTCTCGATCCTGACCCAGGGCAGTTCCCGGCGCTCTGCAGCCAGCGCGTCGCGGCGGCGCGTCAGCTCCTTCTCCTTCACCAACAGCGCTTTCCGCGCCGCAAGCCAGTCTGCGCGTGAAACGATCTTCTGCGATGTCATTGTCCGTCCTCCTGAACAGGGTGCAGCCGTTCGTGCCGATCAGGCGTCGCCGGCCAGGTAGTCGTCGAGCCTGTCGAAGCAGCTTTCCCAGCCGCCCCGATGGGACTCGCGGGCGCCTTCACTGCTAAAGAGGGCCTGGTGGAAGCGCAGCCGCGTCCTCTCACCCTCCGCAACGAAGACGGCGGTCACCAGCGTGTCGTCCTTGACCGCGCCGTCCGCGCCCTCCCAGCCGTGGGTGAAGACCAGGCGCTCGGGTGCCACGATCTCGCGGTAAATGCCGCGCAGCCAGTGCTCCTCGCCCTCCTCGCTGGTCATGCAGCAGCGGTAAGCGCCGCCGGGGCGAGTGTCGAAGTCGCAGGCGGAGAGCGTGAAACTGCGCGGCGCGAACCAGCGCACCAGATGCTCCGGCTGGGTCCAGACCTTGAACACCAGCGCCCGCGGCGCATCGAAGAGGCGCTCGATCACCAGAGTTCGCTCGGCGGGCTCGGTGATACTTGCTGTGGCTTTCATGTTGATGGTCCTCAAGACAAACAGGGGTGTCTTCATACGGCCTGCAGTTCCCGCACCGCCGCTTGGACCGACGTTGGGACCTCGGCGCCCTGCAACACCGCCAGGCGCGCGCCGACCCGGTCGAAGCAGGCGGCCATCGCCCCGGCGTGGACATCGCGCTCCGCCGCCCCGTCGAAGCGGCCCTGGCGCAGCGACAGGCGCGTCCGGGGCGCTGCGTCTTCGCCGACATCCTCAAAGGTGACGGTGACCAGGGTCTCCCGGCCGGAGACACCGGTGTCGCCCTCGGCCGTGAAGGTGGAGACCAAGCGCTCCGGTGGTGTCACCGCGCAGTAAACCCCGCCGAGGCGAAAGGTGCTGCCGTCAGGCGAACGCAGGCAGCAGGCATGGCGGCCGCCCCGACGCAGATCTTCCTCGCAGGACAGGAGGCTGAAGCCCGGCGGCACCGCCCAGTGGACGATGTGCTCCGGCCGGGTCCAGACCTTGAACACGAGATCGCGCGGTGCATCGAAGACACGGGCGATGAACAGCGCGCGGTCCTCTGCGGAAACACCGGCGGCCTGGAGGCGCATCAGCCTTGCCCTCTGCCTAGAGGTCGCGGAGGTGGGCCGCGAGATGATCCAGGCCATCGGTCCAGCCGGGCTCCATGGCCGCCGCCAGGGGTGCCGCCGCCGGATCGTGGAGCTTCTCGACCGCAGCCTCAACCGTCAGCAACGTACCGCCCTCCGCCTCGGCGAAGGTTACGGTGGCAGCGGCGTCGAACAGCGGTGTCAGCGGACCGTCCGGGGGCGTGCGCGACAGGATGGCGTTGGCGACGACGATACGCTCCGGCGTGACGATTTCCTGATAGCGGTTGCGCCAGTGGAAGAGCTCGCCCTCCGGCGAGCGCATGACGACCTCGGAGCTGCCGCCGACGCGGAAATCGACGACACAGTCGACCACCGTAAAGCCTGCGGGATAGGACCAGCGCGACAAGTGGTCGGCGGTGGTCCAGGCCTCGAACACCAGCGCGCGGGGCGCGGCGAAGTGCCGGGTCAGGGTCAGCGGCGGGATCTCGACTGTGTGGGGATCGGCCAGGGCTGTCATGGTCTTCTCCTTTGTTGGGGGGCTTGGAGAGCAACGCACTAGCTCTTCTTCTTCGGCGCGCGGCTGCTTTGCAGCTCCTTCAGGTAGTCGTCCAGGCGGTCGAAGCTCTGCTCCCAGAAGCGGCGGTAATGCTCCAGCCAGTCGGTCGCATCCTTTAGCGGCCCGGCCTCAAGCTGGCAGGGGCGCCACTGCGCGGCGCGCCCGCGGGTGATGAGCCCGGCGCGCTCCAGCACCTTCAGGTGCCGGGAGACCGCCGGCATGCTCATCTCGAAAGGCTCGGCCAGTTCACCCACTGTCGCCGCGCCGTCGGAAAGCCGCGCCAGGATCGCCCTGCGGGTCGGATCGGCAAGCGCGGCAAAGGTCGTGCTGAGAGCGTCGCTGGGCATATTGCATTAAACTCTTTCGTTAAATAACATATCTGTTAAATACAAGATCCAAGATCACAAGTCAAGCCGGCCGTGGCGGCAGGCGCGCGGCTGCGCCGGCAGCCGCTCACCGCAGCGGGCGGTCTTTCCGGAAGGAAGGGGTGTTTGTGGGAGCTGTCCCGGTTAGGACAGCAGATCGCGGATGACGGCGCGGTAGCGCTCCAGCACCGTACGCTCGTCCTTGTGGGCGCCCTCGCAGACCACCCACTGGCCGCCGACCATCACGTCGCGCACCGGGTTGCGGTTGCCGGCGAAGACCAGGGCATCGAGCAGGCGCTCGCGCGGCAGGTCGCTGAGCGGCGGCGCGGCGGCGTCCAGCACCACCAGGTCGGCGCGCCGCCCGGTCTCGATGGCACCGATGGGCCGGCCGAGGGCCTGGGCCCCGCCGGCCAACGCCTCGGTATAGAGCCGGTGGCCGAGGGCCGCGGCCGGTCCCGCCTCGCCCGCCAGCACGTTGCGGCGCCGGGTCGCGAGCCGCTCGCCGTATTCCAGCCAGCGCAGTTCCTCGACCGGGCTGACGGAGATATGGCTGTCGGAGCCGATGCCCCAGGCACCGCCGGCGCGCAGATAGTCCGCCGCCGGAAACAGGCCGTCGCCGAGGTTGGCCTCCGTGGTCGGACAAAGCCCCGCGACCGCCCCGCTGGCCGCGAGATCAGCCGTCTCCTGCGGGCTCATGTGGGTGGCGTGGATCAGGCACCAGCGGCGGTCGGGCGCGTGGTTCGCAAACAGCCATTCGACCGGCCGCTTGCCGGACCAGGCGAGGCAGTCCTCCACCTCCTTGATCTGCTCGGCGATGTGCAGGTGGACCGGGGCGCTGGCATCCAGCGCCGTGAGGCCGCCCACCGCTTCATCCAAAGTCTCAAGAGTGACGGCCCGCAGGGAGTGCGGCGCGAGCCCCAGCCGCACCTGTGGATCGCCCTCATGTGATTTCTGAAGTGCTTCAACGATGGACAGCAAGTCTTTGGATTCATTCAGAAATCTCTTCTGGCCTTCACCCGCTTTCTGAGCGCCGAAACCGCCGTAGCCGTAGAGCACCGGCAGCTGGGTGATGCCGATCCCGGTCTCGGCCGCAGCAGCGATGGTGCGCCGGGACATCTCCGCCCGGTCATCATAAGGATGCCCGTCAGGCCCGTGATGCAGGTAGTGAAACTCGCCGACTGCGGTGTAGCCCGCCTTTAACATCTCGACATAGAGCTGGGCCGCAAGGACCTGAACCTGATCGGGATCGAGGCGGCCGACGAAGCGGTACATCACCTCCCGCCAGGTCCAGAAAGAGTCCTCGCCGCCGCTGCCCGCCGGCCGGTGTTCGCTGAGGCCGGCGATGGCGCGCTGGAAGGCGTGGCTGTGCAGGTTCGGCATGCCCGGCACCACCGGCCCGGCCAGCCGGACGGCCTCGATGGGCACCGCGTCAGCGGCGACGCCTCGCGTGATCTGACTTAGATCGCCTCCGGCATCAACCTCCAGAAGCACGTTGTCGGCCCAGCCTTCCGGGAGCAGAGCTTGGGACGCGAAAAGCGTATGGAATGTCATCTTGACCTGCTATGGGTAGAAACGGCTGCGCTTGCGTGATGGGCAAAGCAAGCGTATGCCAGGCAGGTTGTATATACAACTTACGCCGCAAAGTCGGTGTCGCCGTGAAATGGGGAAGCGGCAGCCTATGTGGGACCACCTTTGGACCGGCGCGCGCCTGGCCACCATGGCGTGCGGCGAGCCCGACAACGAGCGCGCGCCCTATGGCGCGATCGAAAACGCCGCGCTGGCCGTGGCCGGCGGCGAGATCGCGTGGCTGGGCTCGGCCGCGACCTTGCCGGGCACGCCTGCCGATCTGGCCTCCGAAGTGCACGATGCCGGGGGCTGCTGGATCACCCCCGGTCTCATCGACTGCCACACCCATCTGGTTTTCGGCGGCGACCGGGCGCGGGAGTTCGAGCTGCGCCTGAAGGGGGCGTCCTACGAGGAAATCGCCCAGGCCGGCGGCGGCATCCGCTTCACAGTCGCCCAGACCCGCGCGGCCAGCGAAGACACGCTGTTCGACGCTGCGCTGAAACGCCTGCGGGCCTTCATGGCCGAGGGCGTGACCACCATCGAGATCAAGTCCGGTTACGGCCTGACGCTGGAGGACGAGCTGAAGATGCTGCGGGTGGCGCGGCGCCTCGGCGCGGCCGAACCGGTCACCGTGCGCACCACCTTTCTGGGCGCCCACGCCCTGCCGCCGGAGTACGACGGCCACCCGGAAGACTACATCGATGCGGTCATCGCCATGATGCCGGAGGTCGCGGCCTCCGGCCTTGCCGATGCGGTCGACGCCTTCTGCGAGCGGATCGCCTTTTACCCGGAGCAGGTGGCGCGGGTCTTCGAGGCCGCCCAGGCCGCCGGCCTGCCGGTGAAGCTTCATGCCGACCAGCTCTCCGACCTTCACGGCGCCGGGCTGGCGGCCCGCTTCGAGGCGCTCTCCGCCGACCACCTGGAGTACACCGGCGGCGAAGGCGTGCGGGCCATGGCGGCGGCGGGGACCGTCGCCGTGCTGCTGCCCGGCGCCTTCTATTTCCTGCGCGAACGCCAGCGCCCGCCGCTGGAGGCCCTGCGCAGCGCCGGCGTGCCCATTGCGCTCGCCAGCGACTGCAACCCCGGCTCCTCGCCGGTCACCTCGCTTTTGCTGATGCTGAACATGGGCTGCACCCTGTTCCGCCTGACCCCGGAGGAAGCGCTCGCCGGCGTCACCCGCAACGCCGCCCGGGCGCTGGGTATGCACGATACCCATGGCACGCTGGAAGTCGGCAAGGCCGCCGACCTGGCGTTCTGGGACATCGACCACCCGGCCGAACTCGCCTACCGCTTCGGCGCCAACCCCTGCCGGCAGGTGGTGAAAGACGGAAAGATCGTGCGCGGCGGCTGACACACCCGCAGCCTCCCGCTTCGCGGAACACTGGTCTCCCCCTCACCCTCCCGCTTCGCGGGCCCCTCCCTCTCCCACGAGGGGAGAGGGAAGAAATGACCAGCGCACCACGCAGACAAACCCTCTCCCCTGGCCAGAGAGGGTTATGCATCAGCAAAGAGCTAAGCTGGTTCATCATCTCCTTTGCTCTTCCAAGTGAGCCATCGGACCTTCCAGGGCCCGCTGGCCCTGCTAGTGATCGACAAAGCGCGCGTAAGCAATGAAGACGCAGAGCGCGGCAAAAAGCAGATGCACGAAAACCAAGAAAACGCGCCCAATCACCGTCCTGCTTAGCGCTCTTTCGAGCTTACCGTAGACAAAGTTGATGAAAGTGAACATGCTCCCCGGGCTTCTGCGCTTCAGAGTTTCAAGCGGTAAATCAGAACACACTTCAGCGAAGGCACCAAACCGCATCGGAAACGGCAATTCCGCCGTCTGCTAGTCCTGCCTCATCCTCCCGCTTCGCGCGGTGTTGGTCTCCCCCTCACCCTCCCGCTTCGCGGGCCCCTCCCTCTCCCACGAGGGGAGAGGGAAGAAATGACCGGCGCACCACACAGACAAACCCTCTCCCCTGGCGGGAGAGGGTTGCGCAGGCTTGGTGCGCCGATCGGCGAACCTAGCCGAAGCTGGGTGAGGGGGACATTTGTTCTGCTCTTAGGTCGCCCAAGCCGATGACTTTCGCCGTAACATTCTCCCGCACCCCAACCACGCCGAACCCGCCTAGTCGTCCACCGCCATCTCCGCCCAGGCGAGCATGGTCTGGACGAGGCCGGCCAGGACCGGGCGCACCTGTTCGGCCAAGTCCTCGCGGAAACCGAAGGGCGGGTCCTCGTCCATGTAGGTGATCTGGGAAAGCTCGAGCTGCACCGCGTGGATGCCCGCGTCGGGCCGCCCGTGGTGGCGGGTGATGTAGCCGCCCTTGAAACGGCCGTTGGCGGCGTGGCTGTAGCCGATTGCCTCGGCCTCCCGCGCCACCGCCGTCAGAATATCCAGCAGGTCCGGAGCCGCCGCCGCGCCGTCGCCAGTGCCCAGGTTCAGATCCGGCAGACGCCCCTCGAAGAAGCGCGGCACCTGGCTGCGGATCGAATGGGCATCCCACAGCAGGGCGATGCCGTGGCGTGCCTTCAGCGCCGCCAGTTCGGCGGCGATGCGGTCGTGGTAGGGCTGCCAGTAGGCCTCGCGCCGCGCCACCACCTCCCCCGGCGTCGGCGCCTCCCCCTTCCGATAGATCGCCTCGCGGTCGAAGGTGGCGGTGGGGCAGAGTTCCGTGTTGTCGGCACCGGCATAGAGCACTGCACCGTCCGGTGTGCGGTTCAGGTCGACCACGTAGCGTGAGTGGGTGGCCTGCAGCACCGAGACGTCGAGTTCGGCGAGGAAGTCGTAGAGTTCGGGGATATGCCAGTCGGTGTCGGGAACCGCCCGGGCCGCATCGGTCATCCGCGCCGCCATCTCAGGCGGGATGTGGGTGCCGCTGTGGGGCATCGAAACCAACAGCGGCAGCGAACCTTCCTTAAAGGTGAAGAGCTCCATGGACGTCCTTCCCGACAAGCCTCCGGCCCATTTGGCTGTCCGGCCGGCGCTACGCTGGCCAGATTGACCGGTCTTTTGTATACCGGTCTTGTATATACAAGTTTGCGCCGCCGGGTCACCCGCGAAGGGAAGCCAGTCCGCCCCATGCCCTCGTCCTCCTCCGGATCCGCCTCCACCGCCGCCGGCCTGCGCGACGACGCGCCGCTCTATCAGCAGGTCAAGGACTACATCGTCGGCCGCATCCTCGCCGGCGACTGGGCGGAAGGCGCCCGCGTCCCCTCCGAGAACGAGCTCACGCGCGAACAGGGCGTCAGCCGCATGACGGTGCACCGCGCGCTGCGCGAACTGACGGCCGAGGGCTGGCTGGCGCGGGTGCAGGGTGCCGGCACCTTCGTGGCCGCCGCCGCGAAGCCGCAGTCGGAGGTGTTGGCGATCCGCAACATCGCCGAAGAGATCGCCAGCCGCGGGCACAGCCACGCCGCCGAGGTCTGCCTGTTGCGGCGGGAAAGAGCCCGCGCCCTGGAAGCGGGGCTGCTGGGCCTGGAGCGTGGCGACGCGGTCTTTCATTCCATCATCGTGCACCGGGAAAACGGCCTGCCGATCCAACTGGAGGACCGCTACGTCAACCCGGCCGCGGCGCCGGACTATCTGGCGCAGGACTTCACCGCGATCACGCCGAACCACTACCTCATGGAAGCGGCGCCCTTGAGCGAGGCGGAGCACATCGTCATGGCCGTCGCGCCGAGCAAGGAGGAATGCCAGCTGCTGGAAATCGCCAGCGGCACGCCCTGCCTGCTGCTGCGCCGCCAGACCTGGTCGCGCGGCCTGCCGGTCACATGGGCGCGCCTGCTCCATCCCGGCGACCGCTACCGCCTGGGCGGGCGCTTCGGCACCGGTCAGGTGGAAGATCAAAGCTCTCTCTAAGCCGCAGCCGGCCAAGCGCAGGCAGTACGGGACGTCACGGCGGCGGGCCGGCGCAGCGGAAGCCGACCATGTCGAGCGCGAAGTGCGGCGGGTTGCCGTGGCGGTAGGCGGCGCGCAGGCCGTAGGGGTTGTTGCCCCAGCCGCCGCCGCGGATCACCCGCTGCGAGGGCCGGCCCGGGAAGAGGCTCGCGGTCCATTCCCAGACGTTGCCGGCCATGTCGTCGAGGCCGAAGGGCGAGCGCCCGGCAGGATAGCTGCCCACCGGAGCCGTGCGCACATAGCCATCGCTGTCATCGGGCGCGCAGCAGTCCTCGGTGCCGAAGTTGGCCACCAGCTGCCGGCCGTCCTGCACCGGCGGCGCGGCGCCCCAGACGTAGCGCAGCGACTGCGGCCCGCGGGCGGCGAAGGCCCACTCCTCCTCCGTGGGCAGCCGCAGGCCATAGAAGGCGCAGAAGGCCTCGGCGTCATGGGCGGAGACCTGCACCACCGGATGGTCGTCCAACCCTGCGATGGAAGAGTTCGGTCCCTGCGGATGGCGCCAGTCGGCATTGGCGATCAGGCGCCAGCGCTGGCTCCAGACATAGCCGCTGCCGCGGATCTCGGCTTCGCTGACCCGGTCCTGCGCGGCAACGAAAGCCGCGAACTGGGCGTTGGTCACCTCGCGACGCATCAGGGAGAAGGCCTCCAGCGTGACTTCGCGGCGCACCTCGTTGGCATCGCCCCCCTCGTCGCCGGTGACGAAGCTGCCACCCGGAATGGCGACCAGGTCGAGCCCGGAATCGGCGGCGGCGGGCTGCAGGGTCCAGATCGCCCAGACTACAAGGACCGCGACGAAGCAGTGGCTTCTGACAAGCGTGCGCATGCCGGAAGTGAGCCATCGGCAGCCCGCGCGTGCCAATCACAATCCGGTGCGCCGGGCGCGTCAAAGTTGCGGCATGCGCTCCTGCAGCAAAGCGCCCTGACAGCGTTTCAGCGACCGCTTGTGCAAGCCAATGCGGCCGTCCCTGGACCGCGCAGCCCGCACGGGCTAAAAGAAGCGCATCTGAGTCGCCGATGAACCGCATACTGGAGTTCTCATGCCGCGACCCGGAAACCTCTGCCGATCTCTTCCCTTCCCCCTCCTCGTCCTCGCACCCTTCGTCCTTACTCTCTCTGTCTTTGCCGGACCGGTCCCCACCGCAGCGGCAGCGCTGGCGGAGAGACTCGTTGGCAGCTGGACCTGCCAGGGCCAGGAAACCGGCCTCGCCGAGCCCACCGAAATGACCCTCCGCTACCGGACGCGCGGCGGCTGGGTCCTCGGTGAGATGGTTCAGGAGAACGGTGAAATCCTACTCGACATCTGGCGTCGCGCCCCGTCCCACGACTTCACCGATCGCCGCATCCTCTCCCACGATGCGACGATGGAGATGGAGCTGAGAGACGTCACCGGCGACCACCTGAACCTGGAGGGCGAGATCCGTCACGTTCTCGGCGACGCTGCGCCAATCCGCGAGGCCCTGCGCTTTGCCGGCAACGATCGCTTCGACGCCATATGGGAGATGGAGACCGACGGCCGCTGGACGCAGATCCTGACCCGCGTCTGCACCCGGAGCAGATAGTCCTCGTCGTCTGGGCCGTCGACTCCGCGACCAAAGTTGTATATACAACTTCGGTCAATCCGGAGACTGCCTTTTATGCCTGCTTCCACCGCCACCGACCCGCGCCGCGACAACGCCCGGGTGATCCGCAGCCCGCAGGGGACCGCGCTCTCGGCCAAGTCCTGGCTGACCGAGGCGCCCTTGCGCATGCTGATGAACAACCTGGACCCGGAGGTGGCGGAGAAGCCGGAGGAACTGGTGGTCTACGGCGGCATCGGCCGGGCGGCGCGCGACTGGGCGAGCTTCGACACCCTGGTCGCCAGCCTGCGGGAGCTGAACGAGGACGAAACACTGCTTGTGCAGTCCGGCAAGCCGGTGGGGGTGTTCCGCACCCACCCCGATGCGCCGCGGGTGCTGATCGCCAACTCCAACCTGGTGCCCCACTGGGCGGATTGGGAGCACTTCAACAAGCTCGATAAGGTCGGCCTGATGATGTACGGCCAGATGACCGCCGGCTCGTGGATCTACATCGGCAGCCAGGGCATCGTCCAGGGCACCTACGAGACCTTCGTGGAGGTTGGCCGCCAGCACTATGGCGGCGACCTGAGGGGCAAATGGATTCTGACCGGCGGCCTCGGCGGCATGGGCGGCGCCCAGCCGCTCGCCGCGACCATGGCCGGGGCCTCCATGCTGGCGGTGGAGTGCCAGCCGAGCCGCATCGAGATGCGCCTGAAGACCGGCTACCTGGACCGTCGCAGCGACAGCCTCGACGAGGCGCTGGCCATCATCGACGAGGCCGGCAAGAAGGGCGAGGCCGTGTCCGTTGGCCTGCTGGGCAACGCCGCCGAGATCTTTCCGGAGCTGGTGCGCCGTGACGTCAGGCCCGACGCCGTGACCGACCAGACCTCCGCCCACGATCCGCTGAACGGCTATCTGCCGGCAGGCTGGAGCCTGGAGCGTTGGGAGGAGGAGAAGACCCGCAACCCCGAAAGCGTCGTGCAGGCCGCCAAGGAGTCCATGGCCGTGCAGGTGCGCGCCATGCTGGAGTTCCATGCCCGCGGCGTGCCGACTTTGGACTACGGCAACAACATCCGCCAGATGGCGCAGGACATGGGCGTCGCGCATGCCTTCGACTTCCCCGGCTTCGTTCCAGCCTACATCCGGCCGCTGTTCTGCCGCGGCGTCGGCCCCTTCCGCTGGGCCGCCCTCTCCGGCGACCCGGAGGACATCTACAAGACCGACGCCAAGGTGAAGGAACTGATCCCCGACGATCCGCACCTGCACACCTGGCTGGACATGGCACGCGAACGCATCCACTTCCAGGGCCTGCCGGCGCGCATCTGCTGGGTGGGCCTGGGCCAGCGCGACCGCCTGGGCCTCGCCTTCAACGAGATGGTGGCCAGCGGCGAGCTCTCCGCGCCCATCGTGATCGGCCGCGATCACCTGGACTCCGGCTCCGTCGCCAGCCCCAACCGCGAGACCGAGGGCATGCGCGACGGCTCCGACGCCGTCTCCGACTGGCCGCTCCTGAACGCGCTGCTGAACACCGCCAGCGGCGCCACCTGGGTGTCGCTGCACCACGGCGGCGGCGTGGGCATGGGCTACTCCCAGCACAGCGGCATGGTGATCGTCTGCGACGGCACGGAGGCAGCCGCCAAGCGCGTCGCCCGCGTGCTGTGGAACGACCCGGGCACCGGCGTCATGCGCCACGCCGATGCCGGCTACGAGATCGCCATCGACTGCGCCCGCAAGCAGGGCTTGAAGCTGCCGATGCTGGGCTCATGATCCAGCTGCGCCCCGCCGCCACAACGCCTGAAAGAGCTGCAGCCTCATGACCAAAACCTCCGACATCGCCGGCCACTACACCAAGGGCGATCTCTTCGACCGGCTGCAGGCCGCCCTACGCGACGACGGCGTCGATCCCGACAAACCGAGCGTCGCGACCCTGGCCCCCTACGATCAGTTCCACGGCCGCGGCCTGGAAGTCACCGAGGAGATCGCCGAGACCCTCACCGTCACGCCGGAGGACCATCTGCTGGATATCGGCAGCGGCATCGGCGGACCGGCGCGCTACATGGCGACGCGCTTCGGCTGCCGCGTCACCGGCATCGACCTGACGGAGGAGTTCTGCGCCGTTGCGCGGCGCCTGACCGCCCTGCTCGGCCTCGAAGAGCGCGTCGACTTCCACCAGGGCAACGCCCTTGCCATGCCTTTCGCCGATGCCGGCTTTGCCGGTGCCTACTCCATGAACGTCTCGATGAACATCGCCGACAAGGCGGCTTTCTACGGTGAGATCCACCGGGTCCTGAAACCGGGCGGCTGGCTGATGCTTTCTGAGATTGCTCTGGGTCCGGGCGGTGGTCCGGACTATCCGACGCCGTGGGCGGCGACACCGGCGTCGAGTTTTCTGGTGACGCCGCAGCAAACAGAGGAGGGCCTGCAAGCCGCCGGCTTCGCGGACATCCGGCTGCGGGAAACCCGCGAGGAGGCGCTGGCCTTCGGCGCGCGCGCGAAAGAGATGGTGGAGCGCGGAGAGAAACCGCCGCATCGCGCGGTGCAGTTGGTGCACGGCGCCGAGGCCGCCACCATGGCCGCCAACACCGCGCGCGCCTTTGCCGCCGCCGCCATCCTGCCCATCGAGGTGCACTGCCGAAAGCCTGCGTAGAGCAACGGTCGAAAAGGCCGCACAACCTGACGCTGCTGGACGGGCGGCGCGGGAGACAAGTAGAACCGATCCAACGCGAAATCGATTTCTTGGGGCAAACACAAGGGAGACTGACGATGAAAAGACGTGCGTTCCTGAAAGCCGGCGGGGCCGGCGCCGCGGCCGCGGCAGCCGGCAGCCTGGCGGCACCCGCCATCGCGCAGGGCACCATGCAGTGGAAGATGGTCACCGCCTGGCCGAAGAACCTGCCCGGGCCCGGCGTCGCCGCGCAGCTTCTGGCCGACCGCATCACCGCGCTTTCCGGCGGACGTATCGAGGTAGAGCTCTTTGCCGCCGGCGAGTTGGTGCCCGGCCGCGGCGTCTTCGACGCGGTCTCCGAAGGCACGGCCGAACTCTATCATGCCGTCCCCGCCTACTGGGGCTCCAAGTCCAAGGGCATCCTGCTGTTCGGGTCCCAGCCCTTCGGCCTGCGCGCCGACGAGCAGGTGGGCTGGCTGACCCACGGCGGCGGGCAGGCGCTCTATGACGAGATGTATGCGCGCTTCGGCCTGAAGCCCTTCCTCTGCGGCAACTCCGGACCGCAGTGGGCGGGCTGGTTCCGCAACGAAATCACCTCCGTCGACGACCTGAGGGGCCTGCGTTTCCGCACCACGGGCCTGGCCTCCGAGATGTGCGCCAAGCTGGGCATGGCGGTGCAGGCCATGGGCGGGCGCGACATGTTTCAGGCGCTGCAGTCGGGCGCATTGGACGCCGGCGAGTTCATCGGGCCCTGGACCGATTCCGCCCTCGGTTACTACCAGGTCGCCAAGAACTACTACTGGCCGGGCGTGGGCGAGCCCTCCTCTGCCGAGGAATGCGGCGTCAATCTGGAGGCCTACGAAGCTCTGCCTGACGACCTGAAACAGGCCGTCGCGCTGGCCTGCGAGTCGCTCTACAACCCGGTCTGGACCGAGTACACCACCAAGCATGCCGCCGCGCTGCAGAAGCTGGTGGCTGAACAGGGCGTGCAGGTGAAGATGCTGCCGGAAAGCGTGCTCGTCGCCATGGGCAATGCCGCCGGCGAGGTCATGACCGAACTGCGCGAAGACAGCGACGAGTTGGTCAAGCGCATCGTCGAGAGCTTCCTCGCCTACCGCGCCTCGATCTCCGACTACATGGTCTATGCCGACAACGGCCAGATGAACGCCCGCGCGCTGGACTACACGTACTAGGCAGCTTTCGTAGTTGTCTTGCCTCACCCTTCGAGACGGACCTGTCGGTCCTCCTCAGGGTGAGGCAAGATGGCGCTGTGACCTCATGCTGAGGAGACCGCGACAGCGGTCGTCTCGAAGCATGGGAGCGGGGACACTCTACTGGAAACAGCGATGCAGCTTTGGATCGGCCGGCTTGAAGCGGTGAACCGCGCCGTCGGTTCGACGGTGCGCTGGCTGGCGCTCGCCATGGTGCTGCTGCAGTTCGCCGTGGTGGTGCTGCGTTACGTCTTCGGCATCTCTTTCATCTTCCTGAACGAAGGCGTGCTCTATATGCATGCCGCCCTTTTCATGGCCGGCGCCGGTTACACGCTGCTGGTCGACGCCCATGTGCGGGTCGACATCTTCTACTCCCGCAGGTCCAAACGCGGGAAGGCGCTGGTCGATACCTTCGGCGCCCTGATCTTCCTGCTGCCCTCCATGCTGGTGCTGCTGTGGTTCACCTGGCCCTCGGTGCGCAACGCCTGGGCGGTGCTCGAAGGACCGATCTCCGTCGGCGGCATCCCCGCGTCCTTCCTGCTGAAGTCCCTGACCCCGGCGTTCTGCAGTCTCCTCATCCTCCAGGGCCTCGCCTGCCTGCTGCGCGATCTTCTGCGCCTGGGCGGTAAGCAGGAATCCGCGTGAGCGATTACCTCGACGTTCTGATGTTCGCGGCGCTGATCGGCGCCATCCTGCTGGGCTATCCGGTCGCCTTCACGCTGACCGGCATCGCCGTGGTCTTCGCCGGCCTCGGCTGGGCCTTCGGCGTGTTCGACGTCAGTCTTCTGGGCGCGCTCGGGCAGCGCATCTTCGGCCTGCTGACAAACGACGTGCTGATCGCCATTCCGCTGTTCGTCTTCATGGGCGTGGTGCTGGAGAAAAGCCGCATCGCCGAGGACCTGCTGGAGACCATGGGCCGGCTTTTCGGCAGCCTGCGCGGCGGGCTCGGCGTTTCCGTCATCCTGGTCGGCGCCCTGCTGGCCGCCTCCACCGGCATCGTCGGCGCCACAGTCGTCGCAATGGGTCTCATTGCGCTGCCGACCATGCTGCGCAACGGCTACAGTCCGCGCCTCGCCTCCGGCGTGGTCTGCACTGCCGGCACCCTCGGCCAGATCATCCCGCCCTCGACACTGCTGATCATCCTGTCCGACGTCATGTCCAACGCCTATCAGCAGGCGCAGTTTCGCCAGGGCCTCTTCACCATCGACACCATTTCGGTCGGCCAGACCTTCGCTGCGGCGCTGCTGCCCGGCCTCGCGCTCGTCGTTCTCTACGCGATCTACATGCTGGCGAAGGCCTGGATCACGCCGGCGGCAGCCCCGGCCCTCGCCCGGCCGGAGGCGGCGCCGCCGCGCGCCAGGGTGCTGGCGGCGCTGCTGCCGCCGATGATCCTGATCGTCGCCGTGCTGGGGTCGATCCTGGGGGGTGTCGCGACCCCGAGCGAGGCGGCCTCCGTCGGTGCCATCGGCGCCCTGCTGCTGGCCGCCCTGCGCCAGAACGGCCGGCCCGGGCTGATCTATGCCGGCGGCGCGGCCTTGCTGGCCCTCGCGGTGCTGGCACGCTTCGCTCCGGTCCGTCTGCAGCGTGACGATGTGACCGCTCTGGACTGGGCGCTCGGCGCCCTGGCCATGGTGCTGGTCGCCGTCGCCGTGGCGGCCATCGCCCTTGCCCTCGGACGTGCCTGGCGGGCGGAGATCCTGAAACCGGTGATGACCAGCACCCTGACGGTGACGGCGATGATCTTCGCCACCATCCTCACCGCCAGCGTGTTCTCGCTGGTCTTCCGCGGGCTCGGCGGCGACACCCACGTGGAGGAGATCATCGCCGCCATGCCCGGTGGGCCCGACGGCGCACTGCTCTTCGTCATGGCGCTGATCTTCGTGCTCGGCTTCTTCCTCGACTTCGTCGAAATCTCCGTAATCCTGTTGCCGCTCGTCGTGCCGGCGCTGATCCTCATGGGCCACGACCCGGTCTGGCTGTCGATCCTGATTGCAATCAACCTGCAGACGTCCTTCCTGACGCCGCCCTTCGGGTTTTCGCTGTTCTACCTGCGTGGCGCGGCGCCAAAGGAGATAACAACCGGCCAGATCTACACCGGCGTCCTGCCCTTCATCGGCCTGCAGATCCTCGGCATGCTGGTGCTTTGGCAGTGGCAGGGGCTGGCAACCTGGCTGCCCGCCTGGCTGTTCTGAGCACTCCGCCGGGATTTCAGAAAACACTAATGCAGAACAGAATCCCCACGGGCCGAAGGGTCACAGAAAAGTCATGTGCATCGACCGGGATCGGGCTTACATAGCTGCGCATCGGGAGACGGTCCGACAGTCGGGCCGGTATCGGGGAGTGGGAGCAGATCATGACAAAGCGGATTGCCGTGTTGGGTGCCCTGGGCATCCTGGCCGTTCTTGTGGCCTTCAGCCTGAGCCAGGAGGGTCAGAGAACCCTCGCGCATATCACCGGCGAACCGCAGTCCGAGGCGCTGGTCAATCCCAACACAGGCGAAGCGGTTACACTGGAAGCCATTCAGAACGAAGCGGAGTGGCGCAAGGACACCGCGGAGAAGCTCCGCAACATCGATTGACAGTGGGCCTGCGCAGCGAGCTCTGTGATCCTGCTTTCTGAAGCTATTTGAGTTCGACGGCGATCCGGCGCTCGTTGCCCGGACGCACCTCGACCGTCGCGCGGCCCTTCCACTGGCCGCGGCTGGCCAGCACCACGTAGCGGCCCTGGCGCAGAAGGAACTGTCCGTTGGCGGCACTGCGTGTGGCGACGGGCTCGCTGAACGATGTGTCGTTCGCCTTGAAGACCTTCCAGTCAACCGTCTCGTTGATCACCGGCCCGCCGCGTCCGCGCAGCGCTGAGAAAGCGACGGCGCCGGCATTGAGGTCCAGGGTGTACTTGTAGGTATGGCCGGCGGTGATCTCGATCGTATGCCTCGCGAGCGCATCGGCAGTCCGCGCCACCACGAGGTAGTGTCCCTGCGGCAGAACCACCTGGGGATTGGGACTGCGCACCGCAGCCACCGGACGCCGCTGTCCGCTGGCATCGCGTCCGTAGGTGAGGATCTGCCAATCGATCGCAGAGGCCAGCGGCTGGGCGCCGCGATGGGGAATGACACGCAACTGCGCCCAGCCGGCGTTGAGGTTCACGCGGTGCGTGACCGCGCGGCCCGAAACATCAAAGACGGAGAGCGCGCTTGCGTCGCCGTAGCGAGCCTCGACCTGATAGCGCCCGTCCGCAAGCGTCGTCTTCAAGGGTGCGCCAACCTCTTCCGCCGGCGGCTCAAGCCGTCCGCCCGGACCGATACGGGCAATGGAAAAGACGACGGCCTCGCGCAGCGGTTCTGCGCCTTCGGCGATCACCACATCCAGGGTGACCGCCCGCTGCTTGTCCTCCGCTGTGGCGGAGCCGGAAAGGGCAGCGCCAAGAACCGTTGCAAAAGCGACGCAGATCGGCAGCGCCAGCCGTGTCTGGAAGACCTTTTCCGCCCGAAGCATAAGCCCTCACCCCTATCACACTGCCCGACCTGACCGCCGCACTATGCCGGAGCCGCGGTTTAAAAGCGATGAACGGATTCCACCAGTTGTGACAAATGCGCGCCAGTTTGCGGACAGAACCACGAAACCAAAAAGCGAATGCGTGACATGGAAAGGCACGAAGGGATTGGCTGCGCCGTAACGCCGGGCCGATGTTGCCTCTTGCGCTATTCGGGGCAGTGATCAACCGCTAGACTGGCCGGATGCCGTCGTTACTCGCTGGGACCGCCTTGGTGGCGCTGATTGTTTTCCTGTCTTTCGCGCCGCGGCCCGGATGGACGGACCTGCGCGATGCTTCGGCGACGGAACGCCGCCTTGTCCACCTGGAACTGGTGCTGGCAGTGGACTCGTCGTCCAGCGTTACGGATGACGAGTTCATGCTGCAGATGGAGGGCATTGCCGGCGCTTTCGAAGATCCCGCCGTGCTCCAGGCCATCGAGGAAACAGCGCCCAACGGCATCGCGGTCAGCCTGTTGCAGTGGTCCAGCCACGGGGCGCAGGCCGTCGCCCTCGACTGGACCCACGTGACCAGCGCCCAGGATGCTCTGGCCCTGGCCCGGCAGGTGCGCCGGAGCGGACGGCTGATCGGCGGTGGCGCGACCTCCATGAGCACTGCGCTCGCGCAGGCCACCCTGGCATTGGAAAACAACGCCTATCACGGCGAGCGCCGGGTCATCGACGTCTCCGGCGACGGCCGCGCCAACGAAGGCGAGTCCCCCGCCGTGGCGCGTGCTATCGCCAATCAGGCCGGCATCACCATCAACGGGCTGGCGATCCTCAACGAAGAGCCGGACCTGACGGCCTACTACCAAGCCTGGGTGGTGGGCGGTCCCAGCAGCTTCCTGCTGACCGCCGACGACTTCACCGACTTTGCCGTATCGATGAAGCGCAAGCTCTACTTCGAGATCGTGGGTCCGGCGATCGCACAGAGTCCGGCGGACGACTTCGATGGCGCGCGACCGGACGCGACGGCACAGGCAGACACAGAGCGCCCGCGCTAGCTCTCGTCGGCGCTCGCCGCATCCACCAGGAAGTCGCGAAAGACCTTCACCTTCTGCCGCTCCAGTGCGCCGGGCAGATAGACCAGGTGATAGCCGAGGTCGCTGGAGATCGTGAGGTCGAAGGGCTTCACGAGACGCCCCGCGGCCAAGTCCTCGCCAATCAACGAACTGCGCCCAAGGGCCACGCCCTTGCCTTCGGCCGCCGCATGGAGGATGACCGTGCTATCGTCGATCACCGGCCCGCGGCGTGCGTCGATACCGTCTACACCGGCCACCGCAAGCCACTGGACCCAGCCGCTGTGATCGTCTTCGTGCAGCAGAGTGTGATGGCGCAGGTCTTCGGGGCGCCGAAGCGGCCTGTCCCCCTCCAGCAGTCCCGGGCTGCAGACGGGCACGTAGTCCACCCGCAACAGAAACTCCGACACCAGGCCGTCCCACTTGCCGGCGCCGAAGCGCACGGCAATGTCGACGTCGTCCTGGCGCAAATCGACGGGCTGGATGGAGTGGTGCACCCGCACGTCGATTTCCGGGTACTGCTCCCAGAACCGCGGCAGGTGATAGATCAGCCACTTGGCCCCGAAAGCCGGCGTGATCGAGACGGTCAGGGTCCGGCTTTCCGCCCCGTCGCTTTTCAGCCGCGCCGCCGTTTCGGAGATGCGGGCAAAAGCATCCCGGACGACCGGATGGAGAGCCCGCCCCTGCTCGGTCAGCACCAGCTTGCGGGTCAGCCGTCGGAAAAGCGCGAAGCCGAGATGCTCCTCCAGGGCCTTCACCTGGTGACTGACGGCCGCCTGGGTGACATGCAGCTCGGCCGCCGCCTTGGTGAAGCTGAGATGCCGGGCGCCGGCTTCAAAGGCCCGCAGGGCATTCAGGGGAGGCAGATCCTTCATCGCTTTATGTCCAAGAAATCCTAATTCATTGCATTAGAAAGCATCGATTGTCGGCTATGCATTCCTCCATATTTTGTTGATTAGAAGCCAAATTCAAGCACGCAAATTCGACAGAGGCTCGCCTCGGTCGACCTTTAGATGAGGAAAATTATGTCTGAAATTCTTTTCTACAGCATCGCCCGCGCCGGCGGCCGTCTGTCGCCTCCCGGCATCAGCGAGCCCTTCGCGCCCCGCTTCCGGCCGGTTCGCCCGCGCCGCCCAAACCGCATTGCAAAGGCCGCGGTCAAGCTGCGCCGCTTTGCCGGACAGCGCCTGCTGGCCCTGGCTGCCGGCGCGCAACGCCTGGGACGGCGGTGGAGCGGCCCCCTGGAAGACCGCGCCGCTGGGCCGCGGTTGATCGCGGTGAAATGAAGCGCCCGCCCCGTCAGACCCGACCGCTTAGGCGAGCCAACGCTCCAGGAAGTTGCGCAGCCAGGCCTCCAGCGGCTCGTCGTAGCGCGCTGCGTCGGCGAGCTGACGGTCCTTGGCGTGCGCCCCGGGCTCTTCGAGCATATGCGCGGCATCGCGCAGCCAGCGCGTCATGACCGCTTCCGAAACCTCGGGATGGAACTGGATCGCGTAGGCCTTGTCGCCATAGCGGAAGGCCTGGTTGGGGAACACCGGGCCACTGGCCAGCAGCTCGGCGGAGGACGGCAGTTCGAATCCTTCGTTGTGCCACTGGTAGACGTGCATCGCCTCTCCAAGGAAACCGTCCGAGGCCGGGGCCGGATCGATCCTGACGTAGCCGATCTCGTGAAGGCCGTCGCCGTGGCGCGTCACCGGCGCCCCCAGCGCGCGGGCCAGCATCTGACCGCCCAGGCAGATGCCGAGAAACGGGCGGCCGCTCTCGGCCCAGGCCCCGATCCAGTCGATTTCGGAGCGGATGTAGTCCTTGCTCTCCGCATCGTTCACACTCTCTGCGCCGCCGTAGACAACAGCGGCTTTATAGTCCGCCTGCAAGGGCGGCAGGCTGTCGCCCTTGCCCGGCGAGCACCATTCGATCGCGTAGCCCATCTCCTGCAGCATCTTCGAGGCCCGGTCGTCGCGTTTGCCGACCGGATGATCGATCAAGAGAATGGTCTGTTTCATCAAGGCTCCGTCCCGGTTGGCTGAGAGGTGGGCTGAGGGCTGGACTGCGGGGTGCTCTGGGCCGTCACGAAGGCCCGCATGTGAAAGGTCGCCTGCGGCGCCTCGTAGATGTGTTCGCGCCCCACGGGGCAGGCCCGGCGTGCCAGGCAGCCGCCGGTCAGACAGTCCGCCCCGGCCGCCGCGCGCAGATGATCGGCACAGGCTGGAACGTCATAACCGGACTCGGAGAAGGCGTCCACCGGGCAGGCCGACAGGCAGGGCTTTTCCACGCAGGCCTCACAGGGATGCGTCGGCGGCGCCTCGTTCGGCAGTTCAAGAGCCTCGCCCAAAGCGAGGGCACCGCGATAAGCATGCCAAAGCCCGTAGACGGGATGGATCAGCATGCCCAGGGGCGAAGGCTTGAGGCCCTCGGCCTTCTGGGCCCAGCGCAGGAAGGGGTGGTAGGGCGGGCCGCCGAAAGGAAACAGCGCCAGACCCCGGAACCGCTCGGCCAGGCTGCCGACCACCCGGGCCGACCAGCGGTTCATCGGATCCGGTCGGCCGTCGGCCAACTCGGGCCCCGCCGTAAAGTCGGGCCAGAGGCTGCCACCGAGGTTGCCCAGCAGGACAAGGGTTCGGCTGGCACGGCCGTCCGGCTGCGGCGGCACCTGATCTTCCGGCGCAGGGGCCAGGGCGCCCCGCAGACGCAGGCCGGCCCCTTCCGCCGCCGCGGCGATCGCCGAGAGTGTCGGGGTCGCCCCCGTCATGGTCCAGGTGTCATGGTTCGGGCGTCATGGTTCGGGCGTCATGGTTCGGGCGTCATGGTTCGGGCGCATCCTCTTCTCCCGGCCAGTCGACGATATGGTCCTCCAGGTCCGCATCGGCCACCCGCCGCTCCGAGACCACGCGGCCGCGCACCGAGATCCCTGCGTCGTGGACCGTGTCGGGATCGCCCGAGACCAGAGGATGCCACCAGGCCAGGTCCCGGCCCTCGGCAAGACGGCGATAGGCGCAGCTCGGCGGCATGAAGTTCAGGTTGCCAATGGTCTCCGGCGCAAGCTGGACACAGTCCGGTACCCGCGCTTTGCGGTTCGCATAGTCGCCGCAGCGGCAGGTTCTCAGGTTCAACAGATGGCAGGCGACGTCGGTGTGGACGATTTCGCCGTCGTCCGGATCTTCCAGCTTGATCAGACAGCAGCGCCCACAGCCGTCGCAGAGAGCTTCCCACTCTGCGGTGGTCATCTCCGAAAGGGATTTGCGCTGCCAGAACGGAACCTGGTCCATACCGGCAGACTAGCCTGCCGGCCGTGCTCCTCCAAGCGCAGCCGTCAGGCGGCGGGGCGCATGACCTGGGCCGGCAGGACGATTTCGAAACGCCGGCGCAGTTCCCTGTCCAGGTCCGGCGAAATGGGCTGCGGCCAGTGTTCGGCCAGCACCTTGCGCGCCTTCTCGCGCGCCGCTTCGCGAATATCCCGGGCGCCCTTCTGCTCCCAGTCGTCGCGGTTATCCCGGTCCAGAAGGCTGGGGTAGAGATACTCGCTGTTCATCAGCGCCAGGGTCTGGGCATGGCCCAGGAAATGCCCGGGGCCCTTGCAGACATCGTCGATCACGGCGATCGAAAGCGACTCCTCCGTCACCTCAATGCCCTTCAGCATGCGCATGATCTCGCCGTTGACGTCGTTGTCGATCACGTATTGCTCGTAGGCGACCGTGAGCAGACTTTCCAGAAAGCCGGCGGAGTGGTGAATGTAGTTGGAGCCCGCCAAAGCCGCCGCCAGGCCGGTGACACCCTTCTCGGCCCCGGCCTGCGCATCCGGAACCTTGGAATCCGAAATGCCGGAGGAGTTGTAGATCGGGATCTCCAGGTGCTGGGCGATCTGGGCGCAGGCGGCATTCAAGAGCGCGAACTCGGCTGAGCCGCCGACGAAGGCGCCGCTGCGCAGGTCGGCCTGGGCCGGCACGCAGCCCATCATCAGCGGGTGGCCCGGGTTCAGGAGATTCACGTATGTGATGCCCGAAAGCTGCTCGGCGATGATCTGCACCAGGGTTCCGGCCAGCGCTGCCGGTGAAGTCGCTCCCGCCTGCGGTGCCGAAGAGATCGCCACCGGCAGTCCCTGGGCGACGATCTGGTCGAGGATCTCCACGGTCTCCGTCGCGTAGCGCAGCGGGCTCACGGTCCAGCAGTTGCTGTAGGAAATGATGGGCCGGCGGTCCAGCGCCTCGGCGCCGCCGGCCAGGATCTCCGCCATGGCGCGCTGCTCGGCGACCTTCTCCGGCAAGTAGGCATTGGCCATCACGTGCTTATCGGTGGCTGCCAGGCAGGCGTAGAACTGGTTGATGTCGATCTGCTCGTTCGGCAGGTCGCGCGGCACCACCGGGCGCATGTAGAAATGGATGTGTTCCAGGGTGTCGCAGAGACGGCCGATGTCGTAGTTGTCGCTCAGCCGGGTCTCGCGGACGGTGCCGTCGAGATCGAGGATCTTCACCGCCTGGCCGCCGGTGCCCATGTAGACCCGCTGCCCGCCCAGTTCCAAATCATGCTGCGGGCTGCGCCCGGCGAGGAGAACCTTGCGGGCCGCAGTCTCGAGGCCCCGCTCGACAAGCCGGTGACCGATGAAGACGCGGTTGGCATCGTCGTCGACGCGGCAGCCGGCCGCCCGAAAGACCTCGCGGCAGGGACTGGGATGGACTTCGATGCCGGTGCGCTCCAGCACCTCCATCGCCGCCCCGACGATCCGTTCCACATCGCCTTGCCGCAGAGGACGATAGGCGCCTCCGGAAAGTCCGGCCGGGACCACGGCGGCCGAGGAGCGCTCGGCGGAAGCCGTCCTGCGCCGCGCCGCGCCGCGCCGGCCGCCCGACCGCTTGTTCTCAGATCCTGCCCGCCGCTTGCCTGTCATCCAGAACCCGTCCGTTCCCGCCGTTCCGACGGCCCGAGGGCCGCTTGCGCAGACTCAAGCTTGGCGCGACACCGCACAAGCGCTGTCCCCCAACCGACAAATAGTGTCGCGGAGGCCGGAAGCCGCAAGCAAGACGTGCCCCAAACAAAGCGGGCCCCGGCAAAGCCGGGACCCGCTTGAGAGAATGGATTCGCGTTCGAGGCCGCGCTAAGCGGCCCGCACCTTGGCGATGAACTGCTCGACTTCGCGGCGCAGAGCATCCGACTGGGACGAGAGCTCGCCAGCGGCGCTCAGCACTTCGCTGGCGGAGGTCCCCGATTCACCGGCGGTCTTGGTGACCGAAGCCACGTTGCCGGCGACCTGCTGCGTGCCGGCCGAGGCCTGCTGGGCATTGCGCGCGATCTCCTGGGTAGCAGCGCCCTGCTGCTCCACCGCCGCGGAGATCGAGCCGGCGATCTCGTTGATCTGCTCGACCGTCTCGCCGATGGAGCGGATGGCCGCAGCGGCATCGGTGGTGGCGGTCTGGATCTCGGCAATCTGCTGGGAGATTTCCTCCGTTGCCTTGGCGGTCTGGGTGGCCAGGGACTTCACCTCGTTGGCCACCACGGCAAAGCCCTTGCCCGCCTCGCCCGCGCGCGCCGCCTCGATGGTGGCGTTGAGCGCCAGGAGGTTGGTCTGTTCGGCAATGTCGGAGATCAGCTTCACGACCTCGCCGATCTTCTGTGCTGCGTCGACCAGCCCCTCGACCTTGCCGTTGGTTCCGCGTGCGTCATCCACCGCCTTGCCGGCCGTCTGCGATGAGCGGGTGACCTGACGCCCGATCTCTTCGATCGACGCGGAAAGCTCCTCCGCCGCCGAGGCCACGGTCTGAACGTTGCCCGAGGCTTCGTCCGAAGCGGTGGCGGCGGCGCGGGCCTGCTCTTCGGTCTGGTCGGCGGCCGCAGACATCGACTGTGCCGTACCCTGCATGGTGCCGGCGGTCGCCGAAACGGAATCGACGACCGACTTCACACTGGCCTCGAAGCCGTCGGCAAGCTGGCGCATGGCGGCGCGCTTTTCTTCGTCAGACCGTGCGGCAGCGTCGCGGTTCTCCTGCTCAAGGCGCTTCTGTTCCTGCGCATTGCTGCGGAAGACCTCCACCGCATCTGCCATCTCGCCGATTTCATCACGGCGCCCGGCACCGGGAACCTCGACATCGAGATTGCCCGCCGCCAGCGCGCGCATGCTGCCGACCATGCCGGCGATGGGACGTGTAATGCTGCGGGCGATGAACACGGAGATGACGGCAATGCCGGCCAGGATGGCGGCGATGGTACCGGCGACGACCATGGCCTCCTGCCAGAAGACCGCCTTCAGATCATCGATATAGACACCGGTGCCGATGACCCAGCCCCAGGGATCGAAACCCTTGACGTAGGACTCCTTGTCGACCGGCACATCACTGTTCGCCTTGGGCCAGAGATAGCGCACGTAGCCGGCGCCCTGCGCGCTGACGACCCTGTTGAATTCGACGAAGATCTGGGTACCGGCCTTGTCTTTCAGTTGGCTCAGATCCTTGCCGTTCAGCTCCGGCTTGACGGCATGCATGATCATGACCGACTGCCGGTCGTTCACCCAGAAGTACTCATTGCCGTTGTAGCGGATATCCCCGATCGCGGTCAGCGCCAGGCGTTGCGCCTCCTCCGTCGAAAGCTCGCCGGCCTCGGCACGCTGATGATAGGCGGCGGCGATGGCAACTGCGCTTTCGACGAGCTGGCGCAACTCGTTGCGCTTCTGGTCCACCAGCGAAGAGCGCAGATCAACCAGCATGATGCCGGCAACAAACACCATTCCAAGGGCAGACAGCGCAATCAGCATCGATATGCGATGCGCGATCCCAAACGATCGGACGGCCCTGATCGACATTGAACATCCCCATGAGCAAGTGGTCTTGAATGAGCGGAAGCTAACGACGGACCCCTTAAACAACCGTTTAAGCTAAGTGCCTGTATTTAGGAGACTTTTTGACGAGCAGCACGGACGAAATGATTACTCATAGTTGGTATTTCCGACTGCTGTGCTTGGCCATAATTTCAAGGATTTAGCGGGTTTTTGGGTCAAAGGTCCTACAATTGAAGATCGTGGTGCTTCCACCAAGTTCAGGTCTTCGCTGCAGATCCGGAGAGGTCCACCCAGCCGGCATCGGGCGCTTTATGGCCGCCGCAAAGGATGCTATGACGAGAAAAGTTGTATATACAACTTTGAAAGGGAGGGACGCGCCTGTGTCCGATGACGGCATGTCGGGGGAACGCCTTACGCTCACGGCAGGTACACTGACACTGCAGGACCTCCGCGGCTGGTGGGAAACGCCGCGCCGGCTGGGCTTGGCGCCGGCGAGCTACGACGCAATCCGCGCCTCGGCGGAGACCGTTGCGGCGGTGGTCGCCGAAGGCCGCACGGTCTACGGCATCACGACGGGTTTCGGCAGCCTGGCCCGCCAGACCATTTCCGCCGATCAGGTCGCCGAGCTGCAGAGCCGGCTCGTGCGCTCCCACAGCACCGGCGTCGGCCCGGCCCTGGACGACCGTGTTGTCCGCCTGATCCTGCTGACCAAGATCAATGCTCTGGCGCGCGGCCACTCGGGCATCCGCGCCGAGGTCATCGACCGCTTGGCCCTGCACCTGAACGAGGAGCTCTACCCGGTCATTCCCGCCAAGGGGTCGGTCGGCGCCTCCGGCGACCTCGCCCCCCTGGCGCATCTCTCCAGCGTGCTGCTGGGCGAGGGGCAGATCCGCCAGGGCGGCCCCCAGGGCGGTCAAATCCGCCCGGCCGCCGCGGTGATGGCCGAACGGGGCCTGGCCCCGATCGAGCTCGCCGCCAAGGAAGGGCTCGCCCTGCTTAACGGCACACAGGTCTCGACGGCGCTCGCCCTGCACGGGCTGTTTCAGGCCGAGCGCATCTTCGCCGCGGCGCTGGCCGCTGGCGCCCTCTCGGTCGACGCGGCGCTGGGCAGCGACACGCCCTTCGATCCGCGTATTCACAGTCTGAGAGGGCATGACGGCCAGATCGATGTCGCGGCCCGGCTGCGCGACCTGCTTGCCGACAGCGAGATCCGCCAGTCCCACCTCGACTGCGACCGGGTGCAAGATCCCTACTCCCTGCGCTGCCAGCCCCAGGTCATGGGCGCTGCCCTCGACATCATGCGCAGCACGGCGCGTTCCCTGGTGGTCGAGGCCAACGCCGTCTCCGACAATCCCCTGGTCTTCCCCGACAGCGGCGAGGTGCTCTCGGGTGGAAACTTCCATGCGGAACCGGTGGCCTTTGCAGCCGATATGCTCGCCATGGCGATGGCGGAGATCGGCGCCCTTTCGGAGCGCCGCATCGCCCTTCTCGTCGACGCGACCATGAGCACTCTCCCCGCCTTCCTGGTCGCCGAACCGGGCCTTAACTCCGGCTTCATGATCGCGCACGTGACGGCGGCCGCCCTGGCTTCTGAGAACAAGATGCTGAGCCACCCGGCCAGCGTCGACAGCCTGCCGACCTCAGCCAACCAGGAAGACCATGTCTCCATGGCCGCCCATGGCGCGCGCCGGCTCTCCGACATCGCGCAGAACGTCGGCCATATCGTCGCCATCGAGCTGATGGCGGCCGCCCAGGGCATCGACCTGCGCCGGCCGCTGAAAACCTCCCCGAAGCTGACGCGCGCGATGGAAGCTGTCCGGTCCCGGGCGGCCTTCCTGGAAGACGACAGGCTGCTGGCGCCCGACATCGAGGCCCTGACCGACCTGGTACTCAGCGACTGGTTTCCCAGCCGGCTGCTGGAGGCCGATCTCCTGCCGTGAGAGCCGGAAGACCCGGCCCTCGGCGCCTGATTCTAGCCGCTGGACGATCACGCGAGCAGGCCTATATACTTTCTATGGCAGAGGATTTGTTGGCACTCAAACGAATCGCAAAAGACGATCATCGGGTTGCCTAACTGCGGTTTTGAAACTCCTTAGGGGTGACCAACTTGTCCAGCTTATCCGAAAAAACAGACGTTTCGGCGTCGGCTCCGGCGCGTACTTTCATCCTCGATGATCAGGTTCAGCACCTGCTGCGCCGCGCGCACCAGCGTGCTTCGTCCATCTTCCTCTCGGTTCTGGCCGACGCGCAGCTCACACCGACCCAGTTCTTCGCTCTGGCGCGCCTGCACGAGACCGGCAGGCTCTCCCAGAACCGGCTGGGCCGGCTGGCGGCGATGGACCCGGCGACGATCCAGGGCGTCATCCGGCGCCTGCAGGAGCGCGGCCTGATCGAGCGCCTGCCGGACCCGAACGATCGGCGCCGCATGCTGCTGAGCCTGTCGCCCCTGGGGCAGGAAACGGTGTCCGGCCTGCTGGCGGACGCCAAGACCATCGGTGGCGAGATCATGGCCCCCCTCAGTCCCGAGGAGCAGGATCAGTTCATGGCCTTGCTGAGAAAACTGGTCTGAGCGGAAAGCGATCTTGAGCGGCCGGGCCGGGCAGTTCCGCTCTGCGGTCTGCCCTTGCGGTCTGCACTAGTCGACCGTCCAGGTCGGGCCCTTCTGGAGCAGCTCGGCCAGCTTGCCTGGGCTCGTCTTCTGGGCCGCTGCGACCTCCCCGACGACGCTGGCCTCATAGCTGGCCGGCGCCGGATCACAGTACAGCACCCCCAGGGCCACCGGCAGGTGGGGCGGCTCCATGGCTGCCAGCAGGCCGGCCATGGTCCGATCCGTTTCGTCGTGGACCAGAATGTCCGCCTCGGTGATGCCGTCTTCGCCCAGGGTGACCGTCTCAAGGGCGAGACGCCCCGGCGCCAGGCGCAGCCCTTTGGTGCGCTCCTTGCCGAAGAGCATGGGCTTGCCGTGCTCCAGCAGGATCTGTGCATCGGCGGCAACATCGCGGTCGGTGAAGCCGGAGAAGACGCCGTCGTTGTAGACGATGCAGTTCTGGAAAATCTCCACCAGGGAAGCACCGCGATGCTGGCGTGCCCGCTTCAGCACCTCCGGCAGGTGCTTCTGCTGCGTGTCGACCGAACGGGCAAAGAAGCGCGCGCCGGCGCCCAGTGCGAAAGAACCGGCAGAGACCGGCGTGTCCAGCGACCCGCGCGGCGTCGAGGGCGAGCGCGTGCCGACCCGCGAGGTCGGCGAATACTGGCCCTTGGTGAGGCCATAGATCTCGTTGTTGAACAGCAGAAGCTGAAGATCGACGTTGCGGCGCAGGACGTGCAGCAGGTGGTTGCCGCCGATCGACAACGCATCGCCGTCGCCGGAGACCACCCAGACGTCGAGCTCCGGATTGGTCAGCTTCACACCGGTGGCAATGGCGGGCGCACGCCCGTGGATGGTGTGGAAGCCGTAGGTCGCCAGGTAATAGGGAAAACGCGCGGCGCAGCCGATGCCGGAAATGAAGACGGTCTTCTCGGTCTCCGCCTGCAGTTCGGCCAGGGTCTTCTGCACCGCCTTCAGGATCGCGTAGTCGCCGCAGCCCGGGCACCAGCGCACCTCCTGGTCGGAGGCATAGTCCTTCGCCGTCTTCACCGGTGGTGTCGTCACGTTCATCTCAGCTCTCCAGGCGGGCGCGCACGGCCGCCTCGATCTCGGCAATCTTGAAGGGCTTGCCGGTCACCTTGTTGACGCCCTCCGCCGGCACCAGGAACTCGCTGCGCAGCAGCGTCACAAGCTGGCCGTCGTTCATCTCCGGCACCAGGATGCGGTCGAAGGCGGCGAGCAGGTCGCCCAGGTTGCGCGCCAGCGGCCAGATGTGGCGCAGGTGCAGATGGGCGACAGACACCCCTTCCTGGCGCAGGTTGTCGACAGCGCGGCTGATCGGCCCGTAGGTGGACCCCCAGCCGACCACCACCAGGCTGTCGTCGGTGCCGCCCTGCTCGAAGACCTGCTCGGGAATGTCGCCGGCAATGCCCAGGATCTTGTCGCGCCGCAGGTCGGTCATGCGCTGGTGGTTCTGCGCATCGTAGGAGATGTTGCCGCTGTCGCTGGCCTTTTCGATGCCGCCGATACGGTGCTCCAGGCCGGGCGTGCCGGGCACCGCCCAGTTGCGGGCCAGGGTCCCGGCATCGCGGCGGAAGGGATGGAAGCCTTCCGGGTCGATGTCGAAGCTGACCGGGAAGCGCGGCAGGGAGTCGACGTCGGGCAGTGCCCAGGGCTCGGCCGCGTTGGCGATGTAGCCATCGCTCAGCAGAATCACCGGCGTCATGTAGCGGGTGGCCAGGCGCACCGCCTCCATCGCCACCTCGAAACAATCCGCCGGAGAACGCGCCGCCAGCACCGCCAGAGGGCTGTCGCCGTTGCGCCCGAAGACCGACTGGTAGAGATCGGACTGCTCGGTCTTGGTCGGCATCCCGGTCGAGGGGCCGGCGCGCTGGGAGTTGACGACCACCAGCGGCAGCTCGGCCGAGATGGCAAGCCCCAGCGCCTCGGTCTTCAGGGCCACGCCCGGGCCGGAACTGGAGGTCACCCCGACGCCGCCGGCATAAGAAGCGCCGATGGCGGCGCAGACCGCGGCAATCTCGTCCTCGGCCTGAAAGGTGACCACACCGTGGTCCTTCAGCCCGGCAAGGGAGTGCAGCAGCGAGGAGGCGGGGGTGATGGGATAGGAGCAGAAAACGAGTTTCAGCTCTGCGGCCGCCGCACCGGCGACCAGGCCCCAGGAGAGCGCTTCCGCGCCGGTGATGTTGCGGTAGAGACCGGGCGCGATCTTGGCCGCCGGCACGGAAAAGGCCGCCAGATCCTCGCCCATCTCCGCCGTCTCGCCAAACGCATGACCCGCGTTCAGGGCAGCGATGTTGGCCGCCGCAATCTCCGGCCGCTTGGCGAACTTGGCATTCAGCCAGTCCTGGGTCGCCTTGCGCTGGCGCCCGAACATCCAATAGACCAGCCCAAGGGCCCACATGTTCTTGCAGCGCAGCGCTTCTTTCTTGGTAAGGCCC